>JAJPID010000009.1 GCA_021324945.1 Lysobacterales bacterium | reverse complement strand
GCTCTGAAGAATGATCACGAATTGCATGCGTTCCGTGAGCAACTGGAACGGCTCGCACCCGCGCCGCCCGTGCCCGAGTGGGAACAAATCGTCAACATGATGCAGGAAACCGCCGCGCGCGCGATCGCGGGACAGTTGACGATCGATCAGGCCGCCGCGCAAATGGACGCGCAGGCGGATGCGATGCTGGCGAAGCGGCGCTCGGTGCTCTCGCGGGAAGAAAAGGTCCGACCATGAATCGCTCCCGCGCCGCCTGGCTGTTTCTCGCACCAGCGTTGCTGGTGCTTGCCGTGTTCTTCCTGGTTCCGGTGATCGCCGGATTGCTGTTGAGTCTCACCGATTACGACCTTTACGCGCTGGCCGACATCCACAACCTGCGCTTCGTCGGCCTGCACAACTACTGGGAACTGCTGCATCGGCCGCTGTTCTGGGCCGCGCTGGGACACACACTGTATTTCGTGATCGCGGGCGTGCCGCTTTCCATCGCGGTGTCGCTGGGCGCGGCGTTGCTGCTGAATTCGCCTTTCGCCAGGGCGCGCGCATTCTTCAGAACGGCACTGTTCGCGCCGGTGGTTACGACCGTCGTGGCGGTGGCGGTGATCTGGCGCTACCTGTTCAATCCGAAATACGGCGTGGTGAATTTCGTGCTGGTGCACCTGGGCGTGCATCCGGTCGACTGGCTTGGCGATCCGCACTGGGCGATGCCGATGATCATCCTGTTCGCGGTGTGGAAGAACTTCGGCTACAACATGATCATCCTGCTGGCGGGGTTGCAGGCGATTCCGGCCGAGCTGTACGAAGCCGCGCGCATCGACGGTGCGTCCGTCTGGCGGCAGTTCCGCCACATCACTTGGCCGATGTTGACGCCGATCCTGCTGCTGGTCTGCATTCTCACCGTTTCCGGCTATTTCCAGTTGTTCGCCGAACCCTACGTCATCACCGAAGGCGGCCCGCTGCAAAGCACGGTCAGCGTGCTGTACCTGATGTACGACGAAGGATTCAAGTACTGGAACATGGGCACGGCCTCGGCCGTGGCGTTCCTGCTGTTCGTCGTGATGTTCGCCGCCACCGCACTGATGTGGCGCGCGGGCGAAGCACGCGAGGCCGTGGCATGAAATCGCGCCTGTGGAACGGATGGATCAACGGCGCGCTGATCGCGGGTTCGGCAGTCGTGCTGTT
This sequence comes from Lysobacterales bacterium, assembly GCA_021324945.1. GTDB lineage: Bacteria > Pseudomonadota > Gammaproteobacteria > Xanthomonadales > Rhodanobacteraceae > 66-474. Next base: position 2,023 of record JAJPID010000009.1, on the reverse strand, counting down.
TCCGCTGTTCTGGATGCTTTCGGTGTCCTTCATGCAACCGGGCGAGGCGAGCTCCCTGCCGCCGCCGATGCTGCCTCTGCATCCGACCTTGCACAATTACCGCGAATTGTTCGCGCACGCCGGCATGGGCCGCTATTTCATGAACAGCGTGTTCATTTCGGTTTCGATCACGCTGCTGTCGCTGATATGCAACACTCTGGCCGGCTACGCCTTCGCCAAACTGCGCTTCGCCGGCCGCGAAAAATTGTTCGGCGCGCTGATCGGCGGGCTGGTGATTCCCGCGCAGGTCGCGATGCTGCCTTTGTTCCTGCTGCTGAAATACGTCGGCCTCGTGAACACCTACGCCGGCGTGATCCTGCCTGGCACCGCGACGTTGTTCGGCATCGTCGGCATTTTTCTGGTGCGCCAGTATGCACGCGGCGTTCCCGACGATCTGCTGGAAGCGGCGCGCGTGGACGGTGCGGGCGAGCTGCGCATCTTCGTGCAGATTGTGTTGCCGCTGCTGAAACCCATCTTGGTGACGCTGGCCGTGCTCACCTTTCTCACCGCGTGGAACGATTTCATGTGGCCGCTGATCGTGCTGACCGGTCAGCAGCACTACACGCTGCCGGTAGGACTGGCATCGCTTTCGCGCGAGCATGTGCAGGATTTCGAGCTGATGATGGCCGGCGCGGTGATCACGGTGATGCCGGTGCTGATCCTGTTTCTCGCCTTGCAGCGTTACTACATCCGAGGTTTGCTGCTGGGAAGCGTGAAAGGATGATGTTGAGGCGTATCGGAGCGTGGCTGTTCCTCACGCTGCTCGTGAGCGCGACTGCGATGGCGCAGCCGACCGACGCACAGAAATCCGCGAACGAGCGGATCGAGAATCTTGCCCGAGGCGCACCACGCGGCTATTTTCCGCGTGGTTTTTCCGGCGAACAGGTCTATTGGACGCTGGTCGGCATCGATGGTGGCAGCGATTCGGGTCTGCTGTCTGAGGACGGCGCGCTGGAAGTCGGCAAGAACGGTTTCAGCATCGAGCCTGTGCTGATCGAAAACGGCAAGCCGGTCACTTGGGCGGATGCATCGATCACGCACGCGCTGCGCGATGGCTACCTGCCGATTCCTGATGCGACGTGGAAACATGGCGATGTTTCCTTGAGCGTCGCGGCATTCGGCGTCGGCATGCGCGAACGTTCGCAACTGATCGCGCATTACGAGTTGCGAAACGATAGCGCCAGTGCACGCGACGTGACCCTGGCCTTGCTCGTGCGGCCGATGCAAGTCGACCCGCCGATGCAGTTCCTCAATTCGGCCGGCGGGTTCAGCCCGATCCATGATCTCGCCTGGAACGACCGCGTGTTGAGCATCGACGGCAAGCAGCGCCTCTTCCTGCTGCGCGAGCCGGATAGAGTTTTTGCGAGCACGATGCAGGCCGGTCCGATCGTGCAGCAGCTCGAATCGAAGACGCTGCCGGATGCCAAGGCCGCGCAGGATCCCGCTGGCTTCACCGATGGTGCGGCGCTCTACCGCGTGAACCTGAAACCGCATTCGAGCGCAACTTTTGGCATCGTCGCGCCGTTGTCCGGCGAAGCCGATTTGCCGCACGTCAAAGATGACGCAAAGGCATGGATGCAACTACAGGAAGACACGGTCGCCGCACAGTGGCACCAGAAACTCGATCGCGTCTCGCTGCAATTGCCGGCTTCGGCGCCGCCGATCGCCAATGTGCTGCGCAGCTCGCTGGCGTGGATTCTGATTTCCCGCAAGGGCGACGAATTGCGTCCCGGCACGCGCTCCTATGATCGCTCGTGGATTCGCGACGGCGCGATGATGTCGGATGCGCTGTTGCGCTCGGGCGATGTCGATGCGGCTCGCAATTACGCGCTGTGGTACGCGCCCTTCCAGTTTCCCGACGGCAAGCCGCCATGTTGCGTGGATGCGCGCGGCGCCGACCCCACCGTGGAGAACGACAGCCCGGGCGAGTTCCTGCACCTGATCGCGCAGGTGTGGCGTTATGGCGACGGCCGCGATTTCCTGC
>JAJPID010000020.1 GCA_021324945.1 Lysobacterales bacterium | reverse complement strand
TCGCTCGACGACATCGGCGACGGCAACGGCGGTTACTGGGAAGATCAGGGATATGAGTGGTATGCGGGAATCTGACTGATGGCTCTGGACGAGTCTTTCCTGAACTCGCCAGAGCACGCCGAGTCCGGCGCGTGTCCGGACTTGGCTTCAAGCTCGAGCACATGAAACAAGAGCCTGCTTGAGCGCGGCCAGGCCGTCCTGAGCCTGCGGGTCACGAGCGACTGATCAAATCCGCACGCCCACCAGCGCCATCGTCTCGCCGAGATTCCGGCCGCCGCCGATGACATGCGCGTTGGAAACGTGACGCAGCATTCCAATGAAATGCCCGTGCTGCCAGCCCACGCTGGTCATGAACTCGAAGCGACTGGAGAGCGCATCGGTGCGCGTGCTGGTGAAGGCGATCTGTTCGCTGGCGAACAGCCCTTGATCCCAGCCGTAGCGCACGCCGCCGGCGGCGAGGAACACGTTGTGATCGAGATCTTCGTGCTCGGTGTTGCGCGAGTCGATCCAGCCGAGGCTCGCCACTGGAGCGAAATGCGCGCGACCGTCATCGGGCGTGGAACCGCTTACGCTGGCGAATACCGCAGGCGTCCAGCGCACGCCCGCCGTGGCGCTGCCGCCGGCGGTGAAATCGAACTGGGCCGCCTGCACCGAACACGCCAAGACGCACAACACAACCAGCAAACCGAGCCGCAGCCCTCCCCGACGCATGTCTTCCTCCTCTTTGATGAAAACGGACGCCAGCTTGCGCGTGACGCGGTCAACAATTCGTGAGCGTCAGTTTACCGCTCAATAATTGCCTTGACAACTATTGCTGCGGCTATATAATGTGCGGATGTCCGCGAAGCAGCCCGCCACACCGTTCCAGCTATGCAGCCTGATCGGCCGCATCCGCTCCGAGCTGCACACCAGCATCGAGACGGAGCTGTCGCGCCAAGGTTTCGAGCTGGGCTTCAGCCAGTACATCGTGCTCAAGAAGCTCGGCTCCGAGGGCCCGTTGACGGCCGGCGAACTTGCGCGCGCGCTGCACCACAATCCCGGCGCGATGACGAGGCTGCTGGACAAGCTGGAGCAACAGAATTATTTGCGTCGCGTGGCGGATCCGGCCGACCGCCGCGTGCTGCGCATTGAACTCACCGCCAGCGGCCGCACCTTGTGGAAACGCATCAACGCTTGCGGCGAACGCGTGGCGGAACGCGCCTTGGAGAAGAGCAGCGAAAAGGAACGCGCGCAATTGCAGACCTTGCTCAACCGCGTGCTCGAGAACTTGCGCCAGCCGGCATAACGGTCACGGATCCGACCAGCGAAACGTCAGTCAAGAACAAGAACGCACAACCATGCACATGCACCGTTCCGCTCGCTTTCGCGCAACCATCGCCGGCTTTGCCGCCGCGCTGCTGGCCGGCTGCGCCAGCATGCATGGGTTGAAGCCCACGCAGCACGCATTGGATGAATCGTCGTTGCAGTCGCAACGCAGCTTGAGCAGCGTGCAGATCGATCCCGCCGCATGGCCGGCGCAGGATTGGTGGAAGAGATACAACGATCCGCAACTCGATGCGCTGATCGACGAAGCGCTGGCCGGCAATCCCGGTCTCGCGATCGCCGATGCACGCGCGCGCGAAGCGATCGCGCAGGCTGGCGTCGTCGATGCCGCACGCAAACCTTCGCTCAGTGCGTCCGGCAGCGTCGCGGGCGCGAAGATTCCGACCACATTGATTCCGGCGCCGTTCGGCGGCCACTTCGGCTGGGCCAAGTACGGCATTCTCGATTTCAAATGGGATTTCGACCTCTGGGGCGGCAAACGCGCCGCCTGGGAAGCGGCGCTCGGTGCCGCGCGCGCCGCACAGGTCGAATCGCAGGCCGCACGGCTGATGTTGTCCGCCAACGTGGTTGCCGCTTATGCCGCGCTGGCCGATGCCTACGCGCAGCGCGATCTGGCGCAGGCTGAATTGCAACGTGCGCAAGCATTCGGAAATTTGACCGAGCAGCGCGTGCGCGCCGGCATCGACAGCAAATTCCAGCAGACGCAGATCGACGCGGAAATTGCGGACGCGCAGGCGCAACTCGCCGCCGCGGAAAACGGCGTGAAGTCTTCAGGCATCGCACTTGCGGTGCTGCTGGGCAGCGGTCCCGATCGCGCGCTGGACATCGCGCGTCCCAAACCGTTGCCGGTGAATGCGATCGCGTTGCCGTCGAATCTTCCCGCCGACCTGCTCGGCCGCCGGCCGGACGTCGTCGCCGCGCGCTGGCAAGTGGAAGCGAGTGCGCAAGACATCAAATCGGCCGAAGCCGCGTTCCTGCCGAACATCGACATTACCGCGCTGGCCGGTTTGATCGCCGGCCCCGGCAAGAGCCTGTTTCAGGCATCCGCATCGTTGTACAGCGTGGCGCCCGCGATCAGCCTGCCGATTTTCGAAGGCGGCAAATTGCGCGCGAATCTTTCGCAGAAAGACGCCGCCTACGATCTCGCCGTCGCGCAATACAACCAGACCGTGATCGCGGCAATCAATCAGGTCGCGCAGCGCGTCGATGCATTGCGCACGCTGGATGAAGAACTCGAACGCGAACGTGCGGCGCTGCAAAGCGCGAATCAGGCTTATGAACTGTCGATGCAGCGCTACCGCGGCGGCGTCGGCAACTATCTCGAAGCGCTGACCGTGCTCCAGCAACTGATCGGCGCGGAACAACGCGTCACCGCGTTGCAGACGCAGCGCGCCGGCGCCGCGGTGCAATTGATCGAAGCGTTGGGCGGTGGGTTCACGCCAGCCGATGATGTTCCTTCATTGAATCAAGCCGCCGCGCAGGCCAACGGCGCTGCGCGTGCGAACAACGACAAGGCAGGGAAACAATGACTTCGCAAGAAAAACCGCCCCTCGATCCGGAACAGCCTGCACGGGAAGAAAAACAACGCAAGCGCGACCAGCGCCGGCGCTGGCTCCTGCGCGGGCTGGCGGTGGTCGTCGTCGTGGTCGGCATCGCTTGGATGCTGTATCACTTTCTTGTGGGCCGCTGGTACGAAAGCACCGACGACGCCTACGTCAACGGCAACGTGGTGCAGATCACGCCGCAGGTGCCGGGCACGGTTGTGTCGATCGGCGCCGACGACAACGACTTCGTGCGCGAAGGCCAGACGCTGGTGCAGCTCGATCCATCCGATGCACAAGTCGCACTGGCCGCGGCGGAAGCCGATCTCGCCGCGACCGTGCGCAAGGTGCGCGGACTCTACAGCGGCGTGAATTCTTCGCAGGCGGACGTGGCCGTGCGCGAAGCCGCGCTGGCGCAGGCGCGCGCCGATTACAAGCGCCGCGAAGGTCTCGCCAAGACCGGCGCGATTTCCGCGGAAGAACTTTCACACGCGCGCGATGCGTTGACCGCGGCGGAAAGCGCGCTCGCGGCGGTGCAGGGACAACTCGCCTCCAGCAAGGCGCTGGTGGAGAACACCGCCATCTCTTCGCATCCGGACGTGCAAGCCGCCGCAGCGAAGGTGCGCTCGGCGTATCTCGACTTGCAACGCGACACCCTGGTGGCGCCGGTATCGGGCCACGTCGCCAAGCGCGCGGTGCAGGTCGGGCAACGCGTGCAACCGGGCGCGCCGCTGATGGCGGTGGTGCCGCTCTCGCAGGTCTGGGTCGATGCAAACTTCAAGGAAACGCAGTTGACCAACATGCGCATCGGTCAGCCGGTGACATTGACTTCGGATTTGTACGGCGGCGACGTGAAATACCACGGCAAGATCGAAGGTCTGGGTGTCGGCACCGGCAGCGCGTTTTCGCTGCTGCCCGCGCAGAACGCCACCGGCAACTGGATCAAGATCGTCCAGCGCCTGCCGGTGCGCATCGAACTCGACCCGGACGAATTGCAGAAACATCCGCTGCGCATCGGGCTGTCGATGGACGCGAAGGTGAACCTGCACGATCAGTCCGGTCCGATCCTGTCGCAGCAGACGCCGGCGAAACCTGTGTTCAGCACCGATGTGTACCAGCGCGGCAACGCACAAGCCGACGCGCTGATCGCGAAGATCATCGCGGAGAACAGTGGCGCGAGCGGCAGTGTGGCCGAGAGTGGAGCCCGATAGGGCCCGCTTAGGGCTAGCGCAGCTCCCGCTCTGGCGCGCGGATGATGCATCTTGGTCGCCGGCAGAGCCAGCTCATACAAAAAAGATGAATTGAATGGCAGCCACTTCCGCCACCCCCCAATCGTTCGGCGAATTCCGTCCCGCCAGCCTGCCGCTGGCGACGATCGGCCTGTCGCTCGGCACCTTCATGCAGGTGCTGGATCTCACCATCGCCAACGTGTCGCTGCCGACCATCGCCGGCAATCTCGGCGCCAGCCAGAACCAGTCGGTATGGGTG
>JAJPID010000042.1 GCA_021324945.1 Lysobacterales bacterium | reverse complement strand
GAGTGGTGGAGCCAGCCGGGATCGAACCGGCGACCTCTACAATGCCATTGTAGCGCTCTCCCAGCTGAGCTATGGCCCCACGCTGGAACCGGAAAGAATATTGGCGCCCGGAAAGAGCGTCAAGGTTTTTTGGCATCCGGCGCCTTCCTGATTCCCAAGTTCCACGCCATGAACGCCCACACGTCGGCGGTCTGCGCGATGCGTTTGTCGGTCGGCATGTAGCCGTGGCTGGTTTGGGTTTCCACGCGCAGCAGGATCGGGTTGTCGCAAGCCTGCGCATGCTGCAGGCGCGCGACGAATTTGTATGAGTGACTCGGAACCACGCGGTCGTCGTGATCGGCGGTGGTGATGATCGTCGGCGGATAACACGTTCCATCTTTCACGTTCTGCACCGGGGAGAATTGGTACAGCCACTGGAACGCCTGCTTGTCTTCGGACGTGCCGTATTCCGGCGCCCACAGCGCGCCGCCGGAGAATTTCTGGTAGCGCAGCATGTCCATGACGCCCGCGCCGCCGTAAGCCGCGCCGAACAGTTTCGGATTTTCGGTGATGCTGGCGCCGACCAGCAGACCGCCGTTCGAATAGCCCTGAATGCCGAGTTTCGGCGTGGAGGTGTATTTCTGCGCGACCAAATATTTCGCAGCCCACGCGAAATCGTCGAATACATTCTGCTTGTTCGACAGCATGCCGGCGTGGTGCCAGGCCTCGCCGTATTCGCCGCCGCCGCGGATGTTGGGCACGGCGTACACGCCGCCCATTTCCAGCCACACCGGCAGCATCGGATTGAAGCTCGGTGTGATGTTGATGTCGAAACCGCCATAGGCATAAAGAATGGTCGGATTGGAACCGTCCAGCTTCAGGTCCTTGCGCGCGGTGATGAACATCGGCACGCGCGTGCCGTCCTTCGACGTGTAGAACACCTGCCTCGTTTCGAAGCGTGCCGGATCGAAATCGACTTTGGGCTTGGCGAAGACTTCCGTCTTGCCGCTCTTGAGGTCGTAGCGATAGATCGTGGTCGGATACAGAAATGAGGTGAAACCGTAGAAGAGCTCGGGCGTGTCGTTGCGTCCGCTCAAACCGACCACCGAACCGATGCCGGGCAGTGCGAGCGTGGCTTTCGCCGCGCCATCGGTGCCAAAAAGTCTCACTTCGCTTTTTGCTTCGACGAGGTATTGCACCGCGACCTCGCCGCCAGCCAGCAATGAGGCCTCGATCACGTGGTGACCTTCCGGTACCACGGTCGTCAAATGTGACGGATCGGAAAACTTCAGCGAAACGATCTTGCGGTTCGGCGCATCCTTGGTCGTCTGCACGAACAGCGTGTCGCCGATGTTGCCGAGCGGGGTGTACTCGGCGTCGTTGGCGGTGAACAGCGGTTTGATCGGCGCATCGATCTTCGGGTGCTGCGGATCACCGAGATCCGCGTAGAACAATTCGTTCTTGGTCGAGGTGCCGTTGACCAGCGTCACCAACAGGTAGCGTCCGTCTTCGGAAACCTGACCGCCGATGATCCACTCCGGCAGATCGGGACGCGCATAGATCTTTTTGTCGGCGCTCTGAGACGTGCCGAGCACGTGATAGTACAACGCCTGGTTCTCCACGCGGTTCTCGATCGCTTCGCCTTTCGGTGGCTCGGGGTAACGCGAATAGAAGAAACCCTTGTTGTCATGGGTCCAGCTCGGGCCGGAAAATTTCACCCAGTGCACTTCGTCGGACGTGTCCTTGCCGCTGCGCAAATCACGCACGTGCAAGGTCTCCCAATCCGAGCCGCCTTCGGATAGCGCGTAGACCAGCTCGTTGCCGTCATTGGAGGCAACGTAACCTTGCAGTGCGATCGAACCATCGGGCGAAAGTTTGTTGGGATCGATCAGTTCGCGTGCATCGGCGACACCCGATCCGGTTTCGTACACCACCGACTGATTCTGCAGGCCGGTGTTCTTGCTGAAGAACAATTTGCCGCCTTCTCGCGCGGGCACGCCCACCTTCTCGTAATTCCACAACTGCGTCAGCCGCTGCTTCATCCAGTCGCGTTCGGGAATTCGATCGAGATAGGAGAAGGTGAGCTGGTTCTCCTGGTCCACCCACTTCGCCAGTTCCGGGCTGTTCAAATCTTCCATCCATCGATACGGCGCCGGGACTTTGGTGCCGAAATAGTTGTCCACCGTGCTGTCGCGCCGCGGCTGCGGATAGGTGAGGCGGGTCGGCGGATCGGCCTGTGCAGCGAGCGTGGCGGCGAGCAGAACGGCAAACGACAACGCGATGCGTTTCATGGGGCTCTCCCGAAGCCGAATATGCGGCGGATGGGACAAAAACTACGCTCGCAAGCGATGCCGCGCAACGCGCCGTTGGTCACAGCTGCCTCATTTCGTCATTCCTGACACGATGCGAAACATCGCGATCCGGAATCTGCTTTGGCGAGCATCTGAAAAGCAGATTATTCGCCGCATGCTGCGGCTCACCCTTCGGGCCATCGGCTGCGTCGATGTTTGCTCCGGCATCCTGCCTCCGCAGTCCGGGTTCCGCCTGTGCGCTTCGCGCACAAGCCGCCCGGAATGACGAGGAAATTTGCTGCCTGCTTCGGGTCCGTGCGCGTGTCATCGGCCCCGGAACACCAACAAGGTTTGTTACGCTGCTACCGTCCCGTCCCGTCTCCCGCCTCCCGCTATGCACGGCCTCGGTTTCATCCGCGATCTCGCTTTCGTGATGCTGGGTGCGGGCGTGATCACCGTGTTGTTCCATCGCCTACGCTTGCCGGTGCTGCTGGGCTACATCCTGGCGGGCGTGCTGATCGGGCCGCATACGCCCTGGAAGCTGGTCACCGACCAGCGCACGATGCGCGACATCGCCGATCTCGGCGTATTGCTGCTGATGTTCACGCTGGGGCTGGATTTCTCGCTACGCAAGTTGCGCGCGCTCGGCGCGCGCGTGTTCCTCGCCGCGGCGGCGGAAGTTGCGTTGATGTTGTGGCTGGGCGTGCAAGCCGCACGGTTGGCGGGTTGGCCGCCGCGCGACGCGGTGTTCCTCGGCGGCATCGTCTGTCTTTCATCGACGATGGTCGCGCTGCGTAACCTCAACGACCGCGGCCTGAGCAACGAAAGCTTCGTACCGATGCTGGTCGGTCTGTTGATTTCGGAAGAAGTGCTGACAGTGTTGCTGTTGACCGTGCTGAACGTGGTCGCAGCGGGCGGCGAAGTGGCGCCCGATGCGGCACTGGTCGTGCTGGGCCGCATGGCGATCTTCGTGGTCGTGGCACTGATCATCGGTTTGCTCGTATTGCCACGGGTGCTTGACGCGATCGCGGCACACGGCCGCGAGGAGATGCTGCTGATCGCCGCGCTCGGCATCTGTTTCGGCGCCAGCTTGCTGGCGGAAACCGCGGGCTTCAGCATCGCGCTCGGCGCGTTCCTGGCCGGCGTGGTGGCGGCCGAAGCGCATTGCGCGCCGCGCATCGTGCGCCTGGTGCAACCGGTGCGCGACATGTTCGCGGCGATTTTCTTCGTTGCGATCGGGTTACTGCTGGATCCGCTCGCATTGTGGGAAGTGGCGTTGCCGGCATTTGGCTTGGCGCTGCTGATCATCCTCGGCAAGACGTTTTCCTGCGGCGCGGGCATTTTTCTGTTTGGCGGCGCGAATGCGGACAATGCGTTGCGCATCGGTTTGTCGATGGCGCAGATCGGTGAGTTCTCGTTCGTGATCGCATCGCTTGGATTGGCCGGCGGCGCGGTCACCGCGCGCCTGTATCCGCTGGCCGTGGGCGCGTCGATCATCTGCATGGCTTTTACTCCATTGCTCACGGGTAACGCGCGCGCGTTGGAACGCGGCCTGCGCAGGTTCTCGCCGCGCTGGCTGCGCGCGCTCACTGCCGGTTACAGCGAATGGATCGCGGAACTTCGGCCCAGCGGCGAAAATCTCACCATTGCGCGGATGCTGCGGCGGTTCCTGTGGCACATCGGCGTCAATGTATTGCTGGTATGCGCGGTGTTCGTCGGTGGCGCCTGGCTGCAGAACGCGATCCCGCGCTACTGGCCGCAACTCGCATTGAACGAAACCGCGCGTCGTTCGGCGATCTGGGCGATCGCCTTGTTTCTTTCCCTGCCGATGCTGATCGCGATTTACCGCAAGGCCGACGCGCTAGGGATGCTGCTCACGGAACTCGGCATTCGCGAGAGCGTGCACGGCGAACGCACGTTCGCGTTGCGGCGGGTGCTGGCGAAACTGGTGCCGCTGGCAGCGCTGCTCGGATTGGCGCTGCTGGTGAACGTGCTGGGCGCCGCGATCCTGCCGCCGCGCGGCGTGCTGATCGCGCTGCTGGTGATCGGTGCGGCCACTGCGTGGTTCCTGTGGAATGCGCTGGTGCGCGTGCACGCGCGCATGCAGGCGGCGTTGCGCGAACTGGTCGAAAAGTCGGCTGCGCCACCGCACTGAATGCCGCATGACGCGAATGTGTCGCAACGGAGGCGACGGGCAAAGCGCGGCGTATGATCGACCGGCGAGGGATCGTGGGGTCACGGTCTTCGGTCATCCGACATGGGAGGCAGCGATGAAGATCCAGACGTGGTGGTCTTTGGGACTGGTCGGCGCCTTGCTGTGCGCGCCTGCGGTGTATGCGGCATCGTCCTCGGCCGGCGGCAGCGTCAGCGCGACCTGCAAGGATGGTTCGAGCTGGAGCGGCAAATCGCACAGCGGCGCATGCCGCGGTCATGGAGGTGTGCAGAGCTGGTCTGACAGCGGCGCGGCAGCATCGACGCCAACCTCGACGAGCAAATCGGAAATGGCCGCCACGGGTGGCATGTCTGCGTCCTCGATGAGCAGCGCTGCTGGCGCCAGCGTCAGCGCAACCTGCAAGGACGGGACGACGTGGACGGGTAAGTCGCACAACGGCGCATGCCGCGGGCACAAGGGCGTGCAAAGCTGGTCGGGCGCGAGCACGAATGCAACGCCTGCCGCGCCGCCGCCGGTCGTTACGCCGACCGCTCAGACCACGCCGATGCAACCGGCCGGCAATACACCGGTCGCGCACTCGCGCGCAGCTGCAACCAGACCGGCCGCGACGCCTGCGCCGGGCGGCGGAGCGGGGCAGGTGTGGGTCAACGCATCGACCAAGGTCTATCACTGCCCGAATGATCGCTGGTACGGCAAGACCAAGAACGGCCAGTACATGAGCGAATCGCAGGCCAAAGCGCAGGGCTATCGCCCGGACCATGGCAAGGCATGCTCGTGAGCGTTCCGATCATGTGATGGACGACAGAACGAAGGCCGCCGCACGGCGGCTTTCGTTTTCAACGCGCTAAAGCCCAGTCAAGCGGTAGCCGACCTGCAATTCGGTGACGAGGTGTTGTGGCTGCGCCGGATCGTCTTCCAGCTTGTGCCGCAGATTGGCCATGTGTACGCGCAAATAATGCGCGCGTTCGACATACCCAGGTCCCCACACCTCGTGCAGCAATTGCCGGTGCGTCAGAACGCGGCCGTGGCCGCGGATCAGGGCTGCGAGGAGGCGGAATTCGATCGGGGTGAGGTGCACGATCTCGCCGCGTCTGCGCACTTCGTGCGTGGCGAGGTCGACGGCGATGTCTCCGAAGACGATCGTGCTGGAACCCGATGACGCGTCCACCTGTGCGCGCCGGCGCAGTTGCGCGCGCACGCGCGCGAGCAATTCCGGCACGCCGAAGGGTTTCACCAGATAATCGTCCGCGCCCGCATCCAGTGCGGCGACCTTTTCCTCTTCGCGTTCGCGGGCGGACAGTACCACCACCGGCAGCGCCGACCAGCCGCGCACCCGCGCGATGAATTGCTTGCCGTCATCGTCCGGCAGGCCGAGATCGACGATGGCGAGATCCGGCTGCCGCGTGGATGCCTCGATTAACGCGCGCTTGCAGGTCTCGGCCTCGAACACCTCGAAGCCTTCATCCTGCAGGGCCGCGCGCACGAAACGGCGGATGTTGGCGTCGTCCTCGACCAGAAGGATGCGCGCGCTCATGCCTGCCGTAATCATGCAATCTCCAGTTGCGGCTGCGCCGGTGCGGGTAGCGTGACGATGAAGCTCGCGCCGCGCGGCGAGCGCGGCCGCGCCTCGATCTTTCCGCCGTGCGCCTCGATAATGCGGCGCGCGAGCGCCAGGCCGAGGCCGATTCCTGCGACGGAAGATTCCTTGTGCCCGCGTTCGAAGGGATCGAACAGTTTTTCCGGTGCGATGTTCGGCAGGCCCGGGCCGGCGTCGTCGATTTCGATCACCACGTTTCCACTTTCATTGCGCGCGCGAACATCGATCGGTGTGCCGGCGGGGGTGTGCTTGGCCGCATTTTCCAGCAGATTCACCAGCACGCGTTCGATCAACAACGCATCGACTTCCAGTAACGGCAGGTTCGGCGGCACGTCAACCTTCAGCGGATGCGCGCGCAGCGGTTCGCGCAGCTCGCGCAAAGCGCTACCGACAATCTCTTCCAGCGATTGCCATTGCCGGTTCAATTCGACGCCGCGCGATTGCAGGCGCGCCATGTCCAGCAGATTCTCGATCAAACGCAGCATCGCTTGCGCTTGCTCGATGATCGAGCCGAGCAGCGGCGCGACGGCATGATCGCCAAGTTGCGCATTCGCGGCTTGCGCCGCCCCGAGGATCGTGGTGAGTGGCGTGCGCAGGTCATGTGACATCGCTGAGAGCAGCGTGTTGCGCATGCGCTCGCCTTCGATCTGCACTAGCGTGTTCTGCGCCACCTCCACGTAATGCACGCGCTCCAGCGCCAGTGCGAGTTGCCCGCAGCAGGCTTCAAGCAATCGCTGTTCTTCCGGTTCGCGCAAGGGTTCCGCACTGTCGAATTCCAGCGCCAGCACGCCGCGCACGCGCATTGGCGCTTTCAATGGTATGTAACGCGCCTTCGCTGCGCTCAGCGTGCCCGTGCCGGCACCGGCCGCTTGCGCATGATCGTAAACCCACTGCGCGATACTCTCGTCGATCTCGATCGTATTGTGCGCGACAGCGCGCACGCGATCTTGCGCATCCGGCAACGCCAGCGCCATTTTTGCATGGAAACCGCTGCCGAAATCGCGCAATGCAATTTCGGCGATCTGCTCGGTAACCAGCGCGCCGGCCAGTTCGCGCGACAAGCGCGCCAGCATCACCGCGCGGCGCTCGCGCGCCGCAGCCACGCGCGCCTCGTGGCGCAAGCGCGCGGTCAATTGTCCCGTGATCAGCGCCACGCCCAGCATCAGCACGAAGGTGAAGATGTACTGCGTGTCGCCCACGCTCATTGACAGTTTCGGCGGTACGAAGAAGAAGTCGAAGCAGGCGACTGCGAGGAACGCCGCCCACGCACCGGGTCCACGACCCAGCCGCAGCGCGACCAGCACCACGGTCAACAGAAACAGCATCACCACGTTGGCGAGGTCGAATACGCGCAACAACACCGAAGCAACGGCGGTGGCGGCAAAACAAGCGAGTGTCGACCACAGGTACGGCAGCCACTTGATGCGCGGCGCGCCGCGTTCGCGCGGAATTTGCGGTGCGCGCTGGCGCGCGCCTGGCGCGATCACGATCAAATCCAGATCGGGATGGCGGCGGCCGATGCGGTCGGCGATGGAACGATGCCAGAAGCGCCACGGCGAGCGCGGCTTGTGCCCCAGCAGAAGGCGATTGACATTGCGCGCACGCGCGCATGCGACCAGCGCGTCGGCCACGTCCGTGCCCGGGAGCGTTGCGGTTTCTGCGCCGAGGCTGGCGGCAAGTTCCAGCGTGCGCGCGATGCGACCGCGTGCGTGCTTGCCGCGGCGTTCCTGGGTCACGTCCACGTGCGCGGCGATCCAGTCCGCTTCCAGCTTGCGCGCCAGCCGCGCGGCATCGCGCACCAGACGTTCGTCGTCATCCGTGCCCGCAAGTCCGACCAGCAACCGCTCGCGCGCGGGCCACACGGCTTCGATCGCGCGCGTGCGGCGGTAGTCGTTCATCTGTGCATCGACACGATCCGCAGCGCGCCGCAATGCCAGCTCGCGCAAGGCGATCAGATTGCCCTTGCGGAAGAAATGTTCGCGCGCCCGCTGAGCGGCATCGGGCAGATACACCTTGCCTTCGGCGAGGCGTTTCAACAATTCGTCGGCCGGCAGATCGACCACGACCACGTCGTCTGCCTGGTCGAAAACATGATCGGGGACCGTCTCACGCACGTGCACGCCCGTGATGCGGCCGACGACGTCATTGAGGCTTTCGAGGTGCTGCACGTTCAAGGTGCTGTGCACGTCGGTGCCAGCCGCGAGCAATTCCTCCACGTCCTGCCAGCGCTTGCGATGGCGGCTGCCTTCGATGTTGGAATGCGCCAGTTCATCCACCGCGATCAGATCGGGACTAGCGGCCAGCGCCGCATCCAGATCGAATTCGCGCAGCGTGCGGCCGCGATATTCGACTTCGCGCAGCGGCAGTTGTGGCAAGTCCTGCAGCAGACGCGCGGTTTCACTGCGGCCATGGGTTTCGGCCACGCCCACCAGCACGCGCTTGCCCTCGCTGCGCAATTGTTCCAGCGCTTGCAGCATCGCATACGTTTTGCCTACGCCCGGGCAGGCGCCGAAGAAGATCTTCAACTTGCCGCGCGCAGCCCGCCGCTTTTCCGCCGTGATGTCGGCCAGCAGGCGATCGGGATCGGGGCGCGTCGCGCTCATCGGCGCGCATTATGCGCTGCTGCGCCTTGCGCGTCGTCCAAAGCGAGATTCAATGCCAACACGTTGACGCGCGCTTCGCCGAACAGACCCAGCGCAGGCGATTGCGTCTGCGCGTCGATCAGCGCTTGCACTTGCATCTGTGGCAGCCCGCGCGCGCGCGCCACGCGGGGCGCTTGCCATTGCGCCGTTTGCGGAGAAATATCGGGATCGAGGCCGCTGGCCGAAGCCGTCACCAGTTCGGAAGGAATCGGTTTTTCCGCGTCCGGATTGGCTTTGCGCAGCACCGCGATGCGTTGCTTCATCGCGTCGATCAGCGCCGGATTGCTGGGCCCTAGATTGCTGCCGCCGGAAGCGAGCGCGTTGTAGGGCGTCGGCGTCGTGGCCGACGGCCGACCTTGAAAATATCCTGGCGCGTCGAAGTTCTGGCCGATCAGCGCGCTGCCGATGATGTGGCCATCGCGTTCGATCAAGCTGCCGTTGGCCTGCTGCGGAAACGCCACTCGTGCGATGCCATACACTGCGAGTGGATAGACGAACCCCGTAATTGCGGTCAACAGCACGAACAGGATCGCAGCGGATTTGAATGACGCAAACATGGTTTTTCCTCAGAAAGCAGTAGAGATGCTCAGCACCGCGCGCGTACCGCCGAGATCCTTCTGCGCGGACGCGTTGGTAAAACTCACCACGCGCGAATAGAACGCGGAGTTGCTGGCATGACTCAAGCTCGCGATCAATGACCAATGCGCAGCGAGTGCGTAGCTGGCCGCGAGTGAATAATCGGCGTAATCGGGATTGATGGCGCCGTCGGACAGTGAAACCAGCAGCTTCGACGCGTAATGCGTGCGGCCGGCGTGCAGGTGGATGCTCCAGCGCGGAGACAACGGTACGTCGCCGTCCAATTGCAGGTAATGGGTGCCGCGCGTGTCATGCGCATAACCCTGCTCGACATCCGCGCCGAAGTAATCGCTCAGCGCGCGCGAATACTTCAGCGTCCAGTGCTTCCATTGCAATGAGACGTTCGCTTCCACCGTATCGAGCGAGCGCGACGGCAGCGCGGGCGACGCATGATCCAGATTGGCGCCGGAGTAGACGTACGCATACAAGCCGGCGCGCACGTTCCAGTCCTCGCGTTGCCACAGTGCGGCATCGGTGAATACATCGAGCTCAATTCCGCCGCCGGGATAGCTGTTGCGGCTGACGTTCGATGTCCATGCACCGATATGAAAACGACCGGAGTTGTAATCCGCGCCGCCCTGCAGCGCGGGCTCGCCCCAGGTCTGGCTCAAGCCCCGGAACAAGTAATCGCTCGTCAGCGCAAGATTGCCGCTGAACGGCGAATCTGCACGCGCGGTGCCGGCCGACAACAACAGCGCACAAACCAGACATGAATTGCGAAGTTTCATCATCGAGCTCACGCCAGATGCAGCGCCGTCAAGAGCAGGTCGATCAGCTTGATGCCAATGAAAGGCGCGATCAGACCGCCCAAGCCATAGATCAGGAGATTCCGGCGCAGCAGTTGCGCGGCGGGTTGCGCGCGATAGCGCACGCCCTTCAGCGCCAGCGGGATCAGCAGCACGATGATCAGCGCGTTGAAGATCACGGCCGAGAGAATCGCCGACTGCGGCGAGTGCAGCCGCATCACGTTCAGCGCCTTCAGTTGTGGATACGTCGCGGCGAACGCGGCCGGGATGATCGCGAAATACTTGGCAACGTCGTTGGCGATGCTGAAGGTGGTGAGCGCGCCGCGCGTCATCAGCATCTGCTTGCCGACCTCGACCACTTCCAGCAGCTTGGTCGGATTGCTGTCGAGGTCCACCATGTTGCCGGCTTCCTTGGCCGCCGACGCGCCGGTGTTCATAGCCACGGCCACATCCGCCTGCGCCAGTGCGGGTGCGTCGTTGGCGCCGTCGCCGGTCATCGCGACGAGATGACCTTCGGCTTGATGACGTCGGATTAGCGCCAGCTTGTCTTCGGGTTTCGCTTCCGCGAGGAAATCGTCCACGCCGGCTTCGGCCGCGATCGCCGCGGCGGTCAAGCGATTGTCGCCCGTGATCATCACCGTGCGGATGCCCATGCGACGCAATTGTGCGAAGCGTTCGGCAATGCCGCCTTTGACGATGTCCTTCAACTCGATTGCGCCCAGCACGCGCGCATCTTCCGCGACCACCAACGGTGTGCCGCCGGCACGCGCGATCTGCTCGACCTGCGCGCGCACCGCATTCGGCAATGCGCCGCCCGCGCTTTCGACGAAAGCCGCGATCGCATCCGCTGCACCCTTGCGGATGCGGCGTTCGCCGATGTCGACGCCGCTCATGCGAGTACGCGCGGAAAACGCGACGAACTGCATGTCGTGCAGATCGCGTCCGCGCAGGCCGTACCGCTCTTTTGCCAGCACCACGATCGAGCGGCCTTCCGGTGTTTCGTCGGCCAGCGATGCGAGCTGCGCGGCTTCGGCCAGCGCGCGTTCGTCCACGCCTGGCGCAGGATGAAACGCGCTCGCCTGCCGGTTGCCTAGCGTGATCGTGCCGGTCTTGTCCAGCAACAGCACGTCCACGTCGCCCGCGGCTTCCACCGCGCGGCCGGATGTGGCGATCACGTTTGCGCGCAACATGCGGCTCATGCCGGCGATGCCGATCGCGGAGAGCAGCGCGCCGATGGTGGTCGGAATCAAACACACCAGCAATGCAACCAGCACGCTGACGCTCACCGCGCTGCCGTCCGCAGCAGATGCGCTGTAGAGCGAAAACGGCAGCAGCGTGACGCAGACGATCAGGAACACGAGCGTCAACGCCACCAGCAGGATCGTCAACGCGATCTCGTTGGGCGTGCGCGCTCGGCGCGCGCCTTCCACCATCGCGATCATGCGGTCGAGAAACGCTTCGCCGGGTTTCGCGGTGATGCGCACCACGATCCAGTCGGAGAGCACCGTTGTGCCGCCGGTGACGGCGGAGCGGTCGCCGCCGGATTCGCGGATCACCGGTGCCGATTCACCGGTGACTGCCGATTCGTCCACCGATGCCGCGCCTTCGATCACTTCGCCGTCGGCGGGAATCGTGTCGCCGGCTTCCACCAGTACGCAGGTGCCTGCGCGCAATTCGTCGCTGGGAACCGGCAGCCACGACGCGCCGTGATGCGGTTCCTGCAACAACTTCGCGTAGATGCGTTGCCGCGCCGCGCGCAACGCGGCGGCCTGCGCCTTGCCGCGGCCTTCGGCCAGGGCTTCGGCGAGGTTGGCGAACCACACTGTCGCCCACAACCACAGTGCCACGGCCAGCGTGAACAGCGCGGCGGACATCGAATGACCGCGCAACGCGGCGATGCCGAGCAGCGTGGTCAAGGCACTGCCGATCCAGACCGTGAACATCACCGGATTGCGCAATTGCGCCTGCGGTAGCAGGCGCCGCAGCGAATCGCGCAGTGCGGATTTCAGCAGCGCCGGATTCGTTAGCGGCAGCGCGCGGGTGAGTGTGTTGTCCATCGCAAACTCCGTCAGTGCGCGCCGAAGAGTACGAAGTGTTCGGCGACCGGCCCCAGCGCCAGTGCCGGCACATAATTCAACGCGCCGAACAACAGCACCGAACCGATCAGCAGGATCACGAACAGCGGGCCGTGCGTCGGCAAGGTGCCGGCGGATTCAGCCAATCTCGGTTTGCGCGCGAGCGCGCCGGCCAGCGCCAGCACCGGAACGATCACCAGGAAACGTCCGTACCACATCGCGAACGCAAGCAGCACGTTCCAGAACGGCGTATTGGCCGACAGTCCCGCGAACGCCGAACCGTTATTGTTGGCGGCGGAAGAGAATGCGTAGAGCGCTTCGGAAAATCCGTGCGCGCCGGGATTGGAGAGCCCGGCGAGGCCCGGCTTAGCGATCACCGCGATCGCGGTGCCGAGCAATACCAGCACCGGCACCGCGAGCGTGGCGATCGCGACCATCTTCATTTCGAACGCGCCGATCTTTTTGCCGAGATATTCCGGTGTGCGACCGATCATCAGCCCCGCCACGAACACGGCAAGAACGGCAAACAACAACATGCCGTATAGGCCCGAGCCCACGCCGCCGAACACCACTTCGCCAAGTTGCATCAGGAACAGCGGCACAAAGCCGGCAAGAGGCATCAGGCTGTCGTGCATCGCGTTCACTGCGCCGCAGCTCGCGGAGGTGGTGACGGCCGCGAACAACATCGAAGCGACGGTGCCGAAGCGCGTTTCGATCCCTTCCATGTTCGCGCCGCTGACGCCCAGTTTCGCGATCAACGGGTTGGGTTGCGATTGCGCCAGCACGCCGACGGCATATAAGCCCACGAACAACACCGTCATGGCGGTCAGCACCGCGATGCCCTGGCGCATGTCGCCGACCATTCGCCCGAAGGCAAACACCAGCGCGGCCGGGATCAAAAAGATCGCCAGCATCTCGATGAAGTTGCTGAGCCCATTGGGATTCTCGAACGGATGCGCGGAATTGGCGTTGAAGAAGCCACCGCCGTTGGTACCGAGCAGCTTGATGGCCTCTTGCGAAGCGACCGGCCCCAGCGGAATGGTCTGCGCGTGCGCGCCTTGAAGCGTGTGCGCGATCACCGGCGCGGCAAAATCCTGCGGCACGCCCTCGCTCACCAGAAAAATCGCGAAGACCAGCGACAGCGGCAGCAGAATCCACAACGCGGCGCGCAGCAGATCGAGCCAGGCATTGCCTACGCCTTGCGCGCTATGTCGCGCCAAGCCGCGGATCAAGGCGATCGCTACTGCAATACCAGTGGCGGCGGAAAGGAAGTTCTGCACTGCCAACGCCGCCATCTGAGTCAGATGACTCATCGTCGATTCGCCCGAATAGCCCTGCCAGTCGGTGTTGGTGACGAACGACACCGCGGTATCGAAAGCCGAATCCGGCGACACCGCGCCCATGTCCGCGGGATTCAGCGGCAGCACGAATTGCAGGCGTTGCAGCGCGTACACCGCCAGCGCGCCGATCAGATTGAACGCGACGATCGCGCCGGCGTAGCGCCACCACGGCATGTCCTCGTCTGATGCGCACCCTGCCAGGCGCAGCAGGGCGCGTTCGCTCGCGGCCATCCAGCGCCAGCGCGCAGCCAGCGAACCGTCGAACACGCCTTGCAGCCAGCGGCCCAGCGGCCACGCCAGTGCGAACAGCACGATCAGGTACAGCGCGAGCTGTATCCAGGAGTTGTCGTTCATTCCAGATGCTCCGGATTGATCAACGCGTAGAGCAGGTACGCGAACAATCCAGCGGCCAGCAACCCCGCCAGCACGTACACCCAATGAGCTTCAGCGTTCACGGCGCTGCTCCAATCGGCGGCACGCGGTGTTCAGTGCGAACAACGACGCGCCGAAAGCCAGCGTCAGCAGGAGATAAACCACGTCCATCGATCGCTCCCTCGCATCGGTGGAGCGCATCGTAGAAACGCGCATATCAGGACGGCGCAGCGATTGCGCGTCGGCGCATCAAGACGGCATCAAGGTCGGACTGCGGATTGCAGACACGTAAAGGGGAGGGTGGGAATGCTCGGCCCGTCCGTGGGCCTCGTCTTCGCTGCGCTCGAGCCTGCTTTTGGCAGTTCAATCGTTCCAAACGCAAATGCCGTCATGTTGGCGGCTTCGCGTTTCTGGTGGGCGGGCTCTCTAATCAAATCGCCAGGTATTTGAAAGATATTGCTTGCCTGAGATCCGATTTTGCAGTTACCGCCAACGCGGCGCGATGCTCCCCCAGTTGATGCAGTCATGCGACCCCGCGCTGCATCTCGCGGACGACTCCCTGCAGTTCCTTCGCCATCGGCGCGCCGCGTTCCGCCAGCACGCGCGCGATTTCGCCGTAATACCAGATCGTGCCTTCGCGTCCGGTCGTGAAGCGGTCGAACACGGTCATGCCCACCGCCGGATCGTTCAACCCGGAAACCACGCCGCGCGCGTTATGCAGCTTGTCGCAGCCGCTTACCAGCAGCACGTCGTCGGATGCGCTGGGAAGATGGTCGATATAGGCCCGCTTGCGTTCGTGCCAGTCGCGCCGCTTTGCTTCCGGCGTGACCGCCGCGGCCTTGGATTCCAGGCTGCCGTCGCTGCAGGCCATCACGATATCCGCCACGCGATCGCCGAACTGCCTGCGGATCAGGGCTTCGTGATGCGTGCCCTGGTCTTCGACCGTATCGTGCAGCAGCGCGGCGATGGCCTGGTCTTCATCGCCGCCATAATCCAGCACCAGACTGGCCACGCCCAGCAGGTGCGCGATATAGGGCACGTCGGTGCCCTTGCGCGTTTGCGAAGCGTGCGCCTCTCGCGCGTAATCCACGGCCTGGGTGAAACGCTCG
Organism: Lysobacterales bacterium; assembly: GCA_021324945.1. GTDB lineage: Bacteria > Pseudomonadota > Gammaproteobacteria > Xanthomonadales > Rhodanobacteraceae > 66-474. The sequence goes on along the minus strand of JAJPID010000042.1, from coordinate 723 downwards.
GTAAGCATCATGTCGCGGCTCCTTTGCGTCTATGGCGTCGATTAAAGCCGGGGTGAAGCTCACGGAATGAGACGGAAGGCTCAGCCGATCTTGTCCGCAATTTGCCTTGCCGCCGATCGACCATTCTCATCTTCGGCCACGGCGAATAGGAACAGGCAGCGGCCGCCGCCAAGCACAGCCGACCGTTCCTAAACCCACGCCAGCAAGGGAAATGGCCTCGAGAACACTCGCGTGGCCACCAGAGAAAATGGAGAACAGAGAGGCAACGGGGGTCGAGAACGCCGCCCTCGCACGGACGGCGCTCGCGAGGCTAAGCCGGAAACCGCGCAACGCTGAGGGAGCGGTCAAAAAGTCCCAACCGATACGGGTTGGGATTTTGGTAAATGGTGGAGGCGGGGGGAATCGAACCCCCGTCCGAAGGCGCTCCGCGCCTGGCACTACATGCTTAGCTCATCGTTGGATCTCGTTCCGCATCAGCACGATGTGCGAAGCGCACTCCGGAACCAGCCTGTTTCGAGTTAGCCGGCAACCGACAGGCGGCAGTTGCCAGCGATCATGTGATGATGACCCTACATCCACGAGCACATGCACAAGTGGGTTCGGGGCTAGGCCTTAGGCGGCCAGAGCGTAGACGTCGTCGTTGGCGTCTGATTGTTTGCCACGCGGATTAACGAGGAAGGTGACGCCCTCGGCATGCTCCAAGCTGCTTCACAGCCCCCGTCG
>JAJPID010000030.1 GCA_021324945.1 Lysobacterales bacterium | reverse complement strand
TCCGCCGCGGGCAGTGATTCCACGTCGCGCAACGCACGGCTGATGGTGCGGGTCTTGCGTCCCGCTTCACCGATGCTCTTGCTGACGGTGTTCAACTGCTTCTCGGCCTTTTCCAGTATTCCGCCGAATTTGCCGAACTCACTCTTTACTTCGCCCAGCAAGCGCCACACTTCGCTGCTGCGTTTTTCGATCGCCAGCGTGCGGAAGCCCATCTGCAAGGCATTGAGGATCGCCGTCAGCGTGGTCGGGCCGGCGACGGTGACGCGGTGTTCGCGTTGCAGCACCTCGAACAGGCCGGGCCGACGAATCACTTCCGCATACAAACCTTCCGTGGGCAGAAACAGGATCGCGAAATCGGTGGTGTGCGGTGGCGCGATGTATTTGCTGCGGATGGTTTTGGCTTCATCGCGCACTCGGCGTTCGAGCGCCAGCGCCGCCGCGGATGCGCTTTCGGCGTCTGCGCGTTCCTGCGCATCCAGCAATCGCTGGTAATCCTCGATCGGAAACTTGCAATCGATCGGCAGCCACACCGGCGCGTCCTTGCCCTGACCCGGCAGGCGGATCGCGTATTCCACCCGCTCGCCAGAATTGGGCACGACCGCCACATTCACGGCGTATTGATCCGTGATCAGCATCTGCTCCAGCAATGCGCCCAGTTGCACTTCGCCGAACGTGCCGCGCGTCTTCACGTTGGAGAGCACGCGCTTCAGATCGCCCACGCCAACCGCCAGCGTCTGCATTTCACCCAGGCCCCGTTGCACCGCTTCCAGTTGCCTGGCGATCACGCCGAACGATTCGCCTAGCCGTGTGTTCAACGTGTGCTGCAATTTCTCGTCGACCGTGGCGCGCATCTTTTCCAGCTGTGCGGCGTTGTCGGTTTGCAATGATTTCAGTTGGGAATCCAGCGTGGCGCGCACTTCGTTGAGACGTTTTTCGTTGTCGGCGGTGAGGCCGCCGAGCGTTTGCCGCAGTTGCTCGCCGAGGCGGTCCAGCGTGCTTGCGAGTTCCGCGCGACCGGCGCGCGACTCCTCGCGCAGAGCGCGTTCGATGCGCTCGCTGTCGCCACGCAACGCGTCGAGTTTTTCGCGCAGCGCCGAACCATCGCGCGGACGCAACAGCAGCACGATCAGCAGCACCAGCGCGATCGCGACGGCGACAACCAGGACGATCAACAGTGCGTTCAAGGCAGAACTCCAGCGTGCGCGGACAAGTGTACGCCGCGATGTCTCAAGGATTGAGCATCATCCGCGCGGCGCGACGGCGCCCTGCGGCACCACCGCCATCGTTAGCCGCGACACGCAAGTCAACTTTCCGGCCTCGTTCTCGATGCGGATTTCCCACACCTGCGTGTTGCGGCCAATGTGCAGCGGCCGTGCGGTGCCGGTGACGATGCCGCTGCGCACCGCGCGAATGTGGTTGGCGTTGATCTCCAGTCCGACCGCGGCCATGCCGTCTTCGCAACAGAGCATCGCCGCGGTGGAACCCAGCGTTTCGGCCAGCGCCACCGACGCGCCGCCGTGCAGGATGCCGTAAGGCTGGTGGGTGCGCGCATCCACCGGCATCGTGCCGCGCAGGAAATCCTCACCGATCTCGGTGATGCGGATGCCGATCGCGCGCATTAGCGTGTTTTCGCTCCAGCGCTCGATGATGTCGAGGTCGTGCGGTTGTTTCCAGAATGACATGGCGATGAACCCTGGTTGGCACTGGCATTGTCGCCGCAAAATTCTCGAATACGAACCCCTCTCCCACCGGGAGAGGGGCAGGGTCAGGGTTTGGATCCCGTGATGTTGGCAATCGCGGTTATGTGAAAAGCGTCTTTGGTCGCCCGTAGCCTCACCCGGCGCTGCGCGCCACCTTTCTCCGAACAGACAGGGAAAAGCAAACGCCAGTCGCTTCGGCGAGAATGCCGTGCATGACGTTCACCGTGACCCTGCAAGCGAGTGGCAAGTCCTTCGATGTGCGCGAGGGCGAGACCGTGCTGGAAGCCGCGCAGCGCGCGAGTCTGGCGCTGTCCTATTCGTGCCTCGCAGGTGTGTGCGGCAGTTGCAAAGCCACCCTGATCGAGGGCGAATGCGGCTATCCGCGCAATCCGCCGTCGGCCCTGAGTGCGGTCGAGCGCGCACGCGATGCGGTGCTGCTCTGTCAGGCCGTGCCGAAAACCGATCTGCTGATCGCCGCGCGCGAGGTCGCTTCGGTCGAAGACCTGCCGCGCCGCGAACTGGATGTGCGCGTGCTGGACAAGCATCGCTGGTCCAGTGACGTGATGCGGCTACGGCTGGCGCCGATCGGCCGGAGATTGCAGTGGCTGCCTGGACAATACATCGACGTGCTGCTGGAAGACGGCAAACGCCGCGCTTTCTCGATCGCGCTGGCGCCGCATCTCGGGCCCAATCTCGAGCTGCACGTACGCCACGTCCCCGGCGGCGGTTTCACTTCGTTCGTGTTCGACGAGTTGAAATCCGGCGACACGCTGCGCATCGAAGGCCCGCTCGGCACCTTCGTGCCGCGCGAGGATTCCGAACGGCCGCTGCTGTTCGTTGCCGGCGGCGCAGGCTTCGCGCCGATCAAGGCGCTGATCGAACACTTCATGCACCTCGGCACGCGCCGCCCGATGCGGTTGTACTGGGGCGCGCGCCGCGCGGAAGACTTGTACCTGCGCGAACTGCCGCAAGCTTGGGTAAACGAAGCGCATGATTTCCAGTGGCAACCGGTGTTGTCGGAACCGCAGAACGAGATCGGAGGCGTGCGTTCCGGATTCGTGCACGAGGCGGTGTTGCAGGATCATCGTGATCTTTCGATCTTCGATATCTACATGAGCGGTCCGCCGGCGATGATCGACGTCGGCCGGCGCCTGTTCGTCGAGGCGGGCTTGCCGGAGGATCGCCTGTATTACGATTCGTTCGATTACGCGCCAGATGTGCTGGCGCAGATTCTCGGCAATCGCGCGGGCATCCACGGGCTTTGATCTGTGGCGACGATCGGCTGCGATGATCCGCTGCCATAATGCCGGCACCCTGACGGCGATCTCTCGTGCAAGACCACGGCTTTCTGCAATCGATCTTGATCTTTCTGGTCGCGGTCGTGATCGCGGTGCCGATCGCGCGACGGCTGAAGCTCGGTTCCGTGCTCGGTTATCTCGCCGCCGGCGTGGTGATCGGCCCGTTCGGTTTGAAGCTGGTGCGCAACCCCGATGCGATCGCCAGCATTTCCGAACTGGGCGTCGCACTGCTGTTGTTCGTGATCGGTTTGGAACTTTCACCGCAACGCCTGTGGGTGATGCGGCGCGCGGTGTTCGGCGTGGGCACCGCGCAGGTGATCGGTTGCGCGATCGTGCTGGGTGCGGTCGCGTACTTCGCGTTCCATACGCCGCTCGCGAGCGCATGCATCATCGGCCTCGGCCTATCGCTGTCGTCCACCGCGTTTGGTTTGCAGACGATGGCCGAACGCAAGGAATTGCAGACCGGCTACGGCCGTCTCGCTTTCGCGATCCTGCTGTTCCAGGACCTCGCGGCCATCCCGCTGATCGCCGCGATTCCGCTGCTGGGCGGCCACGCGCTGGCGCAGCCACATGCTCCGCCGTTGTGGTTGTCGGCGATGCGCGTGGTCGGCGTGATCGCGGTAGTGGTGATCGGCGGGCGCTACGCATTGCGACCGCTGTTCCGCACGGTGGCGAAGTTGCAACAGATCGAAGTGTCTACCGCGACCGCGCTGTTGGTGGTGATCGGCACGGCGTGGTTGATGGAACTCGCCGGCGTATCGATGGCGCTCGGCACGTTCCTCGCCGGCGTGCTGCTGGCCGATTCCGAATACCGGCACGAACTGGAATCCAACATCGCGCCGTTCGAAGGTTTGCTGCTGGGTCTGTTCTTCATCGCAGTGGGCATGGGCGTGGATTTGCGTCTGCTGATCGCGCATCCATGGCTGGTGTGCGGACTGGTCTCGTTGCTGCTGGTCTGCAAGGCGCCGGTGCTGGCGCTGCTCGGGCGCGTGGCGCGCCTAGACAATTCCAGCGCGCTGCGATTGGCCGCGCTGCTCGCCGGCGGCGGCGAATTCGCCTTCGTGGTATTCAATCTCGCCGATCAACATGACTTGCTGGACGCCAATCGCCATCGCCTGCTGGTGCTGGTGATCACGCTCAGCATGGCCGCGGTACCGCTGCTGGTGCTGGGCGTGGCGCGGCTGCCGAAGATCCGCAAACCGAAGCGTGAATTTGACCACATCGACGGCGAAGCGCCGCGCGTGATCATCGCGGGCTTCGGCCGCGTCGGGCAGGTGGTCGGCCGGGTGCTGTACGCGCACCACATCCCGTTCACCGCGCTGGAGAGTTCCGTCGAACAGGTGGATTTCATGCGTCGTTTCGGCAACAAGGTGTTCTACGGCGATCCCACGCGCGTGGAACTGCTGCGCGCCGCGCAGGCCGACAAGGCCGAAGTGTTCGTGCTGGCCACCGACGATCCCGAGGCCAACGTGCGCACCGCGCGTATCGTGCGCAGATTGTTTCCGCACTTGAAGATCGTCGCTCGCGCGCGCAACCGCCAGCACGCATTCCGTTTGATGGATCTGACTTCACCTGACGACGTGGTGCGCGAGACGTTCCATTCCAGCCTGAAAATGTCGGCGATGGCGCTGCGCGCGCTGGGTTTCAGCAAGGAGGCCGCGCAGGCCTCGGTGGAAACCTTTCGCAAGTTCGATGAACGCCTGCTGCGCGAACAGCATCTGGTGTACGACGACGAGTCCGCGCTGGTGCAGGGCGCGCACGAAGCGCGCCAGGAACTGGAGCGGTTGTTCGAGGCGAACGCCGCCGCCAATGTGGTGGAGTTCAATCCGCAGACGGCGCGGGC
>JAJPID010000061.1 GCA_021324945.1 Lysobacterales bacterium | reverse complement strand
GCAAGTCCGCCGCGAGCGGAAAGCCTGATCATCCGGCGAGCCTGCCCACTTGATCCTCGGGATCAGGGTCGCTCGGTGCACACCGGCATCGCGGAGGGCGCGCTTTTTCGGAATCTCTGAAAGCTTGTCGGAGCATCCGGCCAGCCGTCCTCGTGTACTGCCGTGTACACTCCAGTTCCTGCGCTCCGACGCTGGCCAATCTGGCTTGCTCGCGACGCTTTCAGAAATTCCTCTTGCATGAACATGGACACTCGCACCCGCCTGCGCGCCGAGATGTCTGCGCGGCGCGCAGCATTGAGCGCGGCGGAACGCATCGCAGCGGCCGAAGGCATGGCGCGTTCACTGGAGCGTCTGCCGGAATTCATGGTGGACGCGAACGTTGCGGGTTACTGGGCTGTGCGCGGCGAGGTGCCGTTGAATCTCGTTGTTGCGAGTCTGCATTCGCGGCAGCAGAGTTATTTCTTGCCGGTGCTGGATGAAAACGCATCGCGCACGATGCGCTTCGCCGAGTATCGAACTGGTGCTGCACTGAAACCCAATCGCTTCGGCATTCCCCAACCGAGCGATGCCACGAGGATTGATGCGCGACAACTCGACGTGGTGCTGCTGCCGCTGCTCGCTTTCGACAGACGCGGCAATCGCCTGGGCACCGGCGGCGGTTTCTACGACACCACATTTTCCTTCCTGCGCGATCGCAAGGAAGTAGGAAAGCCACTGCTAGTCGGCATCGGGTACGCTTTCCAGCAGGTCGAATCGCTACCATCCGAAAGCTGGGACGTGGCACTGGATTATGTGGCCACCGATCGCGAACTCATCGATTGCAACGCGGAGCGCGCATGAATCGTTGGCTGATGAAAACCGAACCGGACACGTTCTCGATCGACGATCTGAAGCGCGTCAAGGTGGAACCCTGGAACGGTGTGCGCAACTACCAGGCGCGCAATCACATTCGTGCGATGAAAAAAGGCGACTTGGTGATGATTTATCACTCGAGCTGCGCCGTGCCGGGTGTGGCCGGCATCGGCGAGGTGGCGAGCGCGCCCTACCCCGATCCCACGCAGTTCGACCCAAAGAACGATTACTTCGATGCCGGCAGCGACCGCGCCGAGCCGCGCTGGTCCCTGGTCGACGTGCGCTTCAAGCGCAAGCTGAAACGCGTGATCACGCTGGATGAGATCAAGGCACTGCGCGGTCTGGGCGATTTCGCGCTGACCCGCCGCGGTAATCGGCTATCGGTTTTGCCGGTTTCCGAATCGCAGTGGGAAGCGATCCTCGCCCTCGAATAACACTTCGGTATAAGCCCCGGCTCAAGGTTGTTGCCGACGCGTGCTATCGTCGTGCACCGTTTCACCGCGTTTCGCACCCACGTGATCACGCCAGCCGAATTCGATGCGCTCTCCGCTGCGGGCCACACGCGCATTCCGCTGGTGCGCGAGGTACTCTCCGATCTGGACACGCCGCTGTCGGTATACCTGAAACTCGCCGATGGTCCGTACACATTCCTGTTCGAATCGGTTGAGGGCGGCGAAACGCAGGGCCGCTATTCGATCATCGGCTTGCCGGCGCGGCGCGTGTTCCGATTCCGCGATCGCACGCTGGAGATCGAACAGCACGGTGAGGTGATCGAGCGCCGCGAACTCGCCGATCCGCTCGCCGAAATCGAAGCGCTGCGCGCGCGATATGACGTGCCGCGCCTACCGCAATTGCCCGCATTTACCGGAGGCCTCGTCGGCTATTTCGGTTTCGAATGCGTGGGTTGGATCGAGGAGAAGCTGCGCGCAGACAAACGCGACGAACTCGATCTGGACGATGCGCTGCTGATGCTGGCTGAGGAAGTGGCGGTGTTCGACAACCTGCGCGGCCGGTTGTTTCTGATTGTGCACGTCGATCCCGCACAACCACAGGCGTACGCACGCGGCATGCGGCGGCTGGATGAATTGACGCATCGCCTGCGCCGTTCGGGTTACGCCTATCCCGAAATGCCCGATGCAAAGCCACTCGATGAATCGGATTTCAAATCCAGCTTCACGCGCGAGCAATACGAAGACGTGGTGCGCCGGGCGCAGGAATTGATCCGTGCCGGCGAGATTTTCCAGGTCGTGCCTTCACAACGCTTGAGCGTGCCGTTCCGCGCGCGGCCGATTGATGTCTATCGCGCGCTGCGTGCGTTGAATCCCTCGCCCTACATGTATTTCATCGATCTGGGTTCGGCGCAGATCGTCGGCTCCTCACCGGAAATTCTGGTGCGGCTGCAGAACGGCCGCGTGGTGCTGCGCCCGATCGCCGGCACGCGCAAGCGAGGCGCCACGCGCGAGGAAGATTTGGAATTGGAAAATGAATTGCTCGCCGATCCGAAAGAGCGCGCCGAACACCTGATGTTGATCGATCTCGGCCGCAACGATGTCGGCCGAGTCGCCAAAACAGGAACCGTGCAGCTCACCGAGTCCTTCGCGGTCGAACGCTATTCGCATGTGATGCACATCGTCAGCCAGGTCGAAGGCGAACTGCGCGATGGTTTGAGCTACATGAATGTGCTACGGGCCTGCTTTCCTGCCGGCACCGTATCGGGCGCGCCGAAAATCCGCGCGATCGAGATCATCCAGCAACTGGAACCGGTGAAGCGCAACGTCTATGCCGGCGCGGTCGGCTGGATCGGCTGGTGGGGCGACGCCGACACCGCCATCGCCATCCGCACTGCCGTGATCAAGGACGGCCGCCTGCACGTGCAGGCCGGCGGGGGAATCGTGCACGATTCCGACCCGGCGGCCGAATGGGAAGAAACCATGAACAAGGGTCGCGCCTTGTTTCGCGCCGTGGCGCAGGCGGCGAGGGGGTTGTGAGTGCTAATGTGCCTGCATGCTTGAATGGGAAAAGCGCATGGCCATTCCTGATTATCAGACCTTGATGCGGCCTTTGTTGGAGCTTTGCGCCGACGGACAGGAACACAAAATTCGCGAGCTGATCGATGTGCTCGCGGTCAAATTCAAGCTCACACCGGAAGAACGCATGGAGTTGTTGCCGAGTGGCACCATGACAACGTTCCGCAGCCGCGTCGGTTGGGCCAAGACATATCTCAAGCAAGCTGGAGCGCTCGAACAGCCCGCACGCGGCAGTGTGCGAATCACGGCGCGTGGCAAGGGTGCATTGAACTCTAATGTAAAAATAGACAATGCGTATCTGTCTCAATACAAGGAGTTTCAGGCATTCAGAGAACGGTCCAAGCCGAAATCAATGGAACAGTCTACGGCTGCTGTGCGCACGGTCGTGACGACACCAGAGGAAACCCTGCAGCAAGCTCTCGATGAGTTGCGTGGCAGCTTGATCAATGAAGTGCATGATGCATTGTTGCGCGCGAGTCCCGCATTCTTCGAACGTGCAGTGATCGATCTGCTGCGCGCGATGGGCTACGGCGGCACCGTGGAAGATGCCGGCACGCTGCTGGGCGGCCCTGGCGACGGCGGCGTCGATGGCGCGATCAAGGAAGACAAGCTGGGGCTCGACTCGGTTTATGTGCAGGCCAAGAAATGGGCGGCCGACCGCACCGTGGGTGATGCAGAGATCCGCAACTTCATCGGAGCGCTGCAACTGCAGCGCGCACGCAAGGGCGTATTCTTCACCACTTCGGATTTCAGCAAGTCCGCACGAGCGTCAGCAGCGCACTCGGATTCTCGGGTGGTGCTGATCAATGGTGTGGAACTGGCTACCTTGATGGTCGAGCACAATGTCGGAGTGAGTGTTACATCCACACTGCAATTGAAGAAGCTCGATTCGGATTACTTTGAGGACTGAGACTCTACGGAGACAAGAAACTTCAGGCGTTGCTCCGCAGACCCCTCACCGATCTCGCGGACCGCTTGGTAGAACTTCGCCCAGTCGCTGCCGCAACGTTTGAACAGGGCGGCAAAAGCCGGCACCGTGCGGTCGTACAGGCCGAACGGCAGCAGCTTGGCGTTGTTGATCGGCGTAGCGAACCAGTCGTCGTAGGAGTGATCGCCGTGCCACTGCGTGTCGCGCAGGTGTTCGTAATCCGCGCGCAATTGTTGGAAGATCTGCTGCTTGCGCTGCAACTTCTCCGAATCCGGCAGATCGCCGTCGTACAATTTTTTCAGGCGTTCGCGCGTGGCAAGCACCAATTGCGTGAATTGCCGTTCGTGCTGATCGCTGGTGGGATCGGGCGGCGGCAGGTGATTGTAGGCGTGCCATTCGCGCAGGCCTTCGCGCTGCACGAAGGTGGCGAAGGATTCATCGAATTCGGTATCGTCCTTGACATACACCTCCTGGTGCGCGAGTTCGTGGAAGATCGTGCCGACGATGTCATCGTCGCTCCAGTCGTCCATCGTGGACAACAGCGGATCGGCAAAATGGCCGAGTGTCGAGTACGCCGGTACGCCGCCGATCCACACGTCGTCGCCTTGCTTGCGCAGCTTATCGGCCAGCGCCTGCGCGCGATCCAGATGGTAGAACCCTTGATACGCGACGCACCCGGAAAACAGGAAGCAGTGTTCGATCGGTTGCAGCGACAGTGCGGGCGTGGCGAACACGTTGTACATCACCGCCGAGCGGCCGATGTCCGCGTACGTGGTGTAGCTGTCGTTGCGCGGCAACTTCAACACGTTCGACGCAAATGCCCGCGCTCGTTGCGCCAGTTGCAGACGCGCGCGCAATTCGGGCGACGTGCGCGGGTCGTCGATCACGCGCGGAATCGGTTTGCGCGCGCGCAATACCTGCGCTTCACCGGCCGCGAGGTGCACGTAATAACCCAAAGTCATGCAGCCGGAAGCGGGCGCGAGCGCGGAAAACAGAAAGGCGACGCGCCAGCACACCCGCAAGACACGTGCATTCGTCTTGTGTCGTCGCGCCTTCACCTTCACACTTCGCGGTCTCCGGTTCCCGCGCCACACCATGCTGCTGCTGATCGACAACTATGACAGCTTCACCTTCAATCTCGCGCAATATCTGGGCGAGCTTGGTGAAGCCGTCGAAGTGATCCGCAACGATGCGCTGGATGTCGCCGGCATCCGCGCGCTGAATCCTTCCCGCATCCTGATTTCACCGGGACCGGGCACGCCGGACGATGCCGGCGTGTCGCTGGACGTGCTGGGCGAACTGGCGGGCGACGTTCCAATCCTCGGCGTGTGCCTGGGCCATCAGGCGATCGGTCAGGCATTCGGCGGCAGGATCGTCCGCGCGAAACAGATCATGCACGGCAAGACTTCGATGATCCACCACAACGGCAAGGGCGTGTTCGCGGGATTGCCGAATCCTTTCGAGGCCACGCGCTACCACTCGCTGGTGGTCGAACGCGCTTCGCTGCCGGATTGTCTGGAAATTACGGCGTGGACACAGGACAAAAACGGCGAGTTCGATGAGATCATGGGCCTGTGCCATCGTGCGCTTCCGGTGGAAGGCGTGCAGTTCCATCCGGAGTCGATATTGACTGCGCACGGACACGATCTGCTGCGCAATTTTTTGCGATCAGCGGGTAGGAACCTGCCTGCAGACGACCGGCGCGCAGCGCCATCTTCCGATCGCCAACAAGCTCGCTCCTGCAACCAGGCATGAGCACGCCCATCACTCCGCGCGAAGCGTTGCAGCGTACGATCGAGCATCGCGAGATCTTTCACGACGAGATGATCGAGCTGATGCGGCAGATCATGCGCGGCGAAGTCTCCGACGTGATGGCCGCAGCGATCCTGACCGGCCTGCGCGTCAAGAAGGAAACCGTGGGCGAGATCGCTGGCGCGGCATCCGTGATGCGCGAACTCGCGTTGAGAGTCGAGGTGGCCGACGCGCAGCACTTCATCGACATCGTCGGCACCGGTGGTGACGGCGCGCACAGTTTCAACATCTCCACTGCATCGATGTTCGTCGCGGCTGCGGCCGGCGCGCGCGTAGCCAAGCACGGCAATCGCGGCGTGTCCTCCTCGAGCGGCAGCGCGGATGTCCTGCAGGCGCTCGGCGCGAATATCGAGTTGATGCCCACGCAGGTCGCGCGCTGCATCGAGCGCTGCGGCATCGGTTTCATGTTCGCGCCCAACTTTCATCCGGCGATGAAGGCGGTCGCCGGCATTCGCCGCGAGATGGGCGTGCGCACGCTGTTCAACATCCTGGGGCCGCTGACCAATCCTGCCGGCGCACCGAACATCCTGATGGGTGTGTTCCATCCCGATCTGGTCGGCATCCAGGTTCGCGTGCTGCAGCGGCTCGGCGCGAAACGCGCGCTGGTGGTGCACGGCAAGGACGGGCTGGACGAGATCTCGCTCGGCGGCGCGACGCTGGTCGGCGAATTGCGCGACGGCGCAGTGCGCGAATACGAAATCGAACCGGAGCAGTTCGGCCTGGCGATGGCATCCAGTCGGAATCTGCGCGTGAAAGATGCGAACGAATCGAAGACGATGCTGCTGTGCGCTCTGGAAAACGAGGACTGCGTGGCGCGCGACATCGTGGTATTGAACGCCGCGGCGGCGCTGTACACGGCTGATCTGGCGACGTCCATCGACGAAGGATTGAAATACGCGCGCGAAGCGGTCGCTTCCGGCGCCGCGCGCAGGAAGCTGGATGAGTTCATCGCCGCAACACACTATTAGTGCGATCGTCGATGATTGCGAAGATCAAGAAGCTTACGTCCTTTTCTGCACTTTCAAATAAATGAGTGACATCCTGCAACGCATCCTCGCGCGCAAGGCGCAAGAGATCGAAACGCGCAGCGCGGCGCTGCCATTGCGCGAATTATCGGCGCGCTGCGCCGACCTGCCGGACACGCGCGGCTTCGCCGCGGCGCTCGAGGCGAAGCACGATGCGGGCAAGCCCGCCGTGATCGCCGAGATCAAGAAAGCCTCGCCCAGTGCGGGCGTGATCCGCGAATCATTCGATCCGGCGGTGATCGCGCGCAGCTATGAAGCGGGCGGCGCAGCCTGTCTTTCGGTGCTGACCGACGTCGATTTCTTTCAAGGTTCCGATGCGTCCCTGCAACAGGCGCGCTCAGCCTGCGAGCTGCCGGTGCTGCGCAAGGACTTCATTATCGACGCGTATCAAGTGTACGAAGCGCGGATGATCGGCGCGGACGCGATCCTGCTGATCGCCGCGGCGCTCGGCGATGCCGCGTTACTGGAACTGACATTGCTCGCAGCCGATCTCGATCTCGATGTGCTGGTCGAGGTGCACGACAAGGCCGAACTGGAACGCGCGCTGGATATCCCCGCAACGCTCATCGGGATCAACAACCGCGACTTGCGCACGTTCGAGACTTCGCTCGACACGACTCTGAGACTGCGCACTCTCGTGGAAGGCGACGACCGCATCCTCGTCAGCGAATCCGGCATCCGCACGCGCGAGGACGTCGCTCGACTGCGCGCGGCGGGCGTGCACGCGTTTCTGGTCGGCGAAACCTTCATGCGCGCGCCCGATCCGGGCAAGGAACTTGCGTGGATGTTCGGCGGCGCGGATTGATCCGCACCGCAGGCATCGGCTGCCAGTCGGGCAGGCAGCGTTTGGAATTCGCTTGCCCTTGAGTCAAGAGGGCGGAAGCCGTTGCGACGCAATGGTTTGGGGGACGATCGGGGCATGGGACGTTGGTATGGGCGAAAAGCAGTCCAGTTCAATCCGACCTGCCATAGTGCTTTTCGATTTTGGTGGCACGCTGGTGCACGGCGACGCCTGGGCGATGTTCATGCGCGCGCGTTACCGCCGCGCGTGGTGGCGTGCGCTGCCGCTGATCCCGCTGCTGCCGGTGCTGATTCCGATGTCGCTGTTCCGCCGCGGCCGCCGCGCCATAGTGCGCGGGCTGGTTCGGTTGGCGCTATTCGGGATCGGCGAAAACCGCTATCGCGCGCTGGCCGAAGATTTCGGCCGCAAGCTCGCGCGCGACACGCGCTTGTTCTCGCGCGCCGGCATCGCCGAATTGCGCCGGCACATGCACGCAGGCGAGTGCGTGCTGATCGTCACCGCCTGCGAGGAAACATTGGCGCGCACGATTCTCGACGAACTCGGACTCGGCGCCATTGAGTTGATCGCATCGAAACTTGCGCACGGACGCTTGAGTTGGCGCATTGCCATGCACTGCATCGGCGTGGAGAAGGCGCACCAGCTCGCATTGCGCGGCATCCGTCCGCCGTGGGATGTTGCAATCAGCGACTCGCTGGCCGACCTGCCGCTGCTCGCCGCCGCGCGCGAAGCGGTGCTGGTCAATCCCGACCGCCGCATGTTGAAACGCGCGTCGGCGCGCTTGGGCAGGCGGTTGACGATCGCCGAGTGGGACTGATTCGAAAGCGAGCTGCGGGTCTGGGGTCGGGATTACGTGTTTAACGCGAAGTGTCGCGCTCAACCCGCAACACAATCCTGATCTCTCGATGCACTCGACTCGTGACCCGCGACTGTTCTTCAGCGCGTCCCGCGCACCACGATGGTCTTCCCCGAAACCGAAATGCTGCCTTCATCTTCGAGCTGCTTCAGCACACGGCCGGCCATTTCGCGCGAGCAGCCGACGATGCGCGAGAGTTCCTGGCGCGAGATGCGGATCTGCGTGCCTTCCGGGTGCGTCATCGCGTCCGGCTCCTGGCAGAGGTCCAGCAGCGTGCGGGCGATGCGGTTGGTGACATCCATGAAAGCCATGCGGCTGACCTGGCGCGAGGCACGCAACAGCCGATGCGTCAATTGCAGACCGATCGCGAAGAGAATGCGCGCGCAATCCTCCTTCAGCGGGCCGGCGAACAACTGGAACAGCCGCTCGTAGTTGATCTCGGCCAGTTCGCAGCTGCCGCGCGTGCGGATCAGCACTTCGCGTTGCGCCTGCTCCACGAACAGGCCCATTTCGCCGATGAATTCGCCGCGGTTGATGTAGGCGAGGATTAGCTCGCGGCCTTCGTCGTCCTCGGTGTTGACCGTGACCGAACCGTCGATGATGTAGTAGAGCGTGTTGGCGGGATCGCCCGGCCGCATGATGATCGTCTTGCCGGGATAGCGCCTGCGGTGGCAGTGATCCAGCAAGCGCTGCATTGTCGCGGGATCGGGCGCCAGCATGGCCGGCGCATGCGAACGCTCGTAAACCTTTTGGAGGAGATAGCGCAATTCGCTCATCGAGGCGTTCCCCGGTTCGTGCCGTTACGTGCTGCGCGCGAGTGTAGCATTCGTGCGCGCATGGAAAGCCGCGGCGCGCGCGAATCTTCAAATCGCGCACCGTTTGCCGCATACTGTGGCCCTCCCCGTTCCACCGTTGCGCGCCGCCACGTGCGGCGTATGCTGCGCTCCTTCCACCACCCGCCACGAGGACGCTCGCCGTGGTCAAGCCGCTGCCCCGCCTGAAGCTGCAGGGTTTCAACAACCTCACCAAGGCGCTCAGCTTCAACATCTACGACATCTGCTACGCGGTGTCGGACAGCCAGCGCGACCGCTACATCGATTACATCGATGAAGCCTACGACGCCGACCGCCTGACGCAGATACTCACGGACGTGGCCGACATCATCGGCGCGAACATCCTCAACATCGCCCGCCAGGATTACGATCCGCAGGGGGCGTC
>JAJPID010000008.1 GCA_021324945.1 Lysobacterales bacterium | reverse complement strand
TTTTTTTGGAATCCCTGCCGCATGCAGGAGAACTTGCGTTACTGCTGCTGCCTGCGCGATTCGCCACTGCCCGTCGTCGTCCAGTGCTGGCCATCGCCGCTGTTCTGGATTTCGTAGCGGTAATGGTCGGGCGAGTCGAAGATGTTGAGCGTTCGGAACCAGTGCGTCTTGTTCTGCTTGTCCGTGAAATGGCCCGTGTAGGTCCAGGTCTTTCCGGAGAAACCGAGATCGGGACTCGCGATCTGACCTGGCGTGATATTGGCGAAGGCGTATTTCCTGTTTGCCGCATCCCATGTGTAAACGGAAAGTTGATGCTGCGGCTGCGCCACCCCTTCGATTTGCGCTACGCCGTCGCAGACGAGAAACACGTGCGCCGCGCTCGACCAGTTGCAGGTAATGCTGCCGGTAACGTGCACCGTTTTACCGTCTTGCATGAAATTGCCGCTGTCCTTCCAGGTGCCGGCGAACATGCCCAATTGGTTGGGTGCGGCGGCAGCCCCATCGGCTGCGAATGCATCGACACAGATACCGATCACGGTAAAAGCCAACACCAGACGCATTGCGGGGTTCATGGTCGTCCTCCATCAGTGATGGCGCGGCATGGGTTCGCACGTTCCCATCGCGTGCGAGCGCTGGAGGTCATCCAGAATGATCGCTATTGCGAGGCGCCATTGGGCGTCTGCGCCTGCGGGTGCGGCATGCGCGCGGCGAGTTCGGCTTCGGTGTCGCCGTCGGGCATCAATTGCTGGAGTTTGCCTTTCAACCTCAATTGCGCGACGTTTGTCATGCCTTGATCGAGCGCGAGCTGCTGCGCATCTTCAGGCACGGGCTGAGCATTGGGCGCACGCGTCAGCGGCGAGAGCTGCGGTGCCACCACATCGGTGAGCGCGAACCAGGCGTCGTCGCGGATGCCGGCGCGTTCCAGCAATTGCCCCGGCAGCGCCCAAGCCGCGAGCGCCTCGGACCGGCTCTCTCGCGGATGGGCCGGATCGATCAGCAGCCACGAACCGCTCTGCGCGAGCTGGTCCTGGCCGTCCTTGAAACCGTTCACATCGAACGCCTGTCCGAGCGCCGGCAGATGGTCGCCGTAGAACATCAGCAGCGTGGGACGCGCGCGGCGCGACAGGGCATCGGCCAGCCGGCCGAGCTGTTCGTCCGCATGCCGCAGGTGATAGAGATAATTCTGCAACATCGTTTTGGCGACACCCGTAACACCCGGCGGAACGGGAATCGCATCGCGCTCGGCCAGGTTGATCGGGCCCGGATCGCCGTCATACGGTCCATGCGCCTCCATGCTGATCGCGAAGATCAGTTGCGGTGGCCCGGAATCGCGCAATTGCTTCAGGATTTCGTCGGTCAGCGCGCTGTCGGCCACGTAGTGTCCGTCGTGCGGTACGTTCTTCGGAAAACCGTCGATCGCGATGAAGCGGTCGAAGCCCAGCCGTTGCAGCGCGCTCGCGCGGTTCCAGAAGCCGCGGTAGTTGTCGTGGATCGCGATCGTGGTGTAGCCGTTGGAGCGCAGAGTGCGGGCGAGGCCCGGGATCACCTTGCCGCTGAATTGCAGATACGGAAATTGCACCTGCGGGAAGTAGCGCAGCGGCAAACCCGTCAGCACCTCGAATTCGGTGCGGATGGTGCCGCCGCCGAAGGTCGGCACATACAGTGGTCCCGATTCGCCCTGGCTCGCAAGACGCTCGAAATTCGGAATGAACTGGAACGGCGCATAGCCGCGCATGCGACCGGGATCGAAGAAGGATTCGCTCTGCACGATCACGATGTCCGGCCGCAGACCGTCATTGCCCGCGGCCATGCGCGCGCGCACCGCGTCTTCGGTGCTGCCGAGCAGCGCGCGCGCCGCCTGCGTATCGACTTTCGTGTGCGAACCGGCATAGTCCAGCCGGTACAACGCCAGCATCGTGATCAGGCCGCCGCTCTTGGCCGATTCACCGGCCGACCACGGCTGGAACGCCAGCGCACTTTTGTCATAGACAATGCGCCACGCCGACCAGCCCGTGCACAAGGACACCAACGCGGCGAACGCGCACACCGCAATGCCCGCGCGGGGCGCGGCGCGTCGCGGCAACAGGGGCGGTTCGTAACGCCACAACGCGATCAGAAGCAGCACGCCCGCGATCGCGGCGAGCAGCCACCCGGGATTGAAATGCGCATAGCCGCCCAACAGATGCGCGCCGCCTTCGCGCAATTGGCCGAGCATGTGGAAATCCGCCGGTACCACGGGCGATGCGAGGTTCGCGACCTTTTCCGCGTTCACCCAATACAGCAAGGATTGCGCGCCGAATGCCAGCAGCGCCGAGAGCAGCGCACGGCGGGTCAGCGCCAGCAAGACGATCGTCAATAGCAAGCCGGGCAGCGCATTGGCGAACAACGCGCGCGGTGCGACGAACAATTTCAGTGGCGAGACGCCTGGATCCCCGTCGAGCGTGCCGGTGGCGAGCGCGAACAGAAGCGCCAGCAACACGGCGGCGGAGACGCGCAGCAAAAGGCGAAGGCGGGGAGTCGGCATAACGGGTGTCTCGAACTTGCAACATCAATGTTACCGGAGCGACATGAACCGGTTGTTCGCTCATGCCGGGCATAATCACGGAATGTCCGGTGTCACAACGCCTTCACAGACACATGCGTTGACCGCACTGGCGGACGCGCGTTATGCCGACTTGGGGGAACGCTGCCGCGGCGCCGGCATCCGCCTGCACGACGACGCCGGTGTGGCCGAACGGCTGCGGCGCTTGCTGCTGGCCAGTGACTTCGCTTTCGAAACCTTGCGCCGCGAGCCGCAATTGCTCGACGCGCGCGGGCTGGAGCGGCTACGCGATCCCGCGCCGGCTTCCGCGCGCGCGGCGGCTCTGTCGGAAATCGATGCAGAAGATTTTTCCACGCGCCTGCGCAAGTTCCGGCGTGCTGAAGCGTTGCGGCTGATCTTCCGCGACGTCAACGGGCTCGACGATCTGGCCGACACGCTTTCCGGCACGACGGCGTTGTACGAAACGCTGATCGCCGCGGCGCTGCATCGTGCCGAGACCGCGCTGCGAACGCGCTACGGCGTGCCGCGCAACGCACAGGGCGCGTCGCAATCGCTGGTTGTGATGGGCTTGGGCAAGCTCGGCGGCGGCGAATTGAATTTTTCTTCCGACGTCGATCTGATCCTCGCGTTTCCGGAAGCCGGAGCAACCGATGGCGCGCGCGCGCTGGACAACGCGGAATTCTTCGCGCGCGTAGCGCGCGAATTCGTGCGGCTGTTGAACGAGAGCGGCGTGGACGGCATCGCCGCGCGCGTGGATTTGCGTTTGCGTCCGTTCGGCGAAGCCGGTCCTGTGGCGTGTTCCTTCGCGATGATGGAGCAGTACTACCAACGCGAGGGCCGCGATTGGGAGCGTTACGCCTGGATCAAGGCGCGGCCCGTGGCGGGTGACGTCGCAGCCGGCAAGAAACTGCTCGAACTGTTGCGGCCCTTCGTTTATCGGCGCTATTTCGATTACACCGCGCTGGAAGGGCTGCGCGAACTGAAAGGGCTGATCGATGAGGAAGTCGCGCGCCGCGATATGGCCGATCACCTGAAACTTGGCCCCGGCGGCATCCGCGAGATCGAATTCATCGTGCAATTGCAGCAGTTGATCCGCGGCGGCCGCGATCCGGCGCTGCGCGTTGCGGGGTTGCTCCCGGCGCTCGATGCCTGCGCGCGGCGCGGTTATCTGCCGGCCCCGCGCGTCAAGGTTCTGCGCGAGGCGTATCCATTCCTGCGCCGGTTGGAGAACCGCGTGCAGATGTTCGCCGATCAGCAAACACACTCACTGCCGGACGACGCGCTGGTGCGCGCGCGAATCGCGGCAACGCTTGACTACGCGGATTGGGATGCGCTGCAAAGCGAGCTCGATACACATCGCGCGAATGTCGCGGAGGCTTTCGCCGCGGTGTTGCTACCGCGCGCGGAAAATCCCCCACAACCGGCTCCTTCCGACGCAAGCGCGACGGTGTGGCGCGCGGCGCGCGCGCGAACGCTGGACGCGCAAGCACTGGAACGCGCAGATTTCAGAGCAGGGGATGCGCTGATCGCATCCCTCGGCGGCGTGGCTGCGTTGCGCGGACTCTCCGCACGCGTGATGCAGCGGCTGGATCATCTGCTGCCGCTGCTGATCGAAGCCGCGCGCAAAACGCGTGCACCGGAAACCGCGCTGATCCATCTCTCTAAGCTGGTGCAGGCGATCGCGCGGCGCTCGGCATACCTCGCGCTGCTGGAGGAACATCCGGCAGCGTGTACGCGGCTGGCGCGGCTGTGCGCGGAAGATGCGTGGCTCGCCGCGCGAGTGATCGCGCAACCGTTGTTGCTGGATGACGTGCTCGATCCGCGGCTGGAGCACCTGCCCGACGATGCAACGGTGATCGCGCGGGAACTTGCCGCGGCGATGCATGACGAGAACGATCCGGACGATGCACTGGCCGCTATCGCCGAATGGCGCGACAGTTTCGTGTTGCGCGCGGGACTGGCTTTTCGCGATGGGCACGCAGACGCCGCGAGGACTGCGCATCGTTTGGCCGATGCAGCGAGCGCGGCAGTCGATGCGGTGCTGCAACTCGCGCAGGGCGAATTGATCGCGCAGCACGGTCGTTTGCCCGGCGCTGCTTCCGGGTTTGCGGTGATCGGTTACGGCAGCCTCGGCGGCTGCGAGCTGGGATTCGCTTCCGATCTCGATCTGGTGTTCGTGTACGACGGCGAGCGCGCGGCGCTGACCAGCGACGGCGCGCGGCCGCTGGATGGTGCGCGCTGGTATTCGCGCCTCGCGCAGCGCGTGGTGCATTGGCTGTCCACCCCCACACGCGCCGGCCGGCTCTACGAAGTCGACACGCGCTTGCGTCCTGATGGCAGCAAGGGTTTGCTGGTGGCGAGCCTCGCCGCGTATTCCAATTATCAAAGCGAGCGCGCCTGGATTTGGGAACATCAGGCGCTGGTGCGCGCGCGTGCGATCGCGGGCGATGCGTCTGTCCGCGCGGCTTTCGCGCAGGACCGCGCCCAGATCCTGGCGCGCTCGCGCGATGCTTCGACCGTCATCTCGCAAGTGCTGAAGATGCGCGCGCAATGGCGCGTTGAGCGCGATCGTTCCAACGCGCGCGAGTTCGATCTGAAGCAGGGCGCAGGCGGTCTGCTGGACATCGAATTTCTGCTGCAAGGTCTGGTACTGCTGCACGCGGCAAATCATCCCGAGTTGGCGCAGCACAGCGACACGCCGAGGTTGATTGAAGCCTGCGGGCAGGCCGGCGTGCTGCCGCGCGAAAACGCGCAGAAGCTGCGCGCCGCGCACGCGCTGCTGCTCGGGCGTTCGCTCAATTGCACACTCGCTGACCGGCCTCGCGTGGTCGCACGCGACGAGGCGCTCGCAGCGGTCAACACGGAAGTGCTGCGCATCGCGCACGCGGCGGGGTTCGAATTCTCTTAGGGCGGACTTTTTCGCCAGAGTCCGCTTTACGCGGCCCGTGCGGCAACCCACTCGCGCAATCGTGCGGCCACCTGTGCAGTCTCGCGCAGCGGCGCAACTCGCAGCTTCGCGACCTCCGCATCCAGATCGAACAGCGAACCGCGTTCGCGCAAGCACGCATGGAAACGCGCGAGCTTGTCCGGCAGCGGCGCGAAGGTGAGCGTGTGCACCGGCACGCCAACAGCGACAGCCTCGGAGAGCATGTTCACCGAATCAGGCGTGACCACAATACGGTCCGCCCAGCCGAGCAGGCCCGGATACGGATTTGGCCCGTCGGCTTCGCCGCTCCAGAACATTCCCGGAAAGCGCGATAGCGCTTCACGCAGCGCGCGCGCGAACGGCGGTGGCGTGCGCCGCGAAATCGTGGCCAACACGCTGCCGCCTTCGCGTTGCAAACGTTGCGCGATTCCCGCGGTCAACGTTTGTGAAAATGCATCGTCCCAAGCGATGCCGCGGCGCGGGCCGCCCAGCAGCACTGTGATACGCGGCGAAGGCAGATGCGCGAAATCCGCAAATGCCTCGCGGCCGGCGGCGAGCCAGGCGTCATCCACCGGGTTCAACGAGCCCAGCGTTTCGATTACGTTGCCGCCGCGCAAACCATCGTGACGCGGCGTGATCACCGCGTCCCAATGCTGCGGATCGATGCGCGGGTCGAGGATCTGCACGGCAAAACATTCGCGCGCGGACAACTCGCGCAGCAGACGTGTCAGCAACGCCGCGCTGCGGCCGCAACCGATCGCCAGCGCGGGCCACGGCGGCGCGAAGTGCTCGCGGTCGCGCGGTGCGAGCGCGAGGCGACCACCCGGCAATTCGCGCGGCGACGCCCATGACCACGGCGCGCGCAGGGGCAGCGCCAGCACTTTTGCGGGCACATCCAGCGCCTGCGCCAGAGCCAAGGCCTGCCGCTCGTTGCCCGCCGCGCCGTCTGTGATCACCCAGGCCTCACGCATGTCGATTCTGGCTCGCGCGCTTCGTCGTTCGATCGAGGATACGGGTTATCGCATAGCCGGGTGTCGAAAGACACTCTGCTAGTGCAGGCCATGGGTCACCTGCCGTCGACGCTCAAGTCCGGGCATGTGCCGGACTTGAACGTGTCGAGAAAGTGCGGGACAGCACTTTTTCAACACTCTGATAGCTCTGCGACACGCGCGAACGCCACACATTGGAAGGAGAGGCCGATGAAAACCGCAATTGCCTTGGCCGCCGCATTGCTCGCCACCGCCGCCACTGCCGGGCCGGTCACCTACACGCTCGATCCCGCGCACACTCAGGTGTTGTTTTCTTGGGAACATCTGGGTTATTCGCACCCCAGCGGCGAGTTCGACAGCATCGCGGGCACGCTGACCTACGACACGCAGCACCCGGAAAAATCTTCGGTGCGCGTCGATATTCCCGTGTCGAGCCTGCAGACCCACGTGCCGGCGCTGGACCGGCAGTTGCTGGGGCCCGGATTTCTGGATGCGGCGAAATATCCGGCAATCACTTTCGTGAGCAGGAGGGTGATCGCCACCGGCAAATCGATTCAACGTGACGAGAAATCTGACCGTGCACGGCGTGACACGTTCGGTGACGCTGGACGTCACACTCAATAAAGCCGGCACCTACCCGATGATCGCAGCGCCGGCGCTGGGATTCGGCGCAAGCACCGCCTCCGACCGCGGTACCTTCGGCGTGGGCACGGGCGTACCGAGGGTGGGCGATGCGCTGACGATCACGACAGAAGCGATCGAGTCGCGCGCGTTCCAGACCAAGCTGCTGCCGCTCGAGCAGCAGGCCGCAAAGGGGAAATGAGACAGGGCAGGTTGGTTAGAATGTCGGCTCCCTTTTCCGCAAGTCCGCGCCATGAGCAGCCCGCCCGCCCTCGAACACACAGCGCAACAGGCCAACGCACAACGCCGCTACGAAATCTCCCGCGCGCAGTTGCCGCTGTCTTGTCCGCTTCCGGAGATGGCGCTGTGGAACTCGCATCCGCGCGTGTATCTGCCGATCGAGGACGATGGCGGCGAATCGCAGTGCCCCTATTGCGGCGCGGTGTTCGTTCTGAAGGAAAATCACTGAAGGCGGCTGCAATCTCGCACATGGATGTACCGCTTTGGGGCCAAGCAATCCTCGCGTACTGACGTGTACGCTCCGGCTGCTGCGCTCCGGCGTCGCGCAACCCCGGTTCGCGCCCGGAGCAGATTCTGTCTTTGCTCGCGGCGCTTTTGAGTGTTTCTCCCACTTGCAAGCACGGCGTGTTTCTTGCTTGTAGCTCTTCATGTATTCCGCGCACACCACGCCCGGGTCGACCCCGATGGCCGAACTCATTCCCCCCGACCGACCGCTGACTGTGGTGCAATTGCTGCCCGCGCTGGAAAACGGTGGTGCCGAGCGTTCCACGCTGGAGATCGCGCGAGCCCTGGTGCAGGCGGGCCATCGCTCGGTGGTGATCTCCACCGGCGGCCGGCTAGTATCGCGTCTGCAAGCCGAAGGCAGCGAACACGTGCCGCTGGATCTGGCGAAGAAATCGCTGCGCACGCTGCGTCACGTGCGGCCGTTGCGGCGGCTGTTGGAGGAAATCCGACCAGATATCGTGCACGCGCGTTCGCGCCTGCCCGCGTGGATGACCTGGCTGGCGCTGCGCGGCATCAAGCCGCGACCGCATTTCGTCACCACCGTGCACGGTTTGAATTCACCGGGCAATTACAGCCGCATCATGACACGCGGCGAGCGCGTAATCGTGGTATCGCAGACGGTGCGCGATTTCGTGCTGAGTCACTACCGTGTCGATCCTTCCCGCCTGACTGTGATTCCGCGCGGCATCGATCCGGGCGAATTTCCCTATGGCTATCGCCCCGACGATGCATGGCGGCAGCGCTTCTTCAGCGAGTTCCCCCAGCTCGCGGGCTTTCCACTGTTGACCTTGCCCGGGCGCGGCACGCGTTTGAAAGGCCACGCCGACGCGATCGCGCTGGTCGCCGGTTTGCGCGCGCGGGGGATCGAAACGCGCCTGCTGTTGCTTGGCGCGGTCGAGCCCGGCCGCGAAGCGTACTTCGCCGAATTGCGCGCGCTTGCGCAGGAGCGCGGCGTTGCGGACGCGGTAGTGTTCTCGTCGGCGCGCGCGGACGTACGCGACATCTACGCTGAATCCGCGCTGGTGTTGCAGTTGTCCAACCAGCCCGAGAGTTTCGGCCGCACCGTAGTCGAGGCGCTGGCGCTGTGCCGGCCTGTGCTCGGTTACGCGCACGGCGGCGTGGGCGAGCTGCTGGCCGAGTTGTATCCGGCCGGGCGCGTGCCGCCGGGCGACGTCGAAAAACTGATCGAACGCGCAGCCGAACTGCTGCGCGTGGCGCCACCGATCGCGCCGCTGCACAACTACCGTTTGATCGACATGCAGCAGGCGACGCTGAAGTTGTATGCAGAAGTCGCGGCGGCGTGATGCTGGAGACGTCAGCGGTCAGCGGGAAGAGCTTCGGGACAGCACTTTTTTGCCGCTCACCGCTCATCAATCGCCGCTCACGGCCCACCCCTCACTACAATCGCGGCTGTTTTCATGCAGGCCGATCGCTTGTTCCCCAGCGCGCTTCACCGTGTCAACAAGCTCGCATCACTGTTGCCGATCGCCGCGGTGATTTTCCTGCTGCCGTTCGGGCGCGCCAGCGAAGCCGCAGTGCTCGCGTGTTTGATCGGCGCGCTGATCCTGTTAATGCGAGCGTCGGCGTTGCGTACGAACGAACGCTCAGCGCGATTGCTGCTCGCACTGTGGGGATGCTACTTCGCCGCCGCGCTGATTTCGGCTTTCGGCGCGATCGATGCGAACAAGAGCTGGAGCACGGTCGCGGCGCTGATCCGCTTTGCGCCATTCGGCTGCTACGTGTGCTGGATCGTGCGCGACGATGTGCGATTGCGCGCGCTGTATTTTTTTACCGGCCTGATCGCCGCGCTGTGGGCGCTCGACGCCTGGGTGCAGAGTTTCACCGGCTACAGCTTGGGGGGGCATGCGGAAGCGCAGCGCATCTCCGGCATCTTCGGCGCAGACGATTTGAAACTGGGGCCGGTGCTGGCGGTGCTGTCGCCGTTCGTGTTGTGGAGCGCGCGGGAGCGCTTCGGCCGCACGGGAACGGTCGTCGCGCTGCTATTCCTGATGGGTCCGGTGCTGCTGGCGGGCGAACGCTCGGCGTGGCTGATGTACGCGCTGGTCGCGATCGCGTTCCTGTGGCACGAGGCGCGCGCGCCGGCACGTTTTGCGTTGTGGGTCGCGGCGGCGGCCGTGATCGCCGCGCTGGCCGTGGGCATCGCCTGGAAAACCTCGCCGCGTTTCGATCAGCGCATGCAGCGCACGCTGCTGGTATTCAATGATTCTGCGCAAGGGCTGGATGCCGCGTTGAGCGGACGAATGGAAATCTGGCAGGTGGCGGCGAAGATGTACGCCGCGCATCCGCTCACCGGCGTGGGCGTGCGCGGCTTCCGCTACGCCTATCCGCAGTTCGCATCGCCCGCTGATCATTTCCTCACCGAAGAAAGTTGCGGCCCGGGCGAGGGCGCCTGCCATCCGCACCAGATCGTGCTGGAGATCCTGGACGACACCGGCGCGCTCGGGCTGGCCTTGTGGCTGCTGGGCATCGTGCTGGCGCTGCGCGTATGGAGGCGCTCCGATGCGAATGCGCGTGAGCGTGCATGGCCTGCAAGCGTGGCGTTGTTTGTGATGCTGTTTCCGATCAACACTCACCTCGCGTTCTATTCGGCGTGGTGGGGCGTGCTGTTCTGGTGGCTGCTCAGTCTATGGAGTGCCGGATTGGCCGATCAGCGGGTATCCGCGCCAGAAATGGAAGACAGGCATGCCGCGTGAAAAGTTCTCGCTGGTGATCATCACCTACAACAACGCCGACACGCTGGAGCGGTGCCTCGCCGCGGCGGATTTCGCCGACGAGATCGTGGTGCTGGATTCCGGTTCGACCGATGCCACGGTCGATATCGCGAAGCGGTTCGGCGCGCGGGTGGCGGTGCATCCGTTCGACGATTACGGCCCGCAGAAGCAGCGCGCGTACGACATGGCAAGCCACGACTGGATCCTCAACATCGACGCGGACGAGGTGCTTTCGCCCGGCACGCGCGAGGTCATCGAACGCGCATTGGAAAATCCGCGCGCTGCGGGTTTCCGTCTGCCGCGGCGCGAGCGGATGTTCTGGACGGCGCAATCGCGCTGGAGCCATCGCAACGGCCACCTGCGACTGTTCGACCGCCGCCGCGCGTGCATGAACAAGGTGCCGGTGCATGCGGCGGTGGAAGTGGACGGCCCAGTGAAAACCTTGTGGCGCGCGGATTTCATCAACGACGGCGACGCTGACATCGCAGCGCGTGTGGAGAAGATCAATCGCTATTCCTCTGGCATGCTCGATCACAAGCGCGCGCGGCGGCAGCGTTTCGCGGGTTTGATGATGGTGTTGTATCCGCCGGTGTTCTTTCTGCGCCAATACGTTTTCAAACGCTATTTTCTCTCCGGTTGGGCGGGCTTCATCGCCAGCGTGATCGGCGCGTTCTACGTTTTCCTGAAGTATGCGAAGTTGTTCGAGGCGCGCAAAAATCGTGAGCGGTGAGCGGAAGAAGCTTTAAGCGCCGACCGTCGACCATCAATACACTCCGGCCATTCCCGGTGGCCTGGTCTTGAACCGCTTGTGCGACCACAGGTATTGCTCGGGCGCCTCCAGCACCATGCGTTCGATCAGCGCGTTGATGCGCGCGGTGTCGGCGAGCACGTCGCCGCTCGGAAAATTCGCGAGCGGCGCTTCCAGCCGCAGCGCGTAACCCCCTTGCGGCAAACGCCGGTGGAAGAACGGAACCACCGCCGCGCCGGAAAGCCGTGCCAGATGATGCGTGGCGGTGATGGTCGACGCGGGAATGCCGAAAAACGGCGCGAACACGCTGTCCTTGCCGCGCATATCCTGATCCGGCGCGTACCAGACGAAACCGCCGCGTTTCATGTATTTCACGCACCCGCGCAGTTCGTCCTTGTCGAACATCGCATCGGCGTAACCCAGCCGCGCGCGCAACACGATCCATTCGAAAACTTCGGAATCCATGCGCCGATACATGCCGGCGATGCGCAACTGCCGCGAAATCAGGCGCGCGCACAATTCCAGATGCGAAAAATGTCCGCCGACCAGCAGCGCACCGCGGCCCTGTTCGCGCAGCGCCTGCAGATGTTCAAGCCCCTCGATTGTCACCGGCAGCTTCGCGAGCTTGCGGTCGCTCGCCATCCAGCCCAGCGCGAATTCGCCAAGCATCAGGCCCATGTCGCGGAGCGCCGCGTCGCATAGACGTGCGCGCGTATCGTCGTCCATTTGCGGAAAACACAATTCAAGATTGTGTGCGACCACGCGCCGGCGTTCACGAGTGAGTGGCGCCAACCCCACGCCGCAGAGCGCACCTGCGCGCAGGATCCACTTGTACGGCAATGCGACGAGCAACTTCAGCGCAGCCGCGCCCAGCCACGCCGGCCAGTTCTGCGGCGCGAGCAGCGATGCGTGGAAGGCGGGCCGTTGCATGAGCGCGCGATGATAGCAATCGCACGGTCAGCCCTAGCTATACTCGCGCCGCCTCCTCCAATGCGCGCATGCTGCGATTCCTCTACACCATCGCGATCTATCTCGCCACGCCGGTCATCGTGTGGCGCCTGTTCGCGCGCGGCTTTCGCTATCGCGGCTACTTCGCGCGCTGGCGCGAGCGGTTCGGTTTCTTTCCCGATCCAGGCCTGCGCGACAGCATCTGGGTCCACGCGGTGTCGGTGGGCGAAGTCAACGCCGCGTTGCCGCTGATCCAGGCCTTGCGCCGCCGCTATCCGCGCGCCCCGATGGTGGTAACCACGGTGACGCCCACGGGCTCCGAACGCGTGCGTTCGCAACTGGGCGACGACGTCTTCCACGTCTATCTTCCCTACGACCTGCCGCGCGCGGTGGAAAGGTTTTTCGATCGCGTCCGCCCCAGCCTCGCGGTGATCATGGAAACAGAAATTTGGCCGAACCTCTTTCACCTCTGCGGCGTGCGCGGCATCCCGCTGGTGATTGCCAACGCGCGGTTGTCGGAGCGCTCCCTCCGCGCATACGCGCCGATCCGGCCGCTGGTCAAGAAGGCTTTGGGCAATGTCGGCCATGTCGCCGCGCAATCACACGCGGATGCGCGCCGCTATCGCGCACTCGGTGCCGATCCCGCGTGTGTCAGCGTGGCGGGCAATCTGAAATTCGACATGCCGCTGCCGCACGGTGTGCGAGAGCGCGGCGAAATGTTGCGAAAAAGCTGGGGCGAACAGAGGCCTGTGTGGATGGCCGCCAGCACGCACGAAGGCGAGGAGCTGGCGGTGTTCGAGGCGCATCTCGCGGTGCTGGCGCGTCTGCCGGATGCGCTGTTGCTGATCGCGCCGCGGCATCCGGAGCGTTTCCGCACCGTCGAGCATTCCGCGCGCAATCTGGGCTTCAACGTGACCACGCATAGCGGCACCGAGCGGCCGGATCGCGATTGCCAGTGCTACGTGATCGACGTGATGGGCGCGATGATGCGCCATTACGCCGCCAGCGATCTCGCTTTCGTCGCCGGCAGCCTCGCACCCATCGGCGGTCACAATGTGCTGGAACCTGCATCGCTCGCAAAGCCCGTGCTGGTCGGTCCTTACACCTTCAATTTCGAGGAGATCACGCAGAGCCTGATCGAGGCGGGCGGTGCGCGCCGCGTGCAATCGGCGCAGGAACTTGGCGCGACCGTGCTGGAGCTGCTGCGCGATCCGGTGTTGCGGCTGCGCATGGGTCTGGCAGCACGAGTGGTGTTCGCGCGTGAACGCGGTGCGGTGCGTCGCACGATGGTGCTGATCGAACGGATGTTTGCGCGGCGCAGGGCGGGTCTCAACTCCCCGTCAAAAACGAAAGCGGCTTCGATCCGCGACGACGAGCAGGTTCGTTAGCTCGCCGGCAGCGCGATGCGGGTCAAGACCCGTCCGACTGCAGGAGCGCATTCACCGCCTGCAGATCCTTGTAGCTGATCGTGCCGGCGGCCTGCTTCAGCAGCAGCTTGTCCAACACCAGCGCATGCCGCGCCTGCGAATAGCTGCTCTCGGCCGATGTCAGCGTCTGGATCGCTGTGAGCACGTCAAGGATCGTTTCCGTGCCTACCTGATAGCCGGCGCGCGTGGCATCCAGCGCCTTCTGGCCCGAAGCAACCGCGGCCTTGCTCGATTGCACCTGGCTGATCGCGGCGAGTACCGCGCGATAGGAATTGAGCGTGTTTGCCACAATCTGGCGCCGCTGGATTTCCAATGCGTCCTGTGCCGAGTCACGTTGATAGATCGACTGCTTCACGTGCGCGTGGATCGAACCACCGGAGAAAATTGGCACGCTCAGAAAAACGCCGACGGTCGTGCCGATGCGTCCGTTGCCCGAATCGATGTTGCCGAAGTTGCTGTTCTCAAGCCAGCTCGTGGTACGACCGCGGCTGACGCTGGCGCTGATGGTCGGCAGGCGCGCGGCACGCGCCGCGGTGACGTCATGCTCGGCGGCTTCCAGATTGTATTTCTGCGAAAGGATGCTGGGGTTTGTGTCCAGCGCCTGCGTCACCCAAGCCTGGGGGTCGGCAGGCACGGGTGGATCCAGCGGCAAGTCTTCGCGCAGCTTCTCGAGGTTCTCGACCGGATGGTTGGTGATCTGCGTCAGCGCCTGCTTATCGTTGGCGAGCGTGTTTTCGGCGGTGACGGTTTGCGTGCGCGCGGCCTGGTAGAACGAATCTGCCTGATAGACGTTGGTGATCGCCGCCAAACCTACCTGGTATTGCGCCTGCGCCTGGTCGTATTCCTTCTTGAAGGCGTCCTCGTTGGCCTTGGCGTAAACCACTTCGTCTTCGTCGGTAAGCACCTGGAAGTACGCGCTGGCGACGCGGATGAAAAGTTCCTGCTCGGCTGCGGTGTACGCTGCGTCCTGCGCGTTGGCGGTCGATTTCGCCGCGCGCAGGTTGGCGATATCGGGCAGATTGAAAATGGTT
This sequence comes from Lysobacterales bacterium, assembly GCA_021324945.1. GTDB lineage: Bacteria > Pseudomonadota > Gammaproteobacteria > Xanthomonadales > Rhodanobacteraceae > 66-474. The sequence continues at coordinate 17,701 of JAJPID010000008.1, read as the reverse complement.
TGATCCAGCGAAAGCGATTCCGAACGCGTACGGATGTGGCCGCCCGGCGTGTCGAGGCCGCCGTTGCCGGATTGATTCGATCCAGCGCTATTGTCGCTCTGTTGCAAGCTCATGCTGCCCGAGATCTGCGGCAGCAGGGCGGCGGCCGCCAGCGGCACGCCTTCGCCGATCGCCAGACGTTGCGCGTCCGCCTGTGCCAGCACCGGATCGTTGGCGCGCGCCTGACGATAGATGTCCAGCAGATCCGCGCAGCGGCCTGCCAGCGGTGCGGCCGCAAGAATCAGGGCGAGACTGAGTGGCTTGAAACGCATGGGCGATCTCATCGAAGAAGGAAAGGGCTCACAGGCTGAAACGGCGTTGCGGTTCTGCGCCAGCCAGATACGGCAATTCGGTCTCGAACAGGCGCTCTTCACTGAAAGAGCCGTCCGCTTCGCGTTTCAGCAGTAGCGCGCGCATGGCCGGCTCCCTGCCCGTGACGACGAAGATGCGGCCGTCGGGTTTCAGCCAGTCGCGGAACTGCTGCGGCACGGCGGCGACCGCGCCGGTCACGGCGATCACGTCGAACGCACCATCGGGTTTGAAATCGCGGAAGACGTCGGCGTGGAATATCTCGGCGTTCTCGATGCCGGCGCCATGCAGCCGCGCGCGCGCAGTTTCAGCCAGATCCGCATGCCGCTCCACGCTGACCACGTGCCGGTTCAACTTCGCGAGGCACGCGGTGAAGTAACCCGAGCCCGTTCCGATTTCCAGCGCGCGTTCGTGCGGCTGCATGTCCAGCGCCTGCAACGCGCGGCCTTCCACGATGGGCTTCATCATCAATTCGCCGTGCGGCAAGGGCAGCGCCATGTCGGCGTAGGCGAGCGCGCGATACGCCGGCAGCACGAAGGCTTCGCGCGGCAGACTGGCCAGCGTCTCCAGCACGCGCGCATCCAGCACCTCGAACGTGCGCACCTGGTTCTCCACCATGTTGCGGCGCGCCTGTTCCAAATCGAAATGTTCCAAATCGAAAAGTTTGAGCCCGATCGATTGTGTGTTCGTCATCGTCTGCATCGCCATCTCAAAGACACAAAATCATATCAGCGCGTGTGTGGCTAGGCTCCGATGGCGCAGCAGAAGAACTAAGTGCCGGAAGTCATCGCGCGCATCTGATGTTGGTCATGCTGACGTCACATGTTTCAGCAAAGCGCATGCCAGTTGCGAAAGGTTGCGAATCCGCATTGCGATTAAGCACTCCTGCGAAGGCCGCTGTCCGCGGACACGGTTCGGACGCCCGGGACCCGTTCGTGGGCGGCGCTGCCGGCCTATCGGGCAAGACGATTCCGCCCGCATTGCCCGCGAATGCACTTGGTAAATCTGAACTTGACCGTATAATAATGATGTCCGTTCAAGCGGACGCGCCGGGAGAACACCGACGCGCCGCCTCACTCAAGTTCGATTTTTGCAGGAATCCGAATTGATATGGTTGCCATCACCGCCCGCACGCCCGGCCCCGGCCGGCCCAAGGACATGGAAAAGCGCGCCGCGATTCTCGATGCGGCCAAGCGCCTCTTTCCGCATCACGGCTATGAGGGCACCAGCATGGATGCCGTGGCCGCGGAGGCTGGCGTTTCCAAGCTGACTGTGTACAGCCATTTCGGCGACAAGGATTCGCTGTTTCGCGAAGCATTGCGCGAGCGCTGCCGGCAGGCGCTGCCCGACAGCCTGTTCGAAGCCGCGCAGGCTGGCCCGTTGCGCGAAGGCATGCTTCGCATCGCCCGTGCGCACGCCAGCGCGGTCACCGATCCCGAAGCGATCGGTACTTGGCGCGCGATCCTCGGCGACTGCAAGCAAGGCAATCCGCGTTTGGGCCAGTTGATGTGGGAAGAAGGCCCGGCGCGCATGCACAGCAAGATGGAGCATTTCCTTGACGTCGCGGTGCGGCGCGGCGATCTCGAGATTGACGATATCGGCCGCGCAGCCGGACAGTTTCTCGCGCTGCTGAAAGGCGATCTGCATGCCATGCGGCTGTTCGGCTGCGTCGGCTGTCAGGAAGGTTTCGAGCGCGAAGTGACCGCCACTGCGGAAGCGGCGGTGGAGATGTTCCTGCGCGCGTACGCCAAGCGCTGATCGGCCGCACGGCCGACGCGGCTTATAATCGACCGACGATCACGCGACGGAGCGCATCATGAATGCTGCTGTTTCCGAACTGTTGCGCGCCGCGCAGGCCCTGTCTGCCGAAGTGACGCGGCCAATTCCCGGTTCGCGCAAGGTGCACGTGGGTGGTTCGCGCGAGGACATCCGCGTGCCGATGCGGGAAATCGCGCTGGCCGACACGCCTTCGACATTCGGCGCGGAAACCAATGCGCCGTTTACGGTGTACGACACGTCCGGCCCGTATACCGATCCGGAATTCGCCGTTGATCTCGCAGCCGGGTTGCCGCCCATGCGCGCGCGCTGGATCGCGGAGCGCAACGATACCCAACAACTCGCCGATTTCACTTCGCCTTTCACGCGCCGGCATGCGAACGCGCGCGAACTGGCCGACGTGCGTTTTCCGAATCTGCCCAAACCGCGGCGCGCGAAATCCGGCGCCAACGTCACGCAGATGCATTACGCGCGGCGCGGCATCGTCACGCCGGAAATGGAATTCGTGGCGATACGTGAAAATTTGCGCCGCGAAGAAGCCGCGGCGCGAGGCGAAAAGCAGAAGCTCGACGCGCTGCGCGATTCGGGTTTGTTGAAACAGCACCGTGGCCAATCCTTCGGAGCAGTCATTCCGCAAACCATCACGCCGGAATTCGTACGCGACGAGATTGCCCGCGGTCGAGCGATCCTGCCGGCCAATATCAATCATCCCGAAAGCGAACCGATGATCATCGGTCGCAATTTTCTGGTGAAGATCAATGCCAATATTGGCAATTCGGCGGTCACTTCGTCGATCGCCGAAGAAGTGGAAAAGATGGTGTGGGCGATCCGATGGGGCGCGGACACGGTGATGGATCTGTCCACCGGCAAGCACATCCACGAAACGCGCGAATGGATCCTGCGCAATTCGCCGGTGCCGATCGGCACCGTGCCGATCTATCAGGCGCTGGAGAAGGTCGGCGGTGTGGCCGAAGACCTCACGTGGGAACTGTTTCGCGACACGCTGATTGAGCAGGCCGAGCAGGGCGTGGACTATTTCACCATCCATGCCGGCGTGCGGCTGCCGTTCATTCCGCTCACCGCCAGACGCGTCACGGGCATCGTGTCGCGCGGTGGTTCGATCATGGCGAAATGGTGCCTCGCGCATCATCGCGAATCGTTCCTCTACGAACGCTTCGAGGACATCTGCGAAATCATGCGTGCCTACGACGTGGCCTTCTCGCTGGGCGACGGGCTCCGCCCCGGATCAATCGCTGATGCCAATGACGAAGCGCAATTCGCCGAACTCGACACGCTGGGAGAATTGACTCAGATCGCGTGGAAGCACGATGTGCAGACCATGATCGAAGGCCCCGGCCACGTGCCGATGCAACTGATCAAGGAGAACATGGATCGTCAGCTCGAGAAATGCGGCGAGGCGCCGTTTTATACGTTGGGGCCGCTGACAACCGACATTGCACCTGGTTACGACCACATCACCAGTGCGATCGGCGCAGCGATGATTGGCTGGTTCGGCACGGCGATGCTCTGCTACGTCACGCCGAAGGAACATCTCGGATTGCCGGACAAACAGGATGTGCGCGACGGCATCGTCGCCTACAAGATCGCCGCGCATGCCGCCGATCTGGCCAAAGGTCATCCCGCCGCGCAGACGCGCGACAACGCGCTATCGAAAGCGCGCTTCGAATTCCGCTGGGAAGATCAGTTTAACCTCGGCCTCGATCCGGAGAAGGCCAGGGAATTCCACGACGAAACGCTGCCCAAGGACGCGCACAAGAGCGCACATTTCTGCTCGATGTGCGGCCCGAAATTTTGCTCGATGAAGATCACCCAGGATGTGCGCGATTATGCCCGCGAACACGGCGTGGACGAAACCGCCGCACTGGCCGAAGGCATGGTCGAGAAAGCACGCGAATTCCGCGAAAGCGGCGGCGAACTCTATCGGCCCGAGTGAGTCCCTTCCGATGAAACTTCAGGTGCCGTTCGTGCAGTTGCCGTTGCGCTTCGATGCTGTTCGGCTCGCGGAGGAAATGCATGCATTGGGCGATGCGGCGTGGCGGCCGCATCCGCAGAACTATCCAGGAAATTTCGCGCTGCCCCTGATCTCGGTCGAGGGCGATCCGGACAGTGACGCGATCGCCGGGCCAATGCGGCCCACGCCTTACCTCCAGAGATGTCCCTATCTCACGCAGGTGCTGGCACGGCTGGGCGCGGTCTGGGGCCGCACGCGATTGATGAAGCTCATCGGCGGCGCAGAAGTCACTCCGCACGCGGACATCAACTACTACTGGCGGGATCGCTTGCGTGTGCACGTGCCGATCCAGGCTGAATCCGGCGTTCGCTTCATCTGCGGCGAGGCGGAAGTACACATGGCGCCGGGCGAATGTTGGATTTTCGATACCTGGCGTCCGCATCGGGTGATCAATGTGGTCGATCGCGAACGCGTGCACCTGGTGGCGGATACCGTTGGTGGGGAGCAGTTCTGGGAACTGGCCGCCCGCGGCCGCGCGCCGGGTCATGGCGATTTTGAGAATTGGAGGGCGGAGACTTTCGACGTGGATGCGGAAGCTTTCGCTCAGTTGAGGCTGGAGTCGGTCAATGTCCCGCAAGTGATGACGCCCTGGGAGTTGCGCAATCACGTCGAATTCATTCTCGCGCACGTGACGCCGCATCCGCAGCTCGCGTGCGTGCAGCGTGACGTCAATCGCTTCATCGCGAACTGGCATGCGCTGTGGGCACAATACGGAGAAAGCCGGGCCGGCTGGTCCGAGTATCGCCGTCTTCTCAATGAGTTCGCCGAATGCATGCAGCGTTCGGCGTCATCGCTGCTGCTCGTCAACGGCATGCAATTCATGAGCACGTTGCGTTCGATGGTGCTGGGGATGGCGCTAGCGGATCGTCGCGAACCGACGGCGTCCGGCGAAGTGCGCATCGCCGCGCAAGCGGCTTCTTGACATGAAGCTGCCGGTTCCTTTCATCCAGTTGCCGTTGAGCTTCGATGCGTCTGCATTGGCAACGGAGATCGATGCGCTCGAGGAAAACCTCTGGCGTTCACATCCCAGCGGGTTGCCTGGAAACACTGCTCTTCCGCTGGTGGCGGTGGACGGCGATCCGGCACGCGGCGACGATTTGTTCGGACCGATGCGCGCGACTCCCGCGCTGCAACGATGCCGTTACATGCGCCAGGTGCTGGCGAGCCTCGATGCGGTGCTGGGCCGCGTGCGACTGATGAGACTCTCGGCCGGCGCGGAGGTGAACCCGCACGTCGACACCAACCATTACTGGAACGAGCGTGTGCGCGTGCACATCCCTGTTGTCACCCACCCATCCGTGCGCTTCTTTTGCGGTGACGCTGAAACCCACATGGCACAGGGAGAGTGCTGGATCTTCGATACGTGGCGGTTGCACCGCGTCACCAACGAGACTGGAATCGCGCGTGTCCATCTGGTGGTGGACACGGTGGGCAGCACCGCTTTCGGCAAGCTGGTCAACGCGGGCCGGTCGCACGACGGTCCCCAAAGCGCCTGGACGCCGTGCTTCGTCGCGCCGAGCGACACCGAGCCGGAACTCATCTTCGAATCGGTCAACCTGATGTCGCCGATGAGCTACTGGGAATTGCGCGAACACGTCGCTTTCCTGCTGGCAGAAGCCGAGCCGCATCCGTTGCTGCCAATCGTCAGGCACGTGGCCAACGAATTCGTACTCGACTGGCGAACGCTGTGGTTCCGCTTCGGTGCCGATGCTGCGGGAGCCGCGGACTACCAGCGGACCTTGCGGGAATTTCTGGCAAGCATGCGCCGGCTGGGTGCCGAGCTGCATCTGAAAAACCAGACTCAGTTTTTTTCTGCAGTGAACGGTTTGATTGGACAGGCGATTCGCGGCACCGAAACGACCGCTGCGCATGAAGAAGCCACGCGTGCGCCGCTCGTGAAACCTGCAGTCGCCGAGATCAAAACCGACTACCCTTTCGAGCGGCCGGTATTCATCGTCTCGCCACCGCGTTCGGGCTCGTCGCTGTTGTTCGAAACGCTCGCCTTGAGCCCAAGCGCCTGCACGATCGGAGGCGAAAGCCACGGCCTCATCGAAGGAGGCACCGCCTCGGGTAAGCTGGGTGCAGCGGCCCGCGGCTACACCTCGAATCGTCTGGAGGCGAGCGACGCGACTCCGGAAATCATCACCGCTTTGCGCGAGAGGTTCCGCCGGCGTGCATTCGATCGCGATGGTCGGCGGCCCGAGGGCCGGATCCGGCTGCTGGAAAAAACGCCCAAGAACGCGCTGCGTATTCCGTTTCTCGCAAAGGTGTTTCCGGACGCGCTATTCGTCTATCTCTACCGTGAACCCCGCGAGGTGCTGGCTAGCATGATGGAAGCCTGGGAATCGGGGGGATTCCGCACCTACCCGCAATTGCCGGACTGGACCGGGTTGCCGTGGTCGCTGGTGCTGGTGCCTGGCTGGCGCGACCTGATCGGGAAGCCGCTGGCGGAAATCGTCGCCGTGCAATGGCGCACAACCACGGACATCCTGTTGCGTGATCTGGAGAATCTTCCCGAAACGCGCTGGTGCGTCGCACGATACGCCGACCTGATCGCCGATCCGAACGCCGAAATCGAGCGGTTGTGCGCAGCGATCGGATTCGAATGGGACCGCAGGATCGATGGCGGTCTGCCTGTGGCGAGCCACACGGTTTCGACACCACGCCCGGACAAGTGGCGTGCGCGCGCGCCGGAGGTCGAAACCGCTCTGGCACTGGTGGGCGAAGTCGCCGGACGTGCAGCGCGCGCGGCGCGGAGGTGATCGTTGGCGCATGCGCGCCTCGGGGCGTTACACTCTCACATCAGGCCATGAGAAGGAGTTCGAGATGCCCGCCAAATCCCGACCGTTCCTCACCGACATCCAGACCATTCGCGCGCGCGCGCGGGAGCACATCAAGCGTGGCGCGGTCACGGAGAGCTATACGCTCAATCGCGACACGGTGCTGAAGCTGTTAAACGAGGCGCTGGCCACGGAGATCGTCTGCGTGCTGCGCTACAAGGCACACTACTACCTCGCTTCCGGCATTAACGCCAAGAGCGTCGCGGCGGAATTCCTGGAACACGCCAACGAGGAGCAAGCGCACGCCGACAGAATCGCTGAACGCATCACGCAGCTGGATGGCACGCCGAATTTCGAGCCGGATGGTTTGTCCACGCGCAGTCACGCCGAGTTCGTGGTGCCGGACGATCTGGCCGCTATGATCGAGGAAAATCTGGTGGCCGAGCGAATCGCCATCGACAGCTATCGCGAAATCATCAACTATGTCGGCGACCGCGACACCACCACTAAGCGCCTGCTGGAAGAAGTCCTCGCGCAGGAAGAGGAGCACGCCGAGGACATGAAGACGCTGATGGAGGATTTCGGCAAGAAGGGCGAGCCGGCCGATCCGCGCCGGGGCAAGGGCCGCAAGAAGAAATCGAGGTGACGCGCGTCATGCTGATTGCATGAATCGCCGGCCGTGAGGCCGGCGATTTCGTTTCGGCTATCCTGCGCGCGATGAATCGTCCTGCATCGAACACGCTGCAAAGCATGCGCGTTGGCGAATGGCGCTGGCTGGCATTGTGGGTCGCGCTTTTGCTGCCACTGGCGTTGCTGTTTCCGCCGATTCCGATCGACGAAACGCGCTATCTCACCGCCGCGTGGGAGATGTTCAACTCCGGGCAGTGGCTGGTGCCGACGGTCAATGGCGCGTGGTATTCGGACAAGTCGCCGCTGCTGTTCTGGCTGATAGCGGCGGGTTGGAAGGTCTTCGGCGTACATACTTGGGTGGCGCGCGTCGAGACGTTGATCATCGCGTTATTGATGTTGTTGATGGTGCGAAAACTGGCCGCGCGTTTGAATTTCGCCGCGCGCGGCATCGATGCCGCGATGTGGCTGCTGGCCGGCTGCGCGGGTTTCGTGCTGTTCGCCACCGCGATCATGTTCGATTTGCTTCTGGCGCTGACCGTGTTCGGCGCGCTGCACGCGTTGCTCGATCTGGATGCGCGGCGCTACGCACGGGGGATTGGGCTGCTGGGCCTGTGGATCGGGCTCGGCATGCTCGCGAAAGGACCGGTAGTGTTGTTGCACATCGCGGGTATCGCGCTACTGGCGCCGCTGTGGAGCGAAAGCGCGCGCGGAGCGAAAGCGCGCTGGTATTTGTCCGTGCTGGCCGGCATCGCCATCGGCATCGCGATCATCGCCTGCTGGCTGATTCCCGCGGCGTGGTATGCAGGGCCAAGCTATTGGCAACCGCTGATCGGCAAGGTCACCGGTCGCCTGCACGAGAGCTTTGCGCATCGACGGCCGTTCTGGTGGTATCTGCCGCTGATTCCGGTGCTGCTGTTGCCCTGGGTACTCGCGTTACGTGCACCGTTCTCGGCGTGGCGAATGGTGCCGCGCGGTCGCGCCGGAGTCTTTCTGCTTTGCTGGTGGTTGCCGCCACTGGTGGTGTTTTGCGCGATCAGCGGGAAGCAGATTCATTATCTGGCGCCGCTGCTGGCCGCATGGGCGCTAAGCGGCGGGTATGTTCTGCAAAATCAAAACGCGCGCTTGCGCGGTGACTTGTTCGCGCTATTCGCGATCGTAGTGGCAGTTGGTCTGTGTGTGTTGCCGCGATGGGCAGCGCACGAGTACGGCTATCCCACGCAACGTGCCTTGATGCTGTTCGCGCTGGTCGCACTGGTGATCGCCGCAGGTGTGTGGCGAGTGTGGGGCAGCGACGTGCGCTCATTTTCTCTGGCGGCATCAGCGCTCGCGTCGTTGTCGCTGCTGGCCGGAGCACTGGCGCTGCAACCCGCGTTGGACGTCCGCTCCGAAGCCACGTTCGTCGCCGGCGCATTCCGAGCGCACGTGCCGATCGCGCACATCGAATGGCACAACGGCCTGTTCGGGTACACGGGACGGTTGCAGGAACCGCTGCCGGTGATTACGCGCGCGCAAATTCTGGAATGGTGCCGCGCGCATCCGAATGGCTGGCTGTTGGCCAGCGAACGCAGCGACGAACCGGCCAATGTCGCGCCTGCGCGCACGTGGCCGTATTTCCTGAGCGGCAGCAAACGCATCGGCGCGTGGCGAGCGAGGGATGTGCTGGCCGTAAAACCTCGCTAATGACCGAGGACAGCAGCAATCAAGGACGATGTCACAAATAAAACCGCCGGCGCGGCGCCTCTTCGAGCGTTGAGGGGTTCAACGAAACGAAGCTGCGTATCCGGCGCCGGCTCGGCGGTGTTCCACGTCGTTGCTCCACGGCAAGGAGTCCCCGACGGCTTTCATTACGGCCCGGGCTCGCGACGCAACGCTGCCGGTGCGCGGGCGAAACGCGGACGAAATGTGGCAAAACCCGGGCGGCCTCTCCGAACGTCTTGCGCGGCGCGGGTTTGCGAGGCAGGCTGCGCTTCCGCTTGTCGTCGGTAGCGTGCCATGGCCAGAGCCATCGCCATCGTCGAGGACGAACCGCTGATCCGCGCCAACTACGTCGAGGCGCTGTCGCGTTTCGGCTACGAAGTGCGCGGTTATCCTTCGCGCGGCGAGGCATCGACCGCGTTCGCGCAGCGCATGCCGGAATTGGTGATCATCGACATCGGCTTGGGTGACGAGCCTGAAGGCGGTTTCGATCTGTGCCGCGAACTGCGTGCGAAATCGTCCACGTTGCCGATCATTTTTCTGACTGCACGCGATTCCGATTTCGATGTCATTTCCGGCTTGCGCCTCGGCGCAGACGATTATCTCTCGAAAGACACCAGCCTTCACCAGCTCGCCGCGCGCATCGGCGCGCTGTTCCGCCGCATCGAGTCGTTGAAGGCGCCGGCATCCAGCGAAACCGTGATCGAACACGGCCCGCTGAAGCTGGAATCCGAACGCATGCGCATCACCTGGAACGGCTACGAGGTGCCGCTGACCGTGACCGAGTTCTGGATGGTGCACACCCTGGTGCGTTTCCCCGGCCACGTGAAAAGCCGCGATCAACTGATGCGCGAGGCCGAACTGGTGGTGGACGATGCGACCATCACCTCGCACATCAAACGCATCCGCAAGAAATTCATCGCCGTCGATCCGGCCTTCGATTCGATAGAGACGGTTCATGGGGTGGGGTATCGCTGGACGTGAAAGACCTGAAAGCGGAGATTGGGGACAATTAGCGGGCGCGAGAATGGGTGGCGTCGCATAATGCGCTCGCCATATTCGCCGAAGCGCTTTTTCAAATGGATTGGCTCCCGCAATGCTGACGCGGAGCACTCCCGCTACCCATTGCCCGCCCCCAGATGACCCTACGCCGCAAGCTCCTGCTGGTCGCGCTGTCCACGCTGGCCTTGCCGTGGGCGGGCTGGCTGTACGTGCGGCAGATGGAGCAGTTGCTGCGTCGTTCGCAGGAGCAAGCCTTGCTGGCGACTGCGTTTGCGTTGAGCCGCGGACTGGTCGCGGTCGGCGCCAATCTGCCACAGCCGGTGCACGGCTGGTACGTGCAGAACGCGCGTCAGCCGATCGTGGTGGATGGCTATGGCGACGATTGGGCCTCGTTGTCGCCATGGGTGCAACAGCCCTGGCCGGGTGTCCGCGTGCAGCTCGCGCAGGACGCCGCGTGGCTGTACATGCACATCGAGGTCAACGATGCCACGCAAACGCGCGCCGACGCGCAGGACAGCGAAGCGGAAGACGCCGATCACATCGAACTGATCCTGGCGCGCGGCGCGTCGCAGCGCCGGTTTCTGATCGCTTCCGCCGCGCCCGGCAGTTTCCAGGCGCGCCCGCTGGACGATCGTGTGCCAGGCCTGCCCGATCTGATCGCGGGGCAATGGCAGGAGGATGCCGGCAGTTATCGCATCGAACTGCGTCTGCCGCGCGCGCAGGCACCGGATCATCTCGGCGTCGCGGTGTTCGACGCGGATGCGCCCACGCGTTTCGATTCCGGCCGACCGGACACGCGGCCGCTGTATTCGTTGTCGCCTGCGCTGTCGAACGACCTGACTCAACTCGCGCCGACCGGCGTGCGCGTGCGTCTTTTGAGTGCGGACGGCTGGGTCCTGGCTGCAGGCGGCGCGCTGTCGGCCGACGCGCCGACGCGCGAGGACCGCATGGCTTGGTTCGACAATCTCGTATTCAATCTGCTGATCGCCCCGGCGCTGGCACACACCTCGGCCTTGCCCGTGAATGTGCCGCGCTTGCAGGCGCCCGATGTGCAGCGCGCGCTGGCAGGCCGCGCCACCGCCGGTTGGCGCGCAGGCCCCACCTCCGGCAGTGTAGTCTTGACCGTCGCCGTGCCGCTGGACACGCACGGCGAAACGCGCGGCGCATTGGTGCTGGAACAATCCAGCCGTGCGTTGCCGTTGCTGACCAACCGCGCCTTGCTGGGTCTGATGCTGGCGAGCGTGGCCGGTTTGCTGATCGCAGGCGCGCTGCTGTTCGCCTTCGCGACATGGCTCAGCTTGCGCATCGGCCGCCTGCGCGACGCCGCTGAACGGGCGCAGCGCCGCGACGGCGCGCCGATCGTCGCGTTGCCGCTGGTCGAGGACAGCGACGAACTGGGCGATCTGGCGCGCAGTCTTTCGCGATTGCTGGATGCGATCGGCACCTACACCGAATACCTGCGCACGCTGGCGTCCAAGCTCTCGCACGAGCTGAATACGCCGCTGGCGATCGTGAAATCCTCGCTGGACAACCTCGAACACGCCGACCTGCCGGCGCATGCGCAGCCTTACCTCGCGCGCGCGCGCGATGGCGCTGCGCGCCTGGGCACCATCGTTCGCGCAATGAGTGAAGCCAGCCGCATGGAGCGCGCGATCGCCTCGGCCGAAGGCGAAGATTTTGATCTGGCGCAGGTGGTGCGCGGCTGCGCGGAAGCGTACCGGCCGCTGGCCGCGCCGCGCCGGCTGGAATGCGCGATCACCACGCAAAGCGTACCGCTGCACGGCGCGCCGGAATTGATCGCGCAGGCCCTCGACAAGCTGTTCGACAATGCGCTGTCGTTTGCGCCGGAGCAGGGATGGATCCGCATCGCGCTGGACGCGGCAGAAGACGGTGAGGGCGCGCGGATCACCGTCACCAATAGCGGGCCGCGCCTGCCCGAAGCGATGTCGGGAAGACTGTTTGATTCGCTGGTGAGCGTGCGCGGAGGCGGCACGCGTGTCGGCGTGCCGCATCTGGGACTGGGTTTGTATGTGGTGCGGCTGGTCGCCGAACTGCATCAAGGCAAAGTCGAGGCGCAGAACATCGAAGGCGGCGTGGCGTTCATGATGCAGCTGCGCGGCATGCCGAGGCGGCGGCTGGCGCGTTGAAGCCGGCAGACGGGAAGAGGAGAGGGAGACGAAAAGCGAGTGGCGAAGGCAGTTTCCCGCTACGCTTCTCCTCTCCCGTCTCCCGCCTCCCGTCTCCATATGGCCCACGACAACCAGAAACGCGCCGCCGGCGAAGCCGCGATCCGATATGTCGAAGACGGTATCGTCGGCGTGGGTACCGGTTCCACCGTGGCGTACTTCATCGAAGCGCTTGCGAAGATCAAACATCGCATCGATGGTGCGGTGTCCAGTTCCGAAGCTTCGACGAAACTCCTGCAGGCGCGCGGCATCCGCGTGTTCGATCTCAACGCCGTCGGCGAGATTCCGGTTTATATCGACGGCGCTGACGAGTGCGATCCGAACAAGTGCCTGATCAAGGGCGGCGGCGCGGCGCTGACGCGCGAGAAGATCGTTGCCGCTGCTGCGCGCAAGTTCATCTGCATCATCGACGAGAGCAAGCGCGTGGACGTGCTGGGCAAATTTCCGCTGCCGATCGAGGTGATCCCGATGGCGCGCAGCCTGGTCGGCCGCGAGCTCCTGCGCCGCGGCGGTCAACCCGTTTGGCGCGAGGGCTGCGTCACCGACAACGGCAACTGGATCCTGGACGTGCACGGGCTGCGCATCACCGATCCGGTCGGTATGGAACGAGACCTCAACCAGATTGCCGGCGTCGTCACCGTCGGCCTGTTCGCGCAGCGACGGGCGGATATAGTTCTGATCGGTGATCGGGTGATGTAGCAGCCGGCTTGCAGGCGACCGCTGCCGGCGACAAAAAAGCCCGCAACTTGCGGGCTTTTGTTTCCGGTTTGGCAGCCCCGGATGGATTCGAACCACCGAATGCCTGAGTCAGAGTCAGGTGCCTTACCACTTGGCGACGGGGCTTCAATCAAGAAATCGGGCCTCCTGCCACGATTTGTATGACAAACGGTCGCGGTCAAGCCACGCCACGTTTGCATCGCCGGACATAAGCGTCTGGCGCCAGCACATCCTTGTAAAGGAGCGGTTACACACCGCTCCGCGAGTCTTATTTTAGCGCTTCGAGAACTGCGTTGCCCGGCGGGCCTTGTGCAGACCGACCTTCTTGCGCTCGACCGCACGTGCGTCGCGGGTCATGAAGCCGGCCTTGCGCAGCGACGATTTCAGGTTTTCGTCATATTCCACCAGCGCGCGGGCGATGCCAAGACGGATCGCGCCGGCCTGACCGGTGATGCCGCCGCCCTCGACGTTGACATTGATGTCGAACTTGTCGGACATCTGCGTCAGCTCCAGCGGCTGGCGCACGATCATGCGCGAGGTTTCGCGACCGAAGAATTCGTCCAGCGGCTTGCCGTTGACGAGGATGCGGCCTTGGCCCTTGCGCAGGAATACGCGCGCGGTGGAGGTCTTGCGGCGGCCGGTACCATAATTCTGTGCTTGCTGAATAGCCATGTTATGCGTGCTGTTGTTGAGAAGTGCGGACATGGATGTCCGCTTTCATGCGCCGGGACAGCGCACAAACCGTCGCCATGTCAGATTTCCAGAGCTTGCGGTTGTTGCGCGGTGTGCGGATGCTCCGCGCCTTTGTAGACCTTGAGCTTGCGGAACATCGCGCGGCCCAACGGATTTTTCGGCAGCATGCCCTTGACGCCGATCTCGATCGCGCGCTCGGGGTGCGTGGCCAGCAGATCCCTGAGGTTGATGGACTTCAGATTGCCGACGTAACCGGTGAAGCGGTGATACATCTTGTCGTTGAGCTTGTTGCCCGTCACCGCGATCTTCTCGGCGTTGACCACGACGATGTAGTCGCCAGTGTCCGCGTGCGGCGTGAACACGGGCTTGTGCTTGCCACGCAGGCGACGCGCGACTTCCGTGCACAGCCGGCCCAGCGTCTTGCCGCTGGCATCGACGAGGTACCAATCGCGCTTGACCTCCTCGGCCTTGGCGCTGAACGTCTTCATGGGAGCGATCCGTTGGTTGGGCCGCGCCTGACTGCGCGGTTGGGTCAACCACGCGCCATGCCTCGGCGAAAGACCGCAAAGCATAACGAAGCCGCAGGCAAGGCGCAAGCCGCAGAGGTGGCCGGTGCTAGCATTCTCGGCGATGATTTCCCCCGACTCCGCGGCCCGGATCGCCACACTCGCCGACGAATGCGTGAAATGCGGGCTCTGCCTGCCGCATTGTCCGACTTACGCGCTGGACGCGACCGAAACCGAGTCCCCGCGCGGGCGGATCGCGTTGGCCGCGGCGGGCACGTCTGGCGTCGTGCCGGCCGGGTTCGATCTGCGCCTGCATCTGGATCATTGCCTCGCCTGCATGGCCTGCGAGCGGGCCTGCCCCGTGCCGGTGCACTACGGCGCGCTGTTGGTGGAGACCCGCGCCGCCTTGCCGCCAGCTAAAGGACGGCCGCGTTTCCTGCTGGACCTCTTGTCGCGGCCGCGATGGCTGCGCGCGATGTCCTGGCTAGCGCGGTTGAGTCTTGCACGACTTTGGGCGTCGACGGCGGCGCGTGCGTTGCTGCCAAAGGAATCCGCGTTGCGTGCGGCGATCGCTTTGCTGCCGGTGCTGCCGCGCGAATCAAAAGTCCATTCGAGTGATTCGAGAGCCGCAGCGACGCGCAGCACGGTGGCCCTGTTCGGCGGTTGCGTGCAGGGGGTGTTCGAGCGCGATGCGCAAAATGTCGCCGAACTCTTGTTACGCGCCGCGGGATTCGACGTCACGCGCATGGACAATATCTGCTGTGGCGCGCTGGCCGCGCACATCGGTGACGTGGATCGCGCGCAGCATCTGGCCGCGCAAGTGCGCAACGCTTTCGCGCGCAGCGGTGCTGAGGCGCTGATCACCACCACACCGGGTTGCCTTGGCACCTTGCGTGCGGCGCTGCCGGGCACGCGAGTGGAGGAAGCGCTGGGTTTCATCGCCGCGCAAGCGGACGAATTGAAATTCAAGCCGCTGAACGCGCGTGTTGCGCTGCACCTGCCGTGCACGCAGGTCAACGTCGCGCGCAACGGTGAGGCGGTGCGCAAGCTGCTCGCGCGCATTTCAGGGTTGAAGGTCGACGTGTTGCCGACGCAGGCGCAGTGCTGCGGCGCAGCCGGCAGCCATATGTTGGAATTCCCCGAGCGCGCGGCGGCTTATCGGGAAAAAGTTCTCGCCACGTTGCCGCGACCGTCTCCAGATATTCTTCTGACTTCGAACATAGGATGTCGCTTGCATTTGGCCGCGGGCTTGCGCATACGTGGCGATGGTCTGCAGATTGAACATCCGCTCACATTGTTGGCGAGACAATTGATCGCATGAACACGAACTCGCACCCCCGGCACCTGAGCAAACTCGATCGCGTACTCTCCGGCATCGAGCGCGCCTTGGGCACGGTTTGCGGTGCGGCGGTGGAAGCGCGGCCATCGCCGGCAACCGGCCATGCGGAAATTCATCTGGACGAGAGCGATCGCAAACACGCGGCGGGTCTGATGCGGGTCAACCACACCGGTGAGGTCTGCGCGCAGGCGCTCTACGATGGGCAGGCCGTGTTCGCGCGAGATCCGGCAACGCGCATCCATTTGCAGAAAGCGGCTGCGGAAGAAACCGATCACCTGGCTTGGTGCGCGCAACGGCTGCGTGAACTGGACGATCGCCCGAGCCTCTTGAACCCGCTGTGGTACGCCGGCAGCTTCGGCATCGGTGCACTGGCGGCGCTGTTCGGCGATGCCGTGAGTCTCGGCTTCGTGGTGGAAACCGAGCGACAGGTCGAAGCGCATCTGCACGAACACTTGCAGCGCCTGCCGGAAAAGGACGCGCGCTCGCGCGCGATTCTCGAAGCGATGAAGACCGAAGAAGCCCGCCACGCAACGAAGGCACAAGCCCGTGGCGGCGCAGAACTGCCGTCGCCGATTCCCTCTTTGATGCGTTTCGCCTCGGGCGTGATGAAGGCGGTGGCGTACCGGATTTAAAGCGGAGGCTGGGGACAGGCGGTGGGACGCTTTGTCCGAACCTCGGTGCCGGTGCCAAATCTCCGTCGAGCACGTGACAAACTCGCAGCGCCATCCGATTTTTTGCGTCCTCACCACCCGTCTATAATGCCTCGCTCCGAACAAAACGCTGCACCCCAACATCACGCTGCGTCCTGGTCCGGATTCGAAATAGCCCGCGTTGCTGTGATTGACGATCACCGCGCCGACGACTTTGCGGTCAAACAGATTGTCGAAGCGGACGAACGGTGTGATGACGGCGCCAGACACGTGCGCGACGTAGCCGAATCGGCGCCGAGTAATCCGTAACCCAGTGCGCGCGCAGTGTTGGCGTCGTTCACGTAACCGCGCTCACCGCGAAGAGAGTCAATCCTGCGTGCCAGCCGCGTTTCGCACGTCGGCGCAGTTCGCCATCGAACTTCTGACGCGCTTGCCATAGCAATTCACCGGTGCGTTCGTCGAAGGCGCGGATGAAGCCGTTCGCCGTCGCGCCGATGAAGATCAGTTCGCCGCGTGCGAGAATGTTGCCACTGAATGTTCAACACGCCGATCTGTCACCGCTGGCGTGAAGTCATTGGGACATCGAGAAAACCCACGCGCCGATTCATGGCGGGGCGTGAAAGGCGCCGCGCACGGGCGCGACATCCCGTCGGCGCCGCGCGCGGTGGACGCGATCCTGCGCGGATGCAATGCGACCTACATCAGGTTCCTTCCGTGGAACAGCTCCTCGATCTCGCGCTTCAGTAGCGTCTCGATGCGCTGGCGTTCCTTGAAGGACAGATCGTCCGCGTGCGCTTCGAAGAGATAGGTGTCGAGATCGAATTCCTTCACGTGCATCTTGGTGTGGAAGATGTTTTCCTGGTACACGTTGACGTCGAACATCTCGTATTTCTGCCGGATGTGCTTGGCGAGATATTCCTGTATCGAATTGATGCGGTGGTCGATGTAGTGCTTCTTGCCCTTGATGTCCCGGGTGAAGCCGCGCACGCGGTAATCCATGATCACGATGTCGGATTCGAAGCTGTCGATCAGGTAGTTCAACGCGCGCAGCGGCGAGATCACGCCGCAGGTGGCGACGTCGATGTCGGCGCGGAATGTGGCGATGCCGTTGTGCGGATGCGTCTCCGGGTAGGTGTGCACCGTGATGTGCGACTTGTCCAGATGCGCCACCACCGCGTCGGAAATCACGTCGCGTCCGAGCTTGTCCACCACCGGATGCTCGGAGATCAGGATCGTCACGGACGCCCCCTGCGGATCGTAATCCTGGCGGGCGATGTTGAGGATGTTCGCGCCGATGATGTCGGCCACGTCCGTGAGTATCTGCGTCAGGCGGTCGGCGTCGTAGGC
>JAJPID010000012.1 GCA_021324945.1 Lysobacterales bacterium | reverse complement strand
TGCCGGGATCAAAACCCGGTGCCTTACCACTTGGCGACGCCCCACCTTTGATCGCGACCGGGCATCCTGCCACGGCGCGATGAATGCGGTCGCGGCAAAGCCGCGCCACGCATTCCGCTCGACGCTGCGCGTCTCGCGCCGGTACTTCCATGCACCGGATTTCACAATGAACCTCTTCAGCGCCTTGAATGCAAACGGTCGCACTCCGGCGCTTCGCGCCTTTGTCGCGGCACATCCATGCGCCCTTGTTCTTCGATGCGGTACCTATTCAATTCGCTTGCGTATCATCCGCATTCGGCCAAACGCTTCGTCGAGCGGCGACACGTTCACGCCTTGCGCCACGATGACCGTGAACTCCGCCGGGCAGCGCATCGCGATTTCACGCACCCTGGCTTCGTCCTCACATTCCAGAAACACTGCGCCGCCGCTGCCGGACAACCGCGCGACTCCGAACTGTCGGAGCCAGTCCAGCGCCGCGGCAACTTGCGGAAAACGCGCCCGCACGACCGGCTCGAAGGCGTTGTCCTCGATCGTTCCCGAAACGAAGCCG
Organism: Lysobacterales bacterium; assembly: GCA_021324945.1. Taxonomy (GTDB): domain Bacteria; phylum Pseudomonadota; class Gammaproteobacteria; order Xanthomonadales; family Rhodanobacteraceae; genus 66-474. The sequence goes on along the minus strand of JAJPID010000012.1, from coordinate 122,256 downwards.
GACATTGTCGCGGGCTCGGCATTGCGTGTCAATTCAGGCGCTTGGAACAGCTCGGCGGTGGAAACGTGCACTCGCGGAACGACGAGCAGATACCAGCGTTGCGGCAACTCGAGCGGCGTGAGCCTTTCGCCGATGCCTTCTGCCCAAGCGTTGCGACCGTGCACGAAGACCGGCACATCGGCGCCGAGGCCCGAGCCGATTTCTGCCAACCGCTCGCGTGGCAATCCGGTTTTCCATAGTGCGTTCAATGCGACCAGCACGGTCGCGGCATCCGAACTGCCGCCGCCAAGTCCCGCGCCGATAGGAATGCGCTTGGTCACCGCGATCTCGGCGCCGAATTGTGTACCGGTTACTCGTTGCAACGTACGCGCGGCGCGCACGGCCAGATCGTCCTCTGCGGAAACGGATTGCGCACCTGCCACACGAACGATTTCGTCATCCTCGCGCACGCGCAGCCGGATTTCATCGCCCCACTCCAGCAGGCGGAACACGGTTTGCAAAAGGTGATAGCCGTCCGCGCGGCGGCCGACGATACGCAGGAACAGATTCAACTTCGCCGGCGCGGGCCAGGTGCTCCACTCGGGGATATTCGCGCCCCGCTCTCTCGCTGTTCCCTGCTCCGTGTTCCCTGCTCCCTGTTCCCTGCCGTTCACTGAATTCGCCATTGCTCGATCAGCAGCCGCACCGTGTACGGTGGCTTGGCGGCGTAGATCTTGCGTGGCAGCGGCGGTTTGCTGTCGCCGTACCACTCGCGGTATTCGACGCTCCAGCCGTCCTGCTGCAACAACGAAGGCAAGCCGTTGTCGCCGTAACTCACTTCGGCATCGCTCCCGGGCGCGCGCAAGCCACGCACCCACCACGTCAATTGTTCGACCGGCATGTGCCAGCCGAATTCGTCGGTGAGCAGCGCCTGCGCGTTGTCGCCGCGGATCGGCAATTCGCGCAAGCCTGTCAGCACTGCGCCGCCGGGGCCCCCTTGCAATTGAATCGTCTTGCCTGTAACCGGCGCGCGCAGCACCAGCGAAAAATCAGCACCATCGGCTTGCCAGGACAGCGTGCCGCTGCCGCCGTCGCGCCCGTCCGACACGGCGAAATGGCCATCGAAATTCCACGCGGTGCGCGGCGCGAGTTGCGTCTCGCGTGATTGCTGCGCAGAAATCTGTGCAGCGCTGCCGCGCGTGCGCACCGGCGCGCAGGCGGCGAGCCCGAGAACCGCGGCGAGGCCCAGCAGCCGCGCGATGAGAACGGCGCCTACTTTCACGGATGCAGTCGCTCCAGCGCAGCACGCAGATCCTTGTTTGCGGGATCGATCTTGCGCACCTGCGCGAACACCGTCTGAGCCTGATTGCGTTCGCCGCGCTTCCATAGCACTTCACCGAGGTGCACGCCGATATCGGCATCCTTGCTCTCATTCCACGCGCGGCGCAGCGCCTGCTCGGCCTCATCCAGATGGCCCAGTCGGTATTGCAGCCAGCCCCACGAATCGATGATCGCGGGCTCGTTCGGCTTAGCCTTCAACGCTTTCGTCAGCAATTGCGTGGCTTCGTCCAGATGCTGATTGGAATCCGCGAGCGTGTAACCGAGCGCGTTCATGGCATCGATGTTGTCGGGTTTCAAGTCCAGCACGCGACGCAGATCTGCGATCGCGGCTTGCGTTTGGCCGGCTTCGGCTTCGCTCAGAGCCCTGCCGTAGAGCAGTTCTTCGTCGTCCGGCAGCGCATGCAGACCGCGGTCGTAGGCCGCAATGGCTGCCAGGTTGTCGTTGTCGCGCACGTAGAGTTCCGCATCGAGTTCATAAGCGCGGCGCAGCGCATCCGGATCGTCTGCGTAATCCTGTTGCAGCCGCCGCGCCCCCTGGTGCGCTTCGTCGCGATGCCCCGCCTTGTCGGTGAGCACGGCGCTGCGCGCTTGCGCGTCGAACGCGTGTTCGTCGTCGTCGGGGACCTGCGCGTACCACTTCAGCGCTTCGCCATCCTTGCCCAGCAGTTCCGCCAGTTGTCCGAGCAGGAACGCGCTGTCGTCGCGCACGTCCTCCGGCGCATGTTGCAGTTGTGCGTAAAGCCTCGCAAGCAGTGCTTTGTCGTTGGCGCGCGCTGCGTAGGCCACGCGCGCGGCCCAGGTTTGCGCATTCTGCGGCCCCGCAGCCAATGCGCGCTCGGCGCCCTGGTTGTCGTCGTCCTGCGCCAGCAGCGCGGCATAGGCCATGCGCAAATCCGCGTCCTGCGGATTTTTCGCCACCGCGCGCGCGAACAACGCCTTCGCTCCGGCCTTGTCGCCGGCCGTCAGTTTCAGTTGTGCCGCCCACATCAGGCTGGGCGCGCCGCCGAAACGCTTGACCGCCGCATCTGCAAGCTGCTGGGCATACGCATGCCGACCGAGTTTCTCTCCAAGCTGACTGAAAGCCACCCACAATTTTTCGTCTGTCGGCATCCTCGACGGCGGCGCCAGCGATTCCAGCAACACGCCGGCCAGCGCGGGATCGCGCGCCTGCAACAACGCGTGACCGAAATCTTTCCAGTCGTCGATCCTGTTCGACGCAAGCAATTTCGCGAACTCGCGCCCGGCCTCCTCGCGATGGCCCTGCAGCATCGCCAGCTGCGCTTGCGCAATGGCGAGTTCACGCGGCGGGGCGCCCAGTGCCTGCCAGCGCGCCAGCGACGACACCGTGCCGGCTTCATTCTGGATCGCCAGATTCAACTCGACGGCGCGCTGCGAGATCTTCGGATCGTTCGAATGCGCGGCGGCTTGCGCGTAATCAGCGGCGGCGGTATTCACATCGCCGTGCTGCAACGCGAACTCGGCCGCCAGCGCCTGCGCGGCAGCGTCCACGCCGGGCTGGGTCGGCAGGTTCAGCGTGCCCAGCGGCTGCTTCTGTGCCACACGCGGAGGCTGCATTGGCGCGATGGCGCAACCGGTCAGAAGCAAGGCCGTCGCCAGCACGCCGATCGATTTGAACTTAAAATGCCGCATCCGCACACCCACTCTCGCGCCTTTCGACTGTAACGCGCACAAGCTTAGCCGGTCGCATCGCTTTCATATATGCCGCTCATTGCCCTCGGGCTGAATCATCTGACTGCGCCGGTCGCCCTGCGCGAGCAGGTTGCGTTCGACCCTGAAAACACGCCGCCGGCGTTGAGCGATCTGGCTGCACAGAGCGGCGTGGAGGAAGCGTTGATCCTCTCCACGTGCAACCGCACCGAGTTGTACTGCACCGTCAGTGAAGGCGCCGAGGACGCGCCGCTGGCATGGCTGCACCGCCACCACGGTTTGAATCCGGGACGCCTGGACGAGTTCCTTTACCGGCACGACGAAGACGCCGCGGTGCGGCACATGTTCCGTGTGGCGACCGGTCTGGATTCGATGGTGCTGGGCGAACCGCAGATCTTGGGCCAGGTGAAAGACGCGTGGCGCATCGCGCACGAGGCCGGCACGCTGCACGCGCCGATGGATCGCCTGCTGCAACACGCCTTCGCGGTCGCCAAGCGTGTGCGCACCGACACGCGCATCGGTGCGGCGCCGGTGTCGGTCGCTTACACCGCTGTGCGGCTGGTGGAGCGCGCTTTCACCGATCTGCGCGAAGCCTGCGTGCTGCTGATCGGTGCGGGTGAAACGATCGAGCTGGCCGCGCGCCATCTCACCGAGCGACAGGTGCGGCGGTTGATCGTCTCCAACCGCAACGTCGAAAACGCGCGCGCGCTCGCCGAGCGTTTTGGCGGTTACGCGATTCCGCTCGCCGATCTACATTTGCATCTCGCCGAAGCGGATATCGTGCTGGCCGCAACCGCCAGCCGCACGCCCGTGCTGACGCGCGCACTGCTGGAGCACGCATTGAAGACGCGGCGTCACCGGCCGATGTTCCTGCTGGATCTGGCCGTGCCGCGCGACATCGAGGCGGAAGCCGCGCAACTGCCGGACGTGTTTCTATACACCATCGACGACCTCAAGCAGGTGATCGATGCGGGGCAGCGTTCGCGCGAAAACGCCGCACGTGAAGCCGAAGCGATCATCGAATTGCAGGTCGAGCGTTATCTCGCATGGCGGCGCGCGGCGTTGCTGGATCAACCCCTGCGCGCGTTCCGCGCCGAAGCCGAAGCGCAGCGCGATCGAGTGCTGGCACGTGCGCGGGAGATGATCGCCCACGGCCGCGACCCTGCGGAAGCGCTGGAATATCTGGCGCACACGCTCACCGGCAAGCTGCTGCACACGCCGACGTTGCGTCTGCGGGAAGCAGCGCAGACCGGCGACAGCGAATTGCTGCAAGCCGCAGCGCGTCTGTTCGACGGCAGTGGCGATACATCGCGATGAATCCCGCTCTACGCGCCCGGCTGGAGAAGCTCGCCGAGCGTCATCAGGAAATCGGCGTGTTGCTGGCCGAGCCGGAGGTGGCGTCCGATCCGGCGCGCTTTCGCGATCTCTCGCGCGAATACGCGCAATTGCAACCGCTAGTCGAAACGCTTGCGATGAGTCAACGCAATGCACGTGAACTGGAACACGCGCGCACGATGCTCGCCGATGCCGATCTGCGCGATCTGGCGCGCGACGAAATCGCCCGGCTGGAAGATCAGGCGGAAGAACTCGATCAGCGATTGCAGGCGTTGCTGATTCCCGCCGATCCGCGCGACGACGCCAATCTTTATCTCGAAGTGCGCGCCGGCACCGGCGGCGACGAGGCCGCGCTGTTCGCCGGAGATCTGCTGCGCATGTATCTGCGTTATGCCGAACGGCAGGGTTGGCGCACGGAAATTCTTTCCGCGAACGAAGGCGAGCACGGCGGCTACAAGGAGGCCGTGGCGCGCATCGAAGGCCACGGCGCATTTTCCAAATTGAAATTCGAATCCGGCACGCATCGCGTGCAGCGCGTGCCGGTGACGGAAAGCAGCGGCCGCATCCACACATCGGCGGCGACGGTCGCGATCCTTCCCGAGCTCGACGAAATCGAGGACGTGGAAATCAATCCCGCCGACTTGAAGATCGATACCTATCGCGCGTCCGGCGCCGGCGGCCAGCACGTCAACAAGACCGATTCGGCGATCCGCATCACGCATCTGCCCAGCGGCATCGTGGTGGAATGCCAGGAGGAGCGCAGCCAGCACAAGAACCGTGCGCGCGCGATGAGCCTGCTGAAAGCGCGATTGCGCGACGCGGCACAGGCGAAACAAACCGCCGAGCAGGCCGCCTCGCGCAAATTGCAGGTCGGTTCGGGCGACCGCAGCCAGCGCATCCGCACCTACAATTTCCCGCAGGGGCGCGTCACCGATCACCGGATCAATCTGACCTTGCATCAGTTGCCGCAAATCCTGGAAGGCGATCTGGCCGAATTGATCGCCGCCCTGCAACGCGAGGCGCACGCGCAGGCGCTTACCGAACTGGCCGGTGTGCAGCCATGAACGCGGCCGTCGATCCCGTCGAGGAAATCAAGTCATTGATCGAACGCGGCGACGCCGCGGCAGCAGAAGAACGCGCGCGCCAGTTGCTGCAAACGCAACAAGTGGATTCGGAACTGGTGCGCCTGCACGGCGTGTCCTTGTTAATGCTGGGCCGCGCCGCGGAGGCACGCACTGCGTTTGAAGCGGCCATCGAACTTTCACCGCGGTCGTTCGCGCCGTATTGCAATCTTTCCACCGCGCTTTTGGCCTTGAACGATCCGCGCGCGGCGGTGCAAGCGATCGAACGCGCGCTGGCGATCATGCCGGCCAACGCCTCGTTGTGGAATGCCCTCGCCAACGCCTGCGCGGCCTGCGGCGATCATCTGCGCGCGCGCAACGTCTATCGCGCCGCGTTGAACGACGCACCCGACGATCCGCGATTCATGTTGAACCTCGCCGCCACCGAAATGCTGCTGGGCGAATTGAGCGAAGCCGAACATCTAATACGCGCGGTGCTGGCGCGCGTGCCCGCGCCGCAGGCGTGGTTGCTGTTGGGGCACATCTTCAAGACGCAACGGCAATTCGAGCGCGCGCGGCAGGCGTACGAACGCGGGGCGATGCTCGCACCGAACGACGCGATCTTTCCGCACCACTGCGGCCTGGTCGACGAGGAATTGAACCGCTTCGAATCCGCTGCCAACGAATATCGCCGCGCCTTGCGGCTCGATCCCAATCTGGTTCCCGCGCTCTCGCAACTCGCTTTCGTGCAGCGGCGCATTTACGACTGGCATGATCTCGATGCGATAGGCGCTAAGCTGCGCGTGCTCGCATTGCAAGGCAATCCGGATGTCGCGCCTTTTTCATTCTTGGCGGAAGACTCGACCGCAGAGGAACAACTCGCCTGCGCACGCACGCAGGCGCAGCGCGTGATCGCACGTATCGGCGGCGCGCGATTGCCGTCGCTCGCGACAAAGGTTGCGGGGCCGTTGCGCGTGGGTTTCGTCTCGGCTGGTTTCCATGCACATCCGACCGCGCTGCTGGTTGCCCAGGTGTTCGAGGAACTGGCGAAGCTCAATCTGGAATTGCACCTGTTCGCCACCAGCCCGGACGACGGCGGCCCCCTCCGTCAGCGACTGCGCGCTGCGGCGCAATCGTTCCACGACGTTGCCGCAGTGACGCCCGCGGCGATCGCCGAGAACGCACGCGCGCGGCATATCGACATATTGATCGACATGGACGTGTGGTGCGGCGGCGGTATTCCCAGCGTGTTTGCGTTGCGGCCCGCGCCCATTCAAGTCAACTGGCTGGGCTATCCAGGCACCTCCGGCGCGGAGTTCTACGACTACATCATCGCCGACCACTTTGTATTGCCGGACGGTTTGCGCGCGCATTTCTCCGAGCACGTCGCGTACTTGCCACGCTGCTATCAGCCGAGCGACACCACGCGCGAAATCCCCGCTTCGCCGCCGCGGCGCGCGTTCCATTTGCCGGACGAGGGCGTGGTGTTCGCCAGCTTCAACAACTCCTGGAAATTGAACGCGGCGAGTTTTGCGCGCATGTGCGCGGTGCTGCGCGAAGTATCCGGCAGCGTGCTGTGGCTGCTCGGTGCCGGTCGCGAAGCGGATGATCGCCTGCGCGCCGCCGCGCATGCACACGGCATCGATCCGCGTCGCCTCGTGTTCTCACCGAAACTGCCCCACGCGCAACATCTGGCGCGGCATGCATTGGCCGACCTGTTCCTCGACACGCATCCCTACAGCGCGCACACCACCGCGTCGGATGCGTTGTGGGCCGGCTGCCCGGTGCTCACCTGCCCCGGCGAGACGTTCGCGTCACGCGTGGCCGGCAGCCTCAATCATCACCTGAAAATGGAAGCGATGAACGCCCGCGACGACCGTGAGTTCATCGACACCGCCGTCAAGCTCGCGCGCGACCCCGGCGCACTGTCCGCGCTGCGCATCCGCCTGCAACGCCGCAAACGCGAAACCGGCTTGTTCGACATGCCCGGCTACGCTCGCGACTTTGCCGCGCTGTTGCAGGCGATGTGGCAGAAGCGACGCGAAGGGCTGGCATCGGAAGACATCGACGGCGCTGTGTTGATATCCGCTGCCGGGTAATTGCTCGACTTGTATGGTTGGTCTTGTCAGCCCAGCCTACTGCGCTCAACTTGTACATCATCCGGGCTACGCTGGCGGCTCAACATATCAATCTCGAGCGGCGCATAGGGAGCGGCATATTTGTCCCTCACAAGGTGCTTGCACCATCCCGATGAAAGTGCAAGTGTTGCGGTCACGAACAGCCGAATAGATCACATGACCGCGAAAGAAGAATTCGTTCCGCTGAGCCTCTGCATTCTGACCGTCTCCGACACGCGCACGGCCGAGAACGACACATCGGGCGATTATCTGGTTTCCGCGTTGACCGAAGCGGGCCACCGATTGCGCGAGCGCAAAATCGTATGCGACGATCGTTACGCGATCCGCGCGATCGTGGCGGCGTGGATAGCGGATGAAAACGTGCACGGGGTGCTGATCACGGGTGGCACGGGTTTCACCGGTCGCGATTCCACGCCCGAAGCGGTCGCACCGCTTCTGGACAAGGAAATGCCGGGCTTCGGCGAAATGTTCCGCATGCTGAGCTTCGACGAAATCGGCACCTCCACCTTGCAGTCGCGCACGTTCGCCGGTTTGTCGAACCGCACTTTCATTTTCTGCCTGCCCGGTTCCACTTCCGCCTGCCGCACGGCGTGGGAGAAGTTGCTGTGCGCACAACTGGACGCGCGCACGCGGCCGTGCAATCTTGTCGGCTTGCTGCCGAGGCTGCACGAAACACGCGGAGATGATCGATGAAAATCAGACACATCATGCTTTGCACGTTATGCGTCGCGCCGCTCGCCGCGCGCGCGGCCGATTACACGCTCGATGACGGCGTGGTGCATTTCGCTGCGCCCGATGCGTGGACAGTGCTGATGCAGAAGACCGACGGCGATCCGCAGTTCCTTGCGCTCCAGGTGCCGGGCGCGGCCGCGAACAACTCGCTGGCGCGCATCACCGTCACCACGCAGCACGCCCCGGATGCGCAAACGTATCAGAAGTTCGTCGACGACCAGGTTGCCAAGGCGCGCCGCCTGCCGGGCTATTCCGGCGGCGACGAATCGAATCTGCCGAAGCGCCGCTACACCGCATTGGAAAACAAGCTGAAGAACGATTACGTCGAGTTCTACGCCTATCACAACGGCTTGGCCGTGCAGGTGCGCTGCATCCGTCCCGCGGCAGCGGCGCCCGCATGGACGTCCACGTTCGACGCCGGTTGCGAAGCGATCGCAAAATCCGTCCTTTCACAGTGAACGATTACGTTTTCGATTCAAACTGGGCGCGCGCGCAGGACGGCGCCGATCCACTGCGTAAATTTCGCGGCGAGTTTCTGATCCCGCCGCATGGCGACGTGGAGCAGACTTACCTTTGCGGCAATTCGCTAGGCCTGCAGCCGCGCGCGACGCGGCAGGCGCTGCTGGACGAATTGGACGACTGGGCGCGGCTGGGTGTGGAAGGCCACGTGCACGGCCGGCATCCATGGCTGCCGTATCACCGCGAGGTGCGCGATGCGCTGGCCGAAATCGTCGGTGCCGAACCCTCCGAAGTGGTGGCGATGAATTCTCTCACCGTCAATCTCCATCTGATGATGGTGAGCTTCTACCGGCCCACGCGCGAGCGGCACGCGATCTTGATCGAACGCAACGCGTTTCCTTCGGATCGCCATGCGGTGGCCTCACAGATCGCGTTCCACGGTTACGATCCCGATGAAGCGCTGATCGAGCTGGACGGCGAGGAATCGGGCGGTACGGTTTCAATGGCTGCGATCGAACGCGCGTTGCATCAACACGGTTCGCGCATCGCGCTGGTGTTGTGGCCGGGCGTGCAATATCTGACGGGGCAGGCATTCGATCTCGCCGCGATCACAAAACTCGCGCACGCGCAACGCTGCACGATCGGCTTCGATCTGGCGCACGCGGCGGGCAACATCATCACGAATCTGCATGACAGTGGCTGCGACTTCGCCGCGTGGTGCAGCTACAAATATCTGAACTCCGGCCCCGGCGCGGTCGCCGGCTGTTTCGTGCACGAACGCCACGCGCGCGAGAACCTGCCGCGCTTCGCCGGCTGGTGGGGACACCGCGAAGACACGCGCTTTCAGATGCGGCCTGGGTTCGACCCCACGCCCGGCGCGGACGGCTGGCAGTTGTCCAACCCGCCGATCTTCGCGCTGGCGCCGCTGCGCGTGTCACTGGAAATTTTTCAGCGCGCGGGCATGCAGCGGTTGCACCAGAAATCGAAAAAACTGACTGGCTACCTCGACTGGCTGATCCGCACGCAATTGAATGACGTGCTGGAAATCCTCACTCCTGCCGAACCCGAACGCCGCGGCGCACAATTGTCCGTGCGCGTGCGGCACGGGCGCGAAGCGGGGCGCTCGCTGTTCGAATACCTCGTCGCGCATGGCGTGCTTGGCGACTGGCGCGAACCGGACGTAATGCGCCTTTCGCCCGCGCCGCTCTACAACCGTTTTCAGGACTGCTTCGCGTTGGCCGAAGCCGTGCAGGCGTGGCGAAACGCGAGTGCGTGAGTGGCGAAATGTCGAACGGCAAACCTGCGATCACGATTATAGGGGCAGGTCTGGTCGGCTCCCTGCTCGCCACATTGCTGGCGCAGCGTGGCTCTCACGTCGAAGTATTCGAACGCAGGCCTGATCCGCGCGTGCACGGGTTCCTCGGCGGACGCTCGATCAACCTCGCGCTGGCCGAGCGCGGGTTGAATGCGCTGCGCCGGGCCGAATTGGCCGAAGCCGTGTTGCAACAAGCCGTGATGATGCGCGGACGGATGGTGCATCCGCTGGGCGGCTTGACCAATTTGCAACCCTATGGCGTCGACGACAGCGAGGTGATCTGGTCGGTTTCGCGCGGTGGGTTGAACATGCTGTTGATGGATGCCGCAGAACGCGCCGGCGCCTCGCTGCATTTCGACGCGCCACTGCTGGACGTTTCGTTTGGACATTCTGCGCAAGACACGAACGGGATCGTCATCGGCCACGATCGCAACAAGACGCGCGAACACTGTGCGAACATCCTGATCGGCGCCGACGGCGCGGGGTCGGCGTTGCGTGCTGCAATGGGCCGCGCAAGCGATCTCGGCGAACGCATTGAGCCCTTGGGGCATGGTTACAAGGAACTGGAGATTCCGCCCGCCAATTTGCCATCCCTGGCACTGGCTGGCCACTCCATGGCCGGGATGATGTCGAAACATTTCGCCATCGAGCCGCACGCCCTGCACATCTGGCCGCGCGGCCATTACATGTGCATCGCTTTGCCGAACGCGCAGGGCAGTTTCACGGTCACGCTATTCCTGCCGAACGATGGGCCGCATCCGAGCTTCGCCACGTTGCCGGATGCCAAAGCCGCGCGCGCGTTTTTCGAGCACGAATTTCCGGATGCGCTGGCGCTGATGCCGACGTTTGATGAAGACTGGAACGCGCATCCCGTCGGGCAACTCGCAACCCTCTATCTCGAACGCTGGCATCTGGATGGGCACGCGCTGCTGGTGGGCGATGCCGCACATGCGATCGTGCCGTTCCACGGGCAAGGCATGAACGCGGGTTTCGAGGACGCGGTGGAGCTGGCGGATTTGCTGGAGGCACAACCGGATGATCCGGGGGCCGCGTTCGCGCAATTCCAGCATGCGCGGAAACCGAATACCGACGCGATCGCGGCGATGGCCCTGGAGAACTACATCGAAATGCGCGACGGCGTGGCCGACCCGCATTACCTCGCTAAGCGCGAACTTGCCGTCACATTGAGCCAGCGCGCGCCCTCGCATTTCATGTCGCGTTATCGCATGGTCAGTTTTACCGACCTGCCCTATGAGTATTGCCGGCAACGCGGCCTGGAACAGGACGTATTATTGGAATCACTGCTGGCAGGACATGCAAACGTAGCAGACATCGATCTGGATGCCGCCGCAGCACGCGTTCGCGCGGAATTGCCGCCGCTGCCGTTATCGAATTGAAAATGGTTGCATCGGACTCGCTGCGGCGCGCCTGGCTGGAAACCGAATACCGCGTACGCCTGCCGCGCGGCGGCTCCGCCGCGATCCGCATCGGCGCGCCGCTGCCGGACGCATTGCGCGATTTTCTCCGTGGTGAAAACGAACCGTGGGGTTTCATTACCGCGTGGAACCCGCGCGCGCAAAAAACGCCGCGCGCGTTCAATCGCGCGCGCCAGCGCGAGTTGCGCGATGCCCTGCGCGCATTGAACGCGCGTTGCCGCAGCGGAATGGGCGTTGGCAAGGACTGGCACGAACCCAGCCTATTCGTCACCGGTCTAGATTTCGCGACGCTGGATGCGCTGGCACGGCATTTCCAACAAGCGGCCATCGTGCGTGGCATCGGTTCGGGGATCGCCGAATTGCGCGAACTGGATTGAGGCTTGCGGCCCGGCGCGCGCATGGGACAATGCGCGGCTCGACTCGCCAGCGCCATGTCCGAGCCATCATCCAATCCCGCTCCTCTCCTGCGCGTGCACGCCCTCGCTTTCGCCCGCAATGACGAGGCGGTGTTCGGCCCACTGGATTTCGCGCTCGATCGCGGCGAAACCCTGCTGGTGGAAGGCGACAACGGTTCGGGCAAGACGACGCTGCTGCGCGTACTGGCCGGCCTGCTGCCGCCGAGCACGGGCGAAATCCGTTGCGACGGGCAGGCGATTTCGCGTGACGCGATCGCGGGACGGATGGTGTTTCTCGGTCACCACCCCGGCATGAAGAGCGACCTCTCGCCATGCGAGAACCTGGCGTTCCTTTCCGGCTTGTACGGCACACGCGAAGGCGTGAGCGTCGACGCCGCACTGGCGCAGGTAGACCTTTCCATTTACGCGCACACGCCGCTGCGTCTGCTGTCGGCCGGACAGAAAAAACGTGCGGCGTTGGCGCGATTGACGCTGCTGCCCGGCGAACTGTGGCTGCTGGACGAGCCTTACGCCAATCTCGACCGCCACGGCATCGAACTGGTGAACGCATTGATCTCCATGCACGGTGCGCGCGGCGGCGCAACGCTGCTGACCAGCCACGGCGCGGTGCGCTTTGCCGATCCGAACGCACGGCACGTGCGTCTGGAGTTGGCGGCGTAAGCATGGCCACGATCGCGCCAGCGCGAACCGAAACCGCACGCGCGCCCGGCGCATCAGCTGCCGCGCGTGCATTCCTGCGCCGTGAACTGTTGCTGGCCTGGCGACGCCGCAACGACGCATTGTTTCCGGTGCTGTACGCGATCATCGTGGCGGCGCTGTTTCCTTTCGCGTTGGGACCGGAACCGCAACTGCTCGCGCGCATCAGCGGTGGCGTGCTGCTGGTGACGGTGCTGTTGGCGATGCTGCCGACGCTGGAATCGATGTTCCGCGGCGACCTGGAAGACGGTTCGCTGGAACAAATGCTGCTCGCGCCGCAACCGCTGGCCCTGCTGGCGCTGGCACGCATCGTGGGTTACTGGCTCACTACCACCCTGCCGCTGATCGTGGTCGCGCCGCTGCTGGCGCTGCTGCTGCACCTGCCGCTGGATGTGCTGCCGGTGTTGCTGTCCGCGCTGCTGCTGGCCACGCCGCTGCTGGCATTGCTGGGTGCGGTGCTGGCCGCGTTGACGGCCGGCACGCGCCGCTCGGCTATACTATTGGCCTTGATGTTGTTGCCGCTGGCGGTACCGGTGGTGATCTTCGCGGCAGGCGCTGTGGCCGCCGCGCAATCCGGATTGCCGCATTCCGCGCCGCTGTTGTGGCTGGCCGCCGCGCTAGTGCTGGCGCTGGTGTTGGCACCATTGGCTTGCGCAGCGGCTTTACGCATCGCGATCGAATCGTGAAAATCATCCCGCTCTGGTTGCACAAACTCTCTTCGCCGCCGGCGTTCTACCGCTTCGCCGGCAGGCTGCGACCGTGGCTGTTCGGGAGCGCGCTGTTGCTCGGCGCGGTCGGCCTGTACGGCGGGCTGGTGCTGGCTCCGCCGGATTACCAGCAGGGCGATGCCTACCGCATCATCTTCATCCACGTGCCCTGCGCGTGGATGAGTCTGTTCGGTTACGGCTGCATGGCGGTGGCGGCGCTGATCGCGCTGGTGTGGCGGATCAAACTGGCCGAAGTGATCGCGATGGAATGCGCGCCGGTCGGTGCAGCCTTTACTTTCATCACGCTGGTGACCGGTTCGCTCTGGGGCAAGCCGATGTGGGGAACGTGGTGGACCTGGGATGCGCGCCTGACTTCGGAACTGGTGTTGCTGTTCCTCTACTTCGGCGTGATCGGCCTGTTCAACGCGATCGAGGATCGCCGTCGCGCCGCGCGCGCGGCTTCGCTGTTGGCGCTGGTCGGCATCGTCAACCTGCCGATCGTGCATTACTCGGTGGTCTGGTGGAACACGCTGCATCAGGGTTCGACGGTCAACCTGTTCGGCAAGTCGCACATCTCCGGGGCCATGCTGTGGCCGCTGCTGCTGATGGCGCTGGCGACGCACTTGTATTTCTTCGCGAGCGTATTGAACCGCGCGCGCGTCGGCCTGCTGGCGGTGGAAGGCGGCAAGGATTGGGCGCGCAACTTGATCGCGGAGAGCGCGAATGCATGAATTCTTCGCATTGGGGGGTTATGCGGTGTACGTCTGGCCCGCATACGCGGTGTTCTTCATCGTGCTGGCCTGGGATTGGATCGCGCCTGCCTTTCGCCGCCGCCAACTCCTGAACGAACTGCGCGGCCGCGTGGCGCGCGAGCAACTGCGACGCGCGCGTTCGGCACCCACGCAGGATTCGCGCAAAGCAGCTTCGGCTTGAGGTCATTGTCTTGAATCCGGTCCGCAAGCGCAGGTTGATCGTGATCTCTCTGATCGTGCTGGCGGTCGGCATCGCGGCCGCGCTGACCGTGTTCGCGCTGCAACAGAACATGACGTATTTGTATTCCCCATCCGAAGTGGAAGCGGGACACGCGCCGATGCACGCGCGCTTCCGGCTGGGCGGCGTGGTGAAGGAAGGCAGCATCCATCGTGTCCCGGGCACGCTCACCACGGACTTCGTGGTCACCGACCGTTTCCACGACATGCGCGTGCAATACACCGGCATCCTGCCCGATCTCTTCCGCGAGGGGCAGAGCGTGATCACCACCGGCCTCATGCAGAACGGGCAATTCGATGCCAGCGAGGTATTGGCCAAACACGACGAAACCTATATGCCGAAGGAAGTCGCCGACGCGATCGCGAAAGCCAAGGCAGAACATCGCATTCCGGCGGCTGCGCAAGGCGGCGGCACGCGGTGATCCCCGAACTCGGCCAACTGGCTCTGATCCTGGCGTTGCTGCTCGCTGCGCTGCAATGCGCGTTGCCGATCTTCGGCGCGTGGCGCGACCACCGCCCGTTGATGGCAACGGCGCGTTCGCTTGCCGTCGGGCAATTCGTGTTCGTGGCGCTGGCGTTCGGAATCCTGACGTACGCATTTTTGGTGCAGGATTTCTCGGTCGCCTACGTCGCACAGAACAGCAATCTGCAATTGCCCTGGTGGTATCGCTTTCCTGCGGTATGGGGCGCGCACGAAGGCTCGTTGCTGCTGTGGGTTTTAATTCTCAATGTATGGACGCTCGCGGTCGCCGCGCTGGGCGGCAAACTGCCGGAGCGTTTTCATGCACGCGTGCTTGGCGTGCTGGGTTTCGTCGCCTTCGGTTTCTTGCTGTTCTCGCTGACCACGTCCAATCCGTTCGCGCGGATTCTTCCCGCGCCCGCGGATGGCGCGGACCTCAATCCAGTCTTGCAGGATCCCGGCCTGATCATGCATCCGCCGGTGCTGTACATGGGCTACGTCGGTTTCAGCGTGGCCTTCGCGTTCGCGATTGCGGCGCTGCTCGGCGGTGAACTGCAATCGGCCTGGGTACGCTGGTCGCGGCCGTGGACCAACGTCGCATGGGGATTCCTCTCCGCCGGCATCGTCGCCGGAAGCTGGTGGGCGTATTCGGAACTTGGCTGGGGCGGCTGGTGGTTCTGGGATCCGGTCGAGAACGCGAGCTTCATGCCGTGGCTGGTGGGCGCTGCACTGATCCACGCGCAAGCGGTGACTGACAAACGCGGCGGCTTGCGCGCGTGGACGATGTTGCTGGCGATCTTCGCGTTTTCACTTTCACTGCTCGGAACGTTCCTGGTGCGCTCGGGCGTGTTGACCAGCGTGCACTCGTTCGCGGCCGATCCCAAGCGCGGTGTGTTCATTCTGGGCTTCCTCGCCGTCGTCGTCGGCGGATCATTGTTGCTGTATGCGCTGCGCGCGCCCAAGGTCGCGGGCGGGAAGCCTTTCGCGCTGGCCTCGCGCGAAACGCTGATCCTGATCGGCAATCTGATGCTCACCGTCGCCGCCGCGACGGTGCTGCTCGGCACCTTGTATCCGCTGGTCGGCGAAGCGCTGAACATCGGCCGCATCTCGGTCGGCGCGCCCTACTTTGGTTTCCTGTTCATGCTGCTGATGACGCCGCTGGTGCTGGCGCTGCCGTTCGCACCCCTGTCGCGCTGGGGCAACGCCGACCTCGCGTTGTGGAAACGCGCAGGATTGCGCATCGTCGGCTTGTCGATCCTCTCGGGAATCATCGGATGGGTGCTCGGCGCACGTGATTTCCTGCCACTGCTGGGCGTCACCGCCGCGACGTACGTGCTGAGCGGCACCGCGATCTACGCGATCAAACGCTGGAAGGAAGCGCCGCGCGGCAAGCGCTATCCACTGGAGATGTTCGGCATGTTGTGCGCGCATGCGGGCGTGGGCGTATTCATCGCCGGCGCGATCCTGACACGCTCACTCAGCATCGAACAGGACGTGGCGCTTTCCCCCGGACAAACCGCGCACGTCGGCGTCTACGATTTCAAATTCGACGGCGTTGCCGAAACGCAGGGTCCGAATTGGCTGGCGCAGCAAGGCACGGTCGATGTTTCGAAGAACGGCGAAACGATCGTGACGCTGTACCCGCAGAAGCGCACCTATCCACGTGGGCAGGTGCAGACGGAAGCATCAATCCATCCGGGCGTGTTCCGGGACTTGTATGTGTCGCTTGGCGACCCGCTCGGAGACGGGGACTGGGCGTTGCGCGTGTACGACAAACCGTTCGTACGTTGGATCTGGGCCGGTGGTCTGTTGATGATGCTGGGCGGGTTCTGTGCGGCGGCAGACAAGCGTTTCCGGATGCGCCGCGAAGCGACTGCGCTTGAGGTTTCCGGCGCGACGGCGACCACACGAATTGAAGTGGTTGAACAGAACGCATGAAGGTGCGGCTGATTCCCTTCGCGGTGTTCGCGCTGCTGGTCGTGCTGTTCGGCGTCGGCATCGTCTGGAACGAGCACCACGATCCCAATTACGTGCCCTCGCCGCTGATCGGCAAAGCGGCGCCCGCGTTCGATCTGCCGAAACTAGACGATCCCGCGCAGCGCGTGCGCAAGGCCGACCTGCTCGGCAAGGCATACCTGATCAACGTCTTCGCAAGCTGGTGTTTTGCCTGTGGCGACGAGCATCCGGTGCTGATGGAATATGCGAACAAGTTCGGCGTGCCGCTGATCGGCTACGACTACAAAGACAAGCCGGTCGACGCGAAGGCGTGGCTGGCGCGGCACGGCAACCCGTATTCGCAGGTGATCACGGACGAAAGCGGCGCCACCGCGATCGACTTCGGCGTGTACGGCGCACCGGAGACCTTCCTCGTCGATGCGCGAGGCGTAATCCGCTACAAGCACATCGGCCCGCTGACGGCGGAAGTGATCGCGCAGGAACTGGAACCGGCGATCAGGGCAGCACAGGGCGCTATGCGATGAAGCATGCATTGCTCTTGCTTGCTTTCGCACTCGCGCTGATCGTGAGTGTGGCTGCCTTCGCCATCGACCCGCTGCCATTCAAGGACGATGCGCAGCGACAGCGCTTCCAGCACCTGACTTCACAACTGCGTTGCATGGTCTGCCAGAACGAAAGCCTGGACGCTTCCAACGCAGACCTTGCGAAAGACCTGCGTCACCAGATTTTCGAAATGATGCAGCAAGGGAAGAGCGACGCGCAGATCAAGCAATATCTGGTCGCGCGTTATTCTGATTTCGTGCTGTACGACCCACCGTTGAAGGCTTCGACGGTTGCGCTGTGGTTCGCGCCGCCCGCGTTGGTGATCGTCGGCGGCATCGTCGTATTCGTACTGCTGCGCAAACGCGCGAAACCCGCGGCGCAGATCGCCACGAACGAAATGGGGGACGACTGGTGAGCCCGTGGTTCTACGCGATCGCGGCGCTGATGCTCGCCGCGGCGCTGGCCTGCGTGGCGGTGCCACTGCTGCGCGCCGGCCGCGGCGCGGGACGCGCACGTGCACCGTTCGTGGCAACGCTCGTTTTGGTTTTCGCGCTGCCGCTCGCGGCGATCGGCTTGTACGTCGTGTTCGGCACGCCGCAAGCATTGCAGTCGCAGCCAACGAACGGCATGGATCTCGCCACCGCCACCGCCGAATTGCGCAGCAAGTTGCAACGCGAACCGAATCATCCGGAAGGCTGGGTGTTGCTGGCGCAGGCGTACAGCTCGATGGGGAATCTGGATGACGCGCGCGACGCATTCGGTCAGGCACTGAAACTGAAACCGGACGATCCGGACATCATGGTCGCGTATGCCGAAAGCCAGGCGCAGGCGCGGCCCGATCATCGCATCGAAGGCCAGTCGCGCGCATTGCTGGAGCGCGCGGTCGCGCTGCAACCCGATCACCAGCGCGGGCTGTGGTTGCTGGGCATCAGCGATTATCAGCTCGGTCGCTACGAGGACGCCTCTGCGCACTGGCAGCACCTGCTGAAATTGTTGCCGACGGATTCTAAGCTGGCCTCCACGGTGAACGCACAGATCGCGATGGCGCAGGCGCGTGCGCAGGGCAAGACACAGCAGCAGGCCGAAGCGCTGGCGCAGACCGCTGCTGCACAAGGCGGGACAGCGGGCCGCGCAGACGACGACGCCAATGCGGACGCTAACGCAAAGCCCACAGACAGTGCCGCTTCCACGAAGCCGGTGGCGCTGAAAGTCGAAGTGAAGCTCGATCCGAAGCTCGCATCGGAGGTTTCCTCGAGCGACACGCTGTTCGTGTTTGCACGCGCGGTCGATGGCCCGCGGATGCCTCTGGCCGTGGCGCGGCTGCGCGCATCATCATTGCCAGCAAACGTCACGCTGACCAACGCGATGGCCATGGCGCCGCAGTTGAAGCTTTCGATGTTTCCGCGCGCGCAGGTGTTTGCGCGGATCAGCAAATCTGGCGATGCCTTGCCGCACCCGGGCGATCTTGAATCCCAACCCGTGCAGGTTGCGACGGACGCAAAGCAGGCTGTGGTGCTGACGATCGATCGCGTGCATTGATTGTCGGCGCGGCACGCCTTCGCTACCCTTGCGCGTCTTTCGCCGTCAATGAACAACATGGCCGACGCACGCCGGTACTTCGAACTGCCCTCGCCGTTCCGCATGAAGCGCGGCGGCGCGCTGATCGGCGCGCGGCTGAGTTACGAAACCTGGGGCGAGTTGAACGCGGCACGCGACAACGCGGTACTGATCCTCACCGGCCTCTCGCCCAGCGCGCACGCGGCACGCAACGACATCGACGATTCACCCGGCTGGTGGGAGGACATCGTCGGCCCGGGCAAGGCCATCGATACGAACCGCTGGTTCGTGATCTGCGCGAACTCCCTCGGCAGCTGCAAGGGCTCGACCGGGCCAGCATCGATCAATCCGCAGACCGGCGAACTGTACCGGCTGGATTTCCCCGAATTGACCCTGGAAGACGTCGGCAACAGCGCCTTCGAGCTGGTATTCGGTCTGGGCATCGAGCGATTGGCCGCGATCGTCGGCTGCTCGATCGGCGGCATGTCGGCGCTGGGCTATTTGATTCATCACCCCGGTTCGGCACGCGCGCATATTTCCGTCTCGACCGCGCCGCAGGCGCGTCCGTTCGCGATCGCGATCCGCTCATTGCAGCGCGAAGCGATCCGCCTCGATCCAAACTGGAATGAAGGCAACTACGACGACGACCACTATCCGGAAACGGGCATGAGCCTGGCACGCAAGCTGGGCGTGATCACCTATCGTTCCGCCATCGAATGGAGCGGGCGTTTCGGACGCATCCGCCTCGATCCCGAACAGCGTGAGGAGGATCCCTTCGGCGCCGAATTCCAGGTCGAGTCCTATCTCAATGCGCACGCGCGGCGCTTCGTGCGCGCGTTCGATCCCAACAGCTACCTCTATCTCTCACGCTCAGCCGACTGGTTCGACATCGCCGAATACGCCGGCCCCGATGCCGGCAAGGAACCCGGGGCAGCGGTGCGCGCGGGATTGGCGCGCATCAAGCTGGAGCGCGCGCTGGTGATCGGCGTGGAAACCGACATCCTCTTTCCGCTGGAGCAGCAGCAGGAAATCGCCGAAGGTCTGCGCGCGGGCGGCGCGCAAATCGATTTTGTCGGGCTGGATTCACCGCAGGGCCACGACGCTTTTCTGGTCGACACTGTGCGCTTCGGCGCAGCGATCGGCGGCTTCCTGGCCAAGTTGTAGAAACGAGCGCACTCGCAACACCAAGGCCCGCCAGCACGGGCCGCCTGATACTGGGCCCATTAGGCCTCGAGGATGTACCTTCAGGGAGGTGCCGCGTTGCAATTCGCGTTGACCGCCAGATTTTGCACAGTGATGCGCCCGGACACGTCGATGCGCACATACTTGCCCGGTACGCGCGCAGTGCTTACACCCAACGCATCGCTGGGCGAATTTTTCGCGCATACCACAACATTGGTCGTACCAGTCGCGCCGATCACCTGGCCGGTTTGCGCGAATGCCACGAGCCCGGCGGCTGTCCCACCGAACAATCGAATGCTGACATTGTTCTGCGCTTGAGTGACGCGTAACAATTGGTCGGTGCCTGGCGTATACGCTGGAGTTCCTGTCAAGCTGGCGCTGCGCCACACCATCCAGCCGTTTTCCAGCGTTGCGCCGCCGTCGCAACTGCTACCTGCCGTGCTGCCGCAAAAACCGGTGGGATAACGTCGGCTGACGGCCTCGTTGCGTGCGTATTGCAACGACGCGAGCACCTGATTGGCTTGCGCGGTGACGGTGTTGCGATGCATGAAATCGCGGAAGCTCGGATACGCGATCGCGGTCAGGATGGCCACGATCAGGATAGTGATCATCAATTCGACCAGACTGAAACCGCGTTCGCGCGCATTGGGCTGCATGGATTTCATTTTCTGCTGCAGTACTTCGCGGCTTGGGTTTGTGCATCCGCAAGCGCTTGGGTGCGTTGGTCGGGTGTAAGTGTTTGCACATCCGAGGCATTGGAGAGTGCGAGCGGCTTGTCGAGAGCGAGCTGGGTGATGTTCCGTCTTGCCGTTGCGCAATTGGCATCTACCGCCTTGACGTCTGCACGCTCCAGGGCGGACTGCGCAGAAATGGCCTTTGCCTTCTGTGCGGCAGTCTGCGGCTGGTAGTCCAGGCCCGGCGGCGGCGGCGTGGATGCCCCGTTCTCTACGTGCACGAGCTTGGATTTCTGGCCCGCTGGAGGAGGAGTCTGGCTGAAATGCACGGTGCCGTGCGCGTCCGTCCACTTGTAGTAGTCACCGGCGTGCGCATTCGCAACTGCCATGACGAGCGCGGTCGTCAAGACGATGACATATGCCGCACGGAGTTTGAGCAGCTCCATCAACTGCCCCAGCAGCGCTTGGTGTTCGATGGATCTCCGGATGCGGCCTTGACCCCGGTATTGGTCAAGGTGAGCGTGCCGCAGGCGGTATCCTGGGTCAGCTGAGCACCACCAGGCGCAGCTTGTAACGTGTAGCTGGTGGTCGTAGCGGAAGGAATGGTGATCGTGTAGTAGCGCGAGGCGGTACAACTGTCGACGCAATAGCTGCCGCTCGAACTCACGCCCAGTGCGCTCAGCGTGCCTGTGTAAGTGTTGTTGCTGTAGAAGTACCGCTCCTCGAGCCCCGCCAGATTCATCAGACCCTGCGTCGCCTTGGTACGTGTCGCGCGAGTGACGTAGTTCTGGTACGCCGGAATCGCGACCGCGGCGAGGATGCCGATCACCAGCACCACGATCATCAATTCGATCAATGAAAAACCCCGCGCGCGCATACTCACTTCGCCCCCTATTGATCCAGCGGCTCGCGCCAGGAAATTTCCTGACTCTGCACGGTGGTCAGCGAATTCACCTTCTGACAGATGATAGCGCCGGTTGAAGTCTGCGTGCAGGCCGTGACTTCACGGCTACCCGTGCCAGTGCCCACATGCAAGCTGGGCGCGGCGGGCAGTCCTTGCCCGAGGGAAACGGCCTTGTTGACATTTCCGCTGGCATTCACGCCGAAGTTGCTGGATTCCGTGTTGCTGGCGGTGCCGGCCTTGTAATCCAGCGCATACTCGAACCCGTTGCCCAATCCGGTGCACACGTTGATTCCCGGGATATAGGTATTGGTGATCAGAATTCCACCCAGCAGCGTTTGTGCGCTGACCACCCGTTCCGCAGTCTGCACCGCGTTGCCGGATGGATCGTTTGCGGGGACCTTGCCCGGTGCGGCCAGATCCTGCTCGAAGCCGGCGTACGTGCCGTTCTGGAACTGCTGCTCTAATTGCGCCAGCGTGGTCACCCCGCTGGGTCCGCCGGTCACGGTTCCGTCCGGAGCGATGCCGATGGAGGTGACATTCAAGATGTTTCCACCCGCTCCACCACTGAGCGGAAGCGTGAATGCCGCTTCGGGATCACCGGTGGGTGCCAGTTCGGGGTCCACGACTCCATAAATCGCCTGTTGTTGCGTGGAGGTCAAATCGTTCTTCGCGAGCAAGCGACCGGTTCCGAAATAAATCTCCGGGACCGCGCGTTCGGTCAGGCCCAAGGTCGGACGGATCGTGATCGGCCGGCCCGGGTCGAACATCAACTCCTTGGTCCAGGTGGTCGGATCGGTGTTTTCATTGATGCCGATTTTCCACAACGTGCCGCCGAAGGTGGTCGCGGTTTCCGAACCGCTGACGCTACCGAAATACACCGCTTCGTCGCGCTCGTTGAGGTTGAAATCGGACGCGATCAGGTCGCTGGCAAAGGCATTCTTACCCTGTGCCACAACGCCGCCGTTGGAGAAATCGAGGTAAGTCGTGCCGCCTTTCATCGTCATGGGCGTGGCGCTGGTGCTGCAACCGCAGACGATGCTGGACAGATCATAGGAATACACGCGCAACGCGGCATTGGAGCCCACGTTCGTGCTGACCGTGCTGTTGGCGGGGCCCGTTGGACCCGAACCGATGTAGAGATAGAACTTGCTGGGATTGCCAGTGGAAGGGTCGCGGATCACCCCGAATGCCGGTTCGGGCAGAGCGAAGCTCTGCGACGTCGGACTCGACGCCGGGGTCAGTTCGGCCAGCAACACCGGCGGCTGTTCCGGATCGGTTACGTCGAATACCGAGTACGCAGAGTAGGAGGTTTCGATCGCGCAATTGGAATTAGCCACAGTACCGCAGGTGCTCAGATTCGGCGTGTATGCCTTGGTAGGATCGACCGCCACCGGAACCTGGATCATGCCGCCACCGAGCCGGAACGGCACCACCAGAATGGTCCCCCATCCATTGGGATGACAGATGCCAGTGGTGACATCCGAGCAGTCCGCTGCGTTGGCCGGGAAAACTTTTGCGTCGGTGGCCACGGGGGAACCATCCACGTAGAACACGTGCTGGGCTTTGTAAGCGGGATCGGTCAGCCAACGCACGTGCGCCAGCAGATTGCCGGGCACATACGCCCAGATTTCGCTGCCCAGCGGATGCTGGGTGATCCCGCCGGTCAATGTTCCCGGACAGGTGGAATTGGTCGCGGGGGCGAGCAACAGCGAGTTGCATGCGTTGTCATAAAAGCCGCCATTGAACGCATGCAGCATGCCATCGTTGGCGCCGACGTAGATCACCTGCCTGCGATCAAGATAATGCGAACGGAAGCTCGCATAGCTGCTGTCACCGTAGAGCAGGTCGTATTGCTCGGCCGGACGCGAAATCACCAGCGGCGTGGAATCGATGATATCGCCCAG
This sequence comes from Lysobacterales bacterium, assembly GCA_021324945.1. Classification (GTDB taxonomy): domain Bacteria; phylum Pseudomonadota; class Gammaproteobacteria; order Xanthomonadales; family Rhodanobacteraceae; genus 66-474. Next base: position 98,804 of record JAJPID010000012.1, on the reverse strand, counting down.
GCGGAAAGTCTGGAAGCTGGAACCCACCTTCATCGAACGGTTGCGCATGCCGCACACACGGGTGTTCGTGCTCTGCGTGACAGTCTCGTTTTCAACGCCTCGGATCCAATCCACTATGCACTGCGCCTCGAGCGAGTCGCTGGTATTGAGAAAACCGAAATCACCTGTATCGACACCCGCCGTAGTGGTGCCATAAAAACCTGAGCTTCCGGAAGCTCCCGTCCAGACGAAGGGCGTCTGCTCGCCTGCATTGACGACGCCATCGCGATTGGCATCTATCCACGTGAAGATGTAGCGGCCCGTGCTGGCGCTTGCGCTATAAGCCCGCTGTGTCTTCAAGTTCGTCGAGAACCCGCCGTTGTAATCCCATAATTGCTGTTGCGCGTCCCAGATGGTCTTCAATGAACTGAGCGGGGAGTTGGGATTCTGCGCCACGAAACCGCTGGCACCGGGGTTAGTCGGATCAAAAGCCGCAGGATTGAACGTGCCGCTGCCGCTGGGTACATACTCGGTGAATACCGCATTGCCCGTAGTCGGATCCGTCGAGAAAACGACGATGGGATTACCGCCGGGCGGGGTGTAGTCGGCCGGATTGGCCGCGGCACCTACCGTGCAAGGGGTGCTTTGCGCAAGGACATTGGTGCCATTGCTTTCGCGCAAATGGCCGTAACAATCGTCCCAAACGGAGTTGAGCGTACCGCTCCAGTACACCTCGTTGATCGGCGTGCTGTTGTCGCTCTGATAAGGCAGATACTGCGCGCGATAAACCACACCGTCGCCGTTGACGTTGTTGGAAACCACCGCCGCTGCGGTGCCCGAGCCAGTGCGTTTGAGGATCGCGTTAAGTGCCGTACCCAGCTGCTGGCCGAGGAGGGACGGATTGTGCACAGGGAAGAAATTGTCCGGTAAGCCGTCGCAAGGTTGAGTCTGACTCGTCTTGACGCACGTGGCTCCGGTGATGTTGTTGATGGCATCCCAGACGCCTGTACCGGTTCCGGTACCAATCGGCGAGTTGGGTGATCCGGTAGTTGTGAACGCGGGTTGGAAACCACCGTATTTTGCGGCGTAAAACAATGGATTCTGGAGACGCTGCACCGTACCCGTGCCCGGGGTGTAAGCAACGACTTTCGGCAAATCCCAGCAATTGCTGGAACTTCCACTCGGGTTGGGACAGGCGGTAGGTGGATTGTCATTGCCCGTCAAAATCGAGTAGAAGTTGGGCGGCGCAACCCGCAAAATCCGATTCAAACCATCATTCGACGCCGTGCCGGCAAGCGCATAGCCATTGACCATCGTGTCGCCTGTCGATTCCGCCAATACTTCGGTTCGAATCAGTACCTGGTTGGCACCGACGGTCGGTTTGCCACCGCTGGAGGTACAGAGGGCGGAATCGGATCGCCAACAAATGTCGTAACCAGTATATGTGCCTCCGCCAATATTTTGTTTCGTCTGACCGTTGGTATAGGTGCAGGCACTGCCGACACAATAGGTGACCACGGTCACCATGTCCATGTCGTGATCGCTGCCGAATGTGGAGTCTTCCCACGTAAACACGAAACTACCGGCCGTATTATTGGGAAGCAGTGGACGGCCGTAGATGTATTTCGAAGGCGCGCTGGAGGTCACGGTGCCCACCTGAACCTGCCCGAGCGAGCAGGTGTGATAGCCCGGGGCGGTGAACGATTGGCCATTGTTGGGGTTTGCATAGCAAACCGGAGAGAACGAGATCGTGCTGCCTCCCACGGAAATGTTGAAGCTCGGCAAACTTTCCGCCAACTGCACGGCGTAGGTTTGCACGTTGTTGATGAAGGAGCTGGGCTTGGCATTAGCTCCAGACGCCAGATCGGGACGCAGGTCCTTCGTCCAGGCACCATAAGCCAATCCTGCAATCCCGTAGCTGCCCTCCAAAGACGGCACATCGGGGCAGATACCAATCGCATCGCCCAGGTCCCCGGTCAAGGTTTTTGCGGTACACGCATCAGAATAGGTGTCGATGGCCGTATTCAAGGGCAACGGATAGGAAGGCGATTTAATCCCGGTATCCGGATTTATTTGTCCGAGCACACGACCGATCAAATAACTGCCGTTAAAGTTTTCAAGGCTGCCGACCGAATTAGTCAGCGTGTAAGCATTGAGTCCGGCGCTGTCAGTTGGAATCTCATCGCTGTCGAATGAATTCAAACCGGTGGACAGCACCAGGATGCTGCAGGTCGCGCAATAGGGATTGCCGCCGCCAGTGCTGTTCCCAGACACCTGGGCCGGCCCGTAGGGATCTATCCACTTGACGTGATCCGGAATGCCGGAAATCCAGTTCTTGTCGTTACCGGCGTCGAATGCCGGCGTCGCGGTGTTTCCGTTGCCCTCTATATAACGGAGAGCTTCCGCGTAGATTTCCGATAGCGGATTACCCCAAGCATTACAGTGATATTTACCGCCTCCGGGATTATCCAGTACGCCGTTGGGGTTCCCGGGAGCGGTTCCCGTACTGTTCGTGGAACTCGCACGCTGGATCGTGCCCCAAGACCAACAATCCTGACTCCCATTCAAAGTGGTGCGCCATCCGTCGCCCTCTCCCCAGCCGGAGGCCGGATCGCCTGATTTATTGCCTTCGGTATTTCCATACCAGCCGGGAATCCTGAAATCATTGAGGGTGTTGACTATTCCATCGACCCCCGCCCCCTGGTTGCAGAAAGTGCCGTTCGAAAGGTTGACCTCGTCTCCTGCAACACAGGTGGTCGGATTGCCGCCATTGCCAGCAAACAGTCCGATATTGCGACGCAGGCGTCCGCCAGAACGTGGGTCTGCCCAGGAACCGGTAAACAAGCCGAACCTGATTTTTCCACTCTCTCCGTATGACTGCAGCAAACCGGCAGGCTTCCAAGTCGTCACGGCTGGCGTAACGGAGTTGTTCACGTACGCGCGGCAGAAAGATTCGCGCGGCAATGCACCGGTTTCGTCGCAGACATCAACACGCACATAGAAATCGGTACCGCCCAATCGGTTGGAAACCCGGGAGGGGTCGTCGTTCGGGGTACCCGAAGAATTGGAATCCTCCTTCCATACGCACTGCTGGCGTTCAGTGGAGGACCACTGCGACCAGTTGCCGCTAGCGACTCTCAATTCGGGCGGAGAAGCCGGATTGCCAGTGTCATCCTGGAAAGAAGCGTTGCAGAAAGTGACCGGATAAGTACTGAAGGGAGTAAGTTGATTGATGTCGCTGCCGTTGTAAACCTTGGACCACGCGTGCAGGTCATTGGGAATCGCGGCACGCTCGAGCACCGTCTGGGTTGAGGTGTCGATCGAACGCATTCCGCCATAAAGCACGCTGCGCACGATGTCGAGACGACTCATCGTGAGCCAGTTGAGAAAGTTTCCGCTCCACTGGCTCGAACCGATTGTGCAGTAATGACTGTTCGCGCCGCTTGCGGCAGCGGCGGCGATGAACAATCCGGTGCCGGTACGCACACCGGGAGAGGTACTGCCGTAGCTGGTCGCACCGCTGTTGTAGGTGTAGCAAATCTTGGGGTCGAAATAACCTGCATAACTGAAGGTGTCATCATAAGTCGTATTGATGGTGCCGGGGTCGCTTGGCTCTCCTTGATGCAGGTCCGTGTAATCGGTATAGGCCTTGTAGTACAGCTGCTCGTCACGCGACATCACCATAAGCACCAGCGGCGGCACGGTTTGCGAATTGATCACCGGTGACTGGTTGTAGTTGGCCTCGCTGCTGACCGAGGTCCACGGTGTAATGGTTGCTGCACGACCCAGCAGAACGTAGACGACCGGCGCAGCCAACAGAGCCCAGACGCAGATGAGGGCGAAATTGCGTGCCTTGAAGAGACGAGTGAACATGTACTTGCCCCTTGCTTGTCCTGATGTCGTGTTCACTGGATGATCGCCATGTATTGCGCAATGGTGACGGCGCGACCGTTACTGCCGTCCCACGGCGACTTGCCCACACTCTGGACTTGGAAGAAACGGCTGGCGCCACCCGCAGCGAGACCGGTGCCGAGGCCACGGTAGCCCGCTGCCTGCGCCGCGCCCGCACCCGGATTGGCTGCGCCGCCGTCGGGCACCACGGACAGATACGCCGCGATGTACCCGGATGGGTTGTTGGGGTCGGTCAACTTGATGAAGTCATCGACCACCCAGGTGGAAGGCGTATTGGCGTCTTCGATGCTCGCGCCGTTGGCGCCCGGTAAATCCAGTGCGCCGTACAGGCGTTTGGGGTTGCCACTGGAGTCACGGGTGAGATTTTGCTCGAATTGGTAACCCAGCGGACAGTTCGACGCAGTCCATTGGGCTGGCGGTAGCGTGCCGCAAAGACCCACCGCCGCGAAGTCGGCATCCGGCACGCTGCCGCCCCAGCTCACCGGCCAGCCACGATTGGTAAGGTTTTGCGAAAACAGACTCTGCTGCGCGGGAGCGGTCAGTACGGAGCGCACCGATTCGGAAACCTGAAACGCCTCCGACTGCCGCGCCACGTTGGTAACCATGCGCATTTCCAGAAATGTGCTCTGCATGGCGATCACCGCGACGAGCGAGAGCACGATCAGAAACACCATGCCAACGAATAACGCGATACCCCGCTGATGGCGCGGCGTTGCCGCAGAGCATGTCGCGGGCTTGATCGAATTTGCAGTGAATACGCTCATAGCCGGGTCCGGTTGCGCACCTGCACCACCGAGACCATTTGGGTGCGGGTGAATTGCTGGGGTTTGCCGGAAACGGGGTCGTTCGCCCCGGTGAAGTTCGGGCACGTGGAATAAGTCACTGCGCCGGTAGCGCTGATCGTGTACTGGCAATTGGCACTCAGCCGTATCGGTGAACCCGTGGCGTTGCTGTTGAAGGCATGAGCCAGCGCCGTATCACGCGTCTGCGCGCGCAGCACATAGCCAATCCGCACCGAAACCACATTGGCCCAATCCGCGGCGGCCATTGCATCGGCGGTCTTGTACACGATGGGCGTCGGGTTGCCGGGCGGCGTGCCAACGCCGTATTCGAATTGCAATTGCTCGACCCCTTCCACCACCGGTTCGTTGATGAGCGTGCCGTCATCCTGCAACCGCAGGCGCATCAGCGTCGGAATCGGATTGCCGCCGTCGGAAGCCGCACTGCAGGTCGAGGCGGTACCGAGATCGCTACAGGGCCGCAGGTAATACATTTCCAGCGAATATGGATAGGTGGATGTGCCGGTGTCGGGTGATACCGACTGCGGCAGATCAGTGGGTGGGCTGGCACCCGCGAACAGTTCACCGCGACGGCCGGTCTGGACACGCAGATAGATTTTCGCCGCAGACAGCGCCGCACCCTGCGGCACAGCGTCAGGCCCAACGTAGCGAACCACCAGAACGTCACTTCCCGCTACGTAATTCGCGTTGGGTACGCACCCAGAGAGCGGAAAACCGGTCGTGGTGGTGTTGCCGTCGTAGCCATAAATCCCGTAATTGACCGCCAGCACCCATGCGCTGGTGCATCCGGCTCCGCCCGTGACAGTGGGTGTGCCAGTGATGGCACCCGGCACGATGCCGCCCCAGAAGTCCGCCATGCGCAGCGACCACCCGATGCGATCCATCGCGAAGCGCATGTTCTGCTGGTTGTAATTGTTGGCTTCCTGCAGGTGATAGGCCTGCCGGTTGGCGATCAATACATTGACGAGTCCTGCCACCACCAAGGCGCCCAAGACGATGGCGATCATCAGTTCGATGATCGAAAAGCCCTTCTGGGTGAGGTCGGCGCGCCGATTCATGAGCCGAGATCCGGAATGAACACCATGCTTTCGGTGACGTTGGAAGTCCCTGTGCCATTCCCGGCACCCGGCGTGATCAGGCCATTCCATGAAACTGTGATGGTGTAGGAACCGTCCGCATTGGCGGTGACTTTGCCGTAACCGCCGCCGGTGGTGGCGGCGGGTGCGTTGGCCTTGATCTGTGTCAGCCACTCTGCAACGTCATTGTCGGCAACAGTGGTCGGGCTGCAGGTGGGAGAACAAGCCGTGAAAGCCGGAATCGTGCCGCTGCTGCTTGCCGAGACGTATTCCGACAATGCCGTCAGATTGGCCTGCATGCGATCCGCCAAGCTGCGCGCCTCCAGGATCGCCATCGTGCGAGCGCCCGATTCCTTGGTGAAGGTCGCGCCCTTCAATTGCATCAGGGCCAGGCCCAGCAGCCCCAGGCTGAAGATCAGGACCGCGACCATCACCTCGATCAACGAGACGCCGCGCGCCGCGCGCATTGGAGCGGGATGGATCATTTGCGATTTCCCCTGCCCTGGACTTGAAAGCCCTTTCCGACCGACGCAGGATGACGCGGCCGGTGGCACGCCTCAAGTGTCAGGCGACGAGTGGACGACGGCAGCCGATGAACGGCCAAAGGCAGCTCGGAGCTTCGTGAGCGCGTTCACAAACGGATTGGGGCTGTCCCAGATAACGCTGCAGGTCGAGCCAAGATTTGAGAGATTGCAGTCGCAGCTTGGGGCGGAACGCGCCGTAGGAAATGGTGCCGGAAATAGGATTCGAACCTACGACCTACGCATTACGAATGCGCCGCTCTACCAACTGAGCTATTCCGGCACTGAGCACGAAAGTTTAGAGGCTGCCCGTTCCCCGTGCAATGCGTGCGGGTTTCTTGCGTGCGTTCATTCGTGGGCGCGAGATCAAAAAAAACAGTCATCAATAACTGTACTTTTCAATCGCGCAATTCTTTCGGCAACGCGAAAGTGATGTCTTCCGGTTCGGCGTGCAGTTCGCGCACGTCACCTGCGCCCAACAGGCGCAGATGCGCGATCACCTCGCGCACCAGCGATTCGGGGGCGGAAGCGCCGGCGGTGAGCCCCAGTTTCCCAACGCCTTTTAGCCACTCCGCGTCGATTTCATGCGGACCATCGATCAGATACGCACGCACGCCTTCTCGTTCGGCCAGCTCGCGCAAGCGGTTGGAATTGGAACTGTTGCGCGAACCGATCACCAATACGAATTCGCACTGACTCGCCAGTTCGCGCACGGCATCCTGCCGATTCTGTGTGGCATAGCAGATGTCGTCCTTGCGAGGGCCTTCGATGTTCGGAAACTTTTCGCGCAGCGCGGCGATGATCGCTTTCGTGTCGTCGACGGAAAGCGTGGTCTGCGTGACATAGGCCAGACGATCTGACTGCGCGACTTTAAGTGCGGCGACGTCTTCGAGGCTCTGCACCAAATAGATCGCGCCTTGAAAGCGTGCGTCCCACTGCCCCAGAGTACCTTCCACCTCCGGATGGCCGGCGTGCCCAACCAGCACCACATCAAAGCCGGTACGGCCGCGGCGTGCCACTTCCATGTGCACCTTAGTCACCAGCGGACAGGTCGCGTCGAACACCTTGAGATGCCGGCGCGCAGCTTCGTCGCGCACTGCCTGCGAAACGCCGTGCGCGCTGAAGACGACAGTCGAACCGTCGGGAATTTCGTTCAGTTCCTCGACGAACACCGCGCCCTTGCGTTTCAGATCCTCGACCACGCGTCGGTTGTGCACGACTTCATGACGCACGTGGATCGGAGCGCCGTAACTTTCCAGCGCACGTTCGACGATCGCGATGGCGCGATCGACGCCGGCACAGAAACCGCGGGGATTGGCGAGAAGGATTTCCATCAAGCCATTATCCGCCGCCGCGCTCGCATTCGCGATCGCTGCCGAATGCACCAAACAGGATCAGCACGACCGCGCCGACGCAGATCGCCGAATCGGCGACATTGAACGCCGGCCAGGACCACGTGCGCCAATAGACCTGGATGAAATCGGTGACTTGCCCGCGCAACAGGCGATCGATCAGGTTTCCCAGCGCGCCCCCGATGATCAATGCAATCGGTAATGCGGTACGCCAATCACTGTGCGGAGTGCGCGCCAGCCAGGCGATCAGCAGGAGGCAGACAATCACCGCGAGAATTCCGAACAACCAGACCTGCCAGCCCGAACCGCCAGCCAGAAACGAAAACGCCGCGCCAGTGTTGAACGCGAGCGTCCAGTTCAGAACGTGCGGGATCACGGGATACGGGTTGTATGGCGTCAGCTCGCGCAACACCCACCACTTGGTCCATTGGTCGAGCACGATGACGAGGCCCGAGACAATCAGCCACGACAATGCGTTGGTTCGCATGGCCATCAAAACCACCGCCGGGTTTCGCCATCGCCGCGGCCTTCAATTGCGGCAACATTCTCGACACACCGCCCGCACAGCTCCGGATGTTCTGCATGCGTGCCGATGTCTTCTCGATGATGCCAGCAGCGCACGCACTTCTTCGCGCCACTCACGGTTGCGGATACATAGACGTCTGCACCTTCCAGTTCGGTCAGTACCGCCTCCGCCGGTTGCGCGCCGCGATCCAGCCGCAAATCGGAGACGATGAAGAAGAAGCGCAGCTCATCGGCGACTTCGCGGTAGCGCTCGACGATCGACTCGTCCGCATGAATCACGACGTTCGCATCCAGCGACGAGCCGATTTGGCCATCCTTGCGCATGCCTTCCAGCACGCGCGCGCCGGTTTCGCGGATGCGCAGCAGGTCGCTCCACCAGCGGCGCTGCTCGAATGCGTCTTGCGTCGCAGCCAGTCCGTCGTACCAGGTGTGGAACAGCACCGATTCGTCGCGTTCGACCACGTTGCCATCCACCACCCTGGTGCGCGGCATGTGCTGCCAGATTTCTTCCGAGGTGAACGACAGCAGCGGGGCCAGCCATCGCACCATCGCCTCCAGGATCCGGTACATCGCGCTCTGCGCGCTGCGACGGCCGCGGCTGTCCGGCGGCATCGTGTAGAGCCGGTCCTTGGTGATGTCCAGATACAGCGCGCCCATCTCGTTGGTGCAGAAGTTCTGCACGCGCTGCACGATTTCGGGAAAGTCGTAAGCCGCGTAAGCCGCGATCACCGCCTGCTGCACGTCGAACGCGCATTGCACAGCCCACTGATCCAGCAAGAGACAATCTTCGACAGGCAGCAAATCCTTCGCCGGGTCAAAGCCGTCCAGATTGCCGAGCAGGAATCGCGCGGTATTGCGGATGCGCCGGTACGAATCCGCGACGCGCTTCAGGATCTCGTCCGAGAGCGCCATCTCGTTGCGGTAATCGGCCGAGGCGATCCACAGGCGCAGGATGTCCGCGCCGTAGTGCTTCATCACGTCCTGCGGCTCGATGCCGTTGCCCAACGACTTGGACATCTTGCGGCCCTGTGCATCGACCGTGAAACCATGTGTCAGCACCTCGTCGAATGGCGCGCGCCCGTGCATCGCGCAACTGGTCAGCAGCGAAGACTGGAACCAGCCGCGGTGCTGATCCGAGCCTTCCAGATAGATCACCTTGTCGCCGGGATTGCGCTGCAATTCGGGACGCTGATCCAGCACGCAATAGTGCGACGTGCCGGAGTCGAACCAGACATCGAGGATGTCACTGACCTTCTCGTAATCGTTCGCTTCGTCGCCGAGCAATTCGGCAGGTTCGAGCGCGTACCACGCATCTACGCCCTCCTTCTCGACACGCTGCGCCACTTGCTCGATCAATTCCACGCTGCGCGGATGCGGTTCGCCCGTGAGCCTGTGCACAAACAGCGCGATAGGCACGCCCCAGGTGCGCTGGCGCGAGATGCACCAGTCCGGCCGGCTTTCGACCATGCCGGCGATGCGTTCCTCGCCCCATGAAGGATAAAACGTCACGTCGTTACGGACCGCGTGCATCGCGCTCTCGCGCAAACCCGCGCGTTCCATGCCGATGAACCATTGCGGCGTGGTACGGAAGGCGATCGGCGTGCGGTGCCGCCAGCAGTGCGGATAGCTGTGCGTGATCTTTGTGGCATGCAACAGCACAGCGCGTTGGCGCAGCAACTCGATGATCGCGTCGTTGGCTTTCCAGATGTGCTGGCCTGCGAAGACCGGCGTGCCCGGCAGATACACACCGTTCGCACCGACAGGGTTCAGCACATTGGCCGGCGTGTTTTCGATCAATCCATATTTTTGGCCGACGACAAAGTCATCCGCACCATGACCGGGCGCGGTGTGTACCGCTCCGGTGCCCTCTTCCGCCGACACGTGCTCGCCGAGCAGGATCGGAATTTCGCGGTCGTAGAAGGGATGCTTCAGCCGCAGATTTTCCAACGCGGCGCCTTTCGCGCGGCCCAGCACTTTCAATTCACCGATGTCGTAACGCGCTGTTGCTTTTTCGGCCAGTGTTTCGGCGAGTACCAGCAACACCCGCTTGTCATCCCGCCACGCTCCTTCGACCAGCACGTAATCGAGCTGCGGTCCGAGCGTCACAGCGAGACTGGCCGGCAGCGTCCACGGCGTGGTGGTCCAGATCGGCACCGCGACGATATCGTTGTCATCGATTGGCACATCGAATTTCGCGGCTAGCGCTCTCGGATCGAGTGCGTCGTAGGCGACATCGATTGCAGGCGACTGCTTGTCCGCATATTCAATTTCCGCCTCCGCCAGCGCCGAACCACAATCGAAGCACCAGTGCACCGGCTTGAAACCGCGCGCGACGTGTCCGTTCGCGTACACACGCGCGAGCGCGCGCAGGATGTCGGCCTCGTATTTCAAATCCATCGTGCGATAGGGATGCTCCCAATCGCCCAGCACGCCCAGCCGCTTGAAATCCTTGCGCTGCAAATCGATCTGCGAGGCGGCGTACTCGCGGCAGAGTTTACGGAACTGTGCAGCGTCCACATTCTGCCCGACCTTGCCGACTTTCTTCTCGACTGCGATTTCGATCGGCAGACCGTGGCAATCCCACCCCGGTATGTAGGGCGAACGAAAACCCGCCAGCAATTTCGAACGCACCACCACGTCTTTCAGGATCTTGTTAACCGCGTGGCCGAGGTGAATCGCACCGTTCGCGTAAGGGGGGCCGTCGTGCAGGATGAAAGCGTGTTCGCGATTGCCCGTGCGCTGCTGCAACTTCGCGTAGCGATTCTGCGCTTCCCATTCAGCCAGCATCTTCGGCTCGCGCTGGGCCAGATCGGCCTTCATCGCGAAGTCGGTCTTGGGAAGGTTGATGGTGGATTTATAGTCGCGGCTCACGCAGCAGCTCCGGAAATTTTCTTCTTGTCTTCGAGAATGCGGCGCGCTTCTTTCGCGTCCTTGTCCATCTGCATCTTCAGCGCATCCAGATCAGCGAATTTCTCTTCGTCACGCAACTTGGCAACAAATTCCACTTCAATGCGACACCCGTAAAGATCGCCGTCGAAAGCGAACAGGTGCGTTTCCAGCAACAGTTCACGGCCGCCGAACATCGGCCGCACGCCCAGACTCGTGACCGCGGGCCACGGCTGGTCGGATATCCCATGTACGCGCGCCGCGAAAATCCCCTGCACCGGCGGAACGCGGCTACGCAGGCGAATGTTCGCGGTCGGATAACCGAGCTGGTGTCCCATGCGATGACCGCGCACTACGCGTCCGCTGATCGAGAACGACCGGCCCAGCAAACGCGCCGCGTGCGAAAATTCGCCCGCTGCAAGCAACTCGCGGATGCGACTGGCCGAAACGCGTTCGCCCGCAAACTTGATCTGCTCCAGCGCATGCACCTCGAAACCGTATTGCGCACCCATCGCTCTCAACAACGTGACGTCTCCCCCGCGCCGATGGCCGAAACGGAAGTCCGCCCCGACCCACACTTCGCGCGCGTTCATCCGCTGCACAATGATTTTCCGCACGAATTCTTGCGCCTGCATGTTCGCCAACGCCGCGTTGAAGCGCAGCAGCAACAGCAGCTCGATGTCTGCATCGCGCAAACCGCAGACTTTTTCCCGCAGAGAAGACAAACGCGGCAGCGGCTCGCGTGAGAAATACGCGCGCGGCAAAGGTTCGAAACCGACCACCGCTGTGGTCAAGCCGAGCGCAGTCGCGCGCTCGTGCACACGCGACAGCAAAGCGGCGTGGCCGCGATGCAGCCCGTCGAACGCGCCAATGGCGAGCACGCTACCACCCGGAGCGAGACACGGCCCCGCGGCATCCCGGAAGACCTTGAACATCCGCGCAGTATAACGATTGCGCTGCGGCGCAACATGCGAGATACCGCGCCATCTAGGCGGCTTGCAAATCCCGCATCCGCAAACCGGCCGCGAAGAGCACAACGAAATAGATACCCGCTCCGGCAACGACCAACACGGCGAGATGCCAGATGCGCATCCAAATGCTGGATGTAACCCAGTTCGGCCACAGCCACAGACCCGCGATCAACACCAGCGACATTGCCGCACAGGCCAGGATCACACGCACTGCGTGGACACCCCAGCCTGGCTGCCGCTCGTAAACGCCCGTGCGTGCAAGCCAATGCCACAGCAACGCGAAATTCAGCCAACTCGACAAGGCGCTGGCGATTCCCAACGCCATGTGCAATCCGGGCACTCGCGCGATTCCGTCCAGCCACGGCAGCGCCTTCAACTGCGGCGGCGCCCACCATTCAAATAGCAGTGCGATGAAGGCGAAATTGAAAACCATGTTGGCGATCAGAGAGACCACGCCCGCGCGTACCGGCGTTTTCGTATCCTGACGCGCGTAGAACGCGGGCAACACCACCTTCACCAACGCGAAGGCCGGCAGACCGCATACCATGGCCGAGATCGCTAGCACGTCCATGCGCGTGTCGAACGCGGTGAAACGGCCGTGCTGGTATAGCGTCGCCACCAATGGTTTCGCCAGCAGCAGCAGCGCGACCATCGCCGGCAGCGCGATCAGCAGCGTGATGCGCAAGCCCCAATCGAGCGAACGCGAGAAACCGCCGCGATCTGCCGCAATATGATGTCGCGACAGTGCCGGCAGGATTACCGTGCCCAGCGCAACGCCGAACAAACCCAGGGGCAATTCCAGGAAGCGCGTGGACTGGGAGAACCAGCTTTGCGAGCCGGTGATCAGCAGTGAGAGGACGACCGTGTCCAGCAGCAGATTCAGTTGCGCCACCGAGGAGCCGAGCAGGGTCGGCCCCATCAGTCTCAGGATCTTGCGCACTTCTGGATGATTCCAGCCCCAGCGCGGAATGCCGAGCAGATCCAGCCGCCGCAACGAAGGCAGCAGAAACAGCCATTGTGCGATACCGCCGGCCAGCACCGCCCAGCCCAGCGACATGATCGGAATCTGCAGGCGCGGCGCCAGCCAGAGCGCGCCGGCGATCATCGCGATGTTGAGGATCACCGGCGTCAGTGCCGGCAGCGCGAAACGATGGAAGCTGTTGAGCACGCCTGCCGCCAGCGCGGTCAGCGAGACGAAGAAGATGAAGGGGAAGGTAAGCCGCAGCAGATCGATGGTGAGATCGAACTTGTGCGGTTGGTCCAGCGCACCGGGTTCGAACATCGTCGCCACCTGCGGCGCGAAGATCAGCCCGAGCGCAGTGATCACCAGCAGCACGCCGCCCAGCGTGCCGGCCACGCACGCGGTGAGCTCCTTGAGGTCCTCGTGGCTGCGGGTTTCCTTCACCTCGGTGAACACCGGCACGAAGGCGGTCGAGAACGAGCCTTCCGCAAACAGCCGGCGCAGAAAATTGGGAATTCGGAAAGCCACCCAGAAAGCATCGGTGGCCGCGTTCGCGCCGAAGGCGATATTGATGGCCATGTCGCGCGCCAGGCCCAGTACGCGCGAGATCATGGTCATCGCGCTGAAGGACAGCACGCCGCGCAACATGCTGGGCTTCCTCACGGCTTGACTCCCCGACGTGCCGCACGCATACTTGGCAGTCTTTTTTTCACCCTTTTGCGGAGTTTCATCCCGTGGCCAACATCAAGTCCGCCAAGAAGCGCGCCCGCCAAGCCGAAGTGCGACGTATGCGCAACGCCAGCCAGCGCTCGATGCTGCGCTCGTCGATCCGCAAGGTGCTGAAGGCGATCGAAGCCGGGGACAAGGCCGGCGCCGAAGCCGCCTACCAGGCCGCCGAGCCGGTCATGGACCGCTACGCGCATCATGGGCTGATCCACAAGAACAAGGCGGCGCGTCACAAAAGCCGTCTGGCGGCGAAGATCAAGGCGCTTGCCTGAGGATTTCTTTCCCTTACCCCTTTCCCTTTCCCGCAAGCGGGAGAGGGAAAAAACCCAGCCGGCGAAAGCCGGCTTTTTTGTTACGCGCACGGTCCCGCTCATCGGGCAGAATCTCCCGCGAGCTCCTGTTCCGCCGTGTCGTTCGCAAGCGCCCTCTGCTCATCGAAGAATTGTTGTGCAGCCAATGCGACTTCGCGCGTGCCGATGCGCTCGGCCGCGGAGACCGCAAACCAGCGCGCTTGCCAAGCCAATGCAGCGACGATTTCGCGCGCGCGCGAATCTCGTTGATCCGGCGCCAGCAAGTCGATCTTGTTCAACACCAGCCAGCGCGGTCGTGCGAGTAATTGCGGATCGAAGCGCTGCAACTCGCCTTCGATCGCGCGCACCTGTGTGACAGGATCGCTGTCGTCGATCGGCGCGATGTCGACCAGATGCAGCAACAGGCTGGTGCGCGAAAGGTGCTTCAGGAACTGCACACCCAGACCTGCGCCATCCGCCGCGCCTTCGATCAACCCGGGAATGTCCGCGATCACGAAACTGCGGTCGGACTCCACGCGCACCACACCGAGGTGCGGTTGCAAGGTGGTGAATGGATAGTCAGCGACGCGAGGCGTTGCTGCGGAAACCGCGCGGATAAAAGTGCTTTTGCCTGCGTTCGGAAAACCGAGCAGGCCAACATCCGCCAGCACCTTCAATTCCAGTTTCAGGTCGCGCGCTTCGCCCGCCGCACCCGGCGTGGATTTGCGCGGCGCGCGATTGGTCGAACTCTTGAAATGGATGTTGCCGAGGCCGCCCTTGCCACCGCGCGCGACCAGCAGACGCTGACCATGCGCGGTCAGGTCGCCGATCAGTTCATCGGTGTCCAGATTGATCACACTGGTGCCGACCGGGACGCGTATTTCGGTGTCCTCGCCGCGCCGGCCGTACATGTCGCTGCCCATGCCGTTTTGGCCGCGTTGCGCGCGAAAGATGCGCTGGTGGCGGAAATCCACCAGTGTGTTCAATCCTTCATCCGCGACCAGCCAGACGTTGCCGCCATCGCCACCGTCGCCGCCGTTCGGCCCACCGAAGGGAATGAACTTTTCGCGACGGAAACTTGCGCAGCCGTTGCCGCCGTCGCCCGCCTGCACCTTGATGATCGCTTCGTCGACGAATTTCATGAGAGCGAGGGATTGGGGGCGAGCAGTGAGGGCGCAAAAATCGCGGCGTGAATGAGGATGCAGACAAGAATAATGGCGAATTCGGGCGGATCAGCCGCAAAACGCCGACTGACTTGTGCCCCCGCTACTCACCCCTCGCTCCTCGTATACGAAAAACCCCGCCGCAGCGGGGTCGTTCGCGAACAATTGGAGGGCTCAGCCCGGAATCACACTGACCGTGCGGCGACTCTTCGGGCCATGGGTCTTGAACTCGACCTTGCCGTCGACCAGCGCGTAGAGCGTATGGTCACGGCCCAGGCCCACGCCCGCGCCCGGATGGAACTGCGTGCCGCGCTGGCGCACGATGATGTTGCCGGCTTCGACGGCCTGGCCGCCATAGAGCTTCACGCCCAGATATTTCGGATTCGAATCGCGACCGTTGCGCGAGGAACCTACGCCTTTCTTGTGTGCCATGGCGGCTTACTCCTTCGCGGCCTTGCCGCCCTTGGGGGCAATGGCCGTGATTTCGATTTCGGTATAGTGCTGCCGATGCCCCATCTGCTTGCGATGGTGTTTGCGGCGGCGGAATTTCACGATGCGCACTTTGTCGTGGCGGCCGTGGCCGCGCACCTTGGCGGCGACGTGGGCGCCCTCGATGTGGGGCGCACCCAGCGTGATGTTCTCGCCGTCGCCGATCATCAGCACCTGTTCGAACTTGACGGCGCTGTCGGGTTCGGCGTCGAGCTTCTCCACGCGCAGGACATCGCCCTGCATCACGCGGAACTGGCGTCCGCCGGTGAGGATCACTGCGTACATTTTCGTACCCCGGTTTTGGTAGTTATTGTTTGGTCGTTCTGATGAAGCCGCCCGATCTGGCCGGGCGGAACGTCAAAGTATAGCCCGGATCGGCCAATCCGGGCAATTGCTGCCTGGATCAGCGCTCAGTGCCTCGGCGCCGGCACCGCCGGCTGCTTCTGGGTCGCCGGGCACGCGCCCTGCGAGTTCAGCACGCCCTGCTGCTTCAACTGCGCGACCATCGCCTGTGCGCGTTCCTGACCCCACTGACGGCCGATCTGCATGCCTTCCTGCATGGTGGCCGGCATTTCGCGCAGCACCTTCTGGCCCAGCGGCGAGCGATAGAACGTCAGCAGACCCTGGATGTCGGCACTGGTGAAGTGCCGCTGATAGACCGGAACCATACGATTCAAGATGTCGTCCTGCGCCTGCGTGCTACTGAAACTGGTCTCCACGGTGGTCGCCGCCACGCAAGGCAACACGCGTTCGATCTGCTGCACCATCACGCTGTCCATCTGCGTGAGGATGCGACGCAGGCCGACCACGTCCATCAACTCGCGCACCTGTTGCGCGCTGGCGCCGCCGCTGTCGACCGCTTGCGGCGCCGCCTGCACGGCTCCGGCCGACATCGCCGCCAGTGCGGCCGTCACGATCACTTTCTTGTGAAACTGCATTTGACACCTCCCCGTCTGGAAAGCTGAAGCCAGAGGCCGCATATCGGCCGGAGCGCTATAGTAACCGGCTTGCAGCTGAGCCGGCGCGTCATCACCACTTTCGCAGACCATGGACACGATCCGCATCCGCGGCGCGCGCACGCACAACCTCAAGAACCTCGACCTCGAGCTGCCGCGCGACCGGCTGATCGTGATCACCGGTCTGTCCGGTTCCGGCAAGTCCTCGCTCGCCTTCGACACCATCTACGCCGAAGGCCAGCGCCGCTACGTCGAATCGCTGTCGTCCTACGCGCGGCAATTCCTGTCGATGATGGAAAAGCCCGATGTCGATCATATCGAGGGGCTGAGCCCCGCGATCTCCATCGAGCAGAAATCCACTTCGCACAATCCGCGCTCAACCGTCGGCACCATCACCGAGATCTACGACTATCTGCGTCTGCTCTACGCGCGCGTGGGCACGCCGCGCTGCCCGAACCACGGCACCTCGCTGGAAGCGCAAACGGTCAGCCAGATGGTGGACGCCACGCTGGCGCTGAATCCCGAAAAGCGCTACATGCTGCTGGCCCCGGTGATCCGCGAGCGCAAGGGCGAACACGTGCAGGTGTTCGAACAACTGCGCGCGCAGGGTTTCGTGCGTGCGCGGGTGGATGGTCAGGTGTACGACCTCGACGCCGTGCCGCCGTTGGGCCTGCGCATCAAGCACACCATCGAAGTGGTGATCGACCGCTTCCGCCCGCGCGCGGATTTGAAGCAGCGCCTGGCGGAATCCTTCGAAACCGCGCTGCGGTGGGGTGAAGGCTTGGCAATCATCGTGGACATGGATGACGCATCGGCCCCGGAGCAGTTGTTCTCCTCGCGCTATTCCTGTCCGCGGTGCGATTACTCGCTGCCGGAACTGGAACCGCGGCTGTTCTCGTTCAATTCGCCGCAGGGCGCCTGCCCGGCCTGCGATGGCCTCGGCGTGACGCAGTTTTTCGACCCGGCGCGCGTGGTCGCGCATCCGGAGCGCAGTTTCGGCGAGGGCGCGGTGCGCGGCTGGGACCGGCGCAATCCGCATTTCTTCCAGATGATTAAGTCGCTGGCCAAGCACTACAAGTTCGACGTGGAAACGCCGTGGCGCGAACTGCCGAAGGCGACGCGCGAAGCGATCCTGTTCGGCTCGGGCGAGGAGAAGATCGAATTCCGTTACCTTGGCGAAGGTCGCGCGGGTTTCGTGCGCAAGCATCGTTTCGAAGGCGTGATCCCGAATCTCGAGAGGCGCTGGAAGGAAACCGAGTCACAGATGGTGCGCGAGGAACTCGGGCGTTTCATTTCCGAACGACCGTGTCCCGAGTGCAATGGCGAACGCCTGAATCTTTCCGCACGCAACGTGTTCGTCGGCGAAACAAATCTGCCGTCATTGACGTCGTTGGCCATCAACGAAACGCAATCGTTCTTCGATGATTTGAAGCTGCCCGGCTGGCGCGGCGAGATCGCAGCCAAGATCGTCAAGGAAATCCGCGAACGGCTGCGCTTCCTGATCGATGTCGGCCTCGATTATCTGACCCTGGACCGCAAGGCCGATTCGCTGTCCGGCGGCGAGGCGCAGCGCATCCGCTTGGCCTCGCAGATCGGCGCGGGGCTGGTTGGCGTGATGTACGTGCTGGACGAGCCCTCGATCGGCCTGCACCAGCGCGACAACGAACGCCTGCTCGGCACATTGATCCGTCTGCGCGATCTCGGCAACACCGTGCTGGTGGTGGAACACGATGAGGACGCAATCCGCGCGGCCGACCACATCCTCGACATCGGTCCCGGTGCCGGCGTGCATGGCGGCGAGATCGTGGCGCAGGGTTCGCTGAAAGACGTGTTGAATGCGCCGCGCTCGCTGACCGGAAAATATCTTTCCGGCGAGCTTTCCATCGAAGTGCCGAAGCTGCGTCGCCAACCTGATCCGAAGAGGGTGATGACGCTGCACGGCGCGCGGGGCAACAATCTTCAGAACGTCGATCTGGAAATTCCGGCGGGACTGTTCACCTGCATCACCGGCGTGTCGGGTTCGGGCAAGTCCACACTGATCAACGACACGCTATTCCGGCATGCAGCGGTGGAATTGAACGGCGCCTCCGCCCAACCGGCGCCATTCGATCGCATCGAAAAGCTCAACCTGTTCGACAAGGTCGTCGATATCGATCAGTCACCGATCGGCCGCACGCCGCGTTCGAATCCGGCCACATATACCGGTCTGTTCACGCCGTTGCGCGAATTGTTCGCACAGGTCCCGGAGGCGCGTGCGCGCGGCTACCAGGCTGGCCGCTTCAGCTTCAACGTCAAGGGCGGCCGCTGCGAAGCCTGCGAAGGCGACGGACTGATCAAGGTAGAGATGCATTTCCTGCCGGACGTGTACGTGCCCTGTGACGTCTGCCACGGCAAGCGCTACAACCGCGAAACTCTGGAGATCCTCTACAAGGGTCACAGTATTGCCGACGTGCTGGACATGACGGTCGAGGATGCGCACGCGGTTTTCGAGAACATCCCAGCCGTGGCGCGCAAGCTGGAAACCCTGCTCGACGTCGGCCTTGGCTACATCAAGCTCGGCCAGAGCGCGACCACGCTTTCCGGTGGCGAGGCGCAGCGCGTCAAACTGTCGAAGGAACTCTCGCGCCGCGACACCGGCAGCACGCTCTACATCCTCGACGAACCCACAACGGGCCTGCACTTCCACGACATCGAACAACTGCTGCGCGTGCTGCATCGCCTCGTCGACCAAGGCAACACGGTCGTCGTGATCGAACACAACCTGGACGTGATCAAGACCGCCGACTGGATCGTCGATCTCGGTCCCGAAGGCGGCGCCGGCGGCGGCCGGATCATCGCGTCCGGCACGCCCGAAGACGTGGCCGCCACGCCGCACTCCTACACCGGGCAATTCCTGGCGCGCGTGCTCGATGCGCCGACCAAAGCACAGCGCAAGAAGAAACGCGCTTAGCAGCGTTAGGCGGAAATCGTCCGCGCCGTGCATCACCTGATTGACAGTGCCCGCCCGATCCGGAAACAAAAAAATGGCCGACAAGAAGAAAACCCCATCGCCGCAACGCCGCAGGCGTACACCCGCGCAGGCCGCACAGTCGACGCAAAATGCACAGCAGCCAATGCAGCGGGCCGGCGATCCGCCTGCAATCGAATCCGCAACTGTGCCTCGCACTTTATTCGCCGCACCCATCGCGGTGCGATGGCGCGATCTGGATGCCTTCAATCACGTCAACAACTCGAACTTCCTCACTTACATCGAGGAAGCGCGCCTGCAATGGCTGAAGAATGTGCCGGGCCCGTGGTTTCACGCACATTCGATGCCGGTATTGGCCGCGGCGGAATTGAACTACCGCGCGCCGATCGCGTGGCCCGCATCGATCGCAGTGGAATTGTCCTGTGAGCGCGTGGGCAATTCGTCGATCACCCTCGGCCACCGCATCATCGACGTCAATGAGCCGCAGAAAGTCTATTGCGACGGACGCAGCGTGCTGGTGTGGACCGATCCCGCCACCGGCCAATCGGTGGCCCTACCCGAAGCGATCCGCACAGCCTGCGCGATGTAGGAGCCTGCATGCAGGCGATCGGTCAAGGCAAGCAAGCATTCGTCTGTGGGGCGTCCACCAGCCGGCCGTCTATGGCCGGTCGCTCGCCCTACATGAACATTCAGGCGCTGCCGTTATGATCCGGCGCATTCTCATCGACAGGAGAACGCGTCATGTCACGCCGTCTGCTCGCTGTTGCGCTCGT
The DNA here is from genome assembly GCA_021324945.1 of Lysobacterales bacterium. Taxonomy (GTDB): domain Bacteria; phylum Pseudomonadota; class Gammaproteobacteria; order Xanthomonadales; family Rhodanobacteraceae; genus 66-474. The sequence continues at coordinate 78,456 of JAJPID010000012.1, read as the reverse complement.
CCTCGCACTGAGCGGTGCCGTCGCCTGTGCTGCCGGTGATTCTTCGAAGGCCGGCGACGGTGTTGGCCATGCCGCGCTGACGATCTACCACTCCGACAACGACGCGCTGTTTTCCGGCGATGCGCAAGGCGCGCTCGATGCAGGCCGCGCGGTGGTGCACGAGCAGCGCGGCATTGACGTGCAGGCGGGCCGCCACATGTTGCGCATCGGCGGTCTGCCTGCGAGCGTGGAACCGGAAGCGGTGATGGTGAATTTCGGCACTGGCGTGGACGTACTCGGCCGACGCATCGTGCTGGCGCGCGGCAGCGCCGACAGCGCGCTCGCGGGCCACGTGGGCGAGCGCGTCAGCGTCGCCGGCAGCAACGGACAGACGCTCGCCGAGGGCGAATTGCTTGCGGCGGATAGCAATGGACTGACAGTGCGCAATGTCAACGGCAATGTGATCGTGGTGCACGATTACGCCACCGTTTCGTTGCCGCCGAATGCCGTGGGCGGCGGCGGCAGCGTGCTGCTCGACGTGGATGCGAAATCCTCCGGCACCCGCGAAGCGAAACTGACCTACTCCACCGCCGGCATCGGCTGGCGCGCGGCCTACGATGTGGTGCTGGCAAATGGTTCGGCCTGTCGCATGCATTTCGATCCGCAGGCGAGCATCGCCAACCGCAGCGGGCGCGATTACGACGCGGCGACGATCAAGCTGGTCGCGGGACAGCCGAATTTCTCCGGCCAGCCGCCGCGCATGTACATGGCAAAAGCGGTGGCCGCCGAAGCCGCGCCGCCAATGCCGCAGCAACGCACGCTCGGCGACTATCGCAGCTTCACCCTCCCCGGCGCGGTCGACCTGCCCGACGGCACGGTCACCCTGACGCCGCTGTACGCCGCTTCCGATCTGAGTTGCACACGCCAGTACCTGCTGGAAGCCGGCAACGCCTGGCAGCCGCCCAAACCGATCCTGGACACGAATTACAACGACGACAGCTATCAGGATCGTGCGATCGCATCGATGCTGCTGTTCGCCGCTCCCGCTGCATTGCCCGCCGGTACGCTGCGCACAACCACCCTCGATCAGGATGGCGCTTCCGAATTGCTGGGCCAGGGCGACATCCCCGACACGCCGAAAGGACAGCAGGCCACGGTCACGCTGGGTGAGAGTTTCGATTTGCGCGCCAGCCGCGAACGCACCGCGTTTTCGGTGGATAAAAGCTCGCGCACGATGGACGAGGCTTTCCGCATCACGCTCACGAATGGCGGTGACACGGCGCGCACGGTGACCGTGCGCGAACATCCCAGCCGCTGGCGCGTGTGGAAGCTGGTTTCTTCCAGCGTGAAGCCGGACAAGCAGTCGCCCGATACGCTCGAGTTTTCGCTCGAGGTGCCGGCGAACGGCAAGACGACGCTGGACTATCGCGTGCAATACGCCTGGGCGCCGAAGGATGAATGATCGGGACTCGGGAAAGCTAACGACTTTCGTCAGTCCGGGATTGCCCGTCGCGTAGCGATGCGCAGAAGCCGGGATCCAATGTCTCTGCTTTCAAAATCACTGGATTCCCGCTTGCGCGGGAGTCACCAAAATCCGAGAGGCGCAGTCACCATGCTCGACAAAATCGAACATCCTAACGGCATCCGCGAATTGCGGCTCAACCGTCCGCCTGTCAACGCGTTGAATCCAGAGCTGGTGCGGGCGTTGCGCCAAGCGGTGGAGACGGCACCGTGTGAAGGTGCAAGCGCGCTGATCATTTCAGGATTGTCGGGCATTTTCTCCGCGGGCCTGGACGTGCCGTTTCTGCTGACGCTCGACCGAGCGGGCATGCGATCGTTCTGGAGCGAATTCCTCGGGACGTGCGCGGCGCTGGCGCGCTCGCCGATTCCGGTGGTGGCGGCGATCACCGGCCACTCGCCCGCCGGCGGCGCGGTGATCGCGCTGTTCTGCGATTTCCGCGTGATGGCGCACGGCGCATACCGCATCGGCTTGAACGAGGTGCAGGTCGGGCTTACCGTTCCGGACGTCATCCGCGTCGCGCTGACTCGCCTGCTCGGCGCGTATCGCGCTGAACGGCTTCTGGTGCAGGGTGTGATGCTGGAGTCGGAACCGGCGCTGCACGCCGGCCTGGTGGACGAACTCGCTGACGTGGATCACGTGGTCGCGCGTGCACTGAACTGGCTCGAGGAACTATTGAAATTGCCGCAGCACGCGATGCTCTCCACACGCGAGCTGGCGCGTGCGGATCTGGCCGCGCTGTTCGCCGATCCGGCCGTGCTGCCGATCGATACGCTGGTGGAGATGTGGTTCGCCGCGGAAACACAGAACGCGCTGCGCGGGATGGTGGAGCGGTTGAAAGCGAAGAAGTAGCGCGCTCTGCACACGCCGCGTGGAGGCTACACGTCTTTCGCCACCGGCCGTCGCGGATCGCTGATATATCCCGACCACGACGGCGCGAACAGACGCGAGCCGTGCAGACCCGCGACCTCCATCGCCAGCAGGTTGTGCGCGGCGGTGACGCCGGAGCCGCACATGTGCACCACTTCCAGCGGATTGCGATTCTTCGTCAGCGTCGCGAATTCCTGCTGCAATTGCTGCGGCGATTTGAATCGTCCGGTCACATCGAGATTGTCGCTGAATGGCCGGTTCAACGCGCCCGGCACGTGTCCTGCGACCGGATCGATCGGTTCGACCTCGCCGCGATAACGCGCCGCGCCGCGCGCATCCAGGAGCAACAGCGCGTCGCGCGCGCGCAACCGTTCCAGTTCGTCGTAGAGAACGATTTGCGCCGGATCGAATCGCACCTCCACTTGCGTGCTCGGCCGCGTGCGGGCTTCACCCTGTTCCACCGGCAGACCGGCCTCGCACCATGCGCGCCAGCCACCATCCAGCACGCTCGCCTCGATGCCACAGATGCGCAGCAACCACCACAGGCGCGCCGCCGCGAGCGCACCGCCCGCGCCATCGTATGCAGTGATCCGTTGCCGCGGCGTCCAGCCCCAGCGCGACAGCGTTTTCGAAAATGTGCGTTCGTCCGGCAGCGGATGTCGTCCCAAATTCTTCTTCGACAAATCCGACAGATCTCGATCGAGATTCGCGTACACCGCACCGGGAATATGCGCGGACAGAAATTCGCGCTCGCCCTTGCCGGGATCGGAAAGTTCGAAACGGCAATCCACGATGAGCACTTCCCGTGCCGGCAACGCCGCCAGCGAATGCGCGTCGATCAGAACATTCATCGCATGATCCCCATGCGGCGTATCAGGTTCACCAGTATCGCGGCCGTCGCGCCCCAGATCGGCGGTTTCGTGCGGGCGTATTCGTACACCTTGCGGCGTTTGCCGTGCGTGACGAGTTCGCGTTCACGCAGATTGGCCGGGTCGAGCAAAAATGCGAGCGGCATCTCGAACACCGATTCCACTTCTTCTGATTGCGGCGACAATTGCGCTGTCGCAGCCAGCCGCGCCACCACCGGCGTCACGCAATAACCGCTGACGGTGTCGAGGCAATCCAGGTACCCGAGTGGCTGCGCCTCGTGCGGATCGAGACCGATTTCCTCGCGCGCTTCGCGCAAGGCGGCAGACACCGCGTCCACGTCGCTCTCGTCGATGCGGCCGCCGGGAAAACTCACCTAACCCGCGTGCGTGCGCAAGCCACCGTCCCGCAGCGTGAACACCACTTTCGGCTGTGGCAGGTCACGCAGCGCGATCAGTACTGCCGCGCCCGCGCGCGGCGCATCGCCCAGCAGGTCGGCCAATTCATCACGATTCCAACCGGCCGTCGCGGGCGGCTGCCGGAGCGGGTGCAATGCGCGCACGACCGCCGCGATCTCGTCGCTCATTCCGTCGCCCGCCGCGTTGGCAGGATTTCCAGCATGAAACGAAATCTTTCCGCGTCGCTCATCGTGCTCCAGCGCGCGATCTCGTCCAACGTGCGGCGGCAGCCGATGCAAAGCCCGCTCTCGTCCATGCGACAGATGCCGATGCAAGGCGTCAATGGCGGCGATGGATCGGTCAGCGCGTTCATCGCAACAATGGGCAGTGGCCGTCAGCTTTGAACCGTTAACCAGAACACTGAGCGTGTCTCGCGGTTCACGGCTTGGTGTCGATCAAGCGGATGTCGAATATCAACCCCTCGTTGGGCCCGATGCGGGGCGGCTGACCGCGTTCGCCATAAGCCATCTGCGGCGGGATGAACACCTGCCAATGATCGCCCACGTGCATGCGGGTGATGATCTGCCGCCAGCCTGGGATCATCTGATCGACAGGAAACGTCACGGGCTGGCCGCGATCGTAGGTGTTGTCGAAGACCGTGCCGTCCAGCAGCGCGCCGCGATATTGCAGCGTGACTTCGCTGGAGAGCGTGGGACTGCGATCGCTGTCGCCATCTTGCAGCGCCTTGTACTGCACGCCCGATGGCAGCGTGATCACATCCTTCTGCAATTTGTTCTGCGCAAAGAATTTCTGCGCGCGCGCCAGATTGTCGGCCGCCAGCTTGGCGAATGCCGCGCGCGCCTGCTCGATCATGTGCTGCTGCATCGCCGCGATCACCTGCTGCATTTCTTGCGGCGGATAGGCGGGCTTCTTCTGGCCGTAGCCATCCTGCACGCCGCGCAACACGGCAGCGATGTCGATCGATAGCCCATGCTGACCCAGATCGCGTCCCGCCTCGTAGCCCAGCGCGTAGGAGAGCTTGCGGTCGCCCGACGGCGACGCACTCTGCGCGCGCGCGGACGCCAGCGGCAGAGCCGCCGCGAACGCGACCGTCATGGCGATGCTGGCGATCCTCATCTGGACTTTCCCTCGTGCGGGTCCGCGATGCTAGCAAACCCCGCGACTTTGAACGCACAAAGTCTCAAAGGTTCCCGTCAGAGCGGCCCACGGTAACGTTTTTCGCCCGCGGCGATGCGCAGATTCAGCCGATTTTCCGGCGGCGCCAGTGCGCAGGTGGCGAAGGCCGTGAATACGCAGGGCGGATTGTAGGCCTTGTTGAAGTCGATCACGATGCGGCCGTCGCGCGGCGGTTCGGTGTAGAGAAAACGACCGGCTCCGTAGGTCTCCTTGCCGGAAGTGCCATCGGCGAACATCAGATAGAGAACTTCATCGCCCGGTGTTTCGAGCACCGGCAGCAATTCGTATCGATTGCCATCCCGTTCGAACACCGCCTTGCCCGGCGCGGGATAGCTTTCGAGCTGTCCGATTACGTTCATCGTTTTCAGCGTGCGCGGGGGATCGAACGGAATCCATTGGGCCTCGATGCGCCAGGATGGATCGATCGTAAACGACTCGATACCTGCAAAGTTCTTGCGCGTTGGCGCGTTCGCATCGCGCACGCGCAGCGCCTTACGGCCACCGCGATCGATCACGATGAAATTCGCGCTGCCGAAGGAAACATTTGTCGGATTCGGCGCGCGATCGTCGCGCAACTCTGCGCGCGTTTTCACTTCGCCGTCGATCAGCGCTTCGCTGTCCGACGAGAGTTCGATCGCGGCCGATCCGTCTTCGCGCAATTCGATCGTGCCCAGATGCGGCGGCGCTCGCTCGACGACGATCGAATTGTCGGCCGCGCTGCCGACCGTGTTGCGGCCGGGCTCCAGCCAATGCAACCCGGCAAGGCTCAACCAGCCGTCCGGCGCGGTCAGCCGCGCAAGCCGCGCGGCGCGCCACTCTTCAATGGAACGCTCGTAATCGCCCACTCAGCGCCCTCGCAGGAACAACTTGTCCAGTTCGCCAATCGTCAACTGCGTCCAGGTCGGGCGGCCGTGATTGCACTGGCCAGAACGTTCGGTGGCTTCCATCTCCCGCAGCAGCGCGTTCATCTCTGGGATCGTCAGCCGCCGGTGCGCGCGCACCGCGCCGTGGCAGGCCATCGTCGCCAGTAATTCGTTCTGTAACTCCTCCAATCGACGCGAATGCCCGTGCGCGGCCAGTTCGCCCAGCACGTCGCACGCCAGTTGCGCCGCGTCCGCACCCTGCAGCAGAACCGGGATGCGCCGCACGGTGATCTGGCGCGGACCGCTGCGGTCGATTTCCAGACCGACCTCTGCCAGCGCGGCCGCGTGTTCTTCCGCCGCCGCGGCTTCGCTCTCGCTGACGGACACCGGCAGCGGCACCAGCAAGCCCTGCGATTGCACGCCGTCGCGTTCGCATGCCGATTTCAGTTTCTCGTAGGTGACGCGTTCGTGTGCGGCGTGCATGTCTACCAACACCAGGCCGTGCGCGTTCTCGGCGAGGATGTAGATGCCGGACAGTTGCGCCAGCGCGTAACCCAGCGGCGGCGATTCGTCATTGTGCGCCGGGGGCAGCGATGCGTCGGCGGGAGGCGCGGCATTCAGCAACCGCGCATAAGCGTCAGCCGGCGGTTCCCGCACGGCCAGCCCGAGTCCGGATTGGCGCAGGGCGGCCGTTCCGGATTCAGTATTCGGCAGCCACTCCTCCTCGGCTTCAGCGAGTCTCCTCCGTGCTTCCGGCATGAGACCGGACGCGCGAAATAAAAACGCTGAGGAATCTCTGCCACTGCCACCCGCGCGGGTCTGCGCGATCACTTCATGCAGGGTGCGAAACAGGAAATCGTGCACCAGCCGCGCCTCGCGGAAGCGCACTTCCGATTTGGCCGGATGCACGTTGACGTCCACGGCCTGCGGATCGATTTGCAGGAACAGCACGAATGCCGGATGCCGGCCCTGGAACAACACGTCGGCATAAGCCTGCCGCACCGCGTGCGCGACCACTCGATCGCGCACCAGTCTGCCGTTGACGTAAAAATATTGCTGGTCGGCTTGCGCCCGCGAGGCCGTCGGCAAACCGACCCAGCCGCGCAGTTCCATGCCGGCCGCCGTGTGCTCGATCGCCAGGCAATTCTCCGCGAAGCTGGCACCGAGCAATTCCGCCGCGCGCGCGAGCCGCGCCTCCGTATCGCTCGCAGGTTTCAACAAGCGCACAGGTTTGCCGTTATGGCTCAAACGGAATTCGATGTCACTGCGCGCCAGCGCGAGCGATTTCACCAGCTCATCGATGTGGCCGAACTCGGTGCGCTCGGCGCGCAGAAACTTGCGTCGCGCCGGCACCGCATGAAACAGATCGTGCACTTCGACGCAGGTCCCCACCGCTGCCGATGCCGGTTGCGTTTCACCGATGCGCGCACCGGCCGCTTCGATACGCCATGCGTGCGATTCGTTGTGCGTGCGCGAAGTCAGTTGCAAGCGCGACACTGACGCAATCGAAGCGAGCGCTTCGCCACGAAAACCCATGCTGGCGACGCGCGTGAGATCCTCGAATGTCTCGATCTTGCTGGTCGCATGTGCAGCCAGCGCCAGCGGCAACTCATCGCGCGGAATGCCGGAGCCGTCGTCGCGCACGCGGATCAGCCGCGCGCCGCCCTGCGCGATGTCGATTTCGATCTTCGTCGCGCCCGCATCGAGACTGTTTTCGACCAGCTCCTTGACCACCGAGGCCGGACGCTCGATCACCTCGCCAGCGGCGATCTGATTGACCAGTTCGGGAGACAGCGGACGGATCGGCGGCATCGCGGCATTTCGCAGCAAACGCGAAGCATAGCAAGACGCCGGGAGTCGGACTCAGGAATTCGATTCGGAGCGTGCCGTCATTGAGGAGTGCGGCCATGGATGACCACATTGCTCGCACCATGAGTATGCGTAGCCCGGCACGCGAATGACCGATCGAAGGAAGCAATCAGGCACGATTGCACAAGCAAAGTGCGCGTGGACGATCGCTACGATGATGGAATCAACAAAACCTGTCCCGCCTGCACGTTGCCGTCTTCGGGAATCTTGCGATTGATCGATCGCAGCGCGCTCAAGCTGACGCCGTATTGCTGCGCGATGCCCGAGAGGGTTTCACCGCGCGCGACGCGGTGCATGTCGCGGATGTTGGCATCCAGCGTGGCAGACCTTTTCGACGCGGCGGATTCGCGCGATGCGGGAAGTTCCGGCGGTGGAGGTATCTCGTTCGCCACTTGCAGATCGGCATCGGAGGCAGGCGGCCGCACGCGCGGCCCGGCATCGCGCGCGGCCACGCGCATCGTGCGCGCGTGCCTCATGGGGAAAGGCGAAGCGACCGTCGCCGTGGAATCGCCATGCGCATCCGCGCCGCGCGGCAGCGGCGCGGGATCATCCTGCGATGGCGCGTCGTCTTTCTTCGCATCCTCCGCCGCCGCGATCAGCGAGTCCGCATCGGTTGCGCCCGGATGCAGACGGCTGTCACGGACCGCCGCGAACCACGTGCCCGGCGGCGGGGTGGATTCGAAATAGCCGCGCACGCCGTTGAGGATGGCCGCGGCGAGTTGCTGGCGATGATCGTCATCGCGCAGTTTCTGTTCCTCCGTCGGATTGGAAATGAACGCCGTTTCGACCAAGATGGAGGGCACATCGGGTGAGCGCAGCACCACGAAATTCGCTTCCTGCACGGTGTTACGGTACAGCGGGCCGATCCTGTCGAGCGCCTTGAGCACATTGCTGCCGACTTGATGGCTGGCCTGCATGCTGGCGCCTTGCGAGAGGTCGAGCAAAACAGCCGCCAGCGTGTTGTCCTTGTCGTCCAGCGACACGCCACCGATCAGGTCTGAGTTGTTCTCGCTGTTGGCCAGCCAGCGCCCGGCTTCACTCTGCTTGCCATGCGTGGACAGCACCCAGACCGAGGCGCCGCGCGCATCGCAGTGATCGGGACAGGAATTCGCGTGGATCGAAACGAACAAATCCGCCTTTTGTTCGCGGGCAATCTGGAAGCGCTTTTCCAGCGGCACGAAGTAGTCGCCATCGCGGGTCAGCACCGCGCGCATGCCCGGCTGTGCATCGATCAGTTTCGCCAGATCACGCGCGACCGACAGGGTGACGTTCTTCTCCAGCGTGCCGTCGGGACCGCGCGCGCCGGGATCATCACCGCCGTGGCCGGCATCGACCGCGATCACCACCGGACGCGGCTTGCCCTGCGCGATATCGTTCTCGATGGTGCGCGCCATCTGCGGTCCGGGCGCATGCGGCGGATAGAGATCGAGCACCAGGCGATAGCCGTACTGGCCCGCCGGCTTCAGCAGAAAACTCTTGGGATGTACTTCGCCGGTGAGATCCAGTACCACGCGCGCGGCATCGCCGCTCTCGCCGCTGCGGATGGTTTTTAGCAAACCCTTGACCGCGGGCACGCGGAAGTCGCCCGCGAAGCTGCTGTCCTCGACGTCCAACACGATGCGATCGGGATTGTCCAATTGCACCAGCTTGTAGTCGGACGGCGGCGCCGAGAGATCGAGCACCACGCGGGTGGAATCCGGGCTGCCCCACACGCGCAACGCCTTGACTTGCGCGGCCGAAACCGCACCCGCGCCGAGCCATCCCGCGAAAGCGGCAAAAAACAGCAGCGGGCGTGCAATCCCCCTCATGGCCGCGATTCAACCCCAAGCCATCGCGGATTGCAAGCATTTTTTCCTTTTCCCTCCGCAATATGCGCAGCTTTTGTCGAACCCGATTCAGGAAAGTGCCGCAACTCTCCTTATTGCATCCATCGACCTTGACGGTCAAGCGCCTGCCCGGGAGAATCGTCCGAGCTTTACCTCTCCCGGAAGGGAGTAGCTCGGGGTCGGCGCAAGCCGGCTTTTGCGGCGATCGTCAGCACGAACGCGCATGCGTTCCGGTCGTCGCGGCGGTGAACCCGTGGGCGAGACTTCCGCGATCCGCCCCGCAAGCGCGTGCGGGCGCGTGTTCGCGGAATGAACTCGACGCGCTGGGGACCGCCGATGAGTTTTCTATCGCATCCGCTCGCTTCGATTTCAGATCCCGCGTTCTGGTCCGGGCTCGGCGCGATCATCCTGATCGATCTGGTGCTGGCCGGCGACAACGCGGTGGTGATCGCGCTCGCCGCTCGCGACCTGCCGCACCGACTGCAATTGCGCGCAATCTTCTGGGGCAGCTTCATTGCGGTCGCCGTACGCATCGGCATGACCGCGGGCGTGCTGTGGTTGCTGAAGATTCCGGGACTGATGTTGATCGGCGGCCTGGTGTTGCTGCCGATCGCGTGGCGACTGCTGCATCACCATGAGGAACGTCCTCACGTGCGGCCCGCTGCCAGCCTCTGGAGCGCAATGTTCACCATCGTGCTCGCCGATGCATTGATGGGCTTGGACAATGTCCTCGCGATCGCGGGAGCGTCCAAGGGTCATCTCGGTCTGGTCGCGCTGGGATTGCTGATCAGCGTGCCGCTGGTCGTGTGGGGTTCGACGCTGCTCCTGAAACTGCTGACGCGCTGGGCGGCGATTGTGTACGTCGGCGCCGGCGTGATCGCCTGGACCGCAGCGCGCATGGTCACCGAGGACGATCTGGTCGACGACTGGTTTGATGCGCACATGGCGCTGGACTTTGCGGTGCTCGCGGTGTTCGTGATCGGCGTGCTCGCGCTCGGTTTATGGACGCAACGGCGTGACCGGCTGAAGCACCTCGTCGACGACGATTGAGCTCATGCTTGCCGATATGATCCGGCGCGGGCATCCTCGAACGCTCGTTTGAATTCACGCTGTCATGAGCGAAACGCCATACCCGCACCTGCTCGCGCCGCTCGATCTGGGTTTTGTCACGCTGCCCAACCGCGTGCTGATGGGCTCGATGCATACGGGCCTGGAGGATCATGCGCGCGATTACGACAAGCTCGCCACGTATTTCGCCGTGCGCGCGCGCGGCGGCGTCGGACTGATGGTGACCGGCGGCATTGCGCCGAACATCGAGGGCTGGTTGAAGCCGTTATCGGGCACGATGTCGATGCGCTGGCACGTCGCGCGTCATCGCAAGGTCACGAGCGCTGTGCATGCCGAAGGCGGGCGTATCTGCATGCAGATCCTCCACGCCGGCCGCTATGCCGTGCATCCACTCTCCGTCGCGCCTTCGAAGATCAAGTCACCCATCACGCGGTTCACACCGCGTGCACTCTCGAGCAGCGGCATCGAACGCACGATCCGCGCTTTCGTCCGCAGCGCGCAACTTGCGCGCGAAGCCGGTTACGACGGCGTCGAGATCATGGGTTCGGAAGGCTATCTGATCAATCAATTCCTGGTCGCGCGCACCAACAAGCGCGAGGATGAATTCGGCGGCGCGCTGGAAAACCGCATGCGTTTCCCGGTCGAAATCGTGCAGCGCACACGCGAAGCGGTCGGGCGCGATTTCATCATCATCTACCGCCTGTCGATGCTCGATCTGGTCGACCGCGGGCAAAGCTGGGAAGAGATTGTGGCGCTGGCGAAAGGCGTGGAAGCCGCGGGCGCCACGCTGATCAACACCGGCATCGGCTGGCACGAGGCGCGGATCCCCACGATCATCACATCCGTCCCGCGCGCGGCGTTCGCCTGGGTGACGCGGCGCATGAAGAAACAGGTGCGCATTCCGCTGATCACCACCAATCGCATCAACATGCCCGAGGTCGCCGAAGCGCTGCTCGCGCGCGGTGATGCCGACATGATTTCGATGGCGCGTCCGTTGCTGGCTGATCCGGAATGGGTGAACAAGGCGCGCGAAAACCGCGCCGATCGCATCAACACCTGCATCGCCTGCAATCAGGCGTGCCTCGATCACGTGTTCGAAAACAAGCGCGCGAGTTGCCTGGTCAATCCGCGCGCGTGTTTCGAAACCGAGCTGGTGATCGAACCGGCTGCGCGGAAGAAACGCTTCGGTGTAGTCGGCGCGGGGCCGGCGGGTCTGGCCGCTGCGTGCACGCTGGCCGAGCGCGGGCATGCCGTCACGCTTTACGAGCAGGCAAATGAAATCGGCGGCCAATTCAATCTGGCCAAACGCATCCCGGGCAAGGAAGAGTTTGCGGAGACACTGCGATATTTCTCCAACCGTTTGCATGATCTCGGCGTAGAGGTGCGATTGAACGCTACGGCCGATGCCAAAACGCTGCGCGCGCAGAACTACGATGGAGTCATCATTGCCACAGGCGTGAATCCGCGCGATCCGCGCATTCCGGGTCAGGAGCGCGTCAACGTGCATGGTTATACGGATGTAGTTTCCGGCAAAGTCGAAATCGGGAAACGCGTGGCGATCGTCGGTGCGGGCGGCATTGGTTTCGACGTCGCGGAGTATTTATCCCAGCCGCCGCCCTCGCCCACGCTCGACATCCCGCGCTGGATGCACGAATGGGGTGTGGATATGTCGCTCGCGCATCGCGGCGGATTAAGCAAACCGCAAGTCGAACCTTCGCCGCGCGAAATCTGGCTGCTGCAACGCACGCCCGGCCGTCCCGGCAAACGCCTCAATAAGACCACCGGCTGGGTGCATCGCGCTGCGCTGAAGGCGAAGGACGTGCAAATGCTGGGCGGCGTGGTTTACGAACGCATCGACGATGCTGGCTTGCATATCCGTGTCGATGACCAACCGCGCGTGCTGGAAGTGGACGATGTGGTGATCTGCGCTGGACAGGAATCCAACCGCGCGCTGGCGGACGAATTGCTCGCGCTCGATATCGAAACGCATGTGGTCGGCGGCGCCGACGTCGCCGCAGAGCTCGATGCCAAGCGCGCGATCGCGCAGGCAACGCGCCTGGCCGCGACGCTATGACGCCCAGGATTTGCGATTCACGGTTATCGGCTCAGCGCTTTTCGATCGGAACGTAAGAACGATCTTCCGGCCCGGTGTAGTTGGCGCTGGGCCGAATGATCTTGCCGTCGATGCGCTGTTCAATCACGTGTGCGCTCCAGCCTGATGTGCGCGCGATCACGAACAATGGCGTGAACATCGCGGTGGGCACGCCCATCATGTGATATGCGCTGGCCGAATACCAATCGAGATTCGGGAACATCTTCTTCAGGTCCCACATCAGCCTCTCGATGCGTTCGGAAATCTCGAACAAGCGCGGATTGCCGCCTTCATTGCACAGCTTGCGCGAGATCTCCTTGATGATCGGATTGCGTGGATCGCCGATGGTGTATACCGGATGCCCAAAGCCGATCACGATTTCCTTGTTGGCGACGCGCTGGCGGATGTCCTTCTCCGCCTCGTCAGCGCTGCGGTAGCGGTCGATGATTTCCATGGCCGCTTCGTTGGCGCCGCCGTGCTTGGGGCCGCGCAGCGCGCCAATGGCGCCGGTAATGGCCGAATACATGTCCGAGCCCGTGCCCGCGATCACGCGCGCGGTGAAGGTGGAAGCGTTGAATTCGTGCTCGGCGTAGAGGATCAGCGACTTGTCGAGTGCGTTGGCGTGGCTGTCACTCGGTTTCCTGCCGTGAAGCAGATGCAGGAAATGCGCGGCAATGGTTTCGTCGTCGGTTTCGGTTTCGATGCGCCGGCCGTTCTGCGAAAAGTGATACCAGTACAGCAGCATCGAACCGAAGCTCGCCATCAACCGGTCGGCGATGTCGCGCGCCCCCGGGACGTTGTGGTCGTGCGCTTCGGGCAGGATCGTGCCGAGCACCGAGCAGCCCGTGCGCATCACGTCCATCGGATGCGTCGCCGCGGGCAGCAGTTCCAGCGCGGCCTTGACCGGTTGCGGCAAACCACGCAGGCGCTTCAATTTCGTGCGGTACGCATTCAATTCGGACCAACTGGGCAGGTGCTCGTAGACGAGCAGATGCGCGACTTCCTCGAAGGTCGCCTTGGTCGCTAGGTCGTGGATGTCATAACCGCGATAGTGCAGGTCGTTGCCGCTGCGCCCGACCGTGCACAGCGCAGTGTTGCCCGCCGCGACGCCGGACAGCGCCACGGATTTCTTGGCCTTGGGAAGAACCTGCGCGGCGTTTTCGTTCATCTCTATCTCCGTTCGCTCGATCTGCTTCTCGCCGATCGGCAACTCAATTGAAGAAAATGTCCCGCTCGGATGTATCGGACATTTCGAATCGCGACTCAATCTCGGAACTGCTCCGATTCCGGCGATGCAGGGCAGCGGCGCACCGATTGCCTGCTGAAGACCAACAACTGCGTCGTCCAGCATTCGCCCAACGTCGAGCAATAGCAGGTCACGGCCTCGAAGTTCACGCGCTGCGCCGCAGCCATGAAAGCGCGGTAGTCCGCCTCGTCGTTGAATTTGATCCAGTCGAGTTTCTCGCCGGGCGACAGCACGTTTCCGGCAAGCGTGCTCTGGTAATAGTCGAGCTTGGGAAAACCCATCACTTGCATCACGGATTTCCAATTACGCTGCGGTTTTCCTCCGACAGTGACGCTCACTTGACGGATGATGGCGGGGCCGACACCTTTGTTCTCCCACAGCAATTCCCGTGCGCCACTGCTGTTGCCTCCGATCAGATACGGCCACACTTGCGCGCTGACCTGCTGGCGCTGCACGTGGGCGGTGTAGCCCGCGACGATCAACGACAGCAGACCGATCAGCGCGGCGATGATCGCGGCGAGAGCGTCCCAGCGAATCGTTCGCCGCTGCATGAAGCCATCCGGATTTGGTGCGGACTCCGGCATCGGCTCAACCTTTCCGCTCACTCGCGAATAGCGCGTCCAGCTTGCGCTCGTAATCGTGGTAACCGAGGAAGTCGTACAGTTCCTCGCGAGTCTGCATCGACGGCACCACGGATTTCTGTGTGCCTTCACGACGCACGGTCTGGTAGAAATCCAGCGCGGCCTTGTTCATCGCGCGATAGGCGCCGCAGCAATACAGCGCGATGTCGACGTTGGCGGAACGCAATTCATTCACGGTGAAGAAAGGCGTCGCACCGAACTCGGTGAGGTTGGCAAGAATCGGTACTTTCACCGCCGCCTTGAACCTGTGGTAATCGTCCAGTGTCTTCATCGCCTCGGGAAAGATCATGTCGGCACCGGCTTCGACGTAGGCCACCGCGCGCTCGATCGCCGCGTCGATACCTTCCGTCGCGGCGGCGTCAGTGCGCGCCATGACCACGAAATCGCGATCGATCTTCGCATCCACCGCGGCCTTGACTCGGTCGACCATCTCCTCTTTCGGCACCACTTCCTTGCCGGGGCGGTGACCGCAGCGTTTCTGTCCGACCTGATCCTCGATGTGCACCGCGGCCACGCCGGCGCGCTGGAACGATCGGATCGTGCGGGCAATGTTGAAGGCGCCGCCCCAGCCGGTGTCGATGTCGACCAGCAGCGGTAGTTGCGTCGCTTCGACGATGCGGCGCGCGTCGGTCAGCACGTCTTCCATTGTGCTGATGCCGAGGTCGGGTATACCGAGCGAGTTCGCCGCAACGCCGCCGCCGGAGAGATACAACGCGCGGTAGCCGACGCGCTTGGCCATCAGCCCGGCATACGCCGTGATCGCGCCGACCACCTGCAGCGGCGATTCGGCGGCCAGCGCGGCGCGGAAACCTGCTCCTGGAGAATGCGTCTGGCTCATGCGGCTCTCGGTAAAGCCGCCATTGTATCGCAGTGCTGCGGCGGGCCGGCTCAGCCAATCAGCAATGCCACCGCCATCGCGGCGATGCCTTCGCCGCGCCCGGTGAAGCCGAGCTTCTCGCTGGTGGTGGCTTTAACACTGATCTGATCCACATCGCACTCGAGCACGGAAGCGATTCGTGCGCGCATGGCGTCGATGTGCGGCGAGAGTTTCGGCTGTTCGCAGATCACCGTGATGTCGACATTGCCCAGCCCATAGCCGCGTTCCCGAATCAGCGCGGCACAATGCGCAAGCATTTTTAAGCTGTCTGCGTTTTTCCAACGTGGATCGCTATCCGGGAAATGCCGGCCGATATCGCCCAGCGCCAGTGCACCCAGCAGCGCGTCGCAAAGCGCGTGCACGGCGACGTCGCCATCGGAATGCGCAATCAATCCGCGCGTGTGCGGGATGCGTATGCCGCCCAACGCGATGTGGTCGCCGGGACCGAAAGCGTGCACGTCGAAGCCCTGACCGATGCGCATCACGTAGTCTTCTCCAGCAAGAATTCCGCCAGTTTCAAATCTGCCGGTGTGGTGACCTTGATGTTGTCTTCCGCGCCCTCGATCAGCATCGGCTTGTGGCCGACCAGCTCCATCGCCATCGCCTCGTCGGTGACGATCACGCCTCGCGCGCTCGCGGCTTCCAATGCGGCCATCAATTCGCCGCGCCGGAACATCTGCGGGGTGAACGCACGCCAGCGCGCCTCGCGCGCTTCGGTTTCGATGCTGCGATTGAAGCCGTTGGCGCGTTTCAAGGTATCGCGGAGCGGCGCGGCGAGCAGCGCGCCGCCGCTCCGCGCGCCCTCCGCGATCAGGCGCCCCAGATCTTCGTAACGCAGGCACGGGCGCGCGGCGTCGTGCACCAGTACGAATTGCGTTTCATCGATTTCATCGGGCAGCGCGCGCAAACCGGCCAGCACCGAATCGCCCCGTTCGGAACCGCCGACCGCAGTGCGCACCGGCTTGCCGTTGATCTCGCCCACCTGCGGCCACCAGCGATCCTGCGCAGCCAGCACCACCACCAGGCCCGTGACCCGCGGATGCGCAGCGAGACGTTCCAGCGTGTGCAGGATCAACGGCCGGCCTGCCAGCGGCAGATATTGTTTCGGAATCTCGCCGCCGAAACGCGCGCCACGCCCGGCAGCCGGCACCACGCACCAGAGCGCGTTGACGTCAATGGCCATTGTCGTTCTGATTCCTCGCCGCAGTCGACGCCGGTGCAGGCGTCACCACCTGATAGAACGTTTCGCCGGGCTTGATCAGCCCGAGTTCGGAACGCGCGCGCGCTTCGATCGCTTGCTGACCGTGTTTCAAATCCTGCACTTCGGCCGAGAGCGCCTGATTGCGCTGTTTCAGTTTGGCGTTCTCGGCATCCTGCGCCGCGATGCGCGCACGCAAGGCATTGAGATCGCGCATACCGCCCTCGCCCACCCACAGTTTCAGTTGCAGGGCGATCAGCAGGATGATCAGGATCAACGCGACCCAGCGGATCATATTAGTGCGATCGTCCTTGATCCCTGCATTTTCGAGACAGCGCAATAGTCGAAACCGCCCAAGACATACTGCCACCAGAGCGGCCGTCCCTGGCCGCACTTTTCACAGCAGCCGCCTCGAACGGGGCTCACTAGCGTCATGTCAGAACGCAGGCAGGTTGGGAAACGCCGCGCGTCCGGCGTAACGTGCATCCTTGCCGAGTTGCTCCTCGATGCGCAGCAACTGGTTGTACTTGGCCACGCGGTCGGTACGGCACAGCGAGCCCGTCTTGATCTGCGTCGCCGTGGTCGCGACCGCGAGGTCGGCAATCGTGGTGTCCTCGGTTTCGCCTGAGCGGTGCGAGATCACCGCGGCGTATTTCGCTTCGTCCGCCATCGCAATCGCTTCAAGGGTTTCGCTCAAGGTGCCGATTTGATTGACCTTGATCAAGATCGCGTTGGCGATGTGGTTGGCGATGCCTTCCTTGAAAATGGAAGGATTGGTGACGAACAGATCGTCGCCGACCAGTTGCACCCGTCTGCCGAGTTGCTCCGTGATCAATTTCCAGCCGGCCTGGTCACCCTCGGCCAGACCGTCCTCGATGCTGATGATCGGATACTTGCCGCACCACTCGGCATACAGCTCAACCATGCCCGCGGCATCGAGCTTGCGGTTCTCGCCTTTCAGGTGGTAGACGCCGTCTTCGAAAAATTCCGACGATGCCGGATCCAATGCGACCCAGATTTGTTTTCCCGCTTGGTAGCCCGCAGCATTGATCGCTTCCAGGATCACCTCGATCGCTTCCTCGTGCGAACGCAGAGCCGGGGCGAACCCGCCTTCATCGCCGACGGCCGTGTTCAAGCCACGCTTTTTCAATTGTCCTTTCAGTGCGTGGAAGCATTCGACGCCTGCGCGCAGCGCTTCGGAAAACCGATCGAAACCCGCCGGCATCAGCATGAATTCCTGCATGTCGAGCGGATTGTCGGCGTGCACGCCGCCGTTGATCACGTTCATCATGGGAACGGGCAAGCGCGGGGAAACGGGAGATGGGAGACAGGAAGCGAGATAGCGCCACAACGGCTCATGACGGGATACGGCCATTGCGTGGGCTGCCGCCATCGAAACGCCCAGTGTCGCATTCGCTCCGAGTTTCGATTTGTTCTGCGTGCCGTCCAGCGCGATCAGTTTTTCGTCGAGACCTTTCTGATTCGCCGCATCGAAACCGCGCAACGCATTCGCGATCGTGGTGTTGACGTTCTCGACCGCCTTGCACACACCCTTGCCGAGATAGCGCGACTGGTCGCCATCGCGCAGTTCCACCGCTTCGCGTGTGCCGGTCGATGCGCCGCTCGGCACCGCCGCGCGGCCGAACGAACCGTCGGCCAGCGTGACTTCCGCTTCGAGGGTGGGATTGCCGCGGCTGTCAAGGATTTCGCGGGCGTGGATCGTCTTGATTGTCGTTGTCATGAATTCTCGCGACGTAGTCTGATTTCTTCGTCATTCCGGATGCCGCGAAGAAGCGAGCCGGAATCTGGTTTTTTCAACGCACGATCAACAGCAGATTTCAAGTTCCGCGCCGCGCGCGGCTCCGGAATGACGATACCTATTTTCCGGCGGATTCCAAAAACCCTGCGCGTTTTGCTGCTTGATCCAATTCTTTCAGCGTTTCGAGCAACGCTTCCATTTGTCCCAACGGCCACGCATTCGGACCGTCAGACAATGCCTTCTCCGGATCGGGATGCGTTTCCATGAAAAGGCCGCTGACACCGACTGCCACCGCCGCGCGCGCCAGCACCGGCACGAACTCGCGCTGGCCTCCGGATTTGCTGCCCTGCCCGCCCGGCAACTGCACCGAATGCGTGGCGTCGAACACCACCGGGCAGTTCGTTTCGCGCATCACCGCCAGCGAACGCATGTCGGAAACGAGATTGTTGTAGCCGAAACTGGCGCCGCGCTCGCACACCATGATCTGTTGGTTGCCGGTCGAACGTGCCTTCTCGACCACGTTCTTCATGTCCCACGGCGAGAGAAACTGGCCTTTCTTGATGTTGACCGGCTTGCCCGCGCTGCACACGTTGTGGATGAAATCGGTCTGGCGACAAAGGAAGGCCGGCGTCTGCAACACGTCCACGATGGATGCGACCTCACCCAGCGGCGTGTATTCGTGCACGTCGGTCAGCACCGGCACGCTCATTTGTCTCTTTACTTCGGAAAGGATACGCAGCCCTTTTTCCATGCCCAGCCCGCGGAAACTCTTTTCCGAAGTGCGATTGGCCTTGTCGAAGCTGGACTTGAAGATGAAGTGGATGCCGAGCTTGCCCGTGATTTCCTTCAACGTGCCAGCCGTATCGAGCTGCAGCGCTTCCGATTCGACGACGCAGGGACCAGCGATCAGAAAGAAGGGTTGATCGAGTCCGACTTCGAAGCCGCAGAGGTTCATCCCACCGCTTCCTTCGCCAATCGCGGCGCTTCGCGCATCGCCTTGAACTCGCGCGCGGCGCGCACGAAGCCGGAGAACAGCGGATGCCCTTCGCGCGGCGTGGAGGTGAATTCCGGATGGAACTGGCAGGCGACGAACCAAGGATGCTTCTGCGCCGGCAGTTCGACGATTTCGACCAGGTCGTCGTTGGACACGCCGGCGATCACCAATCCGAGTTGCTCGAAGTGCTCGCGGTAGCGGTTGTTGAATTCGTAACGGTGTCGATGACGTTCGCGGATCATGTCCGTGCCATACAATTCGCGCGAGATCGTGCCGGCTCTCAGGTGGCATTCCTGCGCGCCCAGGCGCATGGTGCCGCCAAGATCCGAGGATTCGTCGCGGCGCTGCACGTCGCCCTCGCCCTGCGTCCATTCGGTAATCAACGCGATCACGGGTTCGGCGCAGTGGCGGTCGTTTTCCGTCGAATTGGCGCCAGCGAGGCCCGCCACATCGCGCGCAAACTCGATCACCGCCGCATGCATGCCGTAGCAGATGCCGAAGTACGGCACGCCGGCTTCGCGCGCGTATTCCGCCGCGGCGATCTTGCCCTCGAAACCGCGCTTACCGAAGCCGCCCGGCACCAGGATGGCATCGGCGCCGCGTAACACCGCTTCCGCGCCGCGCGTTTCGATTTCCTCCGAATCCAGCCAGTCCAGTTGCACGCGAGCGTTGTTGTGGATGCCGCCGTGGCGCAGTGCCTCTCCCAGCGATTTGTACGCATCCTTGTGCTCGACGTATTTGCCGACGATAGCGATGCGTACTTCGTCCTTGGGATTCTCGACTGCGTCCACCGTGCGGCGCCACTGCGACAGATCAGTGGGCTTCGCATCCAGATGCAAGCGCTCGATCACGATGTCGTCCAGTTTCTGCGAATGCAGCCACAGCGGCAGCTTGTAGATCACGTCCACGTCCACCGCGCTGATCACCGCGTTCTCCGGCACGTTGGTGAACAGCGCGATCTTGCGACGATCGGAATCTGGCAGCGGTTCCTCGCAACGGCACAGCAAGATGTCCGGCTGGATGCCGAGCGCGCGCAGTTCCTTCACCGAATGTTGGGTAGGCTTGGTCTTGATCTCACCGGCGGCCTTGATGTACGGCACCAGCGTGAGATGCAGGAACAGCACCTTGTCGGCGTGTTCGATGCGCAACTGGCGTGCGGCTTCCAGGAACGGCTGCGATTCGATGTCGCCGACCGTGCCGCCGATTTCCACAAGCGCCACGTCGAACCCGCGCGTGGCTTCGTCGATCACGTGTTTGATCTGATCGGTGATGTGCGGGATCACCTGCACCGTCGCACCGAGATAATCGCCGCGACGCTCCTTGCGGATCACCGCTTCGTAGATCTTGCCGGTGGTGATGGAATTCTTGCCGCTCAATCGCGTGCGCACGAAACGTTCGTAATGGCCGAGGTCCAGATCGGTTTCCGCGCCGTCGTCGGTGACGTACACCTCGCCGTGCTGGAACGGGCTCATGGTGCCGGGATCCACGTTGATGTAGGGATCCAGCTTCATCAATGTGACGTTCAAGCCCCGCGCTTCGAGGATGGACGCGAGCGAGGCCGACGCGATGCCCTTGCCCAGGGAAGACACCACGCCGCCGGTGACGAAAATCAGGGGAGTCATGGAATGACCACTTCCGGAAAGCGGCATTCTACATGTGAGGAGCAGGAAGCCGGAAATAGGTAGCCGGGGGCCGGAGAGCCAAGCCGCCTTGTGTCATCTGCTTCTCAGATTACCGACTCCCGGCTGCCGGTTTCCTCGCTTTGGCTGCTAGCATCATCCGATGCGCTCGACCATTCCCCAACGCCTCGCCGCGCTGCGCAAACTGATGCGCGAGCGCAACATCGCGTACTGCATCGTGCCGACTGCCGATCCGCATTTGTCCGAATATCTGCCCGAACACTGGCGCTCGCGCGAATGGCTGTCCGGTTTCACCGGCTCGGCCGGCACGCTGGTGGTCGGCGCGGATTTCGCCGGATTGTGGACCGACTCGCGCTATTTCGAACAGGCGCGGCGGCAACTTGCCGGCAGCGACATCGAGCTGATGAAACTCAACGTGCCGCACACGCCCGAGCACGTCGGCTGGCTGTGCGAGCGCGTACGCGAAGGCGATTACGTCGCCTGCGCGGGGGACACGCTGTCGCTGGCATACGAGCGGTCGCTGCGCGAGCGATTGGAGCGGCGCGGGGCGCAACTGATCGAAGAAGACTTACCGGGGCAAGTTTGGAACGATCGTCCACCCCTGCCGCACGCGCCAGTATTCGAACATCCGCCCGGATATGCAATCCGCACGCGCGCACAGAAGCTCGCCGCCGTACGCGCGGCAATGGGCGAATACGGCGCCACGCACCATCTGGTTTCCGCGTTGGACGAAATCGCCTGGCTAATGAATCTGCGCGGCTCGGATGTCGAATACAACCCGGTATTCCTGGCGCATCTGTTGATCGACAACGATGGCGCAACGCTGTTCGTCGACTCAACGAAATTCGAAAAGAGTACCCCTCCCCTGCTAGCGGGGGAGGGCAACGAGCGCGCAGCGCGAGCGGGTGGGAATTTGATCCCGCGCTTGCAAACCGACGGGGTGAAGATTGCGCCTTACGAATTCATTTGCAACACGCTCAGCCAATTGTCGATCGAAACAAAATTGTTGCTTGCACCCTCACAGGTTTCCGCCGCCATCGCTCACGCGATTGCCGATCACGTGACGCTGATCGAAGCGCCAAGCCCTATCTCCGCGATGAAAGCGCGCAAGAGCGCCGCCGAGCTTGCTCACGTGCGCGAGGTGATGCGCCGCGACGGCGTGGCGCTGGTGCGCGGCGCGCGCTGGATCGAGGAAACGCTGGCGCGTGGTGAAAGGATCACCGAACTCGATGTGGATGCAAAGCTGCGAGAATTGCGTTCGCAGCAACCCGGCTTCATCAGCGAGAGCTTCGCCACCATCGCCGGATATCAGGCGAATGCCGCCCTGCCGCATTACCGCGCGACTGCTGAATCGCATGCCGAACTGAAACCGCTCGGGATGCTACTGATCGATTCCGGTGCGCAATATCTCGGCGGTACCACCGATATCACGCGCGTGTGGTCGTTGGGCGAGACGACCGAGGAACAACGCCGGGATGTGACGCTCGTCTTGAAAGGCGTGATCGCGCTGTCACGCGCCAAATTTCCGCGTGGCACATCCGGGCAACAACTCGATGCGCTCGCACGCGCGCCGATCTGGTCAGCCGGCGTGGATTACGGACACGGCACGGGACACGGGGTCGGTTACTGCCTCAACGTGCACGAAGGTCCGCAGGCGATCCGGCCGCCGCGCTCGCATTCGCATCTGGAGGCGCTGGACGTGGGCATGGTCACTTCGATCGAACCCGGCATCTACAAGCCGGGCCGCTACGGTGTGCGCATCGAAAACCTAGTCGCGACGGTTCTCGCGGAGCAAACCGAGTTCGGCGAATTCTTAGGCTTCGAAACGCTGACCCTGTGCCCGATCGACACGCGACTGTTGAATCCTTCGCTGCTCGATCGAAGCGACATCACCTGGCTGGATGATTACCACGCACGCGTGCACGAACAATTGGCACCGCTGCTGGATGATCCGCAAGATCGCGCGTGGCTCACCACACGCTGCGCGCCGCTCGCTGGCTCGCAATAGAAAACGCCCCGGAGTCCGAGGCGTTGGCAGATCATAGGCAAGTAACGCAAGTAACCACCCCGGGTGCGTGGCGCCGGCGCGGACATCCATGTCCGCCCGTTTGAAGTAGCACGACATGCCATTGCTCGCACCCCCATGGCGTACGCCTTACGGCCGCCTTCGGCGTTCGCTTCGGTCTCCTGCCTACGCAGTCAAGGCATGTGGCAAGCGTTACTTCTCACTACCCGACGAAGACGAAGTCGGCTGAGAAGTCGTGGTCGTCGTGGTAGTGGAGCTGTTCGTGCCATTCGCCGCGGGTTCGGTCGACACCGAAGTGCTGGTGCGGGTGCTATTCGCACCGATCGTAGTGCTGGTGGTCGTCGAAGCCTTCGCGTGGGAATGATGACGATGATGCTTGGTGACGGTCTTGGTCGACTCGGTCGTCGTCGCGCCGGTCACCGGATTGGTCGAGGTGCTGGTGCTCTCCTGCACCTGCATGTCTGTCTTGGGCGGCATCGCGTCCTGCGTGCCGGCCGAGGTCTCGGTGCGAGTGGTCACCGCGCCGGTCATTGGATCGGTCGCACTGCTGGTCGTGGTGCTCTGCTGCTTGACGTCGCTGGATACCACCGGCGACGCCGCCTGCTGTGTCGTGGTGGTGGTGCTCTGAACGCTGGTCTGCGCATCCTGCGCGAACGCCGGGATGGCGAACGCGGTGGCGATCAACGCGGGAAGAATTAGCTTGCGCATGGTGACGCTCCTGTCGTGAATGGGTCGCGGTACCGCTTCAACAATATTCCGCGCGCACATCGTCCGCAGCCGCCCGCAAACCGTGCCTGAATTTTCAAATCGCCTTTCATCATCGATACAGTTCCGCACAACCAATTCCTGACGGATAAAAAAACGCCCCGGAAATCCGGGGCGTTTCAGATGCGCAGCGAATACGAACGTAACTCAGCCGCCGCTTGAAGAAGAAGCCGGCGCAGAACCGCTGCTGGACGAGCTGGTGCTGGACGACTTCTTGTGATGATGCTTGCGATGATGGCTGCTCTTGTGCTCGCTGTTGCCGCTGGAGCTCATCGACGACATGGAGGAGCTGGCGGTGGAAGCCGAAGCTGGCGTCGTGCTCTGCTGGCCTGTGGCGGACGTATCTTGGGCAAATGCCGGGACTGCAAACGCAGCCGCGATCAACGCGGGAAGGATCAACTTGCGCATGGGAACAGTTCCTCGTGAGGTGAGATGTTGGTTTCGCGCCGCCCTCGTCAGCGCGCTGCAAATGATCCGCGCTTCCAGCCCACTGCCACCTGAACCGCCGGAGGCCGCGGCGACGTTGACCGGCGGCTCGCCGCTCGCCATGCTGCGCGGCTGATTCCACCGCCCGTTCCGTCATGCCCGCCAACACCCGCTACAACGCCGCCGACATCGAAGTGCTGACCGGGCTGGAACCGGTGCGTCGCCGGCCCGGCATGTACACCGACACCACGCGTCCGAATCATCTGGTGCAGGAAGTCGTGGACAATTCGGTCGACGAGGCACTGGCGGGTTTTGCGAGAACTGTCGAAGTGACCGTGCATACGGACGGCTCGGTGGAAGTGACCGACGACGGCCGCGGCATGCCGGTGGATGTGCATCCCGAGGAAGGCGTTACTGGCGTCGAGCTGATCCTCACCCGCCTGCACGCGGGCGGCAAATTCAACGAACGTAATTACAGCTTTGCCGGCGGCCTGCATGGCGTCGGTGTTTCCGTAGTGAATGCGCTGTCTTCGCACCTCGAGGTGACTATCCGCCGAGACGGTCACGAATACCGCATGCGCTTCGCGCACGGCGAACCCTTAGGCAAACTGGAAACCTTGCGCGAAGTGCCCAAACGCACGACCGGTACCACGTTGCGTTTCCTTCCCGACCCGAAATATTTCGATTCGCCGAAGATTTCGGTTCCGAAACTGAAACACCTGTTGCGCGCGAAAGCCGTGCTGTGCGCGGGTTTGACGGTGCGATTGTTCGACGAAGCCAGCGGCGAGCGCGACGAGTGGTATTACGAAGATGGCCTGGCTGCGTATCTGAAATCCGAATTGCAAGGCGCGCCCTGCCTGCCTGAAGAACTGTTCGTGCAGCACCTACAACGCGATGGCGGCGGCGGCATCGACGCGGCACTGGCGTGGCTGCCCGAAGGCGAACTGGTGCAGGAGAGCTACGTCAATCTGATTCCGACCGTGCAGGGCGGCACGCACGTCAACGGCTTGCGCTCGGGTCTGACCAATGCACTGCGCGAGTTCTGCGAGTTGCGTAACTTGCTGCCGCGCGGCGTAAAGCTGGCGCCTGAGGACGTGTGGGATCGGCTGACATTCGTGTTGAGCGTGCGTATGCGCGATCCGCAATTCGCCGGTCAGACCAAGGAGCGCCTGTCATCGCGTGAAGCGGCGAGCACCGTCGAGAACGCGCTGCACGATGCATTTTCGCTGTGGTTGAACCAGCACGTCGCCGCGGGCGAAGCGATCGCGCAGCTCGCGATCGAACGCGCGGCCGCGCGTTTGAAAGCCGCGAAACAAGTCGTGCGCAAGAAGATCACGCAAGGTCCAGCGCTGCCGGGCAAGTTGGCCGATTGCGCATCGAGTGATCCCGAGCGCACCGAGTTGTTCCTGGTCGAAGGCGATTCGGCGGGCGGCTCCGCCAAGCAGGCGCGCGACAAGGATTATCAGGCGATCCTGCCGCTGCGTGGGAAGATCCTGAACACTTGGGAAGTGGAATCGGGTTCCGTGCTGGCTTCGGAAGAAGTGCACAACCTGGCGATCGCGATCGGCTGCGATCCCGGCAAAGACGATCTCTCCGGTCTGCGCTACGGCAAGGTGATCATCTTGGCCGATGCGGATTCGGACGGCCTGCACATCGCCACCTTGCTGTCCGCCTTGTTTCTGCGCCATTTCCCGGCGCTGGTGCGCGGCGGACACGTGTTCGTGGCGATGCCGCCGCTGTTCCGCGTCGATGTTGGCAAACAGGTGTTTTATTGCCTCGACGAAGGTGAGCGCGATGCGCTGTTGGCGCGCATCGCGCGCGAGAAGATCAAAGGCGCGGTCAGCGTGACGCGCTTCAAGGGTCTTGGTGAAATGAATCCCGCACAATTGCGCGAATCGACGATCCATCCCGACACGCGCCGGCTGGTGCAGCTCACTGTGGACAATGACTCTGCGACCGCCCAGTTGATGGACATGCTGCTGGCCAAGAAACGCGCCGCCGACCGCCGCACCTGGCTGGAAGAGAAAGGCGATCTGGCGTCGCTCGAGGTGTAGGAGATTGCTTGCAAGGACTGCTTCGGAACTCGTGTTGAGGCCGAGCGCTTGCGCGATGCGTTGAAGCGCATCGTGCGCCAGGCCGAATATCCGAGGCACGACGCCCACGGCAGGCTGCTCGGCGAGCGCTGGATGCGCGAGCCTAGCAACGGGACTCGACGGCCAGAAGTGGCTACCATTCCTCCATGTCACTCACCCCGCCAATCGACCTACAACGCTGGATCGAGGAACACCGGCATCTGCTGAAGCCGCCGGTCGGCAACAAGTGCATCGTCGATGATGACTTCATCGTGATGATCGTCGGCGGTCCGAATTCGCGCAGCGATTACCACTGGGACGAAGGTCCCGAATTTTTCCATCAACTGGAAGGCGAGATGGTGCTGCGCGTGCAGGACGACGGTGCGCGGCGCGACATTCCGATCCGCGCCGGCGAGATCTTCTATCTGCCGCCGCGCACGCCGCACTCGCCGCAGCGCATGCCGGATTCGATCGGGCTGGTGATCGAGCGCCGCCGCCTGCCGCACGAGAAGGATGGTTTGCTCTGGTTCTGCGAGAACTGTAACCACAAACTCTACGAGGAATACTTCGTTCTCAACAGCATCGAGAAGGATTTCCCGGCGGTGTTCGAGCGCTATTACCGCTCGCTCGACGCGCGTACCTGCAGGCGTTGCGGGCATGTCGACGCACCGCCGGAAAAATATCGCTGACAAGTTGCCGTCATTCCGGCCCGGAATGACGGATTTGAAATTGCAGACTCGCGGCAGGAGCGCGTCCGGCACAATGCGCGCATGAGCCTCACCGCACGACTGCGCGAATCCCCGCTGATCCACACGCTGCTGCAGATGCAGCGGCCGGACGTGCCATGGCGTGTGGCGCTGCGCAATACGGCGGCGATCGTGCTGCCGCTCGCCATCGGCGCCGCGACCGGCCACCTCGCCGCGGGCTTGGGCATTTCCGCCGGCGCGCTCAATACGATGTTCGCCGACCAGCCGGGGCCGTACCGATTGCGCATGCGGCGTTTGTTGCTGACTGCTTTCGCCGCGGCGGTCGCTGCGTTCGCGGGGTCGGTGTTCGGTGAATGGCCCCTCGTGTTACTGCTCGTTGCGGCGCTGTGGGGATTCGCCGCGGCGTTGCTGGTCGCGCTCGGGCCGCACGCAACGCGCGCCGGTCTGATCAGCATGATTCTGCTGGTGGTGATGGGTGCGGAACCACGCGCTGGCGCGCAGGCGTGGCAGGCCGCCGCGCTGATTTTCGCCGGTGGCGTCTTGCAAACGTTGTTCGCGATCGCGGCGTGGCCGTTGCAGCGTTACCGGCCCGAACGCATGGCGGTGGCGGACGCCTTGCGCCAGCTCGCCGCGCTTTCGCGGCGCAACGTCGCACCGGGCGAAGAAGTCCTGCTGCCCCCGTCGCTCAATGATCTGCAAGCGCTGATCTTCGGCAGCGGCCGCGCGCGCGGACGCGCGATGGAAGCGTTCCAAGTGCTCACCGAACTGGCCGAGCGTATGCGCATCGAGTTGCTGGCGCTTGCCGATCTGCAAGCGGGCTGCGATTCGTCGTCATTGTGCGACGCCTTGCAGGCGATCCGCCAGGCTGCTGCCAGTGTGCTGGATGTGCTGGCGACTGCGCTGGAGCAGGCCGCGCCGCCGCAGACCGCGTATGCGTTGTCGCATTACTCGGCCGCGACGGAATTGCTGCAAGAGTGGAGCGATCCAGACGATTCGCAGAACTGGATTGCGCAGATTGCCAATGCACGTGCTGCGGCGTTGGGGGGACAACTGCGCGCCGCAGCACGCAACGCGGAAGTCGCCGGCAGCCGCGGCGAGATTTCGGCGCAACGTGCGGAGTTCCGTTTGCCGCGCGCGTTGCAGCCGGCCAATCCATTCGCCACGCTGCGCGCGAATCTCAACTTTCATTCTGTCGCGTTCCGGCACGCAGTGCGCTGCGGCGCGTGTCTCGCGGTCGCCCTGGCGCTCTCGCATGCATTGCCGCTCTCGCGCGGCTACTGGATGCCGATGACGGTGGCGATCGTGTTGCGCGCGGATTTCGGCGCGACTTGGCGCTTCGGTTTGCTGCGTATGACCGGCACGCTGTGCGGCCTGCTGCTCACCACTGGCCTGTTGCATTTCGGCTTCGACGAGTTCTGGGAGGCGCTGATCCTGTACGCCGTGCTGTGCTTCGCTTATCGCGAACTCGCCACGGTGCATTACGGCGTGGCGGTCGCGTGTCTCACCGGGCTGGTCGTGATCCTGCTGTCGTTCTACGGCATTCCGCCGGAAGCCTCGATGTCCGCACGCGCCACCGACACGGTACTCGGCAGTGCGCTGGCGCTGGTCGCGTACCTGTTGTGGCCGACGTGGGAACGCGGGCGCGAACGCGAAATCCTGGCGAAACTGCTGGAAGCCTATCGCGATTACCTCAGCGCTGTATTGTGCGGCGATGCGCGGGCACGCTTTGAGACGCGCATTGCCGCGCGCGCGGCGCGCAGCAACGCGCAGGCTTCGCTGGAACGCCTGCGTCAGGAACCCCGGGGCAAGGCGCATCTTCCACGCGCGGAGGCTCTGGTCGCGCATGCCAACCGCTGCTTGCGTGCAGCGATGGCGCTGGAAGCCGCGCGCTCGGACGCGACCGATCGATCGCTGCCCGACGAGGCGGTGGCGCTCTCCGATCGCTGCGCGCACGCATTGAGCGAAGCCGCGCGCGCCCTGCGCGAGAGCCAGGCACCGGTCGGCGCATTTCATCTGCGCGACACGCAGCGCGCGCTCGCCGTTGCGTTGCGCGCGCAAGCGAAGGGACCGTCCCCCGCCCTTGCCGCGGCGCTGCTCGACGCCAGCGACCGCATCGTGGATGCCATCGACAGCCTGTTGCACGTGCTGGAATGCTGAAGCGCGGCGGACACGCAAGAGCCGCGGCAGGTACTTTTGACAACCGGATTTATATTTCTATAATTCCGGAATTATGAAACAAACGTATGCGGTACGCGCGCTCGCCGCGCTGGCCCAAGAGACCCGTTTGGCGGCTTACCGTCTGCTGGTTCAGGCTGGCGAACAGGGTCTGGCCGTGGGCGAAATCGGCGGACGCTTGAAACTGCCTGGCGCCACTCTGACCAATCATCTGCACGTGCTGCGCCGCGCCGGTTTGGTGCGCGATGTGCGCGAGGGCCGCAGTATCCGCTGCCGGGCCGACTACGCTCGCATGAACGCCCTGCTCGCCTTTCTCACCGAAAACTGTTGCGGCGGAGCGCTCGCCGCGTGTGCGCCCGTCTGCGCACCCAAACCTTGGAGCAAACGGAGATACAGATGAGCGCCCTGCCACGCGTATTGTTCGTCTGCATCGAGAACGCTTGCCGCAGCCAAATGGCTGCAGGCTTCGCACGCATGCATAGTGCGAATCTTGTCGAAGCGTATTCCGCAGGCTCAAAACCCGCGCCAGTCGTGAATCCGCGCGCGATCGCATTCATGGCGGAGCGCGGCTGTGACATTTCTGCGCAAGTTCCGAAACCGCTGAGCGACTTCGCCGATCAGAATTTCGATGCGGTCGTGACGATGGGCTGCGGGGATGCGTGTCCGTGGCTGCCTTCGCGGGTGCGCGAGGATTGGGCGCTGCCCGATCCGAAACTTCTGAACGACGAAGAATTCCGCGCAGTACGTGATGAAATCGAGCGCCGTGTCCTGGCGTTGCTCGAACGGCTGCGAACGGCGCGATGAACATTTCTTTACGAACACGCGCTCTGGCGGAGTTCGTCGGCACAGGAGCTTTGCTGATGGTAATCGTCGGCTCCGGGCACATGGGCGAAGTGCTGTCGCAGGGCAATGTAGCGGTCGCGTTGCTGGCGAACAGCACAGCCACCGGGCTTGCGCTCTATGTGCTGATCGTGCTGTTCGCGCCGATCTCAGGCGCGCACTTCAATCCCGCGGTCAGTCTGGCGCTGGCCTTGCGCAAGGCGATCACTTGGCGCGAGATGTTCGCGTATTTGCCCCTGCAAATCGTGGGCGCGATTATCGGCGTGATGACGGTGCATCTGATGTTCGGACTCGATCCCGTCACGTGGGGAACGAAGCTGCGCAGCGGTCCGGGCATCTGGCTGAGCGAAACCATCGCCACCATCGGCCTGCTGCTCACCATTCTGCTCGGCCATCGGGCGCGGCCTGCGCAATTGCCCGCACTGGTCGGCGCCTATGTCGCGACCGCATACTGGTTCACCGCATCCACCGCTTTCGCGAATCCGGCGGTGACGATTGCACGCGCGTTCACCACCACCTTCGCCGGCCTCCGCCCAATCGACGTACCGGGTTTCATCATTGCCCAACTGGTGGGCGTCGCGCTCGCGCTGCCGCTGGCGAAGCGGCTGCTGGAGTCCAGATCCCCAGAACGCGCGAGCAGTTGAAAGCCGATTCGAGTGTCCACGCCGTTCTCGTTGTCCGGAGCGATGCGGTTAAACTTGCCGCATGCTCAAAATCGACACTCACGCGCATATCCTGCCGCCGCAGTGGCCGGATCTCGCGCGCAAATACGGTGACGACCGCTTTCCGGTGATGGTGCGTTCGGGGGGACACCATCGTATTTACAAGGACGGCAAATTCTTCCGCGAAGTGTGGAAGAACGCATTCGATGCCGAATATCGCATCCAAGAATACCGGCAGCACGGCGTGGACGTGCAGGTGGTTTCCACCGTGCCGGTGCTGTTTTCGTACTGGGCGAAACCCAATCAAGCGCTTGAATTGCATCGCGCGTTGAACGAACACACCGCGGAAATCTGCCGCAACTACCCGCAGCACTACGCCGGTATCGGCACGGTGCCGCTGCAATCGCCGCGTCTGGCGATCGAGGAGATGGAACGCT
This sequence comes from Lysobacterales bacterium, assembly GCA_021324945.1. Classification (GTDB taxonomy): domain Bacteria; phylum Pseudomonadota; class Gammaproteobacteria; order Xanthomonadales; family Rhodanobacteraceae; genus 66-474. The sequence goes on along the minus strand of JAJPID010000012.1, from coordinate 47,443 downwards.
GTGTCGAGCAACTCGGATTGCAAGGCGTGCAGATCGGTTCGCACTGCAACAAGTGGAATCTGGATGCGAGCGAATTGTTTCCGTTCTTCGAGGCCGCGGCCGATCTGGGCGCAGCGATCCTGGTGCATCCCTGGGACATGATGGGCACGGACACGATGCCGAAATACTGGCTACCGTGGCTGGTCGGCATGCCCGCAGAACAATCGCGCGCGGCGTGTTCGCTGATCTTCGGCGGCGTGCTGGAACGGTTGCCATCCTTGCGCGTCGCCTTCGCGCACGGCGGCGGCAGTTTCCCCTTCACCATCGGCCGCATCGAACATGGCTTCAAGATGCGGCCCGATCTGGTCGCCACCGACAACGCGCGCAACCCGCGCGAGTATTTTTCGCGATTGTTCTTCGATTCCTGCGTGCACGACCCGCAGGCCTTGCGTTATCTGCTGGATGTGGTCGGGTACGACCGCGTGATGCTGGGCACGGATTACCCCTTCCCTCTGGGCGAACAGGAGCCGGGCAGCGGCATCGAGGCTTTGGGACTTGGCGATAGAGACCGTGCGCGGCTGTTTCACGGCGCCGCACTGGAATGGCTGGGCCTGCCGCTTTCGCGTTTCACGCGCGAATCGTAAAGCTCGCGGCGCCTTTGCAGCGCAGGGGCGACAAAGAGGAACCCACGGAGGCCGATCCGGCGAAGTGAGCTTGTTCATGCGAACATCCATGTACGCCATTCCAACTTCATGTTCACAACCGATTGGCTCCTGCCTTCAACAGACGGGCAACGCAGCCGTCCTCGGCCGCACTTTCAAATCGAAGCGGGCTGTGGATCGTTCGCTTCGGTTCTGATCGCCGGCTCGCACTCCACCAAAAAGTTCACCGAGCGCGCAATGAAGCACAGCGCGTGTGCGCGATGGTGCAGCTCGCGCGCGAGTTGCGCGTTGCCTGCGCGGATCGTGACATGCGGGCGCAACACCACGCGCGTGAATTCTCCGCTGCCATCGGCGTTCTCGGACATTACGCCTTCGGCGCGGTCCTCATATACGGTGACCACCACGCCGGCGTCCGCGCACAGATGCAGATATGCGAGCTGATGGCAGGAGGCAAGCGCGGCGACCAGCAGTTCTTCCGGATTCCAGCGTGCAGCATCGCCGCGGAAGTGCGGGTCGGAAGAGCCCGCGATCGTTGGCTTGCCTTCGGCTTCGACCATGTGATCACGCTTGTAACCGCGATACGTTTGCGTGCCCGTGCCGGTATTGCCGATCCAGCGGACAGTCGCGGTGTAGCGGTGTTGTTTGCTCATGCGACGGAAAATCCTTTTGGGTTCTGATCCGGCAGCGCCTTGCGCGTCACGCTTTCCACCCGCGCAGACGGCGGGCCGCGGTGCAACCAGCGCTGCAATTCGTCCAGCGATTCGTTCGACCCGCACGCCAGCACTTCCACGTCGCCATTGCCGAGATTCTTTGCGTAACCGGAGACGCCAAGTTTCAACGCCTGTTCGCGTGTGGAGGCACGGAAGAACACGCCCTGCACCCGGCCGCGAACGATGAAGCATGCGCACGGCATGTCACTCCTCCTTTCGTTCATGCGTATCGTTGCCGCTCTCGCCGCCGAACAGGGCGGACAGCGACGCCGACAGGTGCGTGCGCAACGATTCGATCGCGTGCAGTACCGCGCGCCGCGCGTTTTCGGTCAGGCCGGCCAGCGCACGCTGCGTCGAATCGGGATCCAGCGGCAGGCGATAGCGACCGGCGCGATAGAGATCTGCGAGATTCGCAGTGGCGAGGTTGCGCGAGAGCACCCACTCGCCCGATTCGGCGCGCGTCAGCAAACCGGCCTTGCGCAGATCGCCCAGATACCGCTGCAACAGATCGTCGGCCAGGAACCGTTCACGCCGGCACAGTTCTTCGCTATGCAGGCCTGCCCCTTCGCGTTGCGCCTGGGCGAAGTGGCGCAGCACGCGCAGCAGGCCGATGAATTCGCAGCCCGGCGGCAGGCGCTCACTCAAAGGGCGGTATTCGAACGCCGCCATCGCCGCCGCCAGCGATGCGCCCAGCAACACGATCACCCACGAGAGATACACCCAGATCAGGAAGATCGGCGCCGCGGCCAGCGCACCGTAGATTTGCTGGTACGACGGCACGTGCTGCACGTACAGCGCGAACAGCACGCGCGCGATCTCGAACAGGATCGCTGCGATCAACGCCGCAATGCCGGCATGGCGAAATGCCACTGTGCGATTGGGAATCAGCATGTACATGCCCAGGAGTACCAGCCAGGTCAGCGCGAACGGCAGCAGCGCGAAAAATGGCTGCGCCCACGGCAGCGGTTGCGCGTTGGGCTGCGGCGAAAGGGGCAGCACGCGGGACAGCAGCGCCAGCGCCGCGACGATCAGCAACGGGCCGATCGTCAATGCGGCCCAGTACAACAACAAACGCGAGCCACCGCTGCGCGCGGTCTGCACGCGCCAGATCCGGTTGAAGCGATCCTCGATGCTGGCCATCATCATCAGCGCGCTGATCAGCAGGAAGACGATGCCGACCGCGGTGAGTTTGCTGGCGTTGTCGGCGAATTGCAGCAGATAGTTCTGCACCGTCGCGCCCGCGGCCGGCACGAAATTGCGGAAGATGAAATCCGAGATCGCCACGCGCCAGCCGGCGAACACCGGAAACGCCGCTAGGATCGCCAGGACCGCGGTCAGCAGCGGCACGATCGCGAACAGCGTAGTGTAGGACAGCGCGCCCGCAGTCTCGAAGCATTTGTCGGACAGGAACCGCTGCCACAGGAACAGCCCGAACGCGCGAAGGCGTTCGCGGTCGATGCGCTGAAGGGGAAGGGTCAGGCGAGCCATGCCGCGAGAGTAGCCCAAGCTGCGGTGTCACTGAAGTGAAGGCATGCGGCTACACTGCGCAGATGCCAGCCGAAATTCTCGTCCTCTACTACAGCCGCGGCGGCCATACGGCGCAGCTGGCGCGGCTGATTGCACGCGGCGTCGAGGAAATCGCCGGCGCGCGCGCGCGCTTGCGTCAGGTGCCGCCGGTGGCGCCGGTCACGCAAACCGCACAAGCGCCGGTGCCGGAAGAGGGGCCGCCCTATGCGGAGTTGCGCGATCTCGCCGAATGCGCGGGCCTGATCCTTGGTAGTCCCACGCGCTACGGCAACATGGCCGCGCCGCTGAAACACTTCATCGATTCGACCATCGCCGAATGGGCATCCGGCGCGCTGGTCGGCAAGCCGTGCGCGGTGTTCACGTCCACCGCGACCATGCACGGCGGTCAGGAAACCACATTGATCTCCATGCTGCTGCCGCTGCTGCATCACGGCATGATTGCAGTCGGCATTCCCTACACCGAGCCCGCGTTGAATCACACCCTCACGGGCGGCACGCCGTATGGCTTGAGCCACGTCGCCGGCTTGAACGGCGAGAACGCGGTCAGTGAACACGAGCGCGAACTGGCGCGCGTGCTGGGTCGACGCGTCGCGGATCTGGTTCGGCGTTTGGCCGCGTCGCCATGAGTGTCCGGCTAATGCAGCGAATCGGATTCGCCGCCTGGGCCGCGCAGGCGATCCTGCAAATTGCCTGGCACGGCTGGCTGCTGCCACCGGACCGCATGCCGCTCGTCGTTGCGTTGTTGATCGCGCTGATCCCGCTGGCGCTCCCGCTCGTGTACTGGCGCACGCCGGCGCGCGCGCTGATCGTCGCCGGTATGGTTTCGCTGTTCTATTTTTGTCACGGCGTTACAGAAGCCTGGGCTTCGCCGGCCGAACGCACGCTGGCGCTGATCGAAGTTGCGTTGGCGTTGGTGTTGATCGGCTCGCTGAGCCGCAAACCGAAACGCAAGAACGTAGTGCCGACTTGAGGGGGCATCGTGTCTTTCATCCAGTCTGCGCCGCAACTCGGCAACCAATATCGCGAAGATCGCGTGCTGCGTTCGTATTTGCGCCGCGTGCTGCCGCCGCAGCAATTGCACAGCGCGGAAGGCGCGCTCGATGCACTGGGCGAACACGCCGTGCTGGCATGGCGCCGCCGCACGAGCAGCGCGCGCGAAGAGCCGGGCTTGACGCGCTGGGACGCATGGGGACGGCGCGTCGATCGCATCGAACTGACGCATGTTTGGCGCGAAGGCCCGGGCCTGGCCGCGCGTCATGGTCTGATCGCTACCGGCCACGACGCAAACCTCGGCGCGCACGCGCGCGTGCAGCAATTCGCGCTGGCGTATCTCTATCACGTCGCCAGCGAGTTCTACACCTGTCCGCTGGCGATGACCGACGGCGTGGCGACCGCGTTGAAGGCCGCGGAGAATCGCGCGCTCAACGAACGCGCGCTGCCGCACTTCCTCTCGCGCGATCCGGCCAAATTCTGGATCGCCGGGCAATGGATGACCGAGAACGCCGGCGGTTCAGATGTCGGCAACACGGAAACCATCGCACATCGCGATGAGCACGGTGGCTGGCGCTTGTCCGGCCGCAAGTGGTTCACCTCTGCGATCAATTCCGACGCCGCGCTGGCGCTGGCGCGGCCCGAAGGGAATCCGCCCGGCAGCGAAGGCCTCGCGCTGTTCTATCTGGAAACGCGCGATGAGCGCGGCGGGTGGAACGGCATCCGCATCGACCGCTTGAAGGACAAGCTCGGCACGCGCGAATTGCCGACCGCGGAAATCCACCTCGAAGGCGCGGCCGCAACGCTGGTTGGCGAACCGATGCACGGCGTTCGCGCGATCGTGCCGGTGCTGCAGGTGACGCGCCTGTGGAATTCGATCGGCGCGCTGGCGACGATGCGCCGCTGCATCGCGCTCACGCGCGACTACGCGCAACGGCGCGTGGTGTTCGGCAAGGCGCTGATCGAGCAGCCCCTGTACGTGGACATGCTGGCGTCGATGCAGGCCGAGTTCGAGGCCGCGTTCCATCTGGTGTTCTACACCGCGGAGTTGTTGGGCCGAATCCAAATGCGTCAGGCCGACGAACATCAACAGCAGTTGTTCCGACTCTTGCTGCCGCTCGTGAAATTGTGGACGGGCAAACTCGCGGTGCGCATCGCGTCCGACACCGTCGAGGCGTTCGGCGGAATGGGCTATCTGGAAGATGCCGGCATCGCGCAATTGCTGCGCGACGCGCAGGTGTTTCCGATCTGGGAAGGCGCGAGCAATGTGCAGGCGCTGGATGCGATGCAAACGCTTGCAAAGCACGGCATTACGGTGCTGCGCAACGCGCAACGCAGCCTGTTGGCGCAGGCGCAAGGCAATGAATTCGCTTCAGTAACGCAACTCTCGCAAGACGCGATCGCTTCGGCGGAAGCGCGCTTGCGCGGCGCGGACAATGAAGCCGCCGCGCGTGGCATCGCCATGACCTGCGCGCGTGCGTTCGCCGCCGCACTGCTGGCGCGGCATGCGGCATGGTCGCTGCGCGCGCAAGCCGATCCGCGCCCACTCTCGGCGCTACGCCGTTTCTGCGCGCACGGTTTGAACCGGGCGCGCAACGACGCGCTGCCGGATGCGCGTTCGCTGGCGACGGATAGTTATTCATAGCTCTGGAAAAGTTCCCCCTGAACTTGTCAGAGCAACCTGAGTCCGACACACGCCTGGACTCGGCTTCGTCGCTTCATTCAGGTGCCAAGAAGATTGGCGTAAAACTCCGCCACGTATTCGCGCAATCTCTGCGCTTCGATAGCTTGCCGCAATTCGCGCATCAGCCGCAGATAGAAATGCAGGTTGTGGATGGTGGCGAGCTGGCAACCAAGGATTTCGTTGCAGCGATCGAGGTGCCGCAGGTACGCGCGCGGAAATCCGTTTGCACACGCGTAGCACTCGCAGCCTTCCTCGATCACGCGCGTGTCCTGCGCATATTGCGCGTTGCGGATGCGCAGCGTGCCGGTTCGTGTGAACAGGAAGCCGTTGCGCGCGTTGCGCGTGGGCATCACGCAATCGAACATGTCGATGCCGCGCCGTACCGCTTCGACGATGTCCTGCGGCCGGCCCACGCCCATCAGGTAGCGCGGTTTTTCGGACGGCAGCAACGGTACGGTGGCGTCCAGCGTGGCATTGCGCTCGGCTTCCGATTCGCCGACCGCCAGACCTCCGATCGCATAACCATCGAAGCCGACCTCGATCAGCGCGCGTGCGGATTGCGCGCGCAGATCGGCATGCACGCCGCCTTGCACGATGCCGAATAGCGCATTGCGGTTGTTCAAGTCGTCGAAGGCACGGCGCGAACGCGCCGCCCAGCGCATCGACAATTCCATCGATTCGCGCACACGTGCTTGCGTGGCCAGCTTGCCGTTCTCCAGCACTGGCGGACATTCGTCGAACGCCATCACGATGTCGGAATCCAGCGCCGTCTGGATGCGCATCGATTCTTCCGGCGAGAGGAAAACGCGCGCGCCATCCACGGGCGAAGCGAAGACCACGCCTTCCTCTGAAATCTTGCGACGCTCACTGAGCGAGAAAACCTGGAAGCCGCCGGAATCGGTAAGGATCGGCCCGTTCCAGCCGATGAAGCGGTGCAGACCGCCGAATCGTTCAATGACTTCCAGTCCCGGCCGCAGCCATAGATGAAACGTGTTGCCCAGGATGATCTGCGCGCCGACCTCTTTCAGATCGCGTGGCGTCATCGCTTTCACCGAGCCGTAGGTTCCGACTGGCATGAAGCAGGGGGTCTCGATCGTGCCGCGCGTCAGCGTGATGCGGGCGCGGCGCGCAAGGCCGTCGGTGACAAGCGCTTCGAACCGCAACGCGCTCATGCCCGCCCCTCCCCAGGCCAGATCAACATCGCATCCCCATAGGAAAAGAACCGATAGCGATGCTCGACCGCATGCTTGTACGCATCGAGGATGAGATCTCGTCCAGCGAATGCCGACACCAGCATCAACAACGTGGATTCCGGGAGATGAAAGTTGGTGATCAGCGCGTCGATGCTTTCGATACGATAACCCGGCACGATGAAGATGCCGGTCTCGCCGGCGAAGGGTTTCAGTCCGCCGCCGGCACGCGCCGCTTCCAGCGCACGTACCACTGTGGTGCCGACAGCGATCACGCGGCCGCCCCGCGCGCGCGTGGTGCGGATTTTCTCCACCAGCTCCGCACCGACATTCAACCACTCGCGGTGCATCACGTGATTTTCCACGCGTTCGCTGCGCACGGGCTGGAACGTGCCGGCGCCAACGTGCAGCGTGACGTAACCGAAGTCGATCCCGCTCGCGCGCAGTTCGTCCAGCAAGGGCTGATCGAAATGCAGGCCCGCCGTCGGCGCCGCGACCGCGCCCGGCGCGCGCGCATACACGGTCTGGTAGCGCTCGGCGTCGGCAGCACTGGCTTCGCGCGTGATGTAGGGCGGCAGCGGCATGCGGCCGATACGCGCCAACAGTTTCTCCAGCGGCTCTTCGCATTCGAAATGCAATTCGAAGAACGGACCGTCGCGCCCCAGCACGCGCGCGCGCGTGCCATCAACCAGTATCAGATGCGAGCCTTCGCGCGGTTTGCGGCTGACGCCCAGTTGCGCGGTGGCGACGTGCGAACCGGTGATGCGCTCCAACAGGATCTCGACCGCACCGCCGGATTCCTTGCGCGCGAACAGACGCGCCGGCACCACGCGCGTGTCGTTGAACACCAGCAGATCGCCCGCACGCAGCAGTTGCGGCAGCTCGCGAAACACGCGGTCCTGCCAGTTACGTCGAGCCGCATCCAGCACCAGCAAACGGCTGCCACTGCGTTCGCTCAACGGTTCCTGCGCGATCAGTTCAGGCGGCAGGTCATAGTGGAAATCGGATTTTTTCACGCAACAGCTAGGGATGAGCAGCGAGGGCGCATTGTAGGCGAGCTTTTCTCCCTGCCATTCAATCCACGTGATCAAACTCGGGCATCGGTTCGAACCATTGTCCGCTGCGCCAGTTCTCCGCGCCGTCCTTCTTGTAGACGACCTTGCCGCCTACTATGGTGTAAAGCACGCGCGTGCGCAGAATGTCGGCAGCGGGAATCGTCAGGAGATTTCCCGAAAACACGTCCATGTCGGCGCGCTTGCCGACGGTGAGCGAACCCAGATCCTTGTCTTCGTATACGGCATAGGCGTTGTTCCAGGTGTAGTCGCGCAACGCCTCTTCGCGCGTCTTCACCTGCTCCGGAAAAAACAGCTTGCCGTTGCCTTCGCGGCGCGTGACGGCGCAATAAAAGCCCGCGATCGGGTTGGTATCCTCCACCGGCGTGTCGCTGCCGTCCAGTACCATCGCGCCGCTCTCGATCAGCGAGTGCCACACGTAAGCGCCCTGCTTTGCGCGCTGCTCACCCAGGCGCGGTACCACCACTGGCGCATCGGAACACGCGTGGATCGATTGCATCGAGGCGATCACGCCGAGTTGCGCGAAGCGCGGGACGTCGACGGGGTCAAGGTGCTGCGCGTGCTCGATGCGCCAGCGCAACGCGTGCGCGGCCGGATCCTGCTCGAAGATTCTCTGGAAAAGATCCAGCACCTCGCGGTTGGCACGGTCGCCGATCGCGTGCACGGAAAGTTGCATGCCGTCTCGCGCGGCGATTCTTCCCATGCGTTCGATGTCGGCCATCGGCACCACGTTCTTGCCGGTGATGTTGGGTGTATCGCTGTAGGGGTGCAGCATCAGGGCGCTGCGCGTGCCCAGCGCGCCATCGGAGAGCACCTCGCCGATGCCGAGCACCGTGAAATGATCGTCGGCGTAGCCTGCGTTGCGATGCTGCGCGAGCTGCCTGTCGAGCGCATCGACCGATTCGCCGGCCACATTGACGTACAGCCGCAGCGGAAAGCCATTGTCAGCCTGCCGCTTCACCCACTCGAGCGTCTTGAAATCCTCGCCCATGTCGACGAAGCCGGTGATGCCCTTGCTGACTTCGTTCTGCAGCGCGAGTTGCAGCGCGCGTTCGCGGCGCCGTTCCACTTCCTGCGGCGGCAGCTTGGCAAGGTAGCGTCGATAGGCGGCCACCACCGGATCGGCCGCGGTGTCGCGGAGCATGCCGATGGGATTCCCCTGTTTGTCGCGCACGATGGTGCCGCCGGGTGGATCAGGCGTGTCGCGCGTGATGCCGGCGAGTTCCAGCGCGAGCGCATTGGCGTACGTGCCGTGACCGCTGACGTGGTCCAGCATTACCGGATTATTCGGCGACACCGCATTCAAACTCGCCGGCAGCGGCAGACCTTCGACGTTTGGCTGCGGCGCCGGCTTCCATTTGCCCTCGTGCCAGCCCGCGCCGACGATCCACTCGCCCGGTTTGGCTTTCGCGACGGCATCTTTCACCATAGCCACGATCGCGTCCCAGTTCGACGCCTTGCCGAGGTCGAGTTCCATCAGCGAAGAGCCGGTACCGATCAGATGGCCGTGGCCTTCCATGAAACCGGGCGTGACGAACGCGCCATGCAGATCGAGCGTCTGCGTTTTCGCGCCGATGTAGCGCACGATTTCCGCGTTGCTGCCGATGGCTTCGATGCGACCGTCGTGAATCGCGATCGCCTGCACTTGCGGTTGCAACGGATCGAGCGTGGCGATCGCGCCATCGCGCAGCACCAGATCGGCGGGCTGAAGTTTCGGCGGAAAGCCGGCGATGGGCGCGGCAGCGGTCAACGCGGCGATCGAGACGGCAAGCAGGCAACTGCACGCGGCGTGGAATCGCATCGTTGGTCCCCTGGAAGATCGTGGGCATTCTGCGCGCGGGCTGCGGGCGTTTCAACGTACCGATCAAGTTCGCATGGCAAGCACCCCTCGTTGGCGCTCTGCCGTTCGCCGTCCGTGGCTTACCTGTAGCCAAGCGCACGCGATGCCATTCAAGGTATCGCGTGCGCTTGGCTACAACCACCCCTTCTGCCGCGCCAGCCGGTACGCCTCGATGCGGTTGCCGACGCCGAGTTTGCCGATCGCTTCGGAAAGATAGTTGCGCACGGTGCCGTGTGAAAGATTCAATTGCGCGGCGATTTGGCCAGCAGATTGCCCCTCGCCCGCGAGCCGCAGCACTTGACGTTCGCGGTCGTTGAGCGGATCGCCTTCTGACCAGGCTTCCAGCGCGAGTTGTGGATCGATCGCACGGCCGCCACGATGCACGCTGCGCACCGCTTCTGCGAGTTGTTCGGCCGGCGCATCCTTCAACAGGTAACCGCTGACCCCTGCTTCAAGCGCGCGGCGCAGATAGCCCGAACGCGCGAAAGTGGTGACGATGATCACCTTGATCGGCAATTCGTGCCGCTGGATGCGCTGCGCCAGTTCCAGCCCGGTGAGGCCCGGCATCTCGATGTCGGAAATCAGCACATCGGGTTTCAACCGTTGCAATTCGCGCCATGCCGATTCGCCATCCGGCGCGCTGCCCAGCACCTCGACGTCGGGTTCCAGCGCCAGCAGCGCGGCCAGCGCGCCGCGCAACATCGCCTGATCTTCCGCAAGCAGGACGCGGATCATGCGTGATGCATCGCCGGTGTTTCCGCGGGCGGGCGCGGGAGTTCTCTCGCCGGTTTCGTTTCGACAATAGGCAACGGCAACGCGATCTCCAGTTCCGTGCCCTGTCCGCGCTCGGAACGGATCGACAAGGTACCGTTCATCGCTTCGATGCGCTCTCGCATGCCCGTCAAACCGTTGCCATGCGCGCCGATGCCACCGCGGCCGTCGTCGTGCACACGCATGTGCACGTGGCCGCTTTCGATCGCAAATTCGACCCGCGCATGCATGGCGCGCGCGTGCCGCTGGATGTTGGTGATGGCTTCGCGCAAAGCCAACGCGAGCGCAGTTTCAGCTTCGGCGGGCAGCGGCGACTCCGGAGCGCGATATTCGAATGCCACGCCGGCCGATTCCAGCAACAGCCGGGCGGACGCCAGTTCCGAAATCAGCGCCGCGGCGCGGATGCCGGTGACCGCACTGCGCACCTGCGCCAGCGCCTCACGCGCCACGCGCTCCACTTCCGCGATCTCGCGCCGCGCGGCTTGCCGATCGTCGCGCTCCAGCAAGCGTTTCGCCAATTCCGATTTCACAGCCACCAGCGACAACGTGTGTCCGAGCAGATCGTGCAGATCGCGGCCGATGCGTTCGCGCTCGGCGGTCGCGGCGAGACGGCGCACTTCGTCGTGCGACAAACGCAACTCAGCGTCCTGCTGCTGGTTGCGGCGGAAGAACACATTCATGATGCCGACCGCCATCGAGACCAAGATCGAAGTGCCGATGAAAATCCACGGCGCCTGCAGGAACGCGAGCTCGATCGTGAATGCGATATTCAGCGCGAACATTCGCCACATCGCCACGCGCGGCGTCGGTCCGGTGAAAGCGATGAAAGCGCAGGAATAGATCGCGTAGCACCAGCCGCCGTCGTTGATCGGCATCAGCAGGCAAGCGAGCACGGCCATTCCCAGCGCGCACCACAGCACATGTGCCTTGGGGCCGAAGTAGGCGCGCCAGTACAGCAGCAGGAAAACCACGAACGAGGCGAGCGTCGGCCACAGCCAGCCGTGCTTTCCGGAGAACACCGGCGTGGCGAAGATCCACGTGGACCACACCAGCATCACCACCGGAATCCAGCGGTTGCGCGGGTACCCGGGTTTCATCACCGAATCGGGGGCAATCTTGAAGAACATGGCCGCGCTCCTGTGGCGAGGATGATACGCGTCCGCGCTTTAGCCTGCGCGCCGCAACCGTCGTTGCGCGAGCGCGAAGAACGCCAGGCTGAAACCCGCCAGCACGGCGGCGTGCAACGCGGTGCGGTGATCGCCGTCCTGACCGCTGACGCTCAGCGCGATCTGGCCAAGATGGTAGGCCGGCCACAACGGCGCGATCTGCTGCAGGAATTTCGGCAGGAATTGCAGCGGAATCCATAAACCCGAAAGAAACGACATCGGCAGGTAGATCAGGTTCACCACCGCCGGTGCGCCTTGCGCGCCGACGCGCGTGCCGATGAACAAGCCGATTGCGCAGAACGGCAGCACGCCCAGCACCGCGGTGATCAGCAGCGCGATCCAGTTTGCGGGCGGCATGCGGACGTGGCCGAGAGTAGCCGCCAACAGCATCAGCAACATCACCACGATCGCCGCGAACAACATCGCCATCAGCATCTTCGCTAGCAGGTACGCACCGGGCGGCATCGGCAGCGCGCGTTTCAGCGTGAGCAGGCCATGCTCGCGTTCCATCGCCACTACCACACCGAAACCGAACAGTCCCGGCGCCATCACGCCAAACGCGCTGTAGCTTGCAAGGAGATGGGCCGCGACGTCGTAGCCGTGAGGTGGGCCGCCGTTCAACAGCACACCGAACAGGATGTAGAACATCGAGGGAAATAGGATCGTCGGCAGCGCGAACGAGGGCGTCCGCAACAGCCGCAGAAATTCGTATTTCGCCTCCGTCAGCCAGGCGCGCGCGGCGCGCGCGGAACTCATCCTCAGTGCGGTGTCCATCAGGCAGCCTCCTTCCTTTCGGTGCGCGCTTCGGCATCGGTGGTGATCTCGACGAAGGCTTCCGCCAGACCTGCACGCCGCACCTCCAATTCGCGCAAATTCGGGTCGGCGGCCAGCAGGCGGCGCAGTACGGCCTCGATTTCATCGCTGACGACTTCCAGCCGTTCGCCGTCGCGTCGCGCCTGCGTCACCTCCGGCCAGCCGCGCAGCATCTCCAGGTTCAACTCGCTGATGCAGCGGATGCGCCGCTGCGCCACATGCGCGCGGATTTCGTCCACGCTACCTTCCGCCACGAGGCGTCCGCGCGAAAGCACGGCCACGCGGTCAGCCAGCGACTCGGCTTCCTCCAGGTAATGTGTGGTGAGCACGATCGAGCAACCGCGCGCGACGAGTTCGCGCAGGCTCTTCCACATCGCGGTGCGTGCACCGTGATCCAGCCCGACGGTAGGCTCATCGAGAAAGAGAAGTTGCGGATCACCGCAGATCGCCAACGCGAATTGCACGCGACGCTTCTGCCCGCCGGAGAGTTTGCCGTAGCGGCGAGGCAGCAATTCCTCGATACCCGCGCGACGCGCGACTTCCTGCAGCGGCAATGGCCGCGGGTAATAGCTCGAAGTAAGCCGGACCAGCTCATCCACACGCAGCACGGCTTGCAGCATGGCGTCCTGCAGCATCACGCCGACGCGTCTGCGCGCCGCGAGCGACTGCGGATCGAGATCGAACAATTCCACGCGGCCCTCGTCCGGCCGCTGCAATCCCAGCAGCAGCGACACCGCGGTGGTCTTGCCCGCCCCGTTGACGCCCAGCAGCGCCAGCAATTCGCCGCGTCGCACTTGCAGATCCACATGATCCAGCGCAGTGACGGCGCCGTAACGTTTGACAACCTTGTGCAGTTGCGCGCGTGTCGATTGGCGGGTCATCTGACGTGCTCCCTGATGCGTGCGATCAGGATGCGACAGCCGCGCACGGTGCGTCAGTTTCCCGCGTCAGCTTGCGTTTCTGACAAGTGTCATCGAAGGAGCGGAACGCCATGAAGGCAGCGATCGACGATTTCCTGCGCGGGCGGCCATTGCTGCTCGCCGCGGCACTGCGCTACTACACCTCGCTGTCGCTGATGCCGCAGACTGGCGATCATCATGGCAGTGTTTTGTCCACGCTGATCGGCACGATCGTGGGAGTGCTCGGCGCGATTTCCGTTTTTGGCCAATTGCAGACCGCGCTGAATGCGATCTGGCGTGTCGAGGCCATACCGCGCAAGGACGTGATCTGGAAGCTGCTCGGCTCGCGCCTGCGCGCGCTCGGCATCGTGCTGGCGCTTGCGTTTTTGCTGATGATGTCGATGCTGATGAGCGCGGCGCCGGCGATGCTGCACGATCGCATCACCGATCTGTTTCCGGGCGCGGTGATACTGGTGCGAGTGTTCCACACGCTGATTTCATTCGCGCTGGTGAGTGCGGTGATCGCGCTGCTGTTCAAATACGTTCCCGACGTGATCATCCGCTGGCGCGAGACGCTGTGCTTCGGCGAACCGGTGCAGTCAACCCACCCGCGCATTGGCTGCGGGAAGACAATATTGCGAGAAGCGATCAGTCGTCCTGATCGACGATCACCAGTGTGCCCCGGCTGCCGGGCGCGACCGAATGCGGCGTGCCGGCCGGCACAATGAAGACTTCGCCCGCGGCGATTTCGATCATCTCGTCCGCGAGACGCAGGTTGAGCCGGCCGTCCAGCACCAGCAGCGCTTCGTTGTAGGCGTGGAGCTCCCGCTCGTCATTCTCGCCTTCCATTCGCAGCACCTTGAAGTTGGCGTCTCCGATGCGGCCCAACCGCGTGGAACGCCACGCGGTGGGCAGCGCATCCGCCAATTGCCGCAAGTCGGTTTTCACTTCGCGCTGAGCAAATCCTGGATGGCGGCGCGCTCCTCGCGCAATTCCTTTTCGGTCGTCTCCATGCGCGCCCGCGAGAACTCGTTGACATCGAGCTTCGACACGATTTCGTATTTGCCGTTCTTGCAAATCACCGGATAGCCGTAGATCACGCCCGGCGAAATCCCGTAGCTGCCATCAGCCGGCACGGCCATCGAAACCCAGTCGCCCTCTTCCGTGCCCAACGCCCACGAACGCATGTGATCGATCGCCGCGCTGGCGGCGCTGGCCGCGGACGATGCGCCGCGTGCCTTGATGATCGCCGCGCCGCGTTGCTGCACGGTCGGGATGAAATCGCTTTCGTACCAGTCCTGCCCGACCAAATCGGTCGCGCGCTGGTTTTTCACCGTGGCGTGATGGATGTCGGGATACTGCGTCGAAGAATGATTGCCCCAGATGATCATGCGCTTGACATCGTTGACGTGCGCGTGGGTCTTGGCGGCGAGCTGCGCTTTCGCGCGGTTGTGATCCAGCCTCATCATCGCGCTGAAGCAGGACGGATCCAGATCGGGGGCATTGCTCTGCGCGATCAGCGCGTTGGTGTTGGCCGGGTTGCCGACCACCAAGACCTTCACATCGCGTTTGGCATGCGCGTTCAGCGCCTTGCCCTGCGGCGCGAAGATCGCGCCGTTGGCCGACAGCAGATCCTTGCGCTCCATGCCCGGTCCGCGCGGACGCGCGCCGACCAGCAGCGCGTAATCCACGTCCTTGAACGCGACGTTCGCATCGTCTGTTGCGACCACGCCGTGCAACAGCGGGAACGCGCAGTCGTCCAGCTCCATCACCACGCCCTGCAATGCCGGCAGCGCGGGCGTGATCTCCAGCAGGTGCAGGATCACCGGCTGATCCTTGCCCAGCATGTCGCCGGCGGCGATGCGGAACACCAGCGCGTAGCCGATCTGACCGGCGGCGCCCGTGACGGCGATGCGGACGGGTTGCTTCATTTATTTGCTCCTGGATGAATTGCGAAGATTGCGATTGAACAGAACGTCACCCCTGCGAAAGCCGATAGGAGCGCGCGCGTACGCGAGACAAATGCCAGCCATGTTAAAGAGCTTCATGGTCGCCAGCAGGCCGACCACTACATCAGTTTTCAGTTTTGCGGAATGCCGATTCTTGATGTGAGTCATCTGCCCGCGGCACTGACGCGCTCCACTTCGACTTCCACCAGCTCGTCAAAAAATTGCTTGAAGCGCTGCAAGCCGGCTTCGAGTTGCGCGCGCGGGCAGGTGTAGGAAATGCGCAGCGCACGCGGCTCACCAAACGCCGAGCCAGGCACGCAAGCCACACCCTTCGATTCCAGCAGCGCTGCGCAGAAATCGACGTCGTTGTCGATGATCACACCGTTGTGTGATTTGCCGAACGCGACCGAAATATCGGGGAACGCGTAGAACGCGCCCTGCGGACGGGGACACTGCACGCCCGGAATGGAAAGCAGCGTATCCAGCACTTGATCGCGGCGGCGCGCGAACTCCGCGCACTTCTCTTTCGTGATTTCCTGCGAACCCGTCAACGCCGCAACCCCCGCCGCGGTAATGATTTCCGGAAGGTTGGTGATGTGGTTGGAGTTGAGCGTTACCAACGCGTTCGCCAGCAGTTCCGGCGCCGCCACGAAACCGACGCGCCACCCGGGCATGCCATAGGTCTTGGACAGCGAATCCACGATCGCGGTGCGTTCGCGCAATTCCGGCTTGAACTGCACGAAGTTGTGATAGCCGACGCCATCGAACACCATGCGGTTGTAGATGTCGTCGGTGATGATCCAGGTATCCGGGTGCTTCACCAGCACCTCGGCCAGCGCCGCGATTTCTTCGCGCGTGTAGACCATGCCGGTTGGATTGGACGGATTGTTGAACAGGAAGACTTTCGGCTTGCTCGCCAGCGCGCGGTCAAGTTGCGCCGGTGTTAGCTTGTAGTTCTGTTCCGACGGGCACGGCAGCAGCGTGATCTTCGCGCCGAGAATTTCCGCGATGTCCAGATACGAAGTCCAGTACGGCGTCGGAAAGACGATCTCGTCGCTCTCGTCCAGCAGCGCCTCGCACAGGTTGTAGAGCACCTGTTTCGCGCCGATGCCGACCGCGACGTTGGAACGCTTGTAACCGTCCAGCCCGATCTCGCGCATGTGCGCGAGAAATGCGTCGAGCAGATCCTCACGGCCGCGATTGGAACCGTAGGCGCCCGTGTCATGCTTCAATGCTTCGCGCACGGCTTCGTAAACGTGCTCGCCCGGCAGAAAATTCGGCACGCCGATCGAGAAGTTCACGATGTCGCGCCCGGCCGCCTTTAACTGCTTGGCCTTCTCGGCGATGACCATGATCGCGCTCGGTTTGGCGCGGCCCATGCGGCTGGCGAGTTTCAACATGGCTGCCTCGATTCGGCGGTGAAAATCCGCGCGATTTTAACACGCGCGGTGCATGACCGCGGTTCGGTTGCGCGCATCGAATGCGCGCGGCTAGAGTGTCGCCGGCCGCATGGCCATCGCAGTGGATTTCCTTTTCGCATCGCCGACCGGGTGTTGAAAACATCCTGCCGGCGCGGGCCATGGATGACCCGCCGCCAATCGAGCGCAGCGCGCTTGATTGGTCGGGAGCGAGTCTGGACATGTACCGGACTCGCGACGTTGAGAAAGCGCAGGACAGCGCTTTTTCAACCTGACAAACCCAAGGAGAGCATCCATGCTGCACATTCTTTGGTACATCATCATCGGCTTCATCGTCGGGCTGCTCGCGCGCTTCTTCTTCCCCGGCCCGGTGCCGATGGGCTTCCTCATGACGGTGATCGTCGGCATCGTCGGTTCGATCATCGGCGGCCTGATCGCGCGCGTGTTCAACCGTCCGCCACCGGGCACGCCCTTCCATCCGGCCGGCATCGTGTTGTCGATCATCGGCGCGATCATCTTGATCTGGATCTTGCGCGCAACCGGCTTCGCCCTCTGAAGCAGCGGCATATCGCGATGGGAAAGGCCGCCTCTGCGTGAGCCCCTATATTTGCAAATGCGAATTATTGTCATTTAGAATCGCGCCCACCACGATTCGCTGGAGGAGCGCGAGATGCGACGTTGCAAGGGGTGGGGATGGTCGTTTCTGATCGGCACATTGCTGTTCGGAGCGCACGCCGAAGCCGGCGAATCGCCTTTCGGCTGGATCTACACCGCCGACATTCATCCACCGGGCACCTTCGAATACGAACACCATTCCTTCCTGCAGCACGATCAGGTGGGTGGCGATTACGACTATCTGATCAACAACGAGGAAATCGAATACGGCGTGACCGACAAATTCCAGTTGTCGGGGTATCTCAATTGGAGCTATGTCGATGCGTACCGCAATGAGCCCGACGGCACGACCGGCGGTCCCGGCACCGATATAGGCATGGATGATGATCCATTCGCGCGCTATCGCAAGACCAAGTTCGAAAGCGTGTCGCTGGAGGCGATCTATCAGGTGTTGAATCCGCTGACCGATCCGATCGGCCTGGCTCTGTATGCCGAACCCGAAATCGGTCCGGATGAGCGCGAGATTGAATTGCGGCTCATCGTGCAGAAGAATTTTCTGGATGACCGTCTGATCCTCGCCGCCAACGCATGGACTGCGTTGGAGCACGAGGACAGCAAGATGGGGCCGATGCGCGAAACCATGCTGGAGCTGGACCTGGGCGCGTCCTACCGATTCGCGGACAACTGGTCGGCGGGCATTGAGGCGCGTAACCATCGCGAGTACGACGGCTACTGGTACGGCAACAAGGCGCACTCGGCCTGGTTTCTAGGTCCCAATCTCCATTACGCCACGCAGCATTGGTGGCTGACTCTGGCGTGGCGTCACCAGTTGCCGGTGGTGCAGGCTTTCACGCAGGAACAGCGGGACGTGGTCTATGGAGACCGCATTTACGGCGACGAACACGCGCGGAACGAGTTCATGTTGAAAGTCGGCATTCCATTCGGAACCCCGCGGGGCACGCTGCAGTGAAATGGCAGCCGTTCCTGATCGCGCCGGTGGCAGCACTGAGCGCCAGCGCTTACGCCACGCAGTATCTCACCGTGGAACAGGCGCAGGCACTGATGTTTCCGGGTGTCCACCTGACGCACCAGCCGCTGCAATTGAGCGACGCGGTCAAAAGCCAGTTACACGATGCCTCGGGCATCCACGAGGCCTTCAACGAGGACGGCGTATGGAAGGCGGCGAATGGCGGCTGGTTCATCGTGGACAAGGTGGTGGGCAAGCACGAGATGATCACCTATGCAGTGACGCTCACCGCGGGAGGGGCGGTCCGCGACATCGAGATCCTCGACTATCGGGAAACTTACGGCTATCAGGTACGCGATGCCGACTGGCGGGCGCAGTTCAACGGCAAGACGGCGGCTGACCCCGTGCAATTGGGCAAGGACATCCGCAACGTCAGCGGCGCCACTCTCTCTTGCAAGCACGTCACTCAGGGCGTGAAGCGGATACTGGCGCTCTACCGGCTCGTGTTGTCCAGGCAATGATCGCGCGGTGTCGGCCTCTGCTGGGAACCTACGTCGAAATTCGTGTGCAGGAATCTGCGCGCGCGGATGCAGCGATCGCGCTCGAACGGGCTTTCGCCGCGGTGGAACAAGTGCAGGCTCTCATGAGTTTCCACGATCCCGCGAGCGAGTTATCCCGGCTCAATCGCAGCGCACATCGCGCGCCGCAGCGCGTGCATGCCTGGACATACCGCGTGCTGCGGTTGGCGGCGCGGCTGCATCGCGAAAGCGCCGGCGTATTGGATCCGGCGATCGCGCCGCGCCTGGTTGCCGCCGGTCTGCTGCCGCGCCACCCTGGTTTCCCGCCCGTTGATCCACGCGCCACCATGGGTGACGTGGACTTACAGTGTGATCTTCACGTGCATTTTCGCAAACCCATGTGGTTGGATTTGGGCGGCATCGCCAAGGGTTTCGCCGTGGACGCCGCGGTGGTGATGCTGCGAAAAAACGGCGTGCGTGCCGGCTCGGTGAATGCCGGCGGTGATTTGCGCGTGTTTGGTAAAGAGGCTCAGGTGGTGTATCGGCGCGATTCGATGCGACCGGCCCATAGCCGCCCGCTCGGGCTCTTGCGCAACGGCGCCTGTGCCACCAGCGGGGGTTACTTCACCGATCGAGCGCCGCGGCAATGGGCTACGTTCGATCCCCGAAATGGCAAGCGATGCTCTCGCGGCAGTATCAGCGTCATCGCCCCCCGGTGCATCATCGCAGACGCCCTAACCAAGATCGCGGCGCTGGCCCCTGGTTCGTCCTCCCGGGCCTTGCTGCACCGCTATCGAGCCCAGGCGCTGTCCGCATGACGCGCCGCGGCCGCCATGGCCAGCCCTTGCAGGGCACGGGTGTGCGCCTGCACCGCTGGCATTATCGCGCGGTGGGAGTGGTCTTCATCGGCGTAGCGATCAGCGGGCTGTTGTGGAGCATGCTGTATGACGCACTGGGCCGTGAACCCGACGATCTTTCGCGCACGCTGATGCGGTGGCACGGCGCGTTCGCGATGCTGACGCTGATCGCGCTGGGCGCGTTGCTGCCGCAACACGTACGCTTTGCCTGGCACGCCGCGCGCAACCGCTGGAGCGGTGTGACCCTGCTCGTCATCGCCGCCACGCTGGGGGTCACCGGTTATGGCCTCTATTACGCAGACGAGAGCATGCGCGACTGGAGCAAGTGGATACACTTGGGTATCGGCGTGATCGCCACCGCCGCCATGCCCCTGCATATCTGGCTGGGACGACGGCGTGCATGTGCGACATCGAGCCACACGGCCCGTGATCACACCCCCTCGGCAAAGCCGGCTTCGGCTCAGATGGCTGCCAGAACCTCAGCCGAATTGAAGAAGCTCAATGCGCGCGCGCATCCAGAGCCGCGTTCCACTGTTTGATGCGGTCGGCCTGTGCCGACAGCAGCGGCGCCGCATCGCCCTCGATCGTGACCTTCTCGATCCTGTCGCCGCCGCGAATCGCGTCGACCACTTTCTGATCGTCGCCAGAGACCACTTCACCGAAAACGGTGTGTTTGCCATCCAGCCACGGCGTCGGCACATGCGTGATGAAGAACTGGCTGCCATTGGTGCCGGGGCCGGCATTGGCCATCGACAACACGCCGGGTTTGTCGTGCTTCAGTCCGGTGCGGACTTCATCCTCGAAGCGATAACCGGGGCCTCCACGGCCGGAGCCCTCGGGGCAGCCGCCTTGGATCATGAAATCCGGGATCACACGATGGAAATTCAGCCCGTCGTAGAAACCGCGCTGCGCAAGGTTGACGAAGTTCGCCACCGTCACAGGCGCCTGATCGGCGAATAGACGCATGCGGATTGGGCCGCGCGAGGTTTGCATCGTGGCGGTCAACTCAGTCATTTCAAATCCTTGGGTTCAAGCCAATCCGCTAGCTTAACAAGCTCGCCAGCGAATGCCAGCGGCCCATGCCGCGAGCAGGTATACTGCATCATGCGCGGCGGCCACGGATCGGCGAGCCGCTCCTCTTCTTTATGATTTTGCGGCCGCTTCGTCGCGGCCTTTTTGCGTGCCCATGTCCATCCAGAACCTGCGCAACATCGCGATCGTCGCCCACGTCGATCACGGCAAAACCACGCTGGTCGACCAGCTTCTCAAGCAGTCCGGCACCTTGTCGGAACGCGCGGTCGTGCCCGATCGCGTGATGGACAGCAACGATCTGGAACGCGAGCGTGGCATCACGATTCTTTCCAAGAACACCGCGATCCGGTGGACCGACCCGCGCGGCGAGAATTGGCGCATCAACATCGTTGACACGCCAGGACATGCCGATTTCGGCGGCGAGGTCGAGCGCGTGTTGAGCATGGTCGATTCGGTGCTGCTTCTGGTCGATGCGATGGACGGCCCGATGCCGCAGACGCGCTTCGTGACGCAAAAGGCCTTCCGTATGGGCTTCAAGCCGATCGTGGTGATCAACAAGATCGACCGCCCCGGCGCGCGCCCGGATTGGGTGTTGAACCAGACCTTCGACTTGTTTGACCGGCTCGGCGCGTCCGACGAACAATTGGATTTTCCGGTGGTGTACGCATCGGCCCTTCAAGGGTACGCGGGTTTGCAGCACGATGTGCGAAGCGGCGACATGACGCCGCTGTTCGAGTCGATCGTGAAGCACGTGGCCGCGCCGCAGGTCGATCCGGACGGCCCGTTCCAGATGCGCGTGTCGTCGCTCGATTACAACTCTTACGTCGGCATCATCGGCGTAGGCCGTGTGCAGCGCGGCACGGTGAAACCCAACGTGCCCATCGTGATCGTCGACCGCGAAGGCAAACGCCGCAATGGCAAAGTCTTGCAGGTACTGGGTTTCATGGGTCTTGAGCGCCGCGAAGTCGAATACGCGCAGGCCGGCGACATCATCGCGATCAGCGGGATCGAGAACCTCGGCATCTCCGACACGATCTGCGATCCGGCGCGGCCCGAAGCGCTGCCCGCGCTCACCGTGGACGAGCCGACCATCAGCATGACCTTCCAGGTCAACAACTCGCCCTTCGCCGGACACAAGCAGCACAGCGGCGGGCGTTTTCTCACCTCGCGACAAATCCGCGAACGACTGACGCGCGAAACGCTGCACAACGTCGCGCTGAAGGTGGAAGACACCGAAGACCCGGACAAATTCAAGGTGTCCGGTCGCGGCGAATTGCATCTTTCCATCCTGATCGAAACCATGCGCCGCGAGGGCTACGAACTTGCGGTATCGCGTCCGGAAGTCATCGTGCGCGAGATCGACGGTGTGTTGCAGGAGCCTTACGAACAACTCGTCGTTGACTTGGAGGAGCAATACCAGGGCGGCGTGATGGAACGCCTCGGTACGCGCAAGGCACAGTTGAAGAACATGGAACCGGACGGCCGCGGCCGCGTGCGGCTGGAATATCTGATCCCCGCGCGCGGGCTGATCGGATTCCAGACCGAATTTCGCACGCTCACCGCCGGCACCGGCTTGATGTTCCACGTGTTCGATCATTACGGACCGAAATCGGAAGGCGCAATCGGCAAGCGCCAGAACGGCGTGATGATTTCCAACGGCACAGGCATGGCGCCGGCTTACGCGCTGTTTGGCTTGCAAGAACGCGGGCGCATGCTGATCGACGCGGGCGTGGAGATCTACGAGGGTCAGCTCGTCGGCATCCACGCCAAGGACAACGACCTTACCGTGAACGCGCTGCGCGCCAAGCAGCTCACCAACATCCGCGCCGCCGGCAAGGACGATGCGCTGATCCTCACTCCGCCGGTGAAGCTGTCGCTGGAGCAGGCGCTGGAATTCATCGACGACGACGAACTGGTCGAAGTCACGCCGAAAGCTATTCGCCTGCGCAAGAAATTCCTGACCGAGAGCGATCGCAAGCGGGCCTCAAGGCAGGCGGCGTGATCGGCGTGTTCGTCACATTGCGCAAGTTACTGCGCGGAATTCGTTGACAAGCGCGCAGCGCGCGCGTAACTTGCGCGCGCCTTCGGCTCCGCCGAAGGTTTCGAACTTCCCCGAGATCCCAATGGACAGCTACCCGAGTACCTGCGCAGCCGCTCGTCGTGACAGACGCGTGTCTGCCTGGACCAATCACAACCCGAACACGACCCGCGGATCCGCGCGGGCGGGTGACTCGCCGTAGTCCGTCCGCTCGCCTTCCACGGATCGGAGGTGAGCCATGCGTTTCCGATTCATCTTTTTCGCTGCACTGGCGCCGGTCGTCTGCGCGTCCGTATCGCGCGCAGACGACGATGTGCGGCTGTTCATGCCGCAACTGCTCGGCGCGCAGTACACATTGATCGATCAGCATCAATATGCCTTGCGTTCGCCGTACGCCAGTCGCCTGAGCTTGCACGCGTCCGGCGACAGCGAGCGCTCCCACACCTTCGGCGCATATTTCGGCGTGCCGCTGCCGGCGCATCTGCAATTATATTTCGATGTGGAAATGTTCAAGGGCGAAGGCGTCAGTAACGCGACCGGCGCAGGCGGTATCGTCAACGGCGACGTGGTGCATTCGGGCAATGCGGATCTCGGCAAGCGCGCCTATGTCGCGCGCCGATATCTGCGCTGGTCGCTGCCGCTGGGCAGCGAAACGCAAAAAGTCGAGCGCGCGCAGGATCAATTGCCTGGCACTGAGGCCGCGCGACGCATCGAGACGAAGATCGGCCGCATGTCGGCGGGCGACGATTTCGACAAGAATCGCTATGCCAACAGCGCGCGCACGCAATTCCTCAACGGCGCCTTCTTCAACGCGCTCGCCTGGGATTACGCCGCCGACACGCGCGGATATACCAACGGCGCGGTGTTCGCATACGTGGCGCCGGTCTGGACGTTCCGCTACGGGGTCTACCAGATGCCGACGCAGTCCAACGGGCAGACGTTGGAATGGCCGGTGAAGCGCGCGCGCGGCGAACAGGCGGAAGTGGACGTGCAGCCGGATTCAGACGGCTGGGCGGTGCGCGCACTGGTCTATCGCAACGTCGCGCGCATGGGCATCTATCGCGATGCGCTGGCGATCGCGCGCGCCACCGGCACCGTGCCCGACATCCGCGCCGACGACCGCGATGGCCGCCGCAAATACGGTTATGCGCTCAATGCGGAACTACCGCTGGCGGACGATGGCGATACCGGCCTGTTCGCGCGTTACGGCTGGAACGACGGCAAGACCGAGTCATTTGCGTTCACCGAGGTCGATCGCGACGCCAGCATCGGCGCGCAGGTTTCCGGCGCGCGCTGGCATCGCGCCAGGGATCGGCTCGGCATCGCCTTCGACGTCAATGCGCTGTCACGCGATCACCGCGATTATCTGGCCGCCGGTGGCGAAGGATTTCTGCTCGGCGACGGCGCATTGAATTATGGACAAGAAAAAATCGCCGAGGTGTATTACGCGTTTCAGCCGTTCGCGCACTTCACATTGAGTCCGGATTTCCAGTTCATCCGCAATCCCGGTTTCAACCGCGACCGCGGTCCGGCGAAGTTCATCGCGCTGCGCGCGCACCTGGAATATTGACTCGCGTCAATCGCGGCAATTCTGCGGCAGCAAATCCGCTGCCAGGTCATGGCTGCTGCATTGCCACAACACGAGGGAGCCTTGCAGATAAGGCGTCAAGACGATCCGCTTGCCGCGCTGAGCGTCTGCGATCTGTCCACCCAATATGATCACGATTCGGCCATTTTCGATGTGCGCGTTGCTCACATATTTGCCACTCACCGCCGAGAGCGACAGCAGCCCCGCCTGGCTGTTGTCGTAAGGCCACGCACCGCCATTGCGCGCACGATAGACCGCTATCGCGACCCGCATGCCATCGGCGGTGGCGATCGCGTCATTGATCTGCGCGCGGACTTCACGGAGATGCTGGCGCCTCAGCAGGACGACCGCCCCCGCAATAGCCGCGATGACGAGCACGATCAGCACGCCCCAGCGGAGGCGGCGCGTCGCCTCAGGCGAGAGAGGATTGTTGTCGCTGGTCAGTAGTTGGCTCATGGCGGTTTTCCCGAAAATCTGCGCGCACTTTAGCGCCGCGCAGCTCGCGCGCGCCAGCGGGGGCGCCGAATACAATCACACGATGCAAACGCCCATTCTGATTGCCTGGAGCGGCGGCAAAGATTGCCTGATGACATTGCAGCGCTTGCGTGCCGACCCGCGTTGGCGCGTGGCCGGCTTGCTGACGACGGTCACGAGGCAATTCGATCGCGTGGCGATGCATGGGATCCGCGGTGACGTGCTGCACGCGCAAGCGCGCGCGTTGAGCCTGCCGCTGATCGAATCGGAACTGGATTGGCCCTCTTCCAACGAAACTTACGAAAACGCATTCTCCGGTTCGCTTGCGCGCGCGCGCGCAAGCGAACCACAATTGCACCACATCGCATTCGGCGATTTGTTCTTGCAGGACGTGCGCGAGTGGCGCGAAGCTCTGCTCGCGCGACATGGCTGGCGCGGCATATATCCGTTGTGGGGGACGGATACGCGATCGCTGTCGCGCGAGATCGTGACGCAAGGCCATCGCGTGGTGCTGACTTGCGTCGATACCACGCAACTGAACGGCGCATTCTCCGGCCGCGCATTCGATCGGTCGCTGCTCGATGACTTACCGAGGAATGTCGATCCGTGCGGCGAACGCGGCGAATTCCCTACACTGAGTCATGGCGGGCCGCTGTTCGCCGCGCCATTGAAATTGCGGCGCGGCGAATCGGTGTTGCGCGAAGGAAGATTTCAGTACACGGATTTCGAGTTGGCGTGATTGTCCCTCACCCGATCATCGCTTGACGCCGATCACCCTCTCCCCGTTCGCGCAGAGAGGAAAGACAAGTGCGCAGCGCTGACGGGTGAAAGGCAATGACGTTCAAGGCAAATCCTGTCCTTCATCCGGCTCACCCGCATCCAGCTTGTCAGACGGCGGAACGATGGCCGGCTGCAAGCCCGCGGCTTTCAAATCCGCATTCAATTTCGCGAGCTCGCCCTCCTGCAGCGTCTGCCACCCCTGCCACGCGGCGGTAACGCGCCCGCCCGCGCTGGACAATACCTGTTGCTGGGCGGAGGTCGGTGCGGTATCGGCGGACTCCGCATCGCTCTCCAGTGCGGCGAGCTGGCCGCTGAGCGCGTCGAAGCTTGCCGCTTCATCCAGCGTTGGCTTTTCGGGCGGCTGCATCTTCGTCTGCAATGCGGCGATCTCATCGCGCAGCGATTTGTTCGCCAGCTTGTCGCCCAACTTATCGTTCAACGCATCGAGCTGCTTCAACACGGCCTTCTGCTGCGCATAACCGACATAGGCCATGTCGAGCAACGCACCAACATCTTGCGAAAATTTCAGCGCGGCTTGCAAATCGGCTGCGCTGGTGTGCACGCGCGGATCCATCTTCACCGTCAACGGCTGGCGCTGCTCGCGTCCGTTCGCCTTCAGCACCACCGTATACTGACCCGGTAACACGAATGCGCCCTGCGGCGACACCGGCGTGTCCTCGCCGAACACCGCGGCGATCGAGTAGTCGTAGCTCGCCGCGCGCGGACGCGGATAGCGCAGGTTCCAGACGAAGCGGTGCAGACCCGGTGTGGCAGCGGGCACGGGTTCCGGCTTGATCCAGTCCGCATCGAAATAGCGCTCGGCGCGCGGCGCTTCCGGTTTGGCGTCGCTGGCGTAGTGACGAACCAACTTGCCGTTCGCATCGAGGATATCGATTGTCACCGGCCCTTGCGTATGCGTCCCCAATGAATAATCGATGATCGCGCCGGCGGGCGGATTCTTGCCCAATGGGGTCTCCGGCGGCAGCGGCGTGTCCTTGTTGTTGTTGGCGTGCACGCGCAGCGCGTCGGCCGGCTTGAACAGGTGCAGCGGCTGCGAAGCAATGTTCGCGTTCCACTGCCGCAGCGGCGAGAGATCGTCCAGCACCCAAATCGCGCGGCCTTGCGTCGCCGCGATCAGATCGTCGCCGTGCACAAGCAGATCGCGCACCCACGCGGTCGGCAGGTTCATTTGCAATGATTGCCAGTGATCACCCTCATCGAAGGAAACGAACGCGCCGGCATCGGTACCCGCGTACAACAATCCCGCGCGCACCGGATCGGCGCGCACCACACTGACGTAATGATCTTTCGGCAAACCGTTGTCGACCTCGCTCCAGGTCTTGCCGAAATCATGCGTGCGCCACACGTGCGGCGCGAAATCGTCGCGGCGATGTCCATCGACAGCCGCATACGCGGTGCCCGCCTGCAAGGCGGAGACATCCAGCGATGAAATCTTGGTCATCGTCGGGATGGCTTTCGGCGTGACGTCGTTCCAGTGCGCGCCGCCGTCGCGCGTCAAGTAAATCATCCCCGAATCGCTGCCGGTCCAGATCTCGTTGTCGTCGCGCGGCGACACCGCGATCGAATAGATCACGCCATAGCCGCAGGCGCGCGCGTCAGCGATCGCGATCTGACCGCCACAATTCTTCGCATCCGCTCGCTGACCGGTGAGATCGGGACTGATCACGCTCCAGTGATCGCCACGGTCGGTGGAGCGGAACAGCACCTGCGCGCCGAAATACAGCACGCCTTGATTGTCATGATTGCGTACGGCGACCAGCGGCGTGAT
This sequence comes from Lysobacterales bacterium, assembly GCA_021324945.1. Lineage (GTDB taxonomy): Bacteria > Pseudomonadota > Gammaproteobacteria > Xanthomonadales > Rhodanobacteraceae > 66-474. The sequence continues at coordinate 20,114 of JAJPID010000012.1, read as the reverse complement.
CCAGGTGTAGCGATATTTCGACGTGCCGGGTTTGGCGCCGTAGCTCATGACCGGCCACGGCGAGACATTGGCAACTTGCCCGGTGCGCGCATCGAAGCGGCTGATACGGCCACCCAGTCCCGTGCCATAGACGATCAGCGGATCGAGTGGGTCGGGCACGTCGTAATCGCGTTCGTCGCCGCCGACCGGATGCCAGTCGCGGAAAGAAAGCGCACCGTAATCGCTGCGCGAGGCGATGCCGACCGTGCCGGAATCCTGCTGGCCGGAATAGATCCAGTACGGAAAACGATCGTCCGCCGCGAGGTGATAGAACTGCCCGGTCGGCTGGTTGTACCAACTGGACCAACTCTTGCCACCGTCCACCGTGATCACCACGCCCTGATCGGACGCCGTGATCATGTGATCCGGATATTCCGGATTGATCCACACGTAATGGTAGTCGTCGCCGCCCGGTGCGCCCTTGATGATGGTCCAGGTCTTGCCACCGTCGCGCGATTCGCGGATGGACTGTCCAGCCGAATAGACAACATCGGGATTGCGCGGATCGACGGTGATGCGGCTGAAGTAATCGTTCTCCAGCCAACCTTCGGAACTGACACGTTGCCAATGCGCGCCGCCGTCGTCGCTGCGGTACAGGCCACCCTGATTTTCGCTTTCCGCGTGCGGAACGTTGCCGCTGCCGGTCGTGGATGCATCGATGACCGCGTAGACGCGATTGCCGCTCGCCGCCGCCACACCAATGCGCGCGAGCTGTGCGGTCGGCCAACCGTTGCCGCTGATACGAGTCCACGTCTTGCCGTCATCGGTGGATTTGTACAAGCCGCTGCCCGGCCCGGCGTTCGGCTGGAAATACGACAGCCACGGATAATTGCGCACCTGCCATGCCGCGGCGTAGATCACGTCGGCATTCTGCGGATCGCGCGCCATGTCGACGATGCCGGTGTCGTCGTCGATGTGCAGCGTCTGCTGCCAAGTCTTGCCGCCGTCGGTCGAACGGAACACGCCGCGCTCGCGATTCGGCCCGAAGTAGTGGCCCAGCGCGCCGACCAGCACGGTATTCGGATCATTGGGATCGACCAGGATCTTGCCGATGTATTTGGTTTCGCTCAGACCGACGTGTTGCCACGTCTTGCCCCCATCGCTCGATTTGTACACGCCGTTGCCGGACTGGATGTCCCAGCGCGCGGCGACCTGACCGCTGCCGAGATAAATCACATTCGGATTCGACGGCGCGATCGCGATCGCGCCCATCGCCGAGGCGGGCAGATCGTCGCCCAGCGATTGCCAGGTACGGCCCGCGTCGATGGTTTTCCACACCCCGCCGCCCGCCGCACCGAAGTAATACACGTTCGGCTGATCGGGAATGCCCTGCGCCATCGTGCCCCAACCGCCGCGGAACGGCCCGAGCAGGCGCCATTGCAGATCGCCCTTGAACGGCGCGTTGTTCGCGGCGGAAAGCGCGGGTGCTGTGAATGCACAGAGGCACAATGTCAGACAAGCCACATGAAACCGAGCGCGCATAGTGAGTTCCCCCGAAGCGGATCGATCCGGCAACATACTCCTCTTGTCCGGCGCACAACAAGACCGAATGGTCACCCATTGCCGTTCTCCTGAGCGTAGGTCCGCCGGAATCGAAAAGCTGCTCCAATGCGTTTCGGCTCTGCTCGCTGCGCGAGCGCAGTTTATGCTTGTCGAAGCGCTCAACGCGAACGGAGTATTCCAAGCCTCATTCATGTCCAAGACCGCGCCGCGTTCTCAGCACGTTTTGCCCGATGTCCTCGCGCCCAACCTGCGCGTCGTCTTCTGCGGAACCGCGGCGGGCACGCGATCGGCGCTCGAGGGCGCGTACTACGCCCATCCTGGCAATTTCTTCTGGCGCGCGCTGTTCGAAGTCGGAATGACACCACGCAAACTCTCGCCGCACGAATTCCCGCGCGTTCTGGAATTCGGCATTGGCCTCACCGATCTGGCCAAGCTGCACTTCGGCGCAGATCACGAATTGCCACACGATGCTTTCGACGCGGCGGCGCTGAAACGCAAGATCGCGCGTTTCAAACCGCGCATCGTGGCATTCACGAGCAAGAATGCCGCATTCGGCTGCTTCGGGCGCAGGCTCGCTTATGGCGAACAGGAAGAATGCATCGCATCAAGCCGCGTGTTCGTTCTGCCTTCGCCTTCGGGACAAGCGCGCAAGTTCTGGAATATTCAACCGTGGCACGAGCTGGCGTGGGCGATTCAACGCGTTTGAGCGCTTGTGCGCAGGCGATATCGGATGAGCGCAGCCCAATGCTGAGGCATGAACAAAACTGCGGTGATGGCTAGCGCAACCGCGCATTGATCTTCTCCAGCGCTGCCGAACCCGGGCACAGTTCACGCTCGCGCAGTGTGTTGAGCGGAACGGCCGCGGTGTCGAGATGCGCGTGCAGATCTGACGCATCGGGATCGACGTACAACAATCCCGTCACGACTTCGCCGCGCGCTTCGCAGCGGTGCAGATAATTCATCGCGGCGACGCGGTCACCGGCCTCGTAGCTGCTCGGTAGCTTGCGCAGCCGCAACACGCTGCCGTCGTGCTGGTGCACTTCGGTCACCTCGCCCGGCGCGTAGTCCACGGTAATTTCCGCGCAGGCCGGAACGAAGTCGAGACGATTGAGCGCATGGTTGTGCTGGCGCACGTAGTCGTAACTCTTGGTGCTGCCGGGGTGGTTGTTGAACGCGACGCACGGGCTGATCACGTCCACGAAGGCCGCGCCCTTGTGCGTCATCGCGGCTTTCAGCAGCGGCACCAGTTGCGCCTTGTCGCCGGAGAAACCGCGCGCGACGAAACTGGCACCGAGTTGCAATGCCAAGCCCACCATGTCGACGGGCGCGTCGGTGTTGACCGCGCCCTTCTTGGATTTGGAACCCTGATCCGCGGTCGCGGAGAACTGCCCCTTGGTCAGGCCGTACACGCCGTTGTTCTCGACGATGTAGACCATGTCCACGCCGCGGCGGATGGCGTGCACGAACTGGCCGATGCCGATGGATGCAGAATCGCCGTCGCCCGACACGCCGAGATACAACAGATCGCGATTGGCGAGGTTGGCGCCCGTGAGCACCGACGGCATGCGCCCGTGCACGGTGTTGAACCCATGCGAGGCCGAAAGGAAATAGGTCGGCGTCTTGGAACTGCAACCGATGCCGGACAGCTTGGCCACGCGATGCGGCTCGATGTCCAGCTCCCAGCAGGCCTGGATGATCGCCGCGGAAATCGAATCGTGCCCACAGCCCGCGCACAACGTGCTCACTGCGCCTTCGTAATCGCGGCGCGTGTAGCCGACACGGTTCTTCGTGAGCGAGGGATGGTGCAGCTTGGGTTTGGCGAGGTAGGTCATGCGTATATCTCTGAACTTCTATCGCACGAAGCTAAGCTATAAAATAAACGTCCACTAAAATGTATGGTTAAGTACTGATGCGCAAACGAACGCGACTCCAGTAATCATCTGCCCTAGGGTCTAACGATCGTAAAAACTCGACAAAAGATTCTATGATTTCCGAATCTCTCACGCTCTCATCGACGCCAAGCACGTGCTCTGACTTATCATCTAATCGGAATTGCGTAGCTATCCACATTCCGATTCCATCCGCAGCACGAATGAAGCTCGACAAGATTTCATGGTTTTTACTTGAGTTGTCGATTACCGACGTTTGGAATGTTTGAGCCGTGACCAGATACAAGGCAGCCAAAGCCTGAGCAACGTTACTCGCACCAACCTCGGAAACGATTACCGGCCTCAGAGAACGGCCATTTTGGGCCAACTGAGAGATTCGATCAACGATTTTATTGGCCTGTTGCAGTGTCAGCGAGGACACTGCTTTGTCCATGCTTCCATGATCAGTTTGCATCAATTTGAAAATTGATGATGCTGTGTTCCGGGTCATCCGGAGCGAGATTACGGAATGTAGCAATACACAGCAATTCTTTGGCAAACTGGCGAGCAGCATCCAAGTGATTTACTTGAGCATCGGGTTCAATGTAGGCAACATGGCCCTCATTCCTCAAACCATCCCGCAGTCTCGCGGCCAAGTCTTTCCAAGTAACGCCATCACGGCGTGGCGTAACGACCACAATCCCAGCCAGCTCGAATAATTCCAAGATTGCCTGGAACCGATCCTCTCTAAGAGTGTTATCGAGGATATAAAAGGTTCGAATGTGATGTTTGGATAATTGACGGAAAAAATAACGAACAACCGATGAACAATATACTCTTGTGTACTCATCCAGTATAGTAAGCTGCGCAATGTAACGGTAGAGAAGATCCTGTGAAGCAGAGGCAACGAACAACAATCCATTTTTGTCGGAGCTTTTCAACTCTCCGAAAGCTGCCTGTGCACCTGAAAGCATATCTTGCATGAGATCAAATCCGCCTCCCATGGCACGCATTTTTTCGACCGCGGTTGGGAATGCAACGATGCAGTCAAAGCAGTCTGCCGGACGCGATGGCCCTCGCATATCCATATGTATTAGCGTCGATTTCTGATCCGTCCCCATAACCTTCTCGTCATGTAGCCATTTGCTTATGCTACCTTGCCATCCCTGATCGGCAACACCTTCGCCGCATCCAGATGCTTGCTGATCGTGCCGGCGATGAAACGCGCGGTGATCGGCGTGCCGTCGTAGTGCAGGATCGGGATCAGCCGCGCGGGATCGAGGTCGAATTGTTCGATCAGCAAGGTGCGCAGTTGCGCGTCGCGGTTCTGCTCGACCACGAACACCGACTCGTGCACGGCCACGAATTCCTTTACCGAATCGGCGAACGGGTAGGCGCGCACGCGCAGGGTATCCAGATGCAGGCCGTCGCCGTCCAGGATCGAAACCGCTTCGGCCATCGCGGGCGAAGTCGAACCGAAATAGATCGCACCATGCACGGCTTTCGCTTTCGCAGCCTGCACGACCGGCTGCGGCAGCAGGGATTTCGCCGTCTCGAACTTGCGCTTCAGCCGCTGCATGTTCTCGACGTAATCCTCACCCTTCTCTGAATACTTGGCGTCGGTGTTCTTGCTGGTGCCGCGCGTGAAGAAGCTGCCGCGCGTGGGGTGCGTGCCGGGATACGTGCGGTACGGTATGCCATCATTGTCCACGTCGCGGTAGCGGCCAAACGGCACGCCCGCTTGCAGTTGTTCGGCGCTCAACACCTTGCCGCGGTCGTAGCGGCGCGAGTCGTCCCATTGAAATGGCTTACACAACCGGTGGTTCATGCCGATGTCGAGGTCGCTCATCACGAATACCGGCGTCTGCAGACGGTCGGCGAAATCGAGCGCGGACGCGGCGAATTCGAAACACTCGTGCGGATCTTCCGGAAACAGCAGCACGTGCTGCGTGTCGCCGTGCGAAGCGTGCGCGCACAGCAGCACGTCGGATTGTTGCGTACGCGTGGGCATGCCGGTGGATGGTCCGCCGCGCTGCACGTCCACGATCGTGACCGGAATTTCGGCGAAATAGGCCAGCCCGATGAACTCGTTCATCAGCGAGATGCCCGGCCCGGCGGTGGCGGTGAACGCACGCGCGCCGTTCCAACCCGCACCCACCACGATACCGATCGAGGCGATCTCGTCCTCGGCTTGCACCACCGCGTAATGGTGCTTGCCGGTCTCCGGATCGACGCGAAACTTCGCGCAGTATTTCTGAAACGCTTCGGCCAGCGACGAAGAAGGCGTGATCGGATACCACGCGCACACGGTTGCGCCGCCGTAGACCATTCCCAGCGCTGCCGCGGCATTGCCTTCGGCGAAGATGCGGTCACCCACTGCATCGCGGCGCTCGACGCGCAGGCCGATCGGTTGCAGGTTCTGCTCGGCGTACTCGCGGCCCAGATCGAGCGCGTGCACGTTGGGTTGCAGCAGCGCCTCCTTGCCCTTGTACTGTTCGCCGATCAGCTTGACGATCGTGTCGCGCTCCAGCCCCAACAGCACCGACAGCGCGCCGAGATACATGATGTTCTTGAACAACTGGCGCTGGCGCGCGTCGGTGTACGTCGCATTGCAGATCTGCGTCAGCGGCACGCCGATCGCGGTGACGTCATCGCGGAATTTCGATTTGGGCAACGACTTGGTATTGTCATAGAACAGATAACCGCCCGCTTCGATTTCCGCAACGTCTTCATCCCACGTCTGTGGATTCATCGCGACCATCAGGTCCACGCCGCCACGTCGCCCGAGCCAGCCGGCTTCCGACACGCGCACTTCGTACCAGGTCGGCAGGCCCTGGATGTTGGACGGAAAAATGTTGCGCGGAGAGACCGGTACGCCCATGCGCAGGATGGACTTGGCGAACAGCTCGTTCGCCGATGCCGAGCCTGAACCGTTGACGTTGGCGAACTTGACGACGAAGTCGTTGATGGCTTCGATCGACTTCATGCCGCCACCTTTTCGGCTTCGCACTCGCCCACCCCCGCGTGCGTTTCCAGCAGCAGGAACTTGCGCATGTCCCACGCGCCGGTGGGGCAGCGTTCCGCGCACAGGCCGCAGTGCAGGCAGACGTCTTCGTCCTTCACCATCACACGGCCGGTTTTCAATGTGCCGGAGACGTACAGATCCTGCTGCGTGTTCAAGGCAGGCGCGGTCAGGCGCGTGCGCAGATCGGCCTCGTCGCCGTTCACTGTGAAGCTGATGCAATCCATGGGGCAGATATCCACGCAGGCGTCGCATTCGATGCAGACGTTTTCGGTGAACACCGTCTGCACATCACAGTTGAGGCACCGCTGTGTTTCCTTCCAGGCGGTTTCCGCGTCGAAGCCCAGTTCCACTTCCTGCCTGATGTTGGTGAGCGTCTGCTCCTTCGGCGCCCACGGCACGACATAGCGTTCGTCGGGCGAGATCGCGTTGTCGTAGCTCCATTCGTGGATACCCATCTTCTGCGAGACGAGATTCGCCATCGGCGGCGGACGATCGTGCACGTCTTCGCCCTGCAGCATGCGGTGGATCGAAATCGCAGCCTGATGGCCGTGCTCGACCGCCCAGATGATGTTTTTCGGCCCAAACGCCGCATCGCCGCCAAAGAAAACTTTCGGCAATGTGGATTGCATCGTGATCTTGTCCAGCTTCGGCATGCCCCATTCGTCGAACTCGATACCGAGATCGCGCTCGATCCACGGGAAGGCGTTCTCCTGCCCGACCGCAATCAGCACCTCATCGCATTCGAAGGTGATATCCGGCTCGCCGGTCGGCACCAGTTTGCGCTTGCCGCGCGCATCGGTTTCCGAGCGCGTTTTCTCGAACACCACACCGGTGAGTTTGCCGTGGTCGTGCAGGAAGGCTTTCGGATTGAGCCAATTGAGGATTTGCACGCCCTCATGCTCGGCGTCTTCCTTTTCCCAAGGACTCGCCTTCATCTCCTCGTAGCCGGAGCGCACGATCACCTTCACGTCGTCGCCGCCCAGACGGCGCGATGAGCGGCAGCAGTCCATCGCGGTATTGCCTCCGCCCAGCACGATCACGCGCTTGCCGATGCGGGTGACGTGGCCGAAATAGACCGATGCCAGCCAGTCGATGCCGAGATGCGCCTTCGCCGCCACTTCGTCGCGGCCGGGGATTTTCAGATCGCGCCCGCGCGGCGCGCCGCAGCCGACGAACACCGCATCGTAGTCGTCGAGCAATGGGCGCAAGGATTCGATGCGGCGATTGCCGACGAACCGCACGCCGAGATCGAGGACGTAGCCGACTTCTTCGTCGATTACCGCTTCGGGCAAACGGAAGCGCGGCACCTGCGTGCGCATGAAGCCACCGCCTTTCGCGTCGGCCTCGAAAATCGTGATCTGGTATCCCAGCGGCGCCAGATCGCGCGCAACGGTGAGCGATGCCGGGCCCGCGCCGACGCAGGCGATGCGAAAACGCTCCGCGCCCGCAGTGCGTTCGGGCAACCGCGCGAGCAGTCGCGCGCCGATATCCGCACGCTTGTTGTCCGCGCAGACGCGTTTCAGGCGGCAGATCGCCACCGGTTCCGGTTTCTCGCCATTGCTTTCCTCGACGCGCCCTCGTCGGCAAGCCGGCTCGCAGGGGCGGTCGCAGGTGCGGCCGAGGATGCCGGGGAAGACGTTGGAATCCCAGTTGACCTGATAAGCGTCGTCGTAGCGGCCGGCCGCGATCAGGCGGATGTATTCCGGCACCGGCGTGTGCGCCGGGCACGCCCACTGGCAATCCACCACCTTGTGGAAATAGGCGGGATTGCGGATATCGGTCGGCTGCATCGCATCCTCCCGGCGCCGGGTCATGCCGGCGTCAGGGCGAGTCTAGCCGTTTTGTGGCGGAACGAAAGAGCACGCTGCCGCCCCGATGCATCACCAGTTCAGCCGCGCATGCGCCGGCTGGGCGTGCTGCTAAGACCTGTCCGCAGGAGGAGGCACATCGTTTCTTCGATTCCCCAAGCCACATGGCTGAAATGGGGGTCGTCGACTGTATTGATCACCATCCCGATTGTCACGACCTCCGGTGTTGCTGGAGGGTCAGATGGAAGACAAGCATCGCTACAGGGCCGGTGATCAATACTATTAAAATTTCAAAAATGTAATCGCCGTGAATCGCTAGCGGTTCAAATGCCGCCTGCAGGCCAACAAGGATCACCAGTATAATAAGAGACATTATTAAGCCGGCAGCGGAATAATGGATGCTTGAGGTTCGTCTCGATTTAAGCAACAAGAGATGAATCGGCCATGCCATAAAAAGCATGGCAATCGCTGCAATTATGGCCGCCGCGATTGCCGTGGCTCCGCCGATGAACAGCAAGACCTTCCAAGTCTCTCCATCGGTTGTGCCGTGGAAAGGAGTTGCATGCATTAGCACCATCGCATAAGCGCAGCCGCCTAGAAATGCTACGCTCACGGATGCCGCCCATGCGGCGCCCATGCTGGTAAGCGGACGCATGTCGTTTCCCCTCATCGACAATTCGGGCACCAGATCCCCGGCAAGACGGGCCCAACCGTCACACCAAATGGAGTGCCGCCAAACGTACTAGGTGGTAATCCAAATTGTCCAAATACGCCCCAGTGCAATTGAGCCACTCCCATCGCAGTTGGCCATTGCGCTGACTGTTCGGAATTGGGGAGATAGTTCGCGTAGGCTTGCGCCAAATCTTTCCTTACTTTGTCAAGAATGGCGTTTGTATCTTCACACTGCTTGTTCTTTTCGCCGAGGTCATTTATTGCCTGAATCAAACGGTCCGTAGCAAGTGCTCCCCAGATATTGTCATCGGCAGCCACGTGCCCGGCAAAACAAGCATATGAGTCACCGCCAGAACAAGCGAGCGCATAGTACGCTGCATATTGCCCACTGTTGGCTAGGTTTGCTTCGTCAGGAGTTGTCCAGCATCCCACGCCCGGAACGCAGCGCAAGCCAGTTGGATCAATATTACTTACCGGGTTGTTGCCCGCGTAAACGTAGGTGTTGATTCCACCTGCTAAACCAATCGGATCAGATTCGATGTAGCGCGCCGACGCGGTGCTGCTGCACGTCACAAGCAAAAAAGCTGCGAATGCACCTGCTGATTTGAGCATCATGTGTGTTCTCCTCACTGCCCGCTCTTGGCTCGTTGCACAGTTTGCAAATACTGCGCGTCCTGCGCTGGTGTCGGCTGCGTCCAGCCCAATGCTTCAGCCTGGGCGAACCAGTAGTCATTCTGGCGGCTCAGGTTTCCATAATCCTGGCGCTGCGAAGCTGGAATCAATGCTGGCGACGGGTATTTCGCCATATAACGCTGCTTGATTAGATGAAAGTAGGCGCTGCCCTTTTGCAGCATCGCTTCCACATCTTTCGGGTCGGTCTGCAACGCCAAATCAGCAACGGCAATCGTGCGTTCTTGCTGCCCCTGCGCCTTATAGAACTCCATCAAGGTGTCCATCATGGCCGCAATCGACTCGCGCTTGCTGAGCGGGCGCAAGTAAATGCCGTTTGCCAATGCTTTGGGTGAGATGTCCAGATCGTGTTGATAGCCGGCATCGCTCTTCGTGCCGAAGCTGGTCGCCTCGATATTGACCCAAACGCCTCGATCGTTTCGATACTTTGCCAATAGGTGCTCCGGCGCTTCCGCGAGCGTAATGTCTAGGCCGAGCTTTTGCCCCAATATCACCAGCAGTTCCGGCATGGAAACGCAGTTCCCCTTGCGGGTTGCCAGATACGTTGAGAGCAGCTTGTTGCGCAGATTCTTGCCGAATGGATCGTTCAAGTCGTAGCTGAAAGGCCGATCACCGTTCCAGGCGCCGGGGAGCGCCAGCGAAGTGACCAAAAGCTCCAGCTTGGCATCGTTGGATGAGCCGTTTGGGAACCGCACCTTGATTCCGTTTGCGAGCTCGTGCAGTTCCTTCAGGGTTGCCTTGTAATCGACCATCGGATCAATCATCCGGTCGATCGTGAGCTTGGCAATGGCGAGATCAATTTTGCTCTCAGGTTCCTGCAGCAGCAGGCGGAGAGGCGCCAATTCCGGATCGGGATGATGTCCGGCGCCTGCGCTCGACGTGCGCGCTTGCGCAGTACCAACCAGGCACAGCAGCAAGGTCACGAGCAGCGCTCGAAAACTTCTCTTCACGGGACTTTCCCCATAAACCCCGGCAGCCACCATACACCGATCGGCGGCACTTTGCATCGCGGCAATTCACGGCGGCGCGGCACTATTCGTATGGCGCCATGTAGTGTATGAGAATAACTATGTCTCTTATTACCGAATAAAATCAAGTACACGACGAATTGGCGAAGAGGGCGAATCTACAAAAGCGAAACGGGCCTTGCGGCCCGTTTCGTTGAAGCAAGAACTGGATTCCGGCTTTCACCGGAATGACGAATTACGGCTACGCCGCCGCCCCACCCGCAGCCTTCGCCTCGTCTTCGGTCACGGCTTTCATGGACAGGCGGATGCGGCCTTGCTTGTCCACTTCCAGCACCTTGACCTTGACGATGTCGCCTTCCTTGAGCTTGTCGGATACCTTCTCGACGCGCTCGTTGGAAATCTGCGAGACGTGCACCAAGCCGTCCTTGCCGGGCAGGATGGTGACGAACGCACCGAAGTCCATCAGCTTGACGACCTTGCCCTCGTAGATGCGGCCGGGCTCGACGTCGGAGACGATCTGCTCGATGCGCTTCTTTGCGGCATCGGCGGCTTCGCGATTGACCGAGGCGATCACCACCGTGCCGTCGTCGCCGATGTCGATGGTGGTGCCGGTTTCCTCGGTGATCGAGCGGATGGTCGCGCCACCCTTGCCGATCACTTCGCGGATCTTGTCCGGATGAATCTTGATGGTGAGCAGGCGCGGCGCGTATTCGCTCATCTCGCCGCGCGGCGCGCTGAGCGCCTTGGCCATCTCGCCGAGGATGTGCAGGCGTCCGCGTTTGGCCTGATCCAGCGCCGTGCGCATGATCTCCTCGGTGATGCCATCGATCTTGATGTCCATCTGCAACGCGGACACCCCCTGCTCGGTGCCGGCCACCTTGAAATCCATGTCGCCCAGGTGATCCTCGTCGCCGAGGATGTCGGAGAGCACGACGAACTGATCGCCTTCCTTCACCAGACCCATTGCGATGCCGGCGACCGGCGCGGTCAGCGGCACGCCTGCATCCATCATCGCCAGAGAAGAACCGCACACCGAAGCCATCGAGGAGGAACCGTTGGATTCGGTGATCTCCGAAACCACTCGCACCACGTACGGAAATTGTTCCATGCTCGGCTTGACGGCCTGCACGCCACGGCGCGCAAGGCGGCCGTGACCGATCTCGCGGCGCTTGGGGCCCGCCATGCGGCCGGCCTCGCCCACTGAATACGGCGGGAAGTTGTAATGGAACAGGAAGGTATCCTTCGATTCGCCTTCCGGCGCGTCGATGATCTGGGCGTCGCGCGCGGTGCCGAGCGTGACGGTGACCAGCGCCTGCGTCTCGCCGCGAGTGAACAGCGCCGAGCCGTGCGTGCGTGGCAGCACACCGACGCGCGCGGTGATCGGGCGCACCGTGTCCAGCGCGCGGCCGTCAATGCGCACCTTGCTCGAGAGCACGCCATCGCGCAGCGTGCGATATTCCAGTTCGCCGAATTCCTTGGCGAGTTCGGCGGCGTTCCACTTTTCGGCTTCAGCGCGGCCGGCGAGTTGCTGCATCACGTCCTGCTTGATCGCGGCGATCGCGTCGCGGCGTTGCAGCTTGTCGCGAATCTGGAAGGCTTCGACCAGGCGGTGGCCGACGGCGTCTTTCAACGCGGCGATCATCGCCTCGTTGCGCGGCGGCGGCGTCCATGCAGATGGCTTGGTGCCTGCCTCGAGGGTGAGTTCGTTGATCGCATTGATGACTGATCGCATCTCGCGATGCCCGAACATCACGGCGCCGAGCATCACGTCTTCGGACAGCAGCTTGGCTTCGGATTCGACCATCAGCACGGCGTTGGCGGTGCCGGCGACGACCAGATCCAGCGCGGAATCCTTCAACTGCGTCCTGGTCGGATTCAACACGTACTGATTGTTGATGTAACCGACGCGCGCGGCGCCGATCGGACCCTTGAACGGAATGCCGGCGAGGCTCAATGCGGCCGATGCGCCGATCATTGCCGGGATGTCGCCGTCCACTTCGGGATTCAAAGAGACGACGGTGGCGATCACCTGCACTTCGTTCTTATATTCCTCGGGGAACAGCGGACGCACCGGGCGATCGATCAGTCGGGAGGTGAGCGTTTCCTTTTCGGTCGGGCGGCCTTCGCGCTTGAAGAAGCCGCCGGGAATACGCCCCGCCGAATAGAACTTCTCCTGATAATCGACGGTGAGCGGGAAGAAATCCTGCCCTTCGCGCGGCTTGGCGGCGGCGACTGCAGTGACCAGCACAACCGTGCCGTCGACGCTGACGATTACCGAGCCAGAGGCCTGCTTGGCGATCTCGCCGGTTTCCAGCGTGACTTCGTGCTGGCCGTATTGAAACTTCTTGGTGATTTTCGCCATGTCGATTACCGCCGCAAGCCGAGTTTGCCGATCAGCGATTGATAGCGCTCGGCATCCTTCGCCTTGAGATAATTCAGCAGGCGGCGGCGCTGGTTCACCATCTTCAGCAGACCGCGGCGAGAATGGTGATCCTTGGCGTGGCTGGTGAAATGCTGCGAGAGATGCTCAATGCGCGCGGACAGCAGCGCGATCTGCACTTCTGGCGAGCCGGTGTCGGTCGGCGCGCGACGATAATCGGCGATGACCTTGCTGGTTTGTTCGGTGGAAAGCGACATGTTGTTTCTCGTTCCTGATTAACCGGCGCGAGGCTTGTGAAAGGGATTTGTTCGACGTGAGAACGCGCGCGCTCGAACGCGCACTACAAAACCCTTGCACAAGCCGACGCCGCGGTGGGGTAACGGCTGTGAAAGCCGCGTGGTCAAGCCGGATATTCTAACCGGCACAAGCGCTTGGCAACAAGCGCAGCGACTCCCCCTCTCATCCTGCCAAGTCCTGCGCGTTTGCCTTTCCTTGCCAAGCTCGCGCATTCGACCCCACCCCGCGCACGGGAGGGACGCGCCAAGCGCCGACAGGACGGGTTTGCTAACCTGCGTGAGAGAAACCACGCAGCACCCATGCTTCGCGGCCATCCGTCTCGACCAACGCCAGCAATTGGCCATCCGCGGCATGAACCCGGTATCGACCGGGGGTGGTATCCGTTGCGATCCGCTGACCGTGCGCCAGCGCATCCAGAGCGCTGGAAGCGGCCGGCAAGACCGGCCAGTTGGCCAGCCCGGCTTCGATAGGCAGCAGACATTCATCGAGTCCCACCGCACCGCGCTCGGCTTGCAGGGATTCGAGTTGATCCAGCGTGTGCATCCGCGGCGATTTGAATGGCTCGACCCACAGCCTCCGGAGTGCCGTCAGATATGCGCCGCAACCTAACGCCTCGCCTAGATCCCGCACGAGACTTCTGATGTAAGTGCCTGATCCACATTCGATATGCAAACGCAAGCGATTGTCATCCAGTCGCGTGAGCAATTCGAGGCGATGGACTTCCACCTCGCGCGGCGGGGCGGAAACCTGCTCGCCGCGTCGGGCACGTTTGTAGAGCGCCACGCCTTGCTGCTTCAGCGCGGAATACACCGGCGGAATTTGCGTGATGCGGCCGGTGAGCTTCGCAAGTTGCGCGCAAATCGACTCGTCGTCGAGCGGCGGTACTTCACGCTCGCTCGTGACAGTACCTTCGGCATCATCTGTATTCGTGCTGACCCCGAGCTTGCATTCTGCTTCGTAAGCCTTGCGCGAGCCAAGCAGGTAACCGGCAATCTTGGTCGCCTCGCCGAAGCAGACCGGCAGCAACCCGGTGGCGAGCGGATCGAGGCTGCCGCTGTGGCCAGCCTTGTCCGCGCGGAACAATCGCTTCGCGATTTGCAGCGCCCGGTTTGAAGTAATGCCTTGTGGTTTGTCGAGCAGGAGAATGCCCGTAACGGATCGCCTGGCCGAAGCCGCTTTGAAGCTCCCCTCTTCAAGAGGAAGGAGATGTTCGTCTCGCGCCTTCACTCGCTACCGGTCTTCGCTCTGAAGTCCGTCGTTGCGCAACAACGCGTCGATCCGCTCGCCCTTGTCCACCGAATCGTCGTATTTGAAGCGCAATTCCGGCACGCGCCGCATGCGCATCGAGTGCGCCAGCTCGCGGCGCAGGTCTTTTGCCGCTTCCTTCAACGCTTTCACCACTTCGGCGGAACGCTCGGGTTGCAAGGCGGTCACCCAAACCGTCGCGACTTCCAGATCACGCGTCACCTCGACATCGCTGACGCTAGCCTGCGGCAGCGCATGATCTCGCACCAGTTCATGCACCAGCACGCCGAGCTCGCGGCGGAGCTCGGCGTTGATGCGATCGGTGCGGGAGAAGGCGTGGGGCATGCGATGAGCCTGATCCAGATCAGTTGTGAGTTGTGAGTCGAAGAAGCCATCGCGCCAGATCTACTCACCACTCACGCATTTCACAAGGTTCTGGCCACCTCGACGCGCTCGAAACACTCGACCTTGTCGCCCGGCTTGACGTCGTTGTACTGCTTGACGCCGATGCCGCATTCCATGCCGTTGCGCACTTCGTCCACGTTATCCTTGAAGCGGCGCAGCGATTCCAGTTCGCCCTCGAAGATCACCACGTTGTCGCGCAGCACGCGGATCGGCTTGTGCCGACGCACCACGCCCTCGACCACCATGCAGCCGGCGATCGCGCCGAATTTGGACGAGCGGAACACGTCGCGCACTTCGGCCGTGCCGAGAATGTCCTCGCGCACTTCGGTTCCGAGCAGGCCGCTCGCCGCCTGCTTCACCTGATCGATCACGTCATAGATGATCGAGAAGTAGCGCAGATCCAGGCCATTGGCTTCGATGATCTTGCGCGCGGAGGCATCGGCGCGCACGTTGAAGCCGATGATCAGCGCCTTCGACGCGGCGGCGAGCGTGGCATCGGACTCGGTGATGCCGCCGACGCCCGAAGCGATCACGTTGACCTTCACCAGATCGTTGCTGATGTCGGTGAGCGACTGGCGCAACGCCTCGGCGGAGCCCTGCACGTCGGCCTTGATCACCACGTTCAAGGTCTGCTGGCCTTCGCCCTTGCCCATCTGCGCCATCACGTCTTCCAGCGTGTTGGTGCGCGTGACCAGGCGCTGTTCGCGGCGCTTGGCTTCGCGCTCTGAGACCACGTCCTTCGCCAGGCGTTCGTCGGCAACAACCACGAACTCATCCCCCGCTTCCGGCACGCCGGAGAGCCCCAGCATCTGCACCGGTATGGACGGTCCCGCGCTTTCGACCTGCTGGCCGTTCTCGTTGAACAGCGCGCGCACGCGGCCCATCTGCACGCCGCAGACCACGTAGTCGCCGCGCTTCAGTTCGCCGTTCTGCACCAGCACTGTCGCCACCGGGCCGCGACCCTTGTCCAGACTGGACTCGATCACCACGCCCGAGGCGCGGCCGGTCGGCACGGCCTTCAGCTCCATCACCTCCGCTTGCACCGTGATCGCGTCCAGCAATTCGTCCACGCCTTGTCCGGTCTTTGCGGAAACGGCTACGAACTGCGTGTCGCCGCCCAAGTCTTCGGGCACCACTTCGTGCTGCATCAATCCGTTGCGCACGGTGTCGGGATTGGCATCGGGCTTGTCCATCTTGTTGACCGCGACGATCATCGGCACGTGCGCTGCGCGCGCGTGCTGGATCGCTTCCACCGTCTGCGGCATCACGCCATCGTCGGCCGCGACCACCAGGACCACGATGTCGGTGGACTGCGCCCCGCGCGCGCGCATGGAAGTGAACGCGGCGTGGCCTGGCGTGTCGAGGAAGGTGATCACGCCCTTCGGCGTGGTCACGTGATAGGCGCCGATGTGCTGGGTGATGCCGCCGGCCTCGCCCGCGGCCACTTTGGTGCGGCGGATGTAATCGAGCAGCGAAGTCTTGCCGTGATCGACGTGGCCCATGATGGTGACCACCGGCGGCCGCGAGGCGCGTTCGCCTTCGGCCTCGGTGTGTGCAGCCAGCGCGGTTTCGGCGGTCTTTTCTTCCGCGCGCACCGCCTTGTGGCCAAGTTCTTCGACAACGAGCGCGGCGGTGTCGTGGTCGATCACTTGGTTGATGGTCGCCATCACGCCCATCTTGAACAGCGCCTTCACCACGTCCGAACCCTTCACTGCCATCTTCTGCGCGAGATCGGCGACCACGATGGAATCTCCGATCGCGATTTCGCGCGTGACCGGCGCGGTGGGCTTGGAAAATCCGTGTTGCGACGTCAGCTGCGAGAGATCGATCTTCTGCTTCGGTTTCTTGCGCGTGGAACGGCGCGCGCGCTCGGCCTCGGTGAGATGCAACTCGCCGCCGACATAGCGTGTGATCTTCAGCGCGTCTTCATCGCCCTCGTCGCGCATGCGATGCGAACCATGGCGCTTGTGCTTGTGCGCAGGTGCCGCTTCCTCTTTCGCGCGCGTGGGCTTGGGCTCATGTTTGCGCGCGGGTGCCGCTACGGACACTTCCACCGCCGCTCCGCCGTTGACCGCGAGCAATGCGGCCTCGGCTTCGGCACGCGCGCGTTCCTCCTCGGCGCGTCTGCGTTCTTCCTCGGCGGCCTGCAATTTCGCCTGCTCTTCTTGGCGGCGGCGATCCTGTTCGGCGCGCTCGGCTTCCTCGCGCTCACGCTGTTCCTGCGATTCGGCCAGACGGCGGCGCGCTTCCTCGCGCTCGGCATCGGCATTGGCTTCCTCGGCGATCACGCTGCGCTTGACGTAGGTGCGCTTGGCGCGCACTTCCACGTTGACGGTTTTCGCGGAGGCGCCGCGGCCGCCGCCGACGGTGATCTCGCTGATCTTGCGGCGTTTAAGCGTGATCTGGCGCGGTGTGGATTCTGCCGCGCGCTCGCCGTCCTCGCGCTTGCCATGCGTGCGGCGCAGAAAGCCCAGCAGTTTCACCTTCTCGGTGCTGCTGATCACCTGATCGGGACTCTTGAACGGCATGCCGGCTTCGGCAAGCTGCGCGAGCAGCTTGTCTTCGGTCATGCCGAGCACGCCGGCGAGTTGCTTGATGGTTACATCGGACATTCTGTTCTCCGGTCAGGGGCCGGCTTTTCAACCTGCTTGCTGCTGCATCCGCTCAAGCATCGGCGCGCGCGCAGCCATGATCAGCGCGGCGGCGCGCTCCTCATCCATGCCTTCGATGTCGATCAGGTCATCGACCGCCTGGTCGGCCAGATCGTCCACCGTGGTGATCTCGCGCTCGGCCAGCGCATAGGCGGTTTCTTCGTCCATGCCTTCCAGCGCCAGCAATTCCTCCGAAGGCTTGTGCTCATCGAGATCTTCCTCGACGGCCAGCGCCTCAGTGAGTAACGCGTCCTTCGCGCGGGCGCGCAATTCCTCGACGATGTCCTCGTCGAAACCCTCCACCGCCAGCAGTTCGCCGGTCGGCACGTAGGCGATTTCCTCGACCGTGGAGAAACCCTCCTGCACCAGGATGTTGGCGATCTCCTGATCCACTTCCAACTTGTCCATGAACAACTGCCGCGCAGCTTCCTGCTCGGCTTCGGTCTTGGCGGCGACCTGATCCTGCGTCATCACCTTGAGATCCCAGCCGGTCAGTTTGCTGGCGAGGCGGACGTTCTGACCACCCCGGCCGATGGCTTGACTGAGCTTGTCTTCGGCCACCGCGATGTCCATCGAGTGCTTGTCCTCGTCGACGATGATCGACTGCACTTCCGCCGGCGCCATCGCGTTGATCACGAACTGCGCGGGCGCGTCGCTCCACAGCACGATGTCGATGCGCTCGCCGTTCAACTCGTTCGAAACCGCCTGCACGCGCGAACCGCGCATGCCGATGCAGGCGCCGATCGGATCGGTGCGGTTATCGTGCGCCAGCACCGCAATCTTGGCGCGGTCGCCCGGATCGCGCGCGCAGGCCTTGATCTCGACCAGACCCTGGCCGACTTCCGGCACCTCGATCTTGAACAGCTCCATCATGAATTCAGGCGCAGTGCGCGAGACGAACAATTGCGGGCCGCGCACTTCAGAACGCACCTCGAACAGATAACCGCGCACGCGATCGCCCACGCGCGTGGATTCACGCGGGATGGCTTTGTCGCGCGGGATGAAACCCTCCGCGTTGCCGCCGAGATCGATGTAGATGTTGCCGCGCTCGACGCGCTTGACCACGCCAGTGACCAACTCGCCGACGCGATCCTTGAACGCGTCCACGACTTGCGCGCGCTCGGCCTCGCGGATGCGCTGCACGATGACCTGCTTGGCGGCCTGCGCCGTGATGCGGCCGAATTCCGGATTCTCGATCTGCTGCTCGATGTAGTCACCGACCTGGGAATCGGATTTTTCGTCCAGCGCATCCATCAGGCGCAACTGGAAATCCGGCGATTCCATCTCGCCGTCGTCGGCGATCACTTCCCAGCGGCGGAATGTTTCGTAGTCGCCGCTCTCGCGGTCGATGCTGACGCGGACGTTCGGCTCCTCGCCGGGGTAGCGCTTCTTCGCGGCGGTCGCGAGCGCGGCCTCGATCGCCTCGAAGATCACCTCGCGCGGCACGCCCTTCTCATTCGCAACCGCATCGACGACCATTAAAAGATCACGGTTCATCACTTCTCTCCGTAAAACTCATCGCTCACTGGATGAGTTTTAGCAACTGCCGGTCATTCGGCACCTTTCAATTCCGCGAATGAGCGCTTTCGTTTCGCTCACCACTTTCATGCCTCCACAACCTCGATCAACATCGCTTCGCTCTGTTGATCAGCCTCCTTGACTCAAGGGAGCTGAAAAGTCGTGGCGTCTCGTTTCTTGTCATTCCGGCGAACGCCGGAACCCAAGGTCTTTCTCTATCAATTCTTGTGTTTGCCCTTTCCAGGCTTCGGTTTCGGCGTGTAGCCCAATGCCGCCCAATCCGGCACCAGCCGCGCACTTTCGATTTCGTCGTGTTGCAGATCGAACATCGCGTCATCGACCTGCATCCTGATCGCATCGCCTCGCACTTCGACGATCCGGCCGCGCAACCTGCGGCGTCCATCGCGCGGCAACTTCAATATCACCTTCGCCTCCTCGCCGATGAAACGTCCGAACTGTTCGGCGTTGAACAGCGGACGGTCGATGCCCGGCGAAGACACTTCCAGCACGTAATGACCGGCAATCGGATCGTCCACGTCGAGCAGCGCGGAGATCTCGCGACTGGCGGCTTCGCAATCGTCAACCGTCACCGGTTGTTCGCCTTCGCGATCGATGTACAGGCGCAACAAGCTCTCGCCGCGACCTGGCACCCATTCGATGCCGAGACATTCCAACCCCAGTTCGTCCAGAGCCGGTGCCAACCGCTGCGCGAGCGCCTGCACATCCATTCGCCTTCGATCTCTCCTGTCATTACGGGGCCGCGCACAGCGCGAAACCCGGAATCCATGCTGGTCTTGCTTCGCTCTGCTCAAGCTCCAGAAACGAAAAATGGGCACGAGGCCCATTCCGTAGTTCGCCGTTGTCCTTCCTCTCTTCGGCGGTCCGCGTCCGTGCGAACTCGACAAGCGTGCCTCGTATCGAAACCGCTTGCCGTCAATTCTGGTAGCGGGGGCAGGATTTGAACCTGCGACCTTCGGGTTATGAGCCCGACGAGCTGCCAGACTGCTCCACCCCGCATCAATCAGACGGTCAAATATAGCGGCAG
>JAJPID010000010.1 GCA_021324945.1 Lysobacterales bacterium | reverse complement strand
GAGCGGGCTACTTTTGTTTCGGCAAAAGTAGCCAAAACCATTGCGCCGGCATGACGGTCTCGCCAACGTCCGGTTGGCTCGACTGCCCTGCGCTTCTCGCCGGGCGCCCGCCGGCGCGAACTCGCACGTCCCTGTGCTAAACAGTCGCGCCTTTCCCGCGCACGCGGAAGCTCGCTTCGAGACGGCCATCCATGGCCTGCGCTGTTAAATTGGCGCCGGTTCATGCATGGGAGGAGAACTCATGAAGCGTGGCATTTCGTTGTGCCTCACCGCTCTTGCATTCGTCGGCGCTCCGCTCTAGGCGTATTTTGCCGGGAATACTGATGCAGCAGCGCAACGGAAAGCTCACGGCTTTGTCTGCGGTCTGCCGATTCTCGGCATCTATTTTTTCGCGCTCATCATTGCGGGATTCCTTTCACTCATCGCTGTTGCACTCGCTGTCCCCGCATACCGAGCGCTTCCTTCCCCGCGCCCAAAGGTTCGAGTAATAGAACTGACAATGGTTGCTTTACCGTCGCTTTTAGCGACGGCGGTGATGCTGGCCCTTTGGGTCGGCGACATTTGAGCAAGCGATGGCGATGCGAGCGAGCCGGATCTAGTAACAAGATTTCCACAGCTTTGTTGTATCGGCACTTGAGACGCACGCGCGTATCATGCCGCGCATGCCGAATCCAGGGGATCGCAGCGCGACGTGAGCGCCATCCTGCCCGAACGCAAATCCGCCGCGCGCGTCGATACGCTGCGCGTGCCGCCGCATTCGATCGAAGCGGAACAGTCCGTGCTGGGCGGCCTGATGCTGGTGCCCGAAGCCTGGGACAAGGTCGCCGACCGTGTGCGGGAAGAAGATTTTTACCGCCGCGAGCATCAGTTGATCTTCCGCGCCATCGGAGATCTGTCCGCGCGCGCGCAGCCCTGCGACGCGGTGACGCTGGGCGAGTGGTTCGAGCGTAACGGTCTGTCCGAACAGATCGGTGGCGCGGCTTACTTGGTGGAACTTGCCAACGCCACGCCCAGCGCAGCCAACATTTCGGCGTATGCCGATATCGTGCGCGACAAGTCGATCCTGCGGCAGCTGATCGAAGCGGGCAGCGACATCGCCGGGTCCGGGTTTAATCCGGAAGGCCGGCGCACCGAAGAGATTCTCGAGAGCGCCGAGCAGCGCGTGTTCAAGATCGCGGAGGCCGGTGCACGCGGTCGCAAGCAATACGCGCCGATGCGCGAGGCGCTGCGCGAAGCGATGACGTTGCTGCAACAACGCTACGCCAACAAGGGCCAGATCACCGGGCTGCCGACCGGCTTCACCGACCTCGACAATCTCACCGCCGGTTTACAGAACGAGGATCTGGTGATCGTGGCCGCGCGTCCTTCGATGGGCAAGACCGCGCTGGCGTTGAACCTGGCCGAGACCGCCGCGCTACGCGCCAAGAAAGGCGTTCTGATCTTCTCGATGGAGATGTCGGCCTCGCAACTGGCGTTCCGTTTGATCTCCTCGTTGGGTCGCATCAATCAGCAACATCTGCGCACGGGCGATTTGGCGGAAGAAGATTGGCCGCGTGTGACGCAGGCGACCGCGTTGCTCTCGGAGTCGAAGATCTTCATCGACGATACGCCGGCTTTGTCGCCCGGCGAGTTGCGCTCGCGCGCGCGGCGCATGGCGCGCGAGCATGGTCTCGGCATGATCGTGATCGATTATCTGCAATTGATGCAGGTGCCCGGCAACAAGGAGAACCGCGCCACCGAAATTTCCGAAATCTCGCGCAACCTAAAGGCGCTCGCCAAAGAACTCAAGGTGCCGGTGGTGGCGCTCTCGCAGTTGAATCGCGCGCTGGAACAGCGCAACGACAAGCGCCCGGTGATGAGCGACCTGCGCGAATCCGGCGCGATCGAACAGGATGCCGACCTGATCCTCTTCATTTATCGCGAAGAGGTGTACGACAAAGAAACGCCCAACAAGGGCATCGCCGAGATCATCATCGGCAAGCAGCGCAACGGCCCGATCGACACGGTGAAGCTCACCTTCCTCGGCCAGTACACCAAGTTCGAGAACTACGCGCCGGAGTCCTACGTCGGGCGATTGGAGTAGTCGGCGTGGCACGCAGCGCCGTTGCGACCATCCATCTCGATGCCTTGCGCGCCAATCTCGCGCACATTCGCGCGCTCGCGCAAGGCGCGAAAGTGATGGCGGTGGTGAAAGCAGACGCCTACGGACATGGGCTGGAGCGTTGCGCGCGTGCCTTTGCGGATGCCGATGCGTTTGGCGTGGCCTCCATCGCCGACGGCTTACGCCTGCGCGCGGCCGGACACCGGAACCGCATCGTGGTGCTGAGCGGGCCGGATGCGCCGAGCGACCTCGCAGAGATGCGGCGGTTGAATCTGGAAGCGGTGATCCATCACGAGTCGCAACTCGCAATGCTGGAAGCCGAACCCACCGCGCCGCGCCTGCGCGTGTGGCTGAAACTCGACACCGGCATGCATCGACTGGGATTTCCCGCCGAGCGCGCGGCAGAGCTGTACGAGCGGTTGCAGGCGCTGCCGAGCAGCGATCCCGACATCGTGCTGATGACACACTTCGCATCGAGCGACGAATTCGACAACGACTTCACCGCGCGGCAGATTTCCAATTTTGAGAATGCGACTCGCGAATTGTCCGGTGAACGCGCGTTGTCCAATTCCGCCGGTGTGCTGGGTTGGCCGCAGGCGCGCGGCGATTGGGTGCGCGTCGGCGGCTTGCTCTATGGCTTGTCGGTCGCGGAAGGCAAGACCGGCGCGGATTTCGGTTTCCAAGCCGCGATGACCTTGAGCACGCGGCTTATCGCGATCAATCGCGTGAAACGCGGCGAACGCATCGGTTATGGCTCGACCTACGAATGTCCCGAAGATATGCCCGTCGGCGTCGCCGCGATCGGTTACGGCGACGGCTATCCGCGCAGCGCAGCTTCCGGCACGCCGGTGTTGGTCGGTGATGCGCAAGCATCGATCGTCGGTCGCGTGTCCATGGACCTGATTACGCTGGATCTGCGCAATGCGCCCGGCGCGCGCCTGGGCGACGTCGTGACACTATGGGGACCGAAACTGCCCGTGGAAATCGTTGCGCAGTACGCCGGCACGATTTCCTACGAACTGACCTGCGGCGTCACGCGGCGCGTGTTGTTCGCCGAGGACGGGCACTGATGGCCAAGACCAAGACCGCTTACGTCTGCGCCGATTGCGGCGCGGACTATCCGAAGTGGCAGGGCCAGTGCGAGGCCTGCGGCGCGTGGAACACGTTGTCGGAATTCGTGCTGCAACCGGCGAAATCCGCTGCGGGCAATGCGCGCGGTGCAGGTTACGCTGGCGTCGACGCATCGAGCGTACAGCCGCTGACCCAGATCGCCGGTGAGATGGAACGACGGCATCTCGTGCGTATCGGCGAGCTCGATCGCGTGCTGGGCGGGGGTCTGGTCGAAGGTTCGGTAGTGCTGGTCGGCGGCGATCCAGGCATCGGCAAGTCCACCTTGCTGTTGCAGACGCTGGCGGCGCTGGGCCAACGCCTGTCCGGCTTGTACGTCAGCGGCGAGGAATCGCTGGCGCAGATCGCCGCGCGCGGACACCGGCTCGGGCTGTTGCTCGAGCCGATCAAGGCCCTGGCAGAAACCTGCGTCGAACGCATCTTGGAACACGCGATCAGCGAGAAACCGCGCGTGTTGGTGATCGATTCGATCCAGACCATTTGGACGGAGACGTTGACCGCCGCGCCGGGCTCGGTATCACAAGTGCGCGAATCGGCCGCGCGCCTGGTGCGATTCGCAAAGGAAACCGGCACCTGCGTGTTCCTGGTCGGACACGTCACGAAAGAGGGCGGCATCGCCGGACCACGCGTGCTGGAGCACATGGTGGACGCGGTGTTGTATTTCGAAGGTGAGACCGGCTCGCGCTTCCGCGTACTGCGCGCGTTCAAGAACCGCTTCGGCGCGGTGAATGAACTGGGCGTGTTCGCGATGTCCGACAAGGGCCTGCGCGAGGTGCCCAATCCGTCCGCGATCTTTCTTTCCGCGCACACCGCTCCGACTGCGGGCAGCGCGGTGATGGTGACGCGTGAAGGCACGCGTCCGCTGCTGGTGGAAGTGCAGGCGCTGGTGGATCAATCCTCGCTCGGTAATCCGCGCCGCGTCGCTCTTGGCCTCGAGCAAAATCGTCTCGCAATGTTGCTGGCGGTGTTGCATCGGCACGGCGGCGCGGCGGTGTACGACCAGGACGTGTTCGTCAACGTGGTCGGCGGCATCCGCGTGCAGGAGACTGCCGCCGATCTGCCGGTGCTGCTCGCTGTCTTGTCATCGTTTCGCGACAAACCGCTGCCGGAAAAAACAGTGGCGTTCGGTGAAGCCGGGTTGTCCGGCGAAATCCGCCCGGTGCCCAACGGCGAGGAGCGCCTGAGGGAAGCCGCGCAGCACGGATTCAAACGCGCGATCGTGCCGAAGGCCAATGCACCGAAGAAGTTGCGCATCGGCGAGCTGGAAGTCATTGCGGTCGAACGGCTGCGCGGGGCGATCGACGCCGCTTTCGGCGCGGTCTAGGCGATCGGGAAGGCGCGGAATTCCGGCATGCGTTCGGCCCGCGCTGCGAATGCCGCAAGCTTCGGATAATTCGCTGCCGGTGCCACGTCCGCCGCCACCAGTTGCACGAATCCCCAGGCCACTGCAAGTGTGATGTCAGCCTGTGTCAGCGCGTCACCGAACAGCCAGGCGTTCTCGTCGACATCGCGCAACTCTTGTTCCAGCAACGCGCACGCATCGCGCAATTGCCCGTTGATGCGTGATGTCCAGCCCGCATCCTGCCGCTCCGCATCGCGCTTGCGTTCGTAGAAGATCTGCACGGCTTTCTCGGCGGCTACCAGCGCGACACCGATCCAGCGCAGCGCGCGCCGATGTTGCTCCGGCGCGCTCGGTATCAGCCGGCGGTTCGCGAGCGCTTCCGCGTGATCGATGATCAGCGTCGAATCCACCAGCACCAAGCCGTCATCGCACACCAGCGTCGGCACCTTCACCAGCGGATTGATCGCGTGCACCGCGTCGAAATTGCGGAAGACCGACAGCGAGCGATGTTCGAACGGAAGGCCGAGCAACCGCAGCGAGATCGCCGTGCGGCGCACGTAAGGGGAATCAAGCATGCCGATCAGTTGCATGGTTTCTCCAGTGGGCCTTGCAGGCCAGTCAGTTCGATTGCATCCGGCGTCACGCGCAGCACCGAGCCTTGTTCGTACCAGTCGCCCAGCACGATGCGTTGTGCTTTCGTTCCGTCGAATTCGAAATCATGGATGGCGGGTCGATGGGTATGGCCGTGGATCATGCGGGTCACGCTCGCTTGGCGCAGTGCGGCTTCTACTGCACGCTGATTGACATCCATGATCGCCATGTCGGTTTGCAAAACATGCGCGCGGCTGGTGTCGCGCGCTTTCGCCGCGAATGCGCGACGCGCGGGCAGCGGTTGCGAGAGAAACATCTTCTGCCACGCCGGATCGCGCACCTGGCTGCGGAAAGTGAGATACGCGGCGTCGTCGGTGCACAGTGTGTCGCCATGCATCAGCAAGGTTGGAGTGCCGTAAAGGTCCATCACGGTTCGATCGTCCAGCAATTGCATGCCGGCTCGTCGGGCGTAATTTTCGCCCAGCAGGAAGTCGCGATTGCCGGCGATGAAGAACACTGGCACGCCGGAGGCGTTCAGCGCTCCCACTGCAGAGGCGACATGCGCCGGCAACGATGCGTCATCGTCATCGCCGATATAGGCCTCAAACAGATCGCCCAGAATGTACAGCCCATCCGCGCTGCGCGCTTCGCCGGCGAGAAAGGACTCGAACAGTTCGACGATCCGCGGCCGTGAGTCGTCGAGGTGCAGGTCGGAGATGAAAAGCGTCGAGCTCAATGCGTGCTCGACGCTGTTGCAGACGCCGCGGTTTTTTTCTTCTGTTTCTTCGTTTCCGGCGCGAACGGCACCTGCCCCGCGGTGGGCGACACCGGTTCCGCAGCGGGTTGGGCGGCTTCGCCGATCACGGCTGCGCTTTCGATCACCGGCAGCGGCCGTGGCACGTCGCCGATGAAAGGACCCTGCGGCCCAGTCGGCAGATTGTCGATCTTGTCCACCACGTCCATACCTTCGACCACCTTGCCGAACACTGCATACCCCCAAGTCATGCCGCTCTGGTTGCCGACGTAGTCCAGACGCGGATTGTCGACGATGTTGAAGAAGAACTGCGCGGTCGCCGAGTCCGGATCCGGTCCGCGCGCGGCGGCGACGGTGCCGCGGAGATTCGAGAGGCCATTGTTGGCTTCATTAGGAATCGGCGGGCGAGTGCGCTTGGGCGTCAGTTGCCGGGTGTACAAACCGCCCTGCACCAGAAACATCGGGATCACGCGATGAAACACCGTGCCGTCGTAGAAGCCGTCCCTCACGTATTGCAGAAAATTGGCGACGGTCTTGGGTGCTTTGTCGGGGAACAATTCGATCACGATGTCGCCCATCGAAGTGTGCAGCTTCACTTGCGGATGCGCGACGGGCGGCGCCGCATTGCCCGCACTCGTCACCGGGGCGGGCGGCGCAGCGAAGGCGGCGAACGCGGGCGAAGCCAACAGGACTAACGCGGAGAACCGCAGGAATGCGCGCATCATGACCTCTAACAGCGAAGCAAGCGGCTCAATGATACGCAGCGCGGCTGAACAATGCAGGTTTATTGCAGCGTGACAGGCAACACCCGCTCCGAGCCGAACACACAGGAGAACGTCGAGCCCTTGCCGGGCGCGCTTGCGATTTCCAATCGCGCCTCGTGCAGCGCCAGCACGTGCTTGACGATGGACAAGCCAAGTCCCGTGCCGCCCGTGGCGCGCGAGCGGCTGGACGAGACGCGATAGAAACGCTCGGTCAGTCGAGGAATGTGCTGCGCCGGGATGCCGTAGCCTGTGTCGCTGACGCTGAAGCGCGCGCCGCCGTCGGGCTCGCGTTGCCAGCGGATCGAGATGCGGCCGCCCTCGGGCGTGTAGCGCACCGCGTTGCTGACCAGATTCGAGAACGCGCTGTGCAAGTCGCGCGGCGAACCGCGCAGATCGCAGTGTGCATCCTCTTCCAGCGCGATGACGTGACGGCCGGCGCTCAGCGCTTCAGCCTCCTTGCGCAACGTCGCGAGCAGCGGCTGCATCGCCACGTCCTCGTCGTCGGCGCGCTGCTGCGTTTCCAGTCTCGAAAGCGTCAGCAGATCCTCAACGATCTGGCCCATGCGTTTGGATTGCGCGCGCAATTCGTCCAGCATTGGCGCCAGCGCGGGCACATCCTCGGGTTCGATCAATTCGAGATAACCGTGGATCACGGTCAGCGGCGTGCGCAGTTCGTGCGATACATTGGCGACGAAGTCGCGCCGCACCTGTTCGAGATGCAACAATGCGCTGATGTCGCGCGCCAGCAGCAGCTTGGCCTGATCGCGCAGCGGAATGAGCGAGAAACACAAATGGATTTCAGGCGCGGCCGGTGCGGGGATTTCATCCAGCTCGCCGATGCCGCCTTCGGCCAGCCAGGTCGCGACCAACGGCGAGCCCAGGCAGTGTGCGATGTCCGCGCCGCGGTCGCGCGGAAACTGCAAACCGAGCAGACGCTGCGCGGCGCGATTGCACCAGCGCACGCGCATCTGCGCATCCAGCAGCACCACAGCATCTGGCAATGCGCCGGCTGCGTCGCGCAGCACGCGCAATTGCCTCGCCAGCGTTCGCGCGCGTGAGGGTAGTTTCGCGGCGTTGCCGTTCACGCTTGCGCGGAGAAGCGATAGCCCGCGCCGCGCACGGTCTGCACCATGTTCGCCAGACCGTGCGGCTCCAGCGTCTGGCGCAGGCGGCGGATGTGCACGTCCACCGTGCGTTCCTCCACGTACACGCTGCCGCCCCACACGTGATCCAGCAACTGCGCGCGCGAATACACGCGCTCAGGATGGGTGACGAAAAAATGCAACAGACGGTATTCGGTGGGGCCGATCTGCACGGGCTCGTTGTTTGCGTACACGCGGTGCGCGGGACCGTCCACGCGCAGATTTCCGATCTCGATCGTGCCGCTGCCGTCGTCGCCCTGCGTGCGGCGCAGCACCGCGCGGATGCGTGCCAGCAATTCGCGCGTGGAGAAGGGTTTCACGACGTAATCGTCCACGCCGGCTTCCAGTCCATTGACGCGGTCGATTTCCTCGCCGCGCGCCGTGAGCATGATGATCGGAATTTCGCGCGTGCTTTCCTCGCGGCGCAGGCGGCGCGCCAGCTCCAGTCCAGAGGTGCCGGGCAGCATCCAATCCAGCAGGATGAGGTCTGGAATGGCCTCCGCGATCGCGTGCTGCGCAGCGCGCGCGTCGGCGGCATGCACCGGTTCCATGTCGGCGCGATGCAGCGCGAAGGCCACCATGTCGCGGATCGAGGCTTCGTCTTCGACGATCAGGATGCGTTTGCGCATGCGTTGAGGAAGTCGCGGTGCGGCTTGTGACGCGATTATTGCAGCGGCGTGATATTACGGCGCGATGACAAGGAGGGTTTTTGATCCGCCGTTGTCCGGCCGCAGCCTGGAAAACGGCGCGCTGAAAGCCGCCTATTGGCAGATATCGCCCGCACAGGCGTGGAATCCCAATTGGCTGCCATTGCCGTTATCCGTCTTGTCGCCGGCCTGCGGCAGGTTGCGGCGCTGCATTTCAAGCGCGATCGGCGTGATTTGCGCGATGGTGGCCTCGATGCGCGCGCGCGAGTAGTAGTCCAGGTCCTTGCGCTCGCTCAGCCGCTGCAACTGGCCGAGCGCGTCCTGCGGCCGGCCGGCGAGGAATGTGGCATCGGCATAGGCCTCGCCTGCACGAATGTCGTCGCCGGCGAGATGGCAGGCTTGCCCGTAGGCGCGGTACAACTCCGGACCGGAATTGTCGTTGAGCAACGGCTTCAACAAGCCCTGCGCCGTCTTCGCATCGTTGGCGCTGCCGCTGGCGAGCAAGGCCTGTGCATAACCCAGCGCGATGGCCGGATTCTGCGGCGATTGCTCCGACAGCGCGGCGTAACGGCGCAGCGCGTCGCCGCGATTGCCGGCTTGCAATTCCGCTTCGGCCAGGCCAAGTTGCAGCGTGGTGCTTTGCGGTTGCGCGGCCAGCAGCGGCTTCAACAGTTCGACAGCCTGGGTCGCCTTGCCCGTGCGCTCCAGCGCCATCGCGTAGCCGTAACGGTGCGCGGGTGTGGCGAAACTCCTGTCGCGCGCGAGATTGCGCGCATAGTAATCGACCGTATCGTTGTAATTGTCCGAAGACAGCACGCGGATGCGCTCGCGGATCAACGCGTATTCGCCGCTGTCGGCCTTGCGAATCGGCGCCTGCAGCAAGGCTTGCGTGTTTTTGACGAAAGGCAGCAGGCTCAAATTGTCCGGCGGCGTGTTCGATGCGAGCTGAGGCGTATTGCGCATTTGTTCCTCGATGACATGCGCGCGCGCCTTAGCCTCAGCGATGCGCTCGCTGGTCACCGGATGATCCTGCAGGAATGGCGGCGCGTCGCCGGAATAGTCGCCGCCTTCGCCGCCGCCCGGACGCAAGGTGTGTTCCATGCGGCTGAAGAAATCCGCCATGGCTTCCGGGTCGTAACCTGCCTTCGCCAAGGTGCCAATGCCGACCCGATCGGCTTCGGTCTCGTCCTTGCGGGTGAAATCGATCTGTTCCTGCTCCATCAGGCCCATGCCCGAAGCGAGAATGCCGGGTCCGGCGCTCTGGCTGGAACCGCCGGCCACGATCAGCGCGCCCAGTGTCGCCAGCGCATACAACGGCGCCTTCTTCTTGGCGTCCTCGAATGCGCGTTCGAGATGATGCTGGCTGATGTGCGCCAGCTCGTGCGCGAGCACCGCAGCGAGTTCGTCCTCGCTGTGGGTAGTGGTGATCAGGCCGGAATAGACGAAGATATAGCCGCCCGGCGCGGCGAAGGCATTGATCTCGGAATCGCGCAGCACGGTGAAGGTGTATGGCTGCTTCGGATCGGCGCTCGCGGCCACCAACCGGTAACCGAGCGCCTGCATGTAGGCGTCCACCTGGGGATCGTCCAACACCTCGTTCATCGAACGCAGTTCGCGCAGCATGCTTTCGCCGTAGGCCTGTTCTTCCTGGGGAGAGATCAGGCCCGCCGCGGAACTGCCGAGGTTCGGCAGGCTGACGTCGGTCTGCTGCGCGGCGGCGGACAGCGCCAAAGCGAGGCAGGCGAAGGCGGGAAGCAGTCGATGCACGCGCATGATCGAGAGACGTTGTGGCGCCGTGTGTCTGTGACAAGGTACTGCGGCGTGGGTTCGATACTTGTGCGATCTTCCCTGATCGCGGCACACCTTATGTTACGGCGGGATCGGTTACCGTGGCTTAAAGCAATTCCAGGAGCGGCCATTCCTGGCCGCACTTTCAATACAGGCCGCTCCGGAATTCATGTGGCAGAGATACGCGGTAAAATCAACGGTTCGATGCAACGCTCGCTCAAGCCCTAGCCATGCCAGATATCGAAATCTATTCCTCAGGCTTCTGCGCCTATTGCGTCGCGGCCAAGAATCTTTTGAAGGCCAGGGGTCTGAGCTGGAAAGAAGTCCGCATCGATCTCGATCCGGCGGCGCGCGCGAAGATGCTGGAGCGCAGTGGCGGACGCCGCACGGTGCCGCAGGTCTTCATCAATGGTACGCACGTGGGCGGCTACGACGACCTCGCTCGCGCCGAGCGCGACGGCACGCTGGCGAAGTTGCTGGAGTCCGCACCGTAGCGGCCGCGCGGCGTTTTCGCCGATAATTGCGCGTTTGTTTGCGCGCGGACGCGCGGGAGAAGAGCGCATGACGACTATCGCGGTGATCCGTGGCGACGGCATCGGTCCGGAAATCATGGACGCATGCCTGCGTGTACTGGACGCGCTGGGCGCCGGGCTGTCGTATGAATTCGCGGACGCCGGCATGACCGCGCTGGAGAAACACGGCGAGCTGCTGCCGCAGGATACGCTGGATGCGATCGCGCGCCATCGTGTCGCGCTGAAGGGGCCGTTGACCACGCCGATCGGTGGCGGCTTTTCGTCGCTGAACGTCGAATTGCGCAAACGTTTCGATCTCTACGCCAATGTGCGCCCAGCGCTCTCCATGCCCGGCACCAAGGCGCATTACGAGAACATCGACATCATTACGGTGCGCGAGAACACCGAGGGCGCGTATCTCTCGGAAGGTCAGACGCTCTCGGCCGATGGTCAGACGGCGCAGTCGATCGTGCGCAACACGCGGCGCGGCGCCGAGCGCATCGTGCGCTACGCGTTCGAACTGGCGGAAAAACGCGGTAGGAAAAAAGTCACTGCAGTGCACAAGGCCAATATTCTGAAAACCAGTTCCGGGTTGTTCCTCGACGTCGCGCGCGAAGTGGCGAAAGCGCACCCGACGATCGCCTTCAACGAGATGATCGTCGACAACACCTGCATGCAACTGGTGATGAACCCGTGGCAGTTCGACGTGATCGTCACCACCAATCTGTTCGGCGATATTCTCTCGGATTTGTGCGCGGGGCTGGTCGGCGGGCTGGGGCTGGCGCCGGGCGCCAACATCGGTTCGGCCGCGGCGATTTTTGAGGCGGTGCATGGCTCGGCGCCGGATATCGCCGGCAAGCACATCGCCAATCCCTGCGCGCTGCTGCTGGCCGCGGCCGACATGCTCGATCACATCGGCCTGGTCGAACACGGCACGCGTGTACGCGACGCAATCCGCGCCACGCTCGCCGCGCACGACCGCGTCACGCCGGATTTGGGCGGCAGCGGCACGACCGAAACGTTTGCCGAGGCGATCGTGCAACGTCTCGCCGCGTGAGCGCCGCCGTACACGCACATTGCAGCACGGGCGATCAGGCCAAGGCGCAACTGCCGTCCATGCAGCCGCCGGTCTCGCGTTCGATGTGGCGCCGCACCGCGGGAATGCGCAGCAGCGGCAGCACCGGCCAGTAGGCCGGAATTTGCCGGCAGAGCAGGGCGAAGCCTTCGGCGCCGCCGAAGGTTTCGCCGCTGTGCAGATCCTGCACCACGATCTGGCCCATGCGCATCGGACCGAGCGGCGATGGCTGCGTGCAATCCTCGAAGCGCTGCAGCCAGTCGAAGCGGTGGTGCATGCGAGCGATGCGCGCGCATTTGGCGCAACGGGGATTGCGATACAACCGGATGGTCGCCATCGAACCGCTGCGTCCGATCAGTTGAACATGCCAGGTTTGTAATCGCCGACTTCCGGTCGCGCGGCGATGTTGATGCGGTTCCAGGTGTTGATCAGGGTCACCACCAACGTCAGATCGACCAGCTCCTTCTCGTCGAATTGCGCGCGCGCCTGTTCGTACAACTCGTCCGGCACGGACTGATCGCGCGCGGTCAAACGCGTCAGCGCCTCGGCCCACGCCAGCGCAGCACGTTCGCGTTCGCTGTAGAACGGCGCCTCGCGCCACGCCGGCAGCACGTACAGGCGCTGCTCGGTTTCACCCGCGGCGCGCGCATCCTTGCCGTGCATGTCCATGCAGTACGCGCAGCCGTTGATCTGCGAGACGCGCATCTGCACCAGCTCGCGCAAACGGGGTTCCAGTGTTCCGGCGCGCAGTTGCTTGCTCAGCGCGAACAGCGGTTGCAGGGACTTGAAATGTTGCTGGGCGTTGAAACGGGACATGTGTACTCCTTGCTTGGCATGACATGGACGGAAGGCATCCGCCGTCAATGCAAGGACGCACCATATGCCGCTTTCGTGACCGCTTCGATGCGCGCCAGTTTGTCGGGATGACGGATCGCGTGGATCGCCGTGATGCGGTCATTCTCGCAATCGATCCAGGTCGCCACGAACAATTCTTCGCCGCGCCAGGTCAACAGCGCCGGCGAGCCGTTGAGCGTCCGCAGTTCGTAACGCAAGCCGAAGTTGTTCGACAGTTGCGCGATCTGCATGTACAAGCGCGCCAGGCGCTCGGAACCGTGTAGCGGTTGCAGGATCGCGCGCGCCACGCCGCCACCGTCGGCGACCGCCACCGCGTCTTCCGCAAACAACGCGCGCAGGGTTTCCAGATCGGGTTTCTGCATCGCGGCGATGAAACGTTCGAGCAGACGCCGCTGCGCCTGCTCGTCCACATGAAAGCGCGGACGGCCTTCGCGCAGTCGCGTCCTGGCGCGGTGCACGCGCTGGCGGCACGCGTCCTCCGCGATGCCGAGGATGGCTGCCGCTTCGGCGTGGCTGTAGTCGAACACTTCGTGCAGCAGGAACGCGGCGCGCTCCTCGGGACTCAATCTCTCCAGCAACAGCAGAAACGAAAGCGTCAGTGTCTCCTTTCGTTCCAGCGCGGCATCGGGCGCGTCGGCGATTTCGCCCATCGGCTCCGGCAGCCAGGGACCGGTGTAGTGTTCGCGTTCCGTTTTTGCGCGGCGTAGGCGATCGAGCGCCAGGCGCGTGGTCACGGTGACCAGCCACGCTTCCGGATCGTCCAGCGTGGCGATGTCCTGCGCATCCCAGCGCAGCCAGGCGTCGTGCAGCACATCCTCGGCGTCGGCAGGTGTGCCGAGCATACGATAGGCCAGCCCCAGCAGACGCGGACGGTGTTGTTGAAACAGATCGGCCGGTGTCATGGCGAGTTCCTGTGAGTTCACCTACAGGACGGCCAAACCGGTCGGAACGTGACTAGCGCAGGATCGGCCAGGGCGCGAGCAGCAGTACCCACAATAACACCACGATGCCCGCGAACTTCATCGCGCGGAACAGGCGCGGATTGGCGTGCTTGAAACGTTTGCTGCGTTCGCGGTTGCGCTGGCTCAGCGCGTACAGCCGGTTGAGGAAGCCGATCGGCTCGTTATCGGTGTTGGGCGAGGAAGTGATGCGGCCCATGAACGCGCCGACGCGGTGATTCAACCGCTCCAGCCAGCGCCAACGCAGCGGACGGTCGATGTCGCAAAAGAGGATCACGCGTGTGATATCCGATTTGTTCTCCG
Organism: Lysobacterales bacterium; assembly: GCA_021324945.1. Lineage (GTDB taxonomy): Bacteria > Pseudomonadota > Gammaproteobacteria > Xanthomonadales > Rhodanobacteraceae > 66-474. Next base: position 11,038 of record JAJPID010000010.1, on the reverse strand, counting down.
CCGAATGCACGTAGGTTTCATCGAATATCACATCCTCGCCGTCACGCCAGAAGTATTCGCGGCCGTCCACGAAAATGCGGCAGGAAGCATTGTTCGGCGTGATCAAACCCAAGTGATAACGCAAGGATCCCGCAAACGGATCGCGGTGCGGATTGAGTTTGGAACCCGGCGGCAACAGCGCGAACATCGCGGCCTTCACGTTGGGAATCGCGTTCACCAATTCGACCGTGCGCGGACACAGCGCCTGTGCGGAGGGCAGCGGCTCGCCGTACCACTTCACGTAGAAACGTTTCCAACCTTCCTTGAAGAACGAATTGAAGCTGGCATCGTTATTGCGTTCGGCCGTGCGGATGTAACCCCGATCGAAAAGATGCAGCGCCTCGTCACGAATCGTCTTCCAGTTGTTGCGCAGCGAATCGAGCGAGGGGAAACGCACGCGATCGGCATAAGGTTTCGCAGCCACTGCCGAGAACGCATACATTAGGAGGTTGTAAGGCGCGAACGCGGTGGCGTGACTGCCGAGCTGCTTGCGCCAGTGCAGACGCACATGGCTGCGCAGGTGTACCGCCCAGGCGCAGGCGAGAAACAGCAGGATCAGCGCAAGGATTGCGAGACGAATCGCGAGTGCCATGGAACGCAGATGGGTGCGGCGTGGGGTTTATTCTAGCGTTGACGCAACACATGCAGATCGCCGCTGCCTGGCCGGTACGCGTCCCGCAACGCGCGTTGCACGAAATGGATCGCGTGGCGCGCGGCGATGCGTGGCGCCGCACCCTTGGCCAATTCAGCCGCCAGTGCGGCAGAGAGCGTGCAGCCAGTGCCGTGCGCCTGCATTTTCAAGCGCGGATGACGGAATTCAAGCGTACCGTGCGCATCGGCGAACAAATCGACCACCTCGCGACCGCGCGCGTGGCCGCCTTTCAGCAACACGGATTTCGCGCCAAGTTCGATCAGTACCCGCCCCGCGCGTTCGGTCTCGCGCGCATTGCGGATTTCCGTTCCCAGCAACGCCTCGGCTTCGGGTAAATTGGGTGTGAGCACATCGGCCAGCGGAATCAATTCATCGCGCAGCACGCGCACGGCATCCCGATCCAAGAGGCGCGCGCCGGAGGTCGCGATCATCACCGGATCGACGACCAACCACGCCGGTTTGTGCCGTGTCAGTTCGCGTGCGATGCAGCGCGTGGTCTTCGCGTCGCCCAGCATTCCGGTCTTCACGGCTTGAATCGAGAAATCTTCGAATAGGGCATCCAGTTGCGCGCGCAGATGTTTCAGCGGCACCGGATGGATCGCACTAACGCCGCGCGTGTTCTGCGCGGTGATCGCGGTGATCGTGGAAAGTCCGTGTACGCCAAGCGCCGCGAAGGTTTTCAGGTCGGCCTGTATTCCCGCGCCACCGCCGGAATCGGAGCCAGCGATGGTCAGTGCGCACGCTGGAGGCCGGTCAACGCTCATACCGCTTTCGCTTCGCCGAGCCGGCCCCCAGGCGATAGCCGATATAGGCGATCCCCGCCAGTCCCGTCAGCGCGGCCGGCGCGTAGAGCGCCTGGTACGCGAAACGCTCGAACAACAGCGTACCGATTGTGCCGCCGAGCATGAACCCGCAGATGATCAGGATGCAGAGCGAAAAACGGCGATGGTCGGCAGCCGCCCCGCGCAGGCGGTGCCCGAGGAAGATGCCCAGATCGGTGAACATCCCGGTGAGGTGAGAGGTACGGACCAGGGTTCCGCTGTAACTTGCGGTCATGGCGTTCTGCAGCCCGCACGCGGTAGCGGCGACGGCAGCCGCGAAGATCTGCCTCCTTTCGAACAACGGCACCGTGGCGATCAGCAACGCGGATTCGAACATCAGCGTGATTCCGTAGCGCCGGCCCAGCCGCAACGTGCTGTCGCCGATGATCGCGCCGCTCAACACTGCGCCACCCAGAAAGGCGCCGATCACCAGCGCCAATGCGCCGATCGCGTGCGCGTCGCGCTGCGCCAGCGCGGCGCCGAGCAAGGTGGTCAATCCGGTGAGATGCGTGATCGCCTGATGCTCGAAACCGAGATAGCCGACCACGTTCACCATGCCCGCGACCAGCGCGAGCACCCCGGCGCCGGTCCAAGCCCAAAGCGGGAACTCCCGCAGCAGCGACATGGCTTTAGAGCGCCTCGGACGCAAAATCCGCCAGTCGCGAGCGCTCGCCGCGGCGCAGGGTAATGTGCGCGGAATGCGTCCAGCCCTTGAAACGGTCCACGGCGTAAGTCAGGCCCGACGTGGTCTCCGTGAGGTAGGGCGTGTCGATCTGCTCGACGTTGCCGAGGCAGACGATCTTGGTGCCGGGGCCCGCGCGGGTGATCAACGTCTTCATCTGCTTGGGCGTGAGATTTTGCGCCTCGTCGATGATCAGATAGCGCGACAGGAACGTGCGGCCGCGCATGAAATTCAGCGAGCGGATCTTGATGCGCGAAGCGAGCAGATCGTTGGTCGCCTGCCGCCCCCACGAGCCGCCTTCCTCAGGATTCGCCAGCACTTCGAGATTGTCGGTGAGCGCGCCCATCCAGGGCGTCATCTTTTCTTCTTCGGTGCCAGGCAGGAAACCGATGTCTTCGCCCACCGAAACGGTCGCGCGCGTCATGATGATTTCGCGGTAGCGCTGTTGATCCATCACCTGTGCCAATCCTGCCGCGAGCGCGAGCAGGGTCTTGCCGGTGCCGGCGGTACCCAGCAGGGTGACGAAATCGACGTCCGGATCCATGAGCATGTTCAACGCGAAATTCTGTTCGCGGTTGCGTGCGCTGATGCCCCAGACGCTGTGGTTGGGGTGGCTGTGATCGTCCAGCAGCACCAGTCTGGTCTTGCCGTTCTCGTTGCCGAGCACTCGCAACTCGACGCTGTTCTCGCCGGGCAGGTACAGGCATTCGTTCGGTTGCCAGATTTCATTTTCGCGCGGCTGCACTTCGTAGTAGGTGTGGCCACGCTCCGACCAGGAACGCAATTCGGGATGGCGTTCCCAGAAATCCGCCGGCAATTCCGCGTGACCGGTGTAGAGCAGCGAGAAATCGTCCAGCGCGCGGTCGTTTTCGTAATCTTCGGCATGAATGCCGTAGATGGTGGCCTTGATGCGCAGGTTGATGTCCTTGGACACCAGCGCGATGTCGCGGTCGGGGTGGCGCTCGCGCAATTCCAGCACCGAGGAGAGGATCTGATTGTCGGCCTTGCCATTGCCGTTGGCGGTGCGCGCCTGGAAGTAAAGACGTCCATTTGCACCGCCGCTTTTCAGCTTCACGCCTTCAGGCGAGGCCAGCGGCAGGCCGTCCGCAATGCCATTGCCGTTGCCGCGCAGGATCAGCTCGTTGAGAAAACGGCTGACCTGGCGCGCGTTGCGCGAAACTTCCGATCCCCCCTTCTTCTTCTCGTCCAGTTCCTCCAGCACCGTCATCGGGATGAACACGTCGTGTTCCTCGAAGCGGAACAGCGCCGTCGGGTCGTGCAGCAATACATTGGTGTCCAGCGCGTAGATGCGCTTATTCGAATCGTGAACGCTCATCCGGGAATCTCGAAAGCGATGGCTGGCCGCGCATGGAGCGAGCCGCGTGCGAGCTGCGGGAAAAGTTCTGATGGGTCACTTGGCGGGAATGCTGTCCAGCACGGCCTGCGCGTGGCCCGGCACTTTCACGCCGCGCCACTCCTTCGCCAGCTTGCCGTCCGGATCGATCAGAAAAGTGCTGCGCACCACACCCATGAACTTGCGGCCATAGAGCGTCTTCTCATGGATCACACCGAAGGCCTTGCACCATTTTTCGTCCGTGTCGGCGATCAGCGGAAACGGCAGAGAATGTTTTTCGGCGAAATTCGTGTGCGATTTGGCCGAATCGCGCGACACGCCGATCACCTGCGCGCCGCGACGTTCGAACTTCGGGAAGAGATCGCGGAAATCCTGCGCCTCGCGCGTACAGCCGGTGGTGTTGTCCTTCGGATAGAAATACAGCACCGTCCACTTGCCTTGGCTGTCGGCCAGTTTCAACGCGCCGCCGTCGGCGAGCGTGCCCGAGAGTTTGGGAACCTTGTTGCCGATTTTGATCATCACAATGGATCCCGGCTTTCGCCGGGATGACGATTGAAGGAAGGTCGCACTTTAAAACTTTACGGGGTCCATGATGGCGTCGAGATTGAGTCCGTCGCATAGCTCCAGGAAATCGTCGCGCAACGCGGCGATGTGCGTCTCGGCCGGGATTCCGATGGTGAGTTGCGCCTGGAACATGTCGGCGCCGGTTTGCATCGCGCGGTAACGCATCGACGACAACTGCTCGATGCTGATGCCGCGGCGGGTGAAGAACTCGATCAGTTCGACCAGTACCGCCGGCTTGTCCGAAGCGACGACTTCGACGAGATACGGCAACAGATGCGTCTGCTGATCGCGCGGTTGCGTGCGATAATGCACCAGGCGCACTTCCTCGTCGCGGCCGATGCGCGTCAACGCGTTCTCGAGTTTGGCGATCGCGTCCCACGCGCCTTGCGCCAGCAGCACGACGGACGTATCCGAACCTATGGTCGAGACGCGCGAATCAACCAAATTGCAGCCCGCGTCCGCGATGCGCTTGGTCAGCGCCAGCAGCGGCGAGTGCGTCGCGGGCGAGACGGTCTGGATCAACAGATAATGGTCGGCGCCGGGACGCGGTGCGGAACGGTTCAAAGAACGACGGCCTGGCTCGAGTGAGGTCGCGATCAGCATAGCCGCCGGCGGCGCGGGGCCGCAAGCGCCGCCGCGTTGGCGTTTCGCGCGGGCGACCGCTAAGATGCCGCGTCTTTCCGGTTCTGCGTGAAGCCTTGGAAATCACCGGCAGTCTCTGCGCCATCGTCACGCCGTTCGCAACCAGCGGCGAGCTCGACCTCGACGCCTTCGCGTGCCTGATCGATCACCAGATCGAAGGCGGCACGCAAGGGCTGGTCGTCGCCGGTTCCACCGGCGAGGCGCACATGCTGGACGAAAGCGAATACGAGCGTTTGCTGGCGTTCGCGGTGACGCGCGTCGATCATCGCGTGCCGGTGATCGCCGGTACCGGCGAGGCGGCCACCGCCAAGACGGTCGCTCTGACGAAGCGCGCGGCGGCGGTGGGCGCGGACGCGGCGCTGGTGGTCACGCCTTATTATGTGCGGCCGACGCAGGATGGGTTGCGCCGGCACTTTCTGGAAGTGGCCGAGCACGGCGGCCTGCCGGTGATCCTCTACAACGTGCCCGTGCGCACCGGCTGCGATCTGCTGCCGGAAACGGTCGAACTGCTGCGGCATGAAGCGCGCATCATCGGCATCAAGGAGGCTGTGGGCGACATCGAGCGCATCCGCAGCATCGCGCAACTGGCGCGGCCGGGTTTTGTGTATCTCTCCGGGGACGACGCGACCGCGATGGAGGCGATGCTGGCCGGCGCGTCGGGTTTGATCTCCGTTGCCAACAATGCCGCGCCGGCGGCGTTTCGTGCGCTCTGCGACGCGGCGCGGGCGGGCGATCGCGGCAAGGCGCAGGCGCTGCTTGATTCGCTGCAACCGTTGCTCATGGCCTTGAACTGCGCGCCGAATCCGGTGGCGATCAAGGCGGCGCTGGCGGAACTCGGGCTATGTCGGGCAACACCAAGATTGCCGCTGCTGGAATTGCCACCCGGGACCGCGCGCGCGCGCCTGCGCGAAGTGCTGTTGCCGTTCGCCCACGCCGCATGAGAGCGGCTTTCGTTCCATTCAAAAACACCTGCCCGGAATGATGGACAATGTGACCATGAAGAAATCGCAGCTCATCGTGCCGATCGCGTTTGCCGCAACGCTCGTGGCGTTGTCCGGCTGTCAGACGATCCGTTCGCACAATCCGTTCCGCCACAAGGAGCCGGATTACAAATCCGCGCAACAGGAACAGCCGCTGGAAGTTCCGCCGGGCTTGGATCAGCCGCCGACTTCCGAAGCGCTGACGGTGCCCGAAGCAGGCGGCGGCACATCGAGTATCCCGGTGACGGTCAATGGTCAGCCCACCAGCTCTCTGGGCGCCGGCGCATCGGCTTCCGGCGAAGCGCCGGCCGCGGCGCCGCCGAGCGCGACGATTTCCGGCAACAGTCTGACGCTGGCGGACGATCCCGACAGCGCGTATCGCCGCGTGGGCCTTGCGTTGGAACGCGGCGGCGTCGGTACGATCAGCGCGCGTGACGACACCGCACATACGTATCAGATCGCCGTCAACAGCGTGGTCACTACCAAACCCGAAGGCGGTTTCTTGCATCGCATGTTGCATCGCAGCCACACCGAAACCGTTACTGGCACCGTGAACGTCGGCATTGCCCCGTCCGGTAGCGGCAGCGTGGTGAACGTGCAAGGCGATCCGGATGCGGTAGAACGCGTGTTGAATGTGTTGCAGCAGAGGCTGGGTGGGGGTTGAGTCGCCGTCACGTCTTTGATGAAACAAAAAAACGCCGCTCGATGAGCGGCGTTTTTGTTTTTAGCGGGACTCATGTGCGGCGCGATTTATCTCTCCAGCAACGGCAATTTATTTGGCTTGCCATCCCATTCCTTCGCATCCGGCGGCGCGTCCTTGCGTTCGGTCAGCACCGGCCACGCCTTGGCGAGTTCCGCATTCAGGGCAATGAATTGCTCCTGCCCGGCGGGCACGTCGTCTTCGGGGAAGATCGCGTTGGCGGGGCATTCCGGCTCGCACAACGTGCAGTCGATGCACTCGTCGGGATCGATTACCAGGAAGTTCGGCCCCTCATGGAAACAGTCCACCGGACACACTTCCACGCAATCGGTATATTTGCACTTGATGCAGTTGTCGGTGACAACGAAAGTCATGGGATTCACTTCTTCGCGTAATGATCCGCGCCGAGAAAGTGTAGCGACACGTAAGGCCGATCACCCACCACCCAACTGTCGTGCGGAACGGGCGGAATATAGAACAGTTCCCCCGGCTTCATTTCCACCACGGTGCCGTCATCGAAGGCTGCCGTCGCCGAACCGGAAAGCACCATTCCGACATGCTCGACGGAACAGCGCGATGCGCCCATCCTGGGACCGACGTGTTCGCTCCATTTCCAGCCCGGCTCGTAGGTCGCCCGTCCAATCGTCATGCCGCCCATGCGCACAATCTCGAATTTGCCTTTTTCCATGACCTAGGTTTCGTCGGGTGACTCGAAGCGCTTGAGCACCGAGCGGGGGTATTTCATGCGCGGATATCCGGATCGTGCGGCCGATGCACGCAATGGAATGCAATCAGGTGAACCAGCATGGCGCTCCCTACGAGAATCGAACTCGTGTTTTCGCCTTGAGAGGGCGACGTCCTGGACCGCTAGACGAAGGGAGCACGGAGCGCGCTAGTATAGCGGACTGGCCGCGATCTGCGGCGCGATCGGAACCCGCATTTGCACCCTGCAAGCACGGACGCCAACGCTCTCGCTCTGCCCGCGCCGCGCGTGATTCCGCGCGCGCAGCACAATGTCTCGCGCAAGCACATCAGCCGCGGCGCCTTGCGTGTCCTGTACGGATTGCACGAACATGGTTTTCGTGCGTGCCTGGTCGGCGGCGCGGTGCGCGACCTGCTGCTGGGCGGTCATCCGAAGGATTTCGACGTCGCCACCAACGCCACGCCGGAAGAGGTGAAACACATCTTTCGAAACTGCCGTCTGATCGGCCGTCGCTTTCGTCTCGCGCACGTGCTGTTCGGTCCGGAAGTCGTGGAAGTGGCGACCTTCCGCGGCGCCGGTGTCGAAGGCGAGGGCGACAGGCATCTGGTCGAAGGCCGCATCGTGCGCGACAACGTCTGGGGCTCGATCGAGGAAGACGCGCTGCGGCGCGACTTTCGCGTCAACGCGCTCTACTACGACATCGCCGATTACAGCATCATCGATTTCGTTGGCGGCATGTCCGATCTTGAACAGCGCAAGCTGCATCTGATCGGCGATCCCGAGCAGCGCTATCGCGAAGATCCGGTGCGCATGCTGCGTGCGGCGCGGCTCGCCGCCAAATTGCAATTCACGATAGACCCGAGCGCGTCGGAGCCGTTCGCGCGGCTGGGGCATCTGCTCGGCGACGCTTCGCCCGCGCGGCTGTTCGACGAAACCATGAAGCTCTTCATGACCGGGCATGGCCTCGCGAGTTTCCGGAAGCTGGAAGACAGCGGTTTGCTGAAACACCTCTTCGCCGGCACCGCACGCGCGCTGGCGCGCGACGAGCATGGTGCGCTACGCAGCCTGATCGAAGCGGGCCTCGCCGGGACCGATGCGCGGGTGGTGCAAGGCAAGCCGGTGACGCCGGCGTTCCTGTTCGCGGTGCTGCTGTGGGGCGAGGTGTATTCGCTGGCGCGCGGCATGCAATCCGAAGGGGTGGAGCGCGCGCTGGCCTGGCAACGCGCGGCGCACCAGGTAATGGCCGAGCAGACCGCGCGCGTGGCGATCCCGCGGCGCTTCAGTTACGCGATGGAAGAGATCTGGGCGCAGCAGCCGCGTTTCGCCGAGCGTTCGAAGAAACGCGTGTTCCGTCTGCTGGCGCATCCGCGCTTCCGCGCTGCCTATGATTTCCTGCTGCTGCGCGCCGCCGAATCGGAAGAAATGCGCGAGCGCGGCGAATGGTGGACGCGCGTGCAGACGTTGAGCCCGGAAGAATTGTCCGTCGAGCTGTCGAAGCCCGTCTCCGCAAACGCGGCCGGATCCGCAACGGGCGGCGAAGCGGCTGCCGCGTTGCCGAAGCGCCGTCGGCGTCGCGGCGGACGTGGCCGCGGCAAGTCGAAGGCGGCGGGGCCGTCTTCGGAAGAAATGTCCTGACGCTGCCGCGATGGCGCGCGCCTTCGTCGCACTCGGCAGCAACCTCGACGATCCGCGTGTGCAGGTGCTGCGCGGCTTTTACGCACTCGCGCGTTTGCCGCAGACGAAACTGATCGCGGGTTCGCGGTTGTATCGCAGCGCGCCGTGGGGCGTTCGCGGGCAGCCCGATTTCGTCAATGCTGCGGCGGAGTTCGAAACACAATTGAATCCGCACGAACTGCTGGATGTGCTGCTTGCCGTCGAACGCGCCGCCGGTCGCGAACGCGACGGCGAACGCTGGGGCCCGCGCGTGCTCGATCTCGATCTGCTGCTGTACGGCGACCGCATGCTGCACGAACCGGGCTTGACCCTGCCGCATCCGCATCTGCACGAACGCGCTTTCGTGTTGCTGCCGCTGCACGATATTGCGCCCGATCTGGAGGTGCCCGGCCGCGGCTGCGTGCGCGAGTTGCTGGCGCGGGTGGATGCCAGCGGTTGTGCGGCGATGGACTGACGCGCGCACGCCCAGCGATAATCCGCCTCCCTCCGCCGAACGGTCGCCCATGTACGTCCAGCCCGCCGATGCGCCGCAACGCAAGCCCGTCACGGTGCCGCGCCTGCGCGAGATGAAGGCCAGGGGCGAGAAGATCGTGGCGCTGACCTGCTACGACGCCAGCTTCGCAGCGCATCTGGAAAGCGCAGGCGTGGACGTCGCGCTGGTCGGCGATTCGCTGGGGATGGTGGTGCAGGGACGTGCCAGCACGTTGCCCGTGACGCTCGATGAAATGGCGTATCACACCGCGATGGTCGCCCGCGGCATTTCGGGCGCGCTGCTGATCGCCGATCTGCCGTTCATGAGTTATCGCAATCCCGAGGTTGCGCTGGAGTCTTCGGCGCGATTGATGGCGCGAGGCGCGGCGATGGTGAAGCTGGAAGGCGGCGACACGTGGGTGTGCGAAGTGATCGGCGTGTTGACAGCGCACGATGTGCCGGTGTGCGCGCATCTCGGTTTGACGCCGCAGTCGGTGCACAAGCTCGGCGGCTACCGCATGCAGGGCAAGAGCGAGCACGCCGCAGCGCGTCTGCGCGAACAGGCGCAGGCGGTCGCGCAGGCCGGCGCCGAATTGCTGGTGCTGGAATCGGTTCCCGCCGCACTCGCCGCGCAGATCACGCACGAGCTTGCGATTCCGACCATCGGCATCGGCGCAGGGAAAGACTGCGACGGCCAGGTGCTGGTGCTGTACGACATGCTCGGCATCACGCCCGGCAAGCGTCCGAAGTTCTCCAAGGACTTTCTCGCCGGCCGCGATTCGATCGCCGCTGCGATTCGCGCGTACTCCGATGACGTGCGCGCCGGCAGATTCCCCACCGACGAAAACATCCTCGGCTGATGCGCACGGTCAGTGATGCCCAATCACTGCGCGCCGCGGTGCGCGCGTGGAAACAGGAAGGCAAGATTGTCGGCTTCGTGCCGACGCTCGGCAATCTGCACGCGGGTCATTACTCGCTGCTCGACATCGCGCGCAAGCGTGCCGACCGGGTGGTGGTCAGCGTGTTCGTCAACCCCACGCAATTCGCCGCCGGCGAGGACTTCGAAAAATATCCGCGCACGCTGGAGCAGGACAGCGCGGGGCTGGCCGAGCGCGAATGCGATCTGCTGTTCGCGCCGGAGGTCGAGACGATCTATCCGTTCGGCGCAGAGAACTCGATCCGTATCCACGTGCCGCGGATCACCGAAACTCTGGAAGGCGCGCACCGGCCGGGACATTTCGATGGCGTCGCGACCGTGGTCGCCAAATTGTTCGCGCTGGTGGCGCCGGATCTTGCCGTGTTCGGTCAGAAGGATTGGCAGCAGTTGCTCGTGGTGAAGCGGCTGGTGCGCGAACTGGCGTTCCCGATCGAGATCATCGCCGCGCCGACGGTGCGCGAGGAAAACGGCCTCGCGCTGTCTTCGCGCAATCAATATTTGAACGAAAGCGAACGCGCGCTCGCGCCGCAGATCCACGCCACGCTGCAATGGATGCGCGAAGCGATTCTCGATGGACATCCGCGTGAGGCGGTGGAGACGGCGGCGGCGCATCGTCTGGAACGCGCCGGCTTCGCGCCCGATCACGCCGCCGTGCGGCGTGCCGAGGATTTGTCGATTCCGCCGGATGGAGAGCGCGAAGGCTTGATCGCGCTGATCGCGGCGAAGCTAGGTTCGACAAGATTGATCGACAATCTGGTTTTCGATTTTGATCGTCCGTAAAGCCGCGGATCGGAGCCGTTGTTGCATTGCACAAAGTTC
>JAJPID010000040.1 GCA_021324945.1 Lysobacterales bacterium | reverse complement strand
TTGGGCGACCGCTACTCGAAGTACTCGCTGGCGGGCAGCACCAACAACACCAAGATCGCGGTGGAGTGGCGGCCGATCGACGACCTGCTGCTGCGTGGCACCGTGCAAGACGTGTTCCGCGCGCCCACCATTGGCCAGTTGTTCACGCCGCCGACCGGCAATGCGCCGACCTTCAACGATCCCTGCATTGGTTTGACGCAGGATGAAATCAATGCGCACTCCAACGCCTGCCAGAACGTGCCGGCGGGCGCCACGTTCCAGCAATTGCAAGGCGGTTTGGCCCAGACCACCGGCGTGATCTCGGGCTCGGTGTTCGCGGGCTATCCCCTGAAGCCGGAGTTCGGTAAGTCGTTCGATTGGGGCTTCGTGTATGACCCGCACTTCATTCCGGGCCTCTCGGTGAGCGCGGACTTGTGGCGCGTGTATCTGAATGACACCATCACCACGATTGGTGCCCAGACTGCGGCGAACCTGTGCTTCTCCAACAACAACAGCCCCTTCTGTGCGTACATCCATCGCCAAGGCAATGGTGTGGTGCACTACATCGATCAGCCCACGGTCAACTTGGGCCGGCTGGACACGAAGGGTGTGGATGCCCAGCTCTCCTATCGCATCCCGCAGATGCGCTGGCTGCCGGGTCAGTTCACGGCCTGGGTGCAGGGCACGTATCTGGCCGAGTTCACCAATGACCAGGCGCCAGGCACGCAGGGCGACCAGATTGCGCATGTCGCTGGTCATTTCTACAAAGACTATGGCTCGTTCCCGCGCGTGCGCGGCACCGTGGGCCTGAACTGGAACCTTGGGCCGTGGGAAGCTTCCTGGCGGACGCAGTACATCGGTCACGAGCAGGTGGGTAGTTGGAATCCGGCCGAGAACGAGAACGGCGAGAGCGGTTCGATGCTCTACTCCTTCCGTGTGCCGACCATCATCTACAACTATCTGGAAGTGGGCTACACGATCGAGCCCATCAACACCAAGATCCAGTTTGGTGTGGACAACGTGTTCGACAAGCAGCCGCCGATCTTCACCCAGTCCAACACGCTCAATGGCGATACCGACGTGAACACCTACGACACCATCGGTCGCTTCTACTGGGCGCGTGCGACGGTCAAGTTCTGATCCAGGCAAGCGAGCAGTACACTCACGCCGCGCGGTGCAAACCGCGCGGCTTTTTTTTTGGCAGGGTCGTGGAATGCAACAGCAGGCATCGTCCGATTTTTCTCCGCAGCAGGCCGCGCGCGCCTATGAGCAAGGACGCATAGCGGAAGCCGAACGCATCGCAGGAGAGGTACTGGCGCGCACGTATTCCGAGCCGCTTGCACGCAATGTGCTGGGGCTTTGCCTGCTCGCGCGCGGCCGTGCGCGCGAAGCGATTGAACAGTTTGCCGAACTCACGCGGCAGCATCCGGGCGAACCTTTGTACTGGAACAACCTCGGCATCGCCCTGCGCGACTCGGGCCGGTATCAGCACGCGCAACAAGCCTACGAGACCGCGGTGCGGCTTCAGCCGGACAACCCGCGGTTTCTCGTCAACCTCGCTTATCTGTTCGTCGAGCTGAAACGTGTGGTGCGCGCAAAGGAGCTGCTGTGGCGTGTCTTCCAACTCGATCCTTCAAACTACGAAGCGCGCATCTACGGCGCGCAGATGTGCCTGGAATGCGGAGAAGAAGCCGATGCGAAGCAGATTCTCGCCGACTGGTCTTCGTGGGCCGGACATCTGAGCGGAATCCTGCGCGTGGAACTTGCGGCAGTGTTGCTGCGCACGGGCTTGGAAGCAGAAGGGGAAGCGCTGCTGCGATCCCAACTCGATGATCCGGCATCGCGCGACGCAGCGCGCGCACGGCTGATCCTGGTGCTCGAACGGCTCAACAAGATGGAAGAAGCCCGCGACCTGCTCGCGCAATTGCCGGCTCCGGATGCCGTCCACGATGTGATCCTGCGAGCTGAATTGATGGAAGCCAATGCCGTGATGGCGGCCCGCGAAGGCAATGCGGGCGAAGCACGCGCGCTGTTGCAGCAGTTGCTCGGCCAACCCGATTCGAACCGCCGCTACGTGGACACGTGTTTCCTGCTGGCCAAGCTTTGCGACAAGCAAGGCGACTATGCAGCTTGCATGCAATATCTGCAGCGAGCGCATCAGGCGCAACTCGACATCGCCGCGCAACTGGTGCCCGAATTGATGCTGCCCAGCGCTAATCCGCTCAACATCGCAAATTTCTATGTGACGCCCGAGCACTACGCGACCTGGAAACCGGCCGTCTCGCCTTCGGCGACGGAGTCGCCCATATTCGTGCTCGGCTTTCCACGCTCTGGCACCACCATGCTGGAGCAGATGCTGGATGCGCATCCCGGCATGGCCTCAATGGACGAACGCCCGTTCGTGCAGCGCGTGATCGAGTGTATGCAGGCAATGGGATTCCAATATCCAGAGCAGCTGGGTGAACTCGACTCGGTGCAGTGCGCGGCGTTGCGGGATGTCTACTGGAAGGCGGTGGCCGAGGTCGTGCAATTACAGCCGGGGCAGCGCCTGGTGGACAAGAATCCGCTGACCATGCTGCGCCTGCCGCTGCTGGTTCGGCTTTTCCCGAACGCCAGGATCATCTTCGTGGTACGGCATCCCTGCGATGTCGTGTTGAGCAACTACATGCAGCACTTCAATGCGCCGGCTTATATCGCGTTGTGCTCGACTCTGCCGCGCCTGGCAGCGGGCTACGCAGCGGCCATGAAGTTCTGGTTTGCGCACGTCGAACTTCTGAGACCGAACTTATTCGAGTGGCGTTACGAGCGTGTCATCGAGGATTTCGATGCCAATGTCGAACGCCTCGCCGCGTTTCTGCAACTCGAAGACGCTGCGCCGCTGCGGGAATTCAGCGAACATGCCCGCCGCAAGGGCTATATCGGTACTCCGAGTTACGCCCAAGTGGTGCAGCCGCTGTATGCGAGTTCGATCGGGCGATGGAAACGGTACCGCGAATATTTCGAACCGGTTCTTCCGCTGCTCGAACCCGCCATGAGGCACTGGGGCTATGAGTCCTGATGCGTCCCCTGCCCTGAAGACGCTGCGCGACTACGTGCGCTGGTACGATGGCGCGTTGCCGCCGAGTCTTTGCGACAGCTTGATCGCCGCCTTCGCGAAGGTACCTGATCAGCACGTTCGGCGCATGCCGGGATGGCGCGCTGGCCTGGACGACAGCGCGTGGACGGAGTTGGACATCACACCGCTGGCCGATGACGCTCTGAAAAATTTTTTCTTCCGCCACATCGAGCAATATCTCGCTCGATACAACTCGGAAATCGGGCTTTCCATTCCGGTGCCTAATTCATCGCGTCTTGCCGAATTCCGCATGAAACGCTATCGCCCGGACTCGGCGGAGAAGTTCCAGTTGCATTTCGATTCCATCAACGAAGTCGCGGACCGTTTTCTGGTTTTCCTCTGGTACTTGAACGGCGTGGAGCAGGGCGGCGAAACGGAGTTTCCGGATCTGGGCATCAAGGTGCCGGCGCGCACCGGCCGTTTGTTGATGTTTCCGCCGTACTGGATGTTTCAGCATGCCGGATTGCCCCCGTTGTCCGGCGACAAATACATCTTGTCGACTTACATGCTTTTTCCGAGAAGCTGAGGATCGACTTCGCTGCCTGATGGGCCGCTTTCAGGAAAGTCCAGCAACTCGGGAACGTATGCGGAATAGTTCCTCCAGCGCCCGACTGAGCTTGAATATACCGGCTGCCGGGCTTGCCACAAGCTGGAGCTACTAATGCTGGATGCCTGTGCCGGTGCGGGCTGCGTCGATGGCAAGTCCAGCCATTGAGACGTTTCCTTCAGAATGCGATCGGGATTCGCGACGAGTGCTTCGTAGTGGATCGCCCGGATGGAATGCGGGTGCTCGCCGCACCATTTCCCCATCAGCCGGTCGCAGCCTCGCATCACCTCGTCGATATCGCCGAAATCGTAGGCGTAACCGAGCAAGTCTTCCCTGAAGGACTGCATCCACAACGATAACGCGGTGTCGCGAGGGCTGCGCCGGCACCAGAGGATCCGCGCATTCGGAAACATCGCCAGCAGCAGATCGACATACCGGAAATTCATCGGTTGCTTGTCGATGAACCAGCGCGCGTCAGCCGAATCATCCTGCCGGGTCTGGGCTCGATAGAGCGCCGCTGCCTGTTGCAGCGCCGACGCATCCGGTGCGTTCCTGAATTGAGGGAGTTGCGCCAGTTCGCCGATCCATGGCAGTTCACCGCGATTGCGGACCCGCGGAAAACGTCCGAGCAACTCGGCCAGCAGCGTCGTGCCCGAACGCGGCATGCCGACGATGAAAACGGGGACGAAATCGTCCGTCGTGGTCGATCTGACTTGGATCGGCGATGCCTTCAGCCTCCTCTCCAAATCGATCCGCCAGTCGTCGCGTGACCAGGACATTAGGCCGCGAGCGAACGTATTACCTTGGCGGAAGCAATCGGCGGCCTCCCGCCACGCGCCGACATCGTCGTAGGCCTTGCCTAGCGCGAACATCAGGCTGGAGCGAGCCCTGCCGCTCAAGCCCGGACGCCGCAGCAAATCGCGGAACAAGTTGAAATCGGGATGCGCAGCATCCGTGTAGCGCTGGGCATTGGCCAGCCCGTGAGGCACATGCCATTCACAGGCTTCGGGAGAATGGTCCAGTGCGAACAGATAATTTGTTCGCGCCTGCCCGAAGTGACCGAGCTGAAGCTGCAGCATCCCCGCATAGGCGTGCAAACGCGCATCCGTGGGTGTCGCATCGAGCGCGATCTTCGCGATCGCCGCCGCTTCCTCTTTGCGATCAGCTTCATCCAGCAGTTCCACGGCCTTGATGGCCAGTTCGACGTCGCATTGGCCCTGTTCGAAACATTCCCGCAAGACTTGCGCAGCGGCATGACCCCGGGCCTGTGAGAGCTCCATGCGCGCCAACGTGAACGCGCATGCAAAATCTTGCGGCCGCTCCCGCAGGAGCTCGCGAAGCAGCGAAGCAGCGCGCTCGTCCCTGCCGGTCTGCCGATAAACGCCTGCGAGCAGGCGGCGCAGTTCGAAGGAACGCGGATGTTCCTCGAGTGCCGCGATGGACAGGGTTTCCGCTCTCGTCCAGTCGCCTTCGAGTACCGCGGCCCTCGCATGGTCCAGCCACCGCGCTTCGGATTGCATGGCCGTGGGTGGGATCATCGGCCGAGCGTCGACAGACCCAGCGCCTGTCGCAATGGATCGAGCAGGGCACCGTAGCGCTCCGTGTGCCTGGTATCGCTGCGCAGCGGCTGGCGCACCTGCATGGCGCTGGGGGTGTGCACTCCGCGCTGCGTGCGGTGGAACTGCAGGCAGCTTTCCTCGAACGTGAGGTTGCAGAACTCCAGCAGCAAGCGAATTCGCGCCTCCGGATCGACCAGCATCTGCTCGTACACGTGCTCGTAAACGTGCGCGGGGTGCAATCTTCTCCACTGTGCGGTGGCGCGGTCGAAGTCGCGCCAGTATGCCGCGAGATCCTCGAAGGTGCGGGTGTATTCGTTGTTCTCCAGGTGCTGCCTGTAGCAGGAGAAGCAGGTTTCCAGCGGATCGCGACGACAGATGATGATCCGGGCGGCCGGCAGCATCGCCCGGATGGCGCCGAGGTAGTACCAGTTGGCGGGCAGCTTGTCGGTGGAGACGGGTTTCCGCTGGCGCCAGCGCGCGGTGCGCTGCAGATAACGTTCGCCAAGACGCTGCCAGTCGGTTGGGCGCATTTTGGTGACCCAGTAGGGGTAGGCCTCACCGCGCCGGCGGGTTTCCTCCGACAAGGTGAGCGGCAGGTCCGGCAGTTCACCTGGACCTTCCACCTGCGAATGGGATGAGAGAATCTGTTCGACTAGGGTCGACCCGGATCGCGGCATGCCGGCGATGAATATGACGTCCTTGCCCAAGTCCCTCGCGGGAGATCCGTCAGGCGGCGGGGTGAAGCAGTCGAGGATGAGGGAAATGCCGGACGTGAAAAGCGACGCGCTCCATTGCCTTCGCTGTCGCGCGATCGCATTCGCCTCGCGCAATGCCGCGAGCGAATCGGCATACCGCTGCTGTTCGTCGAGCGCTCTCGCCAGGGCAAAACCCATCGCGATCCGGTCGTTGTCCTTGGCTCGATCGTCGCGCAACGCACGTTGCAGTCGTGCGATGTCGTCCGCGTCGAGGTGCTTGCTCCTGAGGTCGGCAAGGCCCCACCACGCCATGCCCGTCCACGGCTGTTCCGTGATGATCCGGCGATACTCGGCTGCGGCTTCTTCGACGCGGTTCTCGGTGCGTAACTGCTCTGCCAGCAGAGCACGCGCCGGCATGTAGTTCGGGTCTGACCTTATTGCCTGCCGCAACGCGTCTATCGCTTCGTCATGACGCAGGCAACGGGTCATGATCACGCCGAGATTGAACCAAGCCACCGCAAGATCGGGCTGCAGGCGGGTGGCGTGACGGAGGGTTTCGATCGCTCCGTCGTAGTCTCCCAGAGCGCTCAGAAAGGTTCCCAGCGTATTGTGGTAGAGCGCGTCATCCGGCCGGCCGGCGACGGCAGCGCGCATGGTGGTGACGGCAGCGATGGTGTCGCCGCGGAGATTCAGGATGCCTGCGTGTACACGCAGAACTTCGGGATGTCCGGGGAACGCCTTAAGGGCAGGCATCAAATGCATTGCCGCCCTGTCAGGTCCCCCCGTTTCTATGGCCTGCGCGGCCGCTATCACCTGCTGTGCGGCGCTTGCTGTCAAGCCTTGCAGTCGCGACGTGACCATTCATGCCTCCGCGCGGACGACCACAGCCGACGCGAGAGGAAATTGTGCCAGTGCGCGAAGCTCAATGCCCGCCGCTCTGGATATGCACGTCCCCGCTGAAGCTGTTGAGGGTGATGCTGCCGCTGCCTTGGCCGACTTGCGTGTCGAGGTGTTCGCCGGGACCGTGCTCGGGACTGGTGGCCTTGCCGAAATCGCTGTGCAGATCACCGGAGAAGGTGTCGGCCTTGATGCGGGCCGAAGTGCTCGCGGGCAGGTTCACGCGCACGTCGCCGCTCATGGTGTCGATCTTCCAGAATGCTCCGGGCGCGACTGCGGCGTCGAGCTGGATGCGCCCGGAGACGGTGCCGAGGTTTACCTTGCTCATGGCCGCGCCGCGCAGCAGCACCGCGCCGGAGACGGTCTGCACGGTGGCGTTGCCGCCGAGGGTCGCGGCCTGCACGTCGCCCGAAACCGTCTGCGCATCGAACACACGCGCGAAACCGGAAAGATCGAGATCGCCGCTGACGCTGTCCACTTTCACATTGCCGGCGCGCACGCCCAGATGCGCGCGGCCGCTGACGGTGTTGACCTGCACGTTGCGACTGCCGTCCATGCCGTCGATGTCCACCGGCGCGCTGACGACATGTACTTCGAGCGCCGCCGCGCGCGGCACGTGCACGTCCAACGAAGTCGAGCCCATGCCGCTGTCGCTGTTGAAGCCGAACCAGCTCGTACTGCCGGCGCTCTCCACGCGGATTTCCATCGCGTGCGCGTCGCCTGTGATCTGCAACGGCTTGGTACCGCTGCCCAGATCGCCGTCCACCTGCACGCGGTTCTGATTCCAGCCGGTGATGCGCACGTCGCCCTTGACGTTGCGGATCACCACCGTCGCGTCTGGCGCGGCGTCGTGGCTCAGATGGATCGGCGTACCGGCGCGCGCGGGCGCGCCGCTGATCAGCATCAGTGGCACGGTCGCCAGAACGATGCGCCAATGATTCGCGTGCTGTCTGGATTGCATGTCGTTTTCCTCAGCCCGCTTCGTGCTCGAGCCGTTGCAAATGCGACTGTTGCCGCTCGGTACGTTGCAGCAGTTGTTGCAGATAATCGGAATGCGGCGCGATCACCAGCGCCTGCTTCAATTCGCCCTGCGCAGCGTGCAGCTCCACCGCCGCGCCACGCAGGCGCGGATCGGCAGGATTCCAGCGCCCGCCGGGCGCATCGTTTGCGGCAAAGAATGCATTGGGCTGCACAGCGGATGAGGGCGCCCGATCGGCGTGCATCATGCGCGTGCCGATCACGCCGGCCAGTACCGCGACACCGGCGAACGAAGCAGCCATCGCGAACCACTGGAATCGCCGGCGCGACGGACGCGGCTGCGATTCGATGCGGGCGGCGATCTGCGGCCAGAGATCGCGCCCCGGTTCCACCGGTTGCGCCAACGCGCGCAACTTCTGCCGATCCTCAAAGTGCAGATTCATCCTGGACTCCCAGCGCACGCCGCAGCAGCCGGCGCGCGCGATGCAATTGTGCCTTGGAAGATCCGACCGCCATGGCGAGCTCGGAGGCGATCTCCTCGTGCTTCCAGCCTTCGACGTCGTGCAGGACCAACACCGCCCGCGTGCGCGGCGACAATCTAGCGACCGCGCGCTCCAACTCCTCGCGTTCGGCCGGACAGAACGGCGATGCGCCGGATTCCGGCGCGATGTCTTCTTCCACGCCTTGTTCGACCGGATCGTTTTTCTGCGCGCGCAGATCCATCAGCGCGGTATTGACGGCCAGACGGTACAACCAGGTGCCAAACGTGCTCTCGAAGCGAAAGCCCGGCAGTTTCTGCCACGCGCGCACGAAGGCTTCCTGCGTCAATTCTTCCGCGCGCGCATGGCGGCCGCCGACCAGACGCAGGATCGTGCCATGCACCCGCGCCGCATGACGGCGGTACAGCTTTTCGAACGCGCGCGTATCTCCGCCGGCCGCCGCCCGCGCCAGCGGCGCGTCATCGGATCCGAGAGGCACCACGTCCGCTAGAGGCGCGCTGTGCGCTGGCTCCATGAGCATTCCGGTGGCAATGCAGGCGGCATCCATTTGACTGATTGGATGCAAGCTTGCCGTGAAAGGTTGAGCCCCTCAACGAGCTTGTCCTGCGCCGCCGCTGCAGCGTTTCGCGGTTCGATCCGCACCTGTACACTTCCACGATTCACTGCCGTCGAACGGTGCCGCAACGATGAACGAACCGCCCAAGGCGTATTGGGGCAGCTACACCTTCCAGCCCGGAGAGGCCGATCAGCTCGAACGGCGGCCGGATGTCGTTTCGATATCGCGCGGTGAGTTGTTCCTTGCCACCTGCTGCGACATCCTGCGCAACGGCCACGGCTTTGTCGCGGCCACGAACGCCGGCACCCCCAGCGATGTCCACGGACGCTGGATTCCGCTGTTCACCTACCCCTGCATCGAATACATCCGTCAGTTCGATCTCGCGCAGAAGCGGATATTCGAATGGGGCAGCGGCGCTTCGACCCTTTACTGGATGGAGAGGGCCCAATCCGTGGTGAGCGTGGAAAACAATCCGCAGTGGTTCGAGCGCGTTTCCCAGATGAAAAACGATCGGGTGCAGCTCATCCTCGACGAATCCGACGGCTTCCCCTTCGAGATCCGCAAACACGACGGGTTGTTCGACGTAATCGTGGTGGACGGCTATGGCTACCGGTATGACTGTGCGATCGAGGCCATCAAGAAGCTCGCTCCGGGCGGGATGATCATTCTGGACAATTCCGATTGGCATCCGATGACCGCCGGAGCGTTGAAAAAATCAGGATTGATCCAGGTGGATTTTTCCGGATTCAAGGTCACCGAAAGCCATACCTCGACGACTTCCGTGTTCCTGCACCGGGAATTCAACTTTCCTACCATCGATCCGATCCAACCGTCGTATTGCGTCGGGGCCAAACGCTGGCTTTCCGGTTGGGACCGCCCGTACTCGGCACAGCCGCCTGAGCCTCGTCCGAAATGAGCCTGCGCGGAAGCATTCCGCGACGATGAAGGATTCCGACTCTGGATCGTCAGAGCGTCGCTGCTTTCTTTTGCGGCAGAGACGATTCGTTCACGTCCTCGAGCGCTGTCCTTTCGTTCTTCAGTTCGTCGCGCAAATCTTGCGGAAGCCGATCGCCGTAGCCGTCAAGATATTCGCCGATCGCCTGCAGTTCCGCGCGCCAGCCTTCGGCCTCAAGAGCCAACAAGGTATTCAGCGCACCGTCGGCCAAATGCAGGCCATCGGTGTTCAGATCTTCCGCGTGGGGCAGCAGGCCGATGGGCGTTTCGACCGCGCCGCACTCGCCGTTGACACGCTTCAGCATCCACTCCAGCACGCGCAGGTTGTCGCCGAATCCTGGCCACAGAAACTTGCCGTCCTGTCCTTTGCGGAACCAGTTGACGTGGAAGATCTTCGGCAAACGCGCGTTGGGACGATCGAACGACAGCCAGTGTGCGAAATAGTCGCCGAAGTTGTAGCCGCAGAAGGGCTTCATCGCCATCGGATCGCGGCGGATGTTGACGCCGACATCGGTTGCTGCGGCGGTGGTTTCGGAAGCCAGGCCGGCACCAACCAGCACGCCATGCGTCCAGTCACGCGCTTCGAACACCAAGGGCACCAGCGATTTCCGCCGACCGCCGAACACGATCGCGCTGATGGGTACGCCTTCAGGATTCTCCGCTTCCGGCGACCAGCTCGGGCATTGCGTGGCGCGCACAGTGAAGCGCGAATTGGGATGCGCCGCCGGGCCGTTGGCCGGATCGTAGTCGCGGCCTTGCCAGTCCCTTACCGGCTTGCGATCGTCGAGGCCTTCCCACCACGGATCGTTGTCGGCCGTCACCGCGACGTTGGTGAAGATCGCATCGTGATCGAGCATCTTCACCGCGTTGGGATTGGTCTTGTTGGAGGTGCCCGGCGCCACCCCGAAATAACCCGCTTCGGGATTGATCGCGTACAAGCGGCCATCCTTGCCGGGCGTGATCCAACAGATGTCGTCGCCCACCGTCCAGACCTTCCAGCCGTCGCGTCGATAGCCTTCCGGCGGGATCAGCATCGCGAGATTGGTTTTGCCGCACGCGGACGGAAACGCCGCGGCGATGTAATGGATTTCGCCGCGCGGATTCTCAATGCCGACGATCAGCATGTGTTCGGCCAGCCAGCCTTCGCTGCGCGCCTGGAAACTGGCGATGCGCAACGCGTGACACTTCTTGCCCAGCAGTGCATTGCCGCCGTAGCCCGAGCCGTAGGATTTGATCGTGAGCTCTTCCGGGAAATGCATGATCCAGCGCTGGGCAGGATCGAGCGTGCCGATCGAATGTTGCCCTCTCACGAAGCGACCTTCGCGCTCGATGCGCTCCAGCGCTGCGGTGCCCATGCGCGTCATGATGCGCATGTTTGCGACGACATAAGGTGAATCGGTGATCTCCACGCCGCAGCGCGCATAAGGCGAACCCAGCGGACCCATGCAGTAGGGAATCACGTACATCGTGCGCCCCCGCATGCAGCCGTCGAACAGGGCGTCAATCTTCTTGTGCGCTTCGGCTGGCGCCATCCAGTGGTTGTTGGGACCGGCGTCGATCTCGTTCTTCGTGCAAATCAGCGTGACCTTTTCCACGCGGGCGACGTCGCGCGGGTCGGAGCGATGCAGATAGCAGCCCGGATGCGTGTGCTGGTTCAGTTCCAGCAAGTCGCCGGACTTCAGCATCAGCTCGGTCAACGCGCGGGATTCAGCTTCGGAACCGTCGCACCAGTGCACGCGGTCGGGGCGGGTGCGCGCGGCAACCTCGTCCACCCACCGGTTCAGTGCGTCCAGCTTGCTCGGCATGTCGTCCTCGCCCGAAGGTATAAAAAAGCACGGTAATCCGGGCGGGGGGCGAATGCAAGAAAGCGGAGTACGTTGCGGGTCTCGGGGCGGGGCGGGCTTTCAACCGATAACCCACGCCCTTAACCCAACCCCGTCACGGCACCAATGTCGCAATCACGTGCTCGACATAGGCGTCGAACTGTTCGTGCGAAAGTCGGGGCAGGTCGGGGATCACGTTCAATTGCAGGAAGCCGACGTAAGCGGCGTAGGCCAGCCGCGCGCGATGCGAGGCCTGGCCGCGCGCCATGCCTGCATCCCGGTAGGCCTGATGCAGGAACTCCATGCGCCGCTGCGACACGCGGCCCATTACCTGCGCTACAGCGGGTTGATCCAGCGCCTGCAGCAGCGCGGCGTAGACGCGGTGCGGCTGAACTTCGCGCGCCACCCAATGGAACAGCTCGCGCAAGCGCGCACGGGGCTCGGCGATCTGCGAGACGCGTTCGTGCAATTCGCGTTCATCGCGTGCTTCCCAGCGGACAAGTGCAGCCTTCAATAAGGCTTCGCGGGTAGGAAAGTGCCAGTAGAAACTGCCCTTGGTCACATTCAGGCGCCTTGCCAGCGCCTCCACCGCCAGGGCATTCACGCCTTCCTCGGCGATCATCGTGAGTGCGCCGTTTTCCCAGTCCTCGGCGGTCAAGCGGCTGCGTTCATTGCGGGGAGACATGCGAAAGACACGCTGAATGAGATGATGCTATGCACGATGCGAGCGTCATGCCAGCGATTCGAATTTCCGCGGGCTGTGACAAGCTGTTACAATACGCCGTACGTATGCGTATGGTAGAAAGCGATTCAGCCGCGCCGACATCGCGTTCGTGCGAACGGGAATTTCCGCTCGCGCTCGAAGCGCGTGGCGCGGAACATGCGCCGCCGCTGTTGTTCGTGCACGGCTTCGGGCAGACGCGGCATGCCTGGACGCACAGCGCGGAAGGCCTGGCGGCCGCGGGCTATCGCACCATTACCTTCGATCTGCGCGGTCACGGCGACAGCGCACGCGCGCCAAACGGCAAATACGAGTTGCAGCAGTTCCTGGAGGACCTGTTGCGCGTTGCGCAGTCGATGCGCGAACCGCCAGTGCTGATCGGTGCCTCAATGGGCGGCCTGCTGGGGCTGGCATTGGCAGGCGAAACAACGCCACCGCCGTTCCGCGCGCTGGTGCTGGTGGATATCACGCCGCGCTGGGAATCGGCGGGCGTTGCACGCATGCTCGCTTTCATGCGCGCACATCCGAATGGGTTCGCCGACTACGACGAGGCGATTGCGGCGATCGCCGAATATCTGCCGCATCGCACGCGGCAAAAAAGCGCGCACGAATTGGAACCGCTGTTGCGTCGTGGAGCAAACGGTCATCTGCATTGGCATTGGGATCCGGCGTTGCTTGACACCATCGCGCATGAAGCCGAGCGTCATCAGCCGCGCCTGCTGGCGGCGGCGCGCAACATCGATGTTCCGGTGCTGCTGCTATCCGGCGGTCGCTCGGACGTGGTCTCGCGCGAAACCATCGATGAATTTCAGGCGGTGCTGCCGCACGCGCGGCACGTGGAAATCCCGCAAGCCACGCACATGCTGGCTGGCGATGACAACGACGCGTTCACCGCTGCGATCGAAGAGTTCATCCGCTCGCTGCCGGACGGTGGCAAGAAGAGGAAAATCTCATGCACGTGATCCTGATCCTGATCGCCGCGCTGATCGTCACTGGCGCTTGTGCGTATTTCCGCAGCCGCTTGTGGTTGTGGACGCTGCTGACGATCGTGGCGATTCTCGGCGTCGGTTACGGATTGCACGCGGCTCGGGCGACCTTGATCGTGTTCGCCGTCTTCATCGTCCTCTTCGCGCTGCCGTTGAATGTGCTGCCATTGCGCCGCGCGCTGTTTTCGGAGCCTCTGCTGAAAATCTTCCGCCGCGTGCTGCCGAAATTGTCGGAAACCGAACAGGTCGCGCTGGACGCCGGCACGGTCGGTTTCGAAGGCGAGTTGTTCGCAGGCAAACCCGACTGGTCGAAATTGCTCTCGCAACCCAAGCCGCAACTCACTGTCGAAGAGCAGGCGTTCCTGGATGGTCCGTGCGAGCAACTTTGCCGCATGATCGACGACTGGCAGATCACGCACGAACTGGCCGATCTGCCGCCGGAAGTGTGGGAATTCGTCAAGCGCGAGAAATTCTTCGGCATGATCATCCCGAAGCGTTACGGCGGGCTGGAATTCTCCGCCTTCGCGCACTCGGCGGTGTTGCAGAAGCTCTCCAGCATTTCCACGACGCTGGCCTCCACCGTTTCGGTGCCCAATTCGCTGGGACCTGCTGAATTGCTGCTGCGCTACGGCAGCGAGGAGCAAAAGAATTTTTATCTGCCGCGATTGGCGGACGGCCGCGAGATCCCGTGTTTCGCGCTGACCGGCCCCTACGCGGGTTCGGATGCCACTTCGATTCCGGACTTCGGCGTCGTCTGCAAGCAGACGATCGATGGCGTCGAAACGCTCGGCTTGAAACTCACTTTCGACAAGCGTTACATCACGCTGGCGCCGATCGCCACGATCATCGGTCTGGCGTTCCGTCTGTACGATCCGGAACATCTACTGGGCAAGGACGACGATCTCGGCATCACCTTGGCGCTGATTCCGCGCGATACGCCCGGTCTGCAGATCGGCCGCCGGCATTTCCCACTGAACATCCCGTTCCAGAACGGGCCGCTGTCGGGCAAGGACGTGTTCGTGCCGCTGACGACATTGATTGGCGGTCCGCACATGGCCGGCGAAGGCTGGAAGATGCTGGTGGAATGTCTCTCGGTTGGCCGCGGCATTTCGCTGCCGTCCAACGCAACGGGTTTCGTGCGGATGGCGGTGGCGAGCACTGGCGCGTATGCGCGCATCCGCAAGCAGTTCGGTCTGGCGATCGCGCGCTTCGAGGGCGTCGAGGAGGCACTGGCACGCATCGGCGGCCACGCCTACGCAATCGCCGCGCTCTCGCGCGCCTCCGCCGCGGCGGTGGATCGGGGCGAGAAACCGGCCGTGCCGTCTGCGATCGCGAAATATCACGCCACCGAATTGGGACGCGAGGTGGTGAAGGACGCGATGGACGTGCACGGCGGCAAGGCTGTGCAGCTCGGGCCCAGCAATTACATGGGCCGCAACTGGCAGGGCGCACCGATCACGATCACTGTGGAAGGCGCGAACATCATGACGCGCAGCCTGATGATCTTCGGGCAGGGCGCGATCCGCTGCCATCCCTGGGTGCTGAAGGAAATGGAGGCTGCACGCAGCCCGCATCGCGAGCAGGGCTTGCGCGATTTCGACCGCGCGCTGTTCGGACATCTCGGTTTTGGGATTTCCAATGCGGTACGCAGCTTCGTATTGGGGCTTGCGTTCGGAAAGCTCGGCATCGTGCCGGGCGACGCTTACACGCGTCGCTATTACCGCAAGCTGGACCGCTACGCCGCCGCGCTGGCGTTGGTCGCTGACACCGCGATGGGCGTACTGGGCGGGCGGCTGAAATTCAAGGAGAAATTGTCCGCGCGTCTGGGCGACGTGCTGTCCCATCTCTACATCGCTTCGGCGATGCTCAAGCGTTATGAGGACGAGGGCCGGCCGGAAGTCGAGCGGCCTCTGCTGGCGTGGGCGTTCCATCAATCGATCTGGAACATTCAGATAGCGATCGATGGCGTGATCCGCAATTTCCCGGTGCGTCCGGTCGCTTGGCTGCTGCGATTACTGGTGTTCCCATTCGGCCGCCGCGAAGTGCCGCCTTCGGACCGGCTGGGCCGTCGCGTCGCCGCGTTGTTGACCGCACCCAATGCCGCGCGCGATGCGCTGCTGCGCGGGATCTATCTCACGCCTGCGGCCAACAATCCGGTCGGTCGCCTGTGCGCGCTGCTGCCGGAAGTGGTCGCGGCGGAACCCGTCGAGCGCAAATTCCTCAAATATCTGAAGGGCGGGGCGATCAAGTCGCACGATTACTTCGAGCAATTGCGCGGGGCGCAGGCAGCGGGCGCGATCAGCGAAACCGAACGCGCGCAACTGGAACGCCTGCGTCGCGCCACCGCGGAATTCATCAACGTGGACGATTTCGATCCGGAAGAATTGCGCGCCGCGGTGCAACGCGATCGCACCACCGCGTCTTCGCTGCGCTCCGTCGCTTGAGGTTTTCAGTAGACCACTACGCTGCGGATCGATTCGCCACGGTGCATCAGATCGAAGCCGCGGTTGATCTCCTCCAGTTTCAGCTTGTGCGTGATCATCGGATCGATCTCGATCTTGCCGTCCATGTACCAGTCCACGATCCGCGGCACGTCGGTGCGTCCGCGTGCGCCGCCGAACGCAGTGCCGATCCAGCGCCGGCCGGTGACGAGCTGGAACGGCCGCGTGGAGATTTCCTGACCAGCGCCGGCCACGCCGATGATGCACGACACGCCCCAGCCCTTGTGGCAACACTCCAGCGCCTGCCGCATCGTCTTGACATTGCCGATGCATTCGAATGAATAGTCTGCGCCGCCTTTTGTCAGCGAAACCAGATACGGCACCAGATCGCCTTCGACTTCCTTCGGATTGACGAAGTGCGTCATGCCGAAACGTTCGGCTAGTTCGCGCCGGGCGGGATTCAAATCCACACCGACGATCATCGCGGCGCCGGCCAGCCGCGCGCCTTGCACGACGTTCAAGCCGATGCCGCCCAAACCCAACACCACCACCTTCGCGCCAGGTTCCACTTTCGCCGTGTTGATCACCGCGCCGACGCCGGTGGTGACGCCGCAACCGATGTAGCAGACGGTTTCGAACGGCGCGTCTTCGCGGATTTTCGCCAGCGCGATTTCCGGCAGCACAGTGCATTGCGCGAAAGTCGAAGTGCCCATGTAGTGATGGATCATTTCGCCGCCCGACGAGAAGCGGCTGCTGCCGTCCGGCATCACGCCGCGTCCTTGCGTTTCGCGGATGGCCTGACACAGATTTGTCTTCGGGTTGAGGCAGTATTCGCACTCGCGGCATTCGGGTGTGTATAAGGGGATCACGTGATCGCCTTTGCGCACCGTTTTCACGCCGGCCCCGACCTCTACCACCACGCCCGCGCCTTCGTGCCCGAGGATGGCGGGAAACAGCCCTTCTGGATCATCGCCCGACAAGGTGTAGGCGTCGGTGTGGCAAATGCCGGTGGCCTTCAATTCCACCAGCACTTCGCCCGCGTGCGGGCCTTCAAGGTCGACTGTTTCGATGGCGAGCGGTGCGCCGGCTCTGTATGCGACGGCAGCTTTGACCTTCATGCGCGCGCTCCTGCGGGTCCGGCAAGTGTAGCTCTTGTGGGGAGGGCGGCCTGAAACCGCTTTCCTGGCCAAAAGTTCCGTGACCGCTTTGGACAGTACCGGCGCGACGAAAAAACGCTATCCAACCATTCGTCTTGGCGCGGTCATGGACGATCGCCAGACAAACCGCTCGCGTGTTCGCGCGTCGACGCGAACGTCACCGCGGGCGCGCGTTCCTGCGCCAGTTGCAGGTTGACCCGCGTGGGTGCGAGGTAGACCAGTTCGCCCGCGGCATCCAGCGCGAGGTTTGGCGCGTTCTTCTCGCGGAATTCTTCCAGCTTCTTCCCGTCGTCGCAGCGGATCCACCGCGCGGTGACGATGTTCACGGGCTCGAATGCCGCGTCCACGCCGTATTCGTCCTGCAATCGGTACGCCACCACGTCGAACTGCAATACGCCGACCGCGCCGAGAATCAGATCGTTACTCATCAGTGGCCGAAAAAATTGCGTGGCGCCTTCTTCCGACAATTGCGCCAGGCCCTTCTGCAGCGCCTTCATCTTCAGCGGGTCGCGCAGGCGCGCGCGGCGGAACAGTTCCGGCGCGAAGTTGGGAATGCCGATGAAGGACAGCGCTTCGCCTTCGGTGAACGTGTCGCCGATCGAAATCGTGCCATGGTTGTGCAACCCGATCACGTCGCCCGCATGGGCTACTTGGACGATCTCGCGGTCGCTCGCCATGAAGGTCAGCGCGTTCGCGAGTTTCACTTCCTTGTTGCCGCGCACCTGCAATGCTTTCATACCGCTCCGATAACTGCCCGAGCAGATGCGCAGGAATGCCACGCGGTCGCGGTGCTGCGGATCCATGTTCGCCTGGATCTTGAACACGAAGCCGGTGAGCTTGTCTTCATCCGGCGAAACTTCGCGCGTGGTGGTGGCGCGCGGCCGCGGCGGCGGCGCGTGTTCGACGAAGAAATCCAGCAGCGGTTGCACGCCGAAATTGTTGACGGCCGAGCCGAAGAACACCGGCGTCTGCTCGCCCGCGAGGTATCTCTTGACATCGAACGGATGCGAAGCGCCTCGCACTAGCTCCAGTTCTTCGCGTAATTCCGCCAACACATCTTCGCCGATGCGCGCGGTGAGTTCCGGATCGTTCAGCCCCTTGAAGATCGTCGAATCCTGTCGCGTGAAGTTGCGGCCTGGTTCGTACAGATGCACTTCGTCGTCCAGCAGGTGATACACGCCCTTCAGGCGCGAGCCCATGCCGATCGGCCAGGTCACCGGCGCGCACTGGATTTTCAAGACGCTTTCGATTTCGTCCAGCAGTTCGATCGGCGAGCGACCTTCGCGGTCGAGCTTATTGATGAAGCTGATGATTGGAGTGTCACGCAGACGGCACACTTCCATCAGCTTGATCGTGCGTTCCTCCACGCCCTTGGCGCAGTCGATCACCATCAGCGCCGAATCCACCGCGGTCAGCACGCGATAGGTGTCTTCGGAAAAATCCGCGTGCCCCGGCGTGTCCAGAAGATTGACGATGCGGCCCTCGTAGGGAAACTGCATCACCGAGGACGTGACCGAGATGCCGCGCTCCTTCTCCAGCGCCATCCAGTCGGACGTGGCATGACGCGCGGCCTTGCGCGATTTCACCGAACCCGCCATCTGGATCGCGCCGCCGAACAGCAGGAGCTTTTCCGTCAGCGTGGTCTTGCCTGCGTCCGGATGCGAGATGATCGCGAAAGTGCGCCGGCGCGCGGTTTCCTGGGTGTGCTGCGACATGGGTCTGCGCGGAAGGGCAAACCTGCGATTCTAACGCGGATCACTTCGTCAGCTTCATCAGCAGGCTGTGCCAGAAGTCCAGCGCTGCTGGCACTTCCGAGGCGAGAAGTTTCTCGTTGAGCCCATGCGCGAAGGTGTCGTTGGGCTTGGAGAAGGTGGGATCGACGCCGTACGAGGGCACGCCGGCATTGCGGAAGTACATGCTGTCCGACGCGCCGGCCGACATGCCCGGCACCACATCCACGCGTGGAAAGCGTTCGTGAATCGCCGCGGCGACCGCATTCATCACGTCCGGCCGCAACGGCGAGGCCGGGCTTTCCACCGGCGGCGGCGGTTTGATGCTGATCTTCACCGAGGGATCGTCGATCACCTTGGCGAGCGTGGCTTGCACGGCAGCGACGTGCTCGCCCGGGAAAATGCGACAGTTGATGTTGGCGGTGGCGCGCTGCGGCAGCGCATTGAGCGCATGGCCGCCATCGAGCATCGTCGCGACACAAGTGGTGCGGATCTGGCCGACGTAGGCGGGATCGGCGGAGAGCACGGCCGCGGCTTTCTCATCGTTTGGATTCGCCGCGAATGCGCGCATCGCCTGCGCGAGCGGGCCGGTGGTGTGTTCGCCGGTTGCTTTCAGCGACGCCAGCGTGATCTCGCTGTGCTGCACCGGAAATTGATATTCGGCAATGTGATCGAGTGCCTTCGCCAACCGATAGATGGCATTCTGTTTAGGGTTCGGTTCGCTGGAATGTCCGCCCGGGGATGTGACGGTGAGCGTGAAATCCGCATAGGTTTTCTCGGCGGCCTGGATTTCGTAGACGACCGGTTTGAGATTGGCGTCGTAGGTGCCGCCGCCGGCATCCGCATTGAGCAGGAAGTCCGCGTCGTGGTAGCGCTTCGCCAGTTCGCGCGTGGACGCCATGTCGGTTTCCTCGTCGCCGGAGAACACCAGGATCATCTCGCGCCTGGGCACATAATGCTCGCGCTTGAAGCGCATCATGGTTTCGATCAGCGCGATCACGTTGGTCTTCATGTCGGCCACGCCGCGGCCGTAGAGATAGCCGTTCTCCTCGACCAGCTTGAAGGGATCGCGTTGCCAGTCGGCCGGGTTGGCGGCCACCACGTCCATGTGCGCCGAAAGCAGGATCGGTTTCAAGCTCTTGTCGCTGCCGCGGTAGTGCACGACCAGCGCGGCGGTGTGTTCGACCGGAATGATCTCGATATCGGACTTCGCAAAACCGACAGATTCCAGCTTGCCGGCGAGATATTGCGCGAGAGCTGGCACCTGGTTCTTGCCTTCCTCGGTCTGCATGGCGATCGCATGGCGCAGCATGTCCACGGTTTCCGGCATGGATTGCGTGGTGGTTTCCGCAAACATTGGTGATGCGGGAGCGAGCGACAGTGTAAGAAAGACAGCCAGTGCAACGTGCGATGCGGACATGCGAAGTACCCCGACGTTATGCCGGCCCCGAGTATAGCGATCCAAATGTGCGCGCGGCCATTGAGTGCGCGAGCATTGCTGGATTCGCATACGAGAGACGAACATTTTCGGAGGCGGCCCGCATGCGGTTGCGGCCACATTACAAATATCCATATAGACGTCTATACGTCTGTTGACATGATGCCGAGACGCGGCTAGAGTTTCTCGAAACAACCCATCACGACCGGCTGAGGGACAGGCCCTTTGAAGCCGGGGCAACCCGCGAAGACGCTTTCGCAAGGTGCCAAGTCCTGCGGAGATTCGGTTTTGAATCGCCGGGAGATGGGTCGAAGCGCGGCCGCGAGCCTCCTCCCTTGCGCCGCGCCGCGACTCCGGCCCGCCGCATGGATGCCACGGGGCCCGGAGAATCGAAATGAACCAAGCGTCCCGTTTCCCTTCGCAGCAGCGCGCGAGCTGTACCCGCGCCGTGCGTGCCGGCATCGATCGCGATCCCGCACATGGCGCCGTCACGCCGCCTCTGCACCTCTCCAGCAATTTCGCCTTCGCCGGTCTGGACGGCAAGCGCCAATACGATTACACGCGCAGCGGCAATCCCACGCGCGACCTGCTGGCCGAAGCCTTGTGCGAACTTGAAAACGCCGCGGGCGCGGTGATCACGTCCAGCGGCATGGCCGCGGTGGCGCTGGTGCTGGAACTGGTGCCGGCCGGGGCGACGGTCGTCGCGGCGCACGATTGCTACGGCGGCACGTGGCGATTGCTGGATGCGTGGGCGAAGAAAAACCGATTCGCGGCGCACTTTGCCGATCTCACAGATCCGCTGTCGTTGGGTGCGGCGCTCGATTCGAGGCCCGCGCTCGTGTGGGTGGAAACGCCCTCCAATCCGCTGCTGCGTATTACCGACATCCGCCATGTCGCACAGGCTGCGCACGCGGCGGGCGCACTGTGCGCGGTCGACAACACCTTTCTCTCGCCGGCATTGCAGCAGCCGCTGGCGCTTGGCGCGGATATCGTCGTGCACTCGACCACCAAATACATCAACGGACACAGCGACGTGGTCGGCGGCGCGGTGATCGCGAAAGATCCGAAGGTCGCGGAACAACTGAAGTGGTGGGGCAACTGCCTCGGTGTGACGGGCGCGCCATTCGACAGTTGGCTGACCCTGCGCGGGCTGCGCACGCTCGCTGCGCGGCTGCGGGTGCATCAAGAAAACACGGAAGCGATCGCCGCGCTGCTGCAGGCGCATCCGGCGGTCGCGCGCGTCTACTGGCCGGGTTTGCACGAACATCCCGGTCACTTGCTCGCCGCCCGCCAGCAGTCCGGTTTCGGCGCGATGCTCTCTTTTGAACTGCATGGCGGCGAACGGGCGGTGCGTGCGTTCCTCGACGGTTTGCGGCATGTCACGCTGGCCGAATCGCTGGGCGGCGTGGAAAGCCTGATCGCGCATCCAGCCACGATGACGCACGCGTCGATGAGCGCGGAAGCAAGACGGATTGCCGGAATTTCCGATTCGCTGCTGCGGTTGTCGGTCGGCATAGAAGATGCGGACGATCTGTGCGCGGACATCGGCGCCGCGCTGGAACGCGCAGCGACTGTGTGCGAGACGGAGACCATTGAGGTGGCACCATGAATATCCGGGCGAAAATCTGTTGCTCGCGCATCGGCGTGGTGCTGCTCGGTACCGGCGCGGTCGGCAACGTGCTGCTGCAACAGCTCGGCCCTGCGAGCCGCGCGGGCATCGCACTGGTTGGGGTGGCCAATTCGCGCAAGCAGTACGCGCAATCGGACGGCTTGAGCACCGCCACGGCGCGGGTGCGGCTGGAGAGCAACGGCGAACCGCGCGACGACGCGGCGCTGCTCGCTGCGCTGAATGAATTCGATTGCGATCGCCGCGCGATCATCGATGCGACCGCATCGACCCAGGTCGCGGCGAAACATGCCGAGTGGCTGCATGCGGGTTTCGACGTGATTACCGCCAACAAGGCAGGCGTAGGCGGCACGTTGGCATCTTGGCGCGCGGTGCAGGAGGCCGCACGCGCGGGCGACAGCGTATATGGCGATTCGGCCACGGTCGGCGCGGGTCTGCCGGTGTTGTCGACCTTGCGCCGCTTGCGAGGCGCGGGCGATCGCCTGATCGTGCTGGAAGGGGTGTTCTCGGGCACGCTGTCGTGGCTGTTCAATCACTTCGATGGCGCGCGGCCGTTTCATGCGTTGCTTGCGGAAGCGCGTGCATGGGGCTACACCGAGCCTGATCCGCGCGTGGATTTGGCAGGCAGCGACGTTGCACGCAAATTGCTGATCCTTGCGCGCGCGGCGGGTTTCGCGTTGGACGAACACGAAGTGGAAATCGAAGACCTTTTACCGCCGCATTTGCGCGAAGTGGATGCGGATACGTTTCGCGCGCGCGCGCACGAAGTGGATGCAGCGCTCGCAGCGCGACTCGCTTCAGCGCGAGACAAAGGGAAAGTTTTGCGTTATCTCGCACGCCTCGACGCACAGGGCAAGGCCAGTGTCGGTTTGTGCGAAGTGGACGCGACGCATCCTGCCGCGCGCTTGTCCGGTTGCGACAACCTGTTCGCGTTGACCACCGCGCGTTATCGCGCGCAGCCGCTGGTGATCCAGGGCGCCGGCGCCGGGCCGGAAGTCACCGCGCAGGCGTTGCTGGCGGATGTGTTGACATTGCGCGGACGCATCGCCGCGCCGTTCGCGCTCGCGGTGTGATTTGCAGGAGCTTGCTGGCGAGCAACTTGCTTGCAAGGGATAGTCGCCAGCAAGCTGCTTCCTGCATTCGCATCAATCCTTCAACATCGCCGCAGGATCGGCGACCGCGCGCTCGACATCCGGGGTGCGCCAGCCGCAGGCCAGTCCCCAGACGAAGAAGATCACGCCTGCGATCGCGACGATCAGGAGATCCCAGCCAAATGGAATCCAGTCCAATCCGCCGAAGCGTGTGCTTCCGATGTACGACAACGCGGCGATAACCGGCAGGTAGACGATCAGCCACGCCGCGCCGCGCACCTGCTGACCAAAATGCAGGCGGCCGCGCTTGGCCGTGTAGTAGAACCAGATCGGCAGCGCGACCACCATCAGCAGAATGATCTCGCCGGTACGCGGCCAGCGCGCCCAGTACAGCAGTTCGGTCGAGAACACGAAGGCGCAACCGGCAACCAATGTCAGTCCCGGAATGCGCAATGGCCGGCGCAGTTCCGGCGCAGTGCGGCGTAGCACCGCCACGCTGACGGGTCCGGTCAAATACGAAATGATCGTAGCGACCGAAATCACTTCGGCGAGCGTCGCCCAGCCGCGGAAGAAGAACATGAAAAGATAGGCGACGACGAGGTTCAACCACATCGCCGGCCGCGGAATGCCCCAGCGCGGGTGCACCTTGCCGAACACCGCGGGCAGTGTGCCGTTGCGCTCCATGCCGTAGATCATGCGCGCGGTGGTCGCAGTGTATGTCGCGCCCGTGCCGCTGGGGCTGATGAAGGCATCCGAATACAGCAGCAGCGCTAATACGTTGAGATTCAACGCCAGCGCCAGTTGCGCGAAGGGCGAGCTGTAATTGAGCGAGGCCCAGCCGCCGCTTGCGATCTGCGCCGGATCGACCGCGCCGAGAAACGCGATCTGCAGCAACAGATAGACGACCGTCGCCAACAGAATCGAACCGATCACCGCGAACGGCACGTTGCGGCCCGGGTCGCGCGCCTCACCGGCCAGGTTCACCGGACTCTGGAATCCATTGAAGCTGAAAACGATGCCGCTGATCGCCACCGCCGTCAGCACGGCCGAAATGCTGATCGCGTGAAGACCGCCGTGCGCGCCGACGTGGAAATTTTCCGGGTGAAACGAAGTCGCCATCAACGCGATCGCCGTGAGCGCTGGCACGATCAACTTGTAGAACGTGATCGCCGCGTTCGTCTTGGCGAACAGCTTCACGCTCCAGAAATTCAGCAGGAAATACACGATCACCAGCGCCGCGGCGATCGCGAGGCCCGTATGGCTTAGCTCGCCTTTGCCGCCGGGCGCGCGATGAAACAGATCCTGCGCCCAGGCCCATTTCCACGAGGCCATGTACTGCACCGAGGCTTCGGCTTCCACCGGAATTACGGAAGCGATCGCGATCCAGTTGGCCCACGCGGCGATGAAGCCGACCAGCGAACCATGCGAATAGTGGCCGTAGCGCACCATGCCGCCGGATTCGGGAAACATCGCGCCAAGCTCCGCGTAGGTGATCGCGATCACCAGGATCACGACCGCCCCGATCACCCAGGCCCAGATCGCGCCGGGGCCAGCCAGTTGCGCCGCGCGCCAGGCGCCGAACAGCCAGCCCGACCCGATGATCGAGCCCAAGCCCGTGAACATCAGCGCCCACGCGCCGACGTGGCGCCGAATGGCGAATTCGTTTGACATGGATGGAGCGACCCCTCGTTGAGCGAGACCATCCATGGCGCGAAAGCCGCGGATGATGGCAGATCGAAAGCGTTTAGTCAGTGCCGGAATTCCCGGCGCACGTTGCGAATGCAAGCGGCGGGCCGAGGGCCCGCAATGATCCGCGTTCAAACGTGGAATTTGAACAGTAGGTTCACACCGATCAGGCTCAATACGAGAAGGATGATCGTCAGCGGCAGACCGACACGCATGAAGTCCTTGGTGCGATAACCGCCAGGCCCGGCGACGATCAGCAGCACCGGGCTGGCGCTTGGGATCAGGAACGTGTTCGAGGTCGAGATCGCCACCAGCATCGCGTACAACCCGGGATTGCCGCCGGAAGCCAAGGCGATGTTGATCGCCATCGGCACCATCATCACGGTCGCGCCGACGTTCGACATCACCTGCGAGAACAGCAGCGCCAGGATCGCCACGCCCGCCTGCAGCACCCACTGCGGCAGGCCGCCCGAGTGATGCAGGATTTCCTGCGCAAGCCACGCCGCCGCGCCGGTGGAATCCATAGTCCAGCCGAGTGGAATCAGACACGCGGTGATGAAGATCGTGCGCCAGTTGATCGCCGAATACGCCTCGTCCATGTTCAGCACGCCGGTCAGCAGCATGCCGATCGCACCGGTCATCATCGCTACCGACAGACGCAAGCCCGCGAACAGCGCGAGCGCCATCGCGAGTCCAAAGAAGATCAGCGCGTGCCAAATCTTGCTCGGCCGCTGTTCCTCGGAGGGAATGTCGGTGACTGGAACCAGGTCGCGGTCCTCGGCGGCCAGTTGCAGATCGCGCCAGAAGCTGTGCAGCACTAATGTGTCGCCGGCACGCAGCGCGGTCTTGCGTACGTCCTCGCCGCGGAATACCTGATCGCCGCGGTTCACCGCCAGCACGGAAATGCCATAACGCTTGCGCAATCGCAATGCACCCACTTCCTGCTTGATGAAGCGCGAAGAGGGCGGGATTACCGCCTCGGAAATGCCGGCACGCGTGGGGTTGAACATGTCCGCCAGCGCGCGCAAACGACCGCTGACGCGGCAGTTCTGCGCCTGCGCGAAATCCGTCACCTGCGGGCGCGGCCCGAGCACGCCCAACACCGTGCCGACCCAGATCAGTTGGTCGCCCGGCGGCGCGAGGCGCGATTCGTTGCCGTTCTTGATCGCGAGAATCGGCGGTCCGCCGGTCAATGATTCGGCCTCGTTCACGCTCATGCCGACCAGCGGGCTCTCTGCGGTGACGGTGAGCTCGATCACTTCGCCCTCGAGGCCGTAGGTCTGTGCAAAATAGCTTTCGGTGCGGCCGGGCGTGACCTTCGGTTGTTCGGCTTCGGTGTCGGGCAGCAGCTTGCGCGTGAACAGCGCGAAAAACCCCAACCCCGCGAATAGCAGCAACAGGCCGACGGGCGTCACCGCGAACAAACCGAAGGGTTCGATCGTCTGCGCACCTGGCGGAAGATTTCTGTCAGCGCTCGCGATCAGATCATTGAGCAGGATCAGCGGCGAATTGGAGATCAAGGTGGTGTTGGTGCCGGCGAGGATCATGAAAGCCATCGGCAGCAACATGCGCCGCAGCGGCACGCCGGTGCGCGCCGATACGCGGCTGATCACCGGCAGGAACAAGGCCGACAGCGCCTGGCTCTGGATGATCGACGACAGTCCGCCGGCCATCGCGTTGATCGCCAGCGACAGACGCGACTCCACGCCGCGCGCTAGGCGCAGAATCAGTGACGCGGCTTTGTTCAACACGCCGGTGCGATCCAGACCGGCGCCCATGATCATCACCGCGATCAGCGAGATCACCGCATTGCCGGCGAAGCCTTCGAACAACTGATCCAGCGGCAGCAGGCCGGTGATGCCGATCACCACCACGATCAGCACCGCCAGCACATCGGCGCGCACCCACTCCAGCACCAGCATCGCGATGGTGAAGCCGACCAGCCCGAGCACCAGGATCATGTCGGGGGTGAGGGTCAGATCCATCGCGCCGGATCAGATCAAGTAGGTTGCAATGGACACGGCGGCGACACGCGCGCGAGCGAACTCACACACGGTCGTAGAGCAGGTCGAAGACTCCATGCCCGAGCTTGTGACCGCGCTGCCCGAAACGCGTTTCGATGCGCCATGACGGCCGCTGCGCATAGCCGTTGCCCCCGTTTCGATTGCGCCATGCCGGACTCGCATCCAGCACCTCGCGCATCTGTTCGGCATAGTCCGCCCAGTCGGTCGCCAAATGCAAGAGTCCGCCGAGTTTGACACGGCGGCCAAGCAACTGGACGAATGCGGACTGAATCAGCCGGCGCTTGTGGTGACGCTTCTTGTGCCAAGGATCTGGAAACCAGATGCGCACCTCATCCAGCGAGTCCGGTGGGATTTCGTTCTCCAATACTTCGACCGCGTCGTGATTCCACAGCCGCACATTGCGCGCATCGCGTGTTGCCAGCGCATTCATCAGCCTCCCAATACCCGGACGATGCACTTCGATGCCGAGATGATCACGCGCCGGATCGTGCTCGCTGGCCCGCGCCAGCGCTTCGCCATTGCCGAAGCCGATCTCCAGCACGCGTGGCGCATGCCTGCCGAACAACGCGTCGAGATCGCGCGGCTCGCCGGTGTACTCGATGCCGAAACGCGGCCAGTGCTGTTCGAACGCGCGTCGCTGAGCCGGAGTTATTCGACCCTCGCGCAATACAAAACTTCGGATCTTGCGGCGATTGTCTCCCTCCTCTGCTTGCCGGGGTGGGTTGGGGTGGGAGAAATCGTGCGAATCGGTTTCGTTGATCACTCGATGGTGCCATCCACCGGACTCGACGCCGAAGCATAGCGCTTGCGCGGGATGCGTCCCGCCAGAAACGCTGCGCGGCCGGCTTGCACTGCCAGCTTCATCGCATGCGCCATACGCACAGGATCGCGCGCAGCGGCGATCGCGGTGTTCATCAGTACGCCATCGCAGCCGAGTTCCATCGCGATGGCGGCATCGGATGCGGTGCCCACGCCGGCATCGACGATGATCGGCACGCGCGCGTTCTCGACGATCTCCATCAGGTTGTACTTGTTCTGGATGCCCAGGCCCGAACCGATCGGCGCGGCCAGCGGCATCACCGCGACACAGCCGATTTCCTCCAGACGTTTGGCAAGGATCGGATCGTCGCTGGTGTAGACCATCACTTCGAATTTTTCCGCGACCAGTTGTTCGGCAGCTTTCAGTGTCTGTACCACATCGGGAAACAACGTCTTCTGATCGCCCAGCACCTCCAGCTTCACGAGCGAATGTCCATCCAGCAATTCGCGCGCGAGGCGGCAGGTGCGCAGCGCGTCTTCCGCGGTGTAGCAACCGGCGGTATTGGGCAGGATCGTGAATTCGTTGGGCGGCAGCACGTCCAACAGATTCGGTTCGTCCCTGTTCTGGCCGATGTTGGTGCGCCGGATCGCGACGGTGACGATCTGCGCGCCTGCGGCCTGCGTGGCGCGGCGCGTTTCATCCAGATCCTTGTACTTGCCCGTGCCGGAGAGCAGGCGCGAGGCATACGCGCGGCCAGCGATCAAGAGTGAATCGTCAACATTGCCGTGCAAAGTTTTCGGAAGCGCGTTCATTGTTTTCGTTCAGCAGATAAAGCTCCCAGGTAAGCAACCATTCGTGGTGAGTGGCGTCCACTGGCACATCCATGTGCGGACGTGCGAAGCAGCACGCGATGCCATTACCCGCTTCATGAATGGCGCTCGGCCTTAGGGCAACCTTCGGGTTCGCTCCGGCATCTTGCCTTGGCAGTCAAGCATCGCGTTAGCGCTGCTTCTCACCCTCCACCCACCGCCTGGATGATCTCCACGCGATCGCCTTCGCTCAAGACATATTTGACGTGCAGACTGCGCGGCACGATTTCGCGGTTGACTTCCACCGCTACACGTCCGCCGCCGTAATCGGTTTCTTCCAGCAGCGATGCAATGGTGATGCCTTGTGCGCAATCGCGCGGCGCGCCATTCAAGAGGATTTGCATTCGCTCATTCTAGCGCTCGCGCGGCGTGCAAAAAAGAAACGCCCGCGAAGCCGAAGCTCCGCGGGCGTTGCAAGGTGTCGGGTCAGTGACCGTTGTCCTGCTGGTCGTGATCCTTCTTCTTCGGTTGGTTGGATTGCGGAGGTGCAGGGGGTGCATGTTGCGGGTGTTGTTGTTGCACGGCCCGCATCTGTTCTTCGCGCTGCTGCATCATTTGCGCTTGACGCGCCTGCTGTTCTTCCTGCATGCGGGCTTGTTCTGCACGCTGTTGTTCCATCTGTGCCTGCTGCGCGCGCATCTGCTCATCGCGTTGACGCGCTTCCACGGCGCGTTGTTGCGCCTCCTGTTGCGCGCGTGCCTGTTCGGCGCGCTGCTGTTCGATTTGCGCCTGATGCGCTTGCTGCTCCTGTTGCACGCGGGCCTGCTCGGCACGCTGCTGCTCCTGTTGCGCGCGTATTTGATCATTGCGTTGGCGCGCTTCCGCTTCGCGCTGTTGTGCCTGTTCCTGCTGCGCGCGCGCCTGTTCGGCCTGTTGCTGCGCCTGTTGAGCCTGCATCGCGTGTTGATGCGCCTGTTCGCCGCGCATCTGTGCCTGTTGCTGCTCGGTCTGCGCGCGTTGCTGTTCCAGTGCGCGTAGCTGTTCGTTGGGTGGCGGAGCCGCAGGATTGATGTTGCGCTCGGGATGCGCAAAGCGCGCCGACGGCAGTTCGCCGGGACGCAGCGCTTCGCGTGGGGGTGGCGTCGCGCCATTGGAAGGATGCACCGGCGCCTGGATCGGGCTGATGTGCGCCTGGCCCGGTGGATAGCGACCCGGCGTCTGTTCCGGCCCGCGGATCGGCGTTTGCGCCACCGGCGGACGCGCGATTTCCTTCGGAGATAAATTCGGCACGTGTTTCATCGGTGGCAACGCCGCCGCGGCGTGCGGTGCGGGCGCGACCACTTTCACACGCTGGGGTTGCGCGTTCGCTTGCTGCTGACGCATCTGACGCAACTGCGCCACCGGGATCGGCGCGCCGCCGCGCTGCGCGATCACGCGCTCGCGTGTGGCGAACGGCACGGGTTGCGGCGGCGGCGCATGGCGCGCGACGACCGTGCGATCGAATGCGCGCGCCACAGGCGCTGGAATCGGGCGCGCGGCTGGACGAATCGCCAGACTCGCCTGCGTCGGGGCGATGCGCGGCGGTACGATCTGCGCCTTGGCGAGGGCCGCGGGCGTCACGTGTA
Source organism: Lysobacterales bacterium (assembly GCA_021324945.1). Taxonomy (GTDB): domain Bacteria; phylum Pseudomonadota; class Gammaproteobacteria; order Xanthomonadales; family Rhodanobacteraceae; genus 66-474. Next base: position 7,333 of record JAJPID010000040.1, on the reverse strand, counting down.
GCACCGCTTCGCGCACCGGACGCGCACCCGCGAACACGTCGCGCGGCACCGCGGTGAAGGCATGCGGATCGCCGCGATAGGCATAGTTCGCCGGCAGCGGGCGGTTGGCCGCATAGCTGCCGTAGTAATTGTTGATCACCGTCTTGTTGACATATACGTTGCGGATGTTGGTGACGTTGACGTTGGTGAAGTAGTTGCGCGAAGCGTGATACCACGGCACGTATACGTCACGCGGTCCCAGTGGGAACCAGCCGACCGGCCCGCCGCCGCCGATGTTGATCGAGAGCGAGAAACCGGAACCGCCTACGAAAGCGACCAACGCCGGCGCGTACACCGGCCGGTATTCGCGCGGGCCCGGGCACCAGCCCCAGCGGTCGCGCACGTACACCCAGCGGCCATAGTGGAAGGGCGCGAAGCCCCAAGGCTCGTCGTCCACCCAGGTCCAGCCCCACGGATCGATCCAGACCCAGTGGCCTTCGCGATACGGCGCCCAGCCCGCGGACACTTGCGTGGGGAACCACACGTTGCCGTAATCCGGCGTGGGCTGCCAATCGCCGTATTGATCTAGATCGTCGTAACCGATCACGTCTTCGGAGACATAGCGGCGTGACACGGAATTCTGCCAACGGCTGTCGCGGGCTTCCGCCCAGCGGTCGAAATCGTCCGGCGCCGGCAGCGCGGCCACATCCACGTCGGTCAACGCGGAGTCGTTGAACCGGTACGACTGCCCGGCATCGACCTCGCGGCTGACGCCGTTCTCGCCGTACACCGTGCCTGCGCCGCCGAACACCGTCACCATTGCGCCGCTGCCGTCGGGCGCCACATCGACGCGATACATGCCGGGCTGGCTGGCGACGAAGGCGACGGTCGGTGTGTCGATCTCGTAGGTCTGGCCATCGCCGAGCGTGCGCACGCGCAGGTTCAATGTGCCTTGGGAAAGTTCGACCTGTGCAGTAGTGTCGTTCAGATCGAGAAAATTGAAGGCGCTGCCGTGATCGATGCGGAGCGCGGCACCGCCCAGTTCCAGCGCGGCGCGGCCGTCGTCGCCGGTCAGCAGGCGATCGCCGGTGGTGAGCGGGCGGTTGACGTCGGCGCTGCCGAAGTCGTTCACGCCGGCCGGCGCAAATTCCACGTCGCCGGACAGATAGGCGAGCCGAGCGACGCGGCTGGAAGGATCGGCCTGTTGCGCGCTGTCGTACTGCGGGGCACTTTGATCCGGAGAAGAACCTTGGTCGTAATACTGCGCGTTCGCGACGGTGGCCGAACCGAGCATCACCAGCACCGCTGTCAGCGCGGCTGGAAGCAACTTGATCTGGAGCGAAGAACGACTGCGGGACATGGCTGAACTCCGCAAGCAGCGACTTGTACTGGGCAAGCCACCCATCGCGCGTTGCCGCGCGCCGGTACATGACATCGCAGCGGGGCTGAACGATCGCCTGCCGATGCAACCGGCTTAAGCGAGCGCGAAGAATCCGGTCAGCCGGCATTGCGCGTGCGGCGGCCGCATCGTTACCATCATCGGCCGGTGCGGGTGTAGCTCAATGGTAGAGCTGTAGCTTCCCAAGCTACTGACGTGGGTTCGATTCCCATCACCCGCTTGACATTTTCTGGCTTCGGACTCGTCTTTCCTGGACTCGCCAGAGCACGTCGAGTCTGGCGCAGCCCCGGACCCGGCTTCGCGAATCGAGCGCGCTTGTTTCGCGGGCAGGCCGTCCTTGGCCTGCATTCGCTCCCATGACGCTGACGCCATGCCAAACCGCAACCCCCTGATTCTCGGCTGGCGCGAGCGGGTGGCACTGCCGCAGTTCAGCATCGCATCGGTCAAGGCCAAGCTCGACAGCGGTGCACGATCATCCGCGCTGCACGTAGAAAGCCTCGAAACGTTTTCGCGTGATGGTGCGATCTGGCTGCGGTTCGTACTACGCATCGGGAGGCGGCATCCCCGGCATGTGCCTTGCGAAGCACGCGCGCACGATCGGCGAACGGTGATCGATTCGAGTGGCCGCAGCGCCGAGCGCTGGTTCATCGAAACGGAAATCGCGCTGGCCGGCTTGCGTTTTCGCGCTGAAATCAGCCTGACCGATCGCGGAGGCATGCTGTTTCCGATGCTTCTCGGGCGCAGCGCGCTGGCCGGGCGCTTTGTGATCGACCCTGCGCTTTCCTATACGCTGGCGCGTCCAATGCTGGAAAAACACCCATGAAGATCGCGATCCTGTCGCGCAACGCGCGGTTGTATTCGACCACTCGTCTGGTCGCGGCGGCGCGAGCGCGTGGGCATCGCGTGCGCGTGCTGGATCCGTTGCGTTGTTACATGCGCATCGCGCGCGACCGCTTCGGCCTGCACTACGGCGGCCGCGAACTGAAGAATTTCGATTGCGTGATCCCGCGCATCGGAGCGTCGATCACCTTCTACGGCACGGCAGTACTGCGGCAGTTCGAAATGATGGGCGTCCACACGCCCAATTCCTCCGAAGCCGTTTTGCGTGCGCGCGACAAATTGCGCAGCTTGCAGATCCTCGCCAAATGCGGGCTGGATATGCCGGCCACGGTGTTCGGCGACAACCCCGACGACACGCGCGATCTGCTCGACATGCTGGGGCCGCCCCCACACGTCATCAAGTTGAACGAAGGCGCGCAGGGTCAAGGTGTTGTGTTGGCGGAAAAACCGGCGGCATCGCAAAGCGTGATCGAGGCATTTCGCGGCTTGTACGCCAATTTCCTGGTGCAGGAATTTATCCGCGAGGCCAACGGCCGCGACGTGCGCTGCTTCGTGGTCGGCGACGAAGTGGTCGCGGCGATGCAGCGCGAAGCTTCCCCAGGCGACTTCCGCTCCAATCTGCACCGCGGCGGGACAGGTAGCAAGGTCAAACTCACCGAGCGTGAACGCCAAACCGCACTGCGCGCCGCCCACGCGATGGAACTCGGCATCGCCGGCGTCGATCTTCTGCGCTCGGAACGCGGTCCGCTGGTGCTGGAGGTCAACGCCTCGCCGGGCCTCGAGGGAATCGAAGAGGTGACGGGAGTGGACGTGGCGGCGGCGGTGGTACGCCATATAGAGGATGCAACGGGTTAGGACTGCGTAGCGGTTGTTCGCACCACCGGTCAACGAAATGATTAGTACGAAAAGAATCGTTGACAAGCGGAAGGAGATGACCTACATTGAAGGTGCGGGAAGGGGATCAGGAGACCTCGACAATGTACAAATGGTTGATATGGGCGGCCCTGACCGCCGCCTTGTCACTGACAGGTGTGGTTTGCGCAGAGGAAGCCGGGGCGACCGTCAGGGCCGACAATAAGGCAGCCTTCGAATCCGTCGCCGCAGCCGTGCGGCAGCAGCTGCACCCCGGTGGCCGCTGGGAATACACCAGCAAGCTGGAAAAGGAGCAGGTCAATCAGCGGTTGGACGACATGCAGGCGCTGTTCGAGCAATTCGGCACCGTGAACAAGATGGATGAGAACACCAAGGCTCGGCTGTTCAACGATCAGGAGGTCGTCAACGAAATCCTGACCAAGCGCGACAACGATCATTTGGTCTGCGAGAACGTCGAACCCATCGGTACGCACATACCGCAGCGCGTGTGCAGAACTTATGGCGACATCCGGCACGAGCAGGACAATGCGCGCTGGGAGCTGGATGTCATCGAAAACAGAAACGGCGGTCGTGCTTCCCAATGTGGCGGCAGCAGCGGAGTGACTTGTTGAGTGCGCAGAGTTTTTCTTGCACGTCCCGCGCAGTGGCGGTGCTCCTGAACGGCCGTCATTGCGGGTCATATCGGAGGCCAATGTGAAAAGCGGTAAATGGTTGGCAGTGGCGGTTTGCATTGCGTAGCAAGTGGGCGTCGCTTTCGGTGCCGACTCCCAACCGCTCGTCAAGGCGGACAACAAGACGGCGTTTGAAGCCGTGGCCGCGGAAGTGAGGCAGCAACTGCGACCAGGCGGCCGCTGGCAATACACCAGCAATCTCGAGAAGGAGCAGGTCAATGGCAGACTTGATGACATGCAGGCGCTGTTCGAGAAGTTCGGGACGGTGCAGTAGATGGATCCGGATACGAGAATGCGCTTGTTCAACGATCAGGAAGCGGTGAACGAGATCCTGACCAAGCGTGATGGGAGCACCTGGTTTGCAGTGACGAAATGCCCACCGGCTCGCACATACCCAAGCGTGTGTGCAGGACCTACGCGCAAATGCGGGAGGACGAGGAGGACGCCCGGCTGTGGGGGAATACGGGACGTCCCCATCCTTGTAAGGGAGGAGGAGCCGGCTGCTGATCGCTGCCGCGCGCGGATGGATTCGGCGCGGGCTGCACCCCTGAATAACCTCAGTGTGAGGCGGGGTACGAAGCAGATCGTTGACGCCGCTGCTCCCGCAGGTCTAGCATCCGAAAATCTTAGGGGAAGATCGCGCCGGAAGGCGTCGGCCCTTGTAAGGGGACATTGACATGAAGATGAGCAAGTGGATGCTGGCCGCAGCCATGTTTTGCGCAGCGTTCCAGGCGGGAGTTGCTTTGGGAGATGAAGCCACGCCAGTGGTCAAGGCGACCAACAAGGACGATTTTGCAGCCGTGGCGGCGGCAATCCGTCAGCAAATGGGACAAGGCGGGCGCTGGCAGTACGTCAGCAGGAGTGAGAAGGACGAAGTCGACAACCGGTTGATCGAAATGCAGGGCCTATTTGACAAGTTCGGCACAGTCGACCAGATGGATCAGACGGCCAAAGTCCGCTTGCTCGGTGACCAGCAGGCGGTGAACGACATCCTCACACGGCGCGACGGAAATCGCCTGGTTTGCAGCAATGAAATGCCGACAGGGTCCCACATACCCAAGCGTGTGTGCAGGACCTACGCGCAAATGCGGCAGGACGAGCAGAATGCCCGGGACATGATGGACCACATGCAGCATAGAGGTAGCGTGTATGCAGCAGGTGGCGGTTAATTGATATCACCGGGTCGCGAATCGCGACTGAAACTCCGGATGCGTTCAATTCGCCCAACCGAAGCCGAACTCGAAATCCTGCAGGTGCTCTGGGAAAGGGGGGCCTGTACGGTGCGGGATGTCCACGAGGTCTTGCATCGCCGCGACGGGACCGGATACACCACCGCGCTGAAGCTTCTGCAGATCATGCATGCCAAAGGCTTGGTGGTACGCGACGATTCACAACGCGCGCATGTATATCGCGCGGCGCTGGCCAAGGAGAAGGTGCAGCGGAGCCTGCTCAGTGATCTGGCGGAAAGGCTCTTCGACAACTCGACTTCTCGGCTGGCCTTGGAAGCCTTGGGCAACGCACGCCTTTCTCGACGTGACCTGGAGAGATTGCGCGAACTGCTGCAGAAGCACGACGATCGCGAGAAGTCGTGATGAGCGCGATCGACGCCATCGGTTGGACACTGTTACATTTCCTCTGGCAAGGCGCGCTTATCGGAGGAATCTATGCGGTTCTGCGTGCGCAGTGCCGCAAGCCGGAAACGCATTACCTGCTGGGTATCGCCGCACTAGCGATATGTGCGCTCCTTCCCGTTGCCACACTGTGTTGGTTATGGCCTTCGCAGCCGCTGCCGGAAATCTTCCAGCGCCTGCCCGGTCGGCTCGTCGCCAACACGCGATTCGCGACGAGCACCGATGTCTGGCATCGCATCGATGTCGCCCTGCCTTGGATGGTCGCCTTGTGGTGCGCGGGTGTCGTGCTGCTCGGCGCGCGTTCGGCGCGGGAGTGGTGGTGGCTACTGCGCGCGCGCCGAAGCGCGATCCGGGTGAACGCCTGGAGCGAACGCATCGAAGCGCTGGCGGCGCGTTTCGGAGTGCGGCGCTCGATCTCGCTGCTGGCCACAGCTGCGGTTGACGTGCCCACCCTGCTGGGCATCTTCAAGCCCGCGATCCTGTTGCCGACGTCTTTGCTGTTGCGTTTGCCGCCGGAACAACTGGAGCTGATCCTCGCGCACGAGTTGTGCCACGTGCGCCGCTGGGATTACCTCGTGAACCTAATCCAGGTCGCGATGGAAACGGTTTTGTTCTATCACCCGGTGGTGCATTGGTTGTCCGCGCGCGTGCGGGCGGACCGCGAGCTGTGCTGCGACCAGGCGGTACTGGCCACGATGGGCGCGCCGCCGCGCCACTACGCTGAAGTACTGGCGGAACTCGCGGAGGCCGCTTCGAATCTCGCGCCGGCGGCGAATGGCGGTGTGCTGATCGAGCGCATCGAAATCCTTCTGGCTCCGCGCGCGCAGCGCACACCCGGTGCCTGGTTGCCGTTGTTCTCTCTCGTCGGGGTACTGCTGCTCGCATTCGGCGTGAAGCAAGCCCTGCAACCTGCGGCATTCGAAGCCCGGCTCGATGCTCCTCTGCGCGTTGCGACGGCGCCTGCGACCGATGTTCCCGCGATGTCGCAACCCGTCGTGGAACAAAAATCCGCCGGTAAAGCCGCACTTCCGGCCGAGCACCGCGTTGTCGAAGCCGTACCCGCGGCCAAGCTGCCCGCGACGATCCGAAAAACAACCGCCGTCGTTCCGCACAAACCGATCGTTGCAGTCTCCACAGACTCCACGAACAGCGACGCAAGTAAACCGGCTCGCCTGGCGGAGCCGCGCGTTGCGCGGAGCGAGCGCGAGACCGCACCCGCAGCGACTCCTAAGCGTCCGGCCTCGACCCGGATCCCATTAGTGGCGGCGACAGGGCTCCAGCCGGCGTCTTCAAATCCCCCCATGGATCCGGCATCCGCTCCGGAACAGACGTCCGCCACGGCCGCGCCGATAGCGACGGCGCCCGGCGTCACGAATCGGGATCGCTCGCTACCGGCGGCGGAATCGGCTTCCGCGCCGCGAGTGATGCACTTCGTCGCGCCGGAGTATCCCGTTATCCTCAGCGAGCGTGCTGTACACGGGCGAGTGGATCTGCAATTCCGGATCGCCGCGGACGGCAGCGTGCAGGACGTGGCCGTACTCACGGGCGGCGATTATCCGCAACTGGCGCGTGCTGCGGTTTCGGCGCTGAAACAGTGGCGTTTCGCACCTGAAAGCGTGCAGACCGGCCACGTGTACCGGCAGGCAATCGATTTCGATCTACCTGAAGGCGCCGAGCCCTGCCGCACGACCACGGGCTCGCACATTTGCCGACGCGATCTGGGTGAGGCGGCTGCGGGCGTCACCGTCATCACGCGCTGACGCACGCGCGGCTATCGGCACGTCGCGTGTATCTTCCTGAACCTTCATCCACCCTTTTGCGCGACCGCATGCCCATTTCAGGCTAAGCTTGTGTCAGCGACGCGTCCGCATGCGTCTCAAGTCCCTGCGGCTGGTTCTGGACGGGCCCCCACATGCGCGTGCTGGTGATCGAAGACAACA
>JAJPID010000062.1 GCA_021324945.1 Lysobacterales bacterium | reverse complement strand
TATTGGGACGATTTCTGGGCGCTCATTGGCTACAACGATGCGGTGACGATTGCGCAGGGACTGGGCAAGCAAGACGAAGCAGCAAAGTTCGCGCAGGCACGGGATGAATTTCGAAATGAACTCTACGTGTCCTTACGCACCAGCATCGCCGCACATCGCATCAACTACGTCCCCGGTAGCGCTGAGCTGGGCGACTTCGATCCGACTTCCACCACGATCGCTTTGGAGCCGGGCAGTCAGTTAATGGCGCTGCAAAATCGGCTTCCGAACGATGTGCTTCGCGTCGGTTTCGAGCGTTACTGGCACGAATCGCTGGCGCGTGCGCAAGGCGGGCAGTGGAGCGACTACACGCCTTACGAATGGCGCAACGTCGGCGTGTTCGCGCGGTTGGGATGGCGCAAGCGCATTCCGCTGCTGCTGGATTTCTTTTTTGACGGCATGCGTCCGCGCGAATGGAATCAATGGGCCGAAGTGGTACGGCGCGACCCGCGCGCACCGGGCTTCGTCGGCGACATGCCGCACGCGTGGGTCGCTTCCGATTTCATCCGCTCTGCGCTCGACCTGTTCGCTTACGAACGCAATGAGGATCAATCGATCGTGCTGGCAGCCGGCGTGCAACCACGGTGGCTGGAGGACGGAGGCGTCGCGCTGCATGGCTTGCTCACGCCATACGGCGCGCTGGGATATACGCTGAAACGCCAAGGCGCGTACGTGATTTGCACAATCGACCAGGACAGCGCGTTGCCGCCGCGCGGCTTGGTGTTGACCTGGCCGCTGAATCAACCGCCGGGGCGCACCACGATCAATGGCGAGTCTGCGCAATGGAAGAATGGCGAGTTGTGGATTCGATCGGCGCCGGCGCGAATCGAGATCAAGACCGACTAGAACCAATCAGGCCATTTCCAGCGCCGCTCCCCGCGTGGCGATGACCTTCGAATAGAAACGCGCGCTGGCTTTCGGCGTACGCTTTTCCGTTGCGTAATCCACGTGTACGATGCCGAAGCGCTTGGAAAATCCGTGCGCCCATTCGAAGTTGTCCAGCAGCGACCAGACGAAATAACCGCGCAGGTCCACGCCACGTTCCAGCGCCGCGTGCGCGGCGCGCAGGTGGTCGCGCAGGTACGCCATGCGCAACGGATCGTCGATGCCATCCTCGGGCGCGACCGGCGGATCGTAGAACGCCGCGCCGTTTTCAGTGATATAGACCGGCGGATTGCCGTAACGCTCGGCGACCCATTCCAGCACGTCGGTGAGGCCCTGCGGATACACTTCCCATTGCGTTTCGGTGTGAGTGGCGCGCGGCTGCGGCACGCGCGACGCGCGCTCGGGCCATGCGCGCGCGTCATGCTTCGTCACTGCGCGCGTGTAGTAATTGATGCCGACGAAATCGATGCTCTGGTTGATCGTCTCGAAATCCTGCGCAGGCCACCGCCGCCACGCCTCGCCGAAGATTTCCGCCATTTCATCCGGGTAACGGCCAAGAAACACCGGATCGAGGAATTGCCGGTTCATATAAGCTTCGGCGCGTGCGGTGGCGGCAATGTCAGCCTCGCTGTCCGACGCCGCGTACTTGGGTTCCAGATTCACCACGATTCCGATTTCGTGCCTGCCTTCGGCGCGGTAGGCTTGCACCGCCGCGCCATGTGCGCGCAAAAGATTGTGCGCGGCGATCGGCGGCTCAAAGAGGCTGCGATGTCCCGGCGCCAACACGCCATGCAAATGGCCGCCGTCCGTCACAACCCAGGGTTCGTTGAGTGTCGCCCAGAGCCGCACGCGATCGTCAAATTTGCGGAACAGAATCTGCGCGTAGTCCGCGAACCAGTGCGCGATGTCGGGATTCAACCAGCCGCCGCGATCTTCCAGCGCCGCGGGCAGATCCCAGTGATACAGCGTGATCATCGGGTTGACGTCGTGTTCCAGGAGCGCATCGACGAGTCGGTCGTAGAACGCCAGTCCTTGCGCATTGAGCGTGCCGCGGCCTTGCGGCAGCACGCGGCTCCAGGAAATCGAAAAGCGATACGCATTCATACCGAGCGCGCGCATCAGCGCGACGTCCTCGCGCCAGCGGCGATAGTGGTCGCACGCGAGATCGCCCGTGTCGCCATCGCGCACGCGGCCGGGCGTATGCGCGAAGCGATGCCAGTTGCTCATTCCCGCGCCGTCGGCCAGCGGCGAGCCTTCGATCTGGTACGCCGAAGTCGCGCTGCCCCACAGAAATGAATCGGGAAACGCGAAACGCGATGGTTTCGCGGTGTCTGCAGTCATCGAACCCCCGAGGATGTAAACGATTACATCGGCATGATAACGTGCGCGGCAGCCGCGGGCGAGCCGCGCATCGAATCCCGACGACGCATGGCGAATGTCCGCCTCGACAACGTGCGCAAGGTGTACGACCACGGCAAGGTCGCGGTTGCCGGCGCGACTTTCGAAGTGGCCGACGGCGAATTGCTGGTGCTGGTCGGGCCATCGGGCTGCGGCAAGACCACGCTGCTGCGGATGATCGCGGGACTGGAAACGGTAAGTTCCGGGACGATCGCGATTGATGGACGCGTGGTTAACGATGCGCAGCCGCGCGAGCGCGACATCGCCATGGTATTCCAGAACTACGCACTGTATCCGCACATGAGCGTGGCTGAGAACCTGGCGTTCGCGTTGAAACTGCGCGGCGAGCCGCGTGCGGAAATCACGCAGCGCGTGAACGCCGCCGCCGAAATGCTCGGTTTGCACGAGATGCTGCAACGCCGTCCGCGGCAGTTGTCGGGCGGCCAGCGTCAGCGCGTCGCGTTGGGCCGCGCGCTGGTGCGCGAACCGAAGGTCTTTCTGCTGGACGAGCCGCTGTCCAACCTCGATGCGAAGCTGCGTCTATCGATGCGCGTGGAAATCGCGCGCCTGCACCGACGGCTCAACGTGACGATGATCTACGTCACGCACGACCAGATCGAGGCGATGACGCTGGGCCAGCGCATCGTGGTGTTGAACGACGGCGTGATCCAGCAGATCGACACGCCGATGAAGCTGTACGAACAACCGGCGAACATCTTCGTCGCGGGGTTCCTCGGCAGCCCGGCGATGAATTTTCTGCGCGGCACGTTGCAGGACGATGCAGGTCGAACGTTCTTGCAACTCGACAGCGAAACGAAGTTGCCGCTGGGCGATTTGCACAACATCCGCCCGGAACTCGCAAGCTACGTTGGCAAGGAGCTCGTGCTCGGCTTGCGCCCCGAGCACCTGAAACTCGCGGATGCGGAACGCGGGCCGGGGCCGAGCCTGCGTGCACGACTGGAAGTGATGGAGCCGGTCGGCAACGAGGTGTTTCTCAATCTCACGTTCGGTCCGAACGAGATCGTTGCGCGCGTGCCGCCGCAAACGTTGCCTGCGCATGGAGAGGAGTTGACGCTCGCGTTCGATCCGCAGCAACTGCACGCGTTCGATCCGCAGAGCGGTTTGCGCATCTAATTTGCTGCATTCGTGTCGATCGCGACACGACTTGATCGCAAAAGTTCACGCGGTGCATTCCCTTGCACGGGTTGCAGACAGGTCGATGAAATGCGCCTGAATCGGCGCTTACAAAAACGCAACAATCGCGTTTTAACGGTTGTCTTACTTCTGCGCGCAACACATATCGCGCATGCGCGGATGGATGCTGTCCTTTCGCGCATTACACGACAAGCAGGAGAAAGATAATGCGCAAGACCCTGACTGCCCTTTGCATCGCCGCGGCGTTCGCGGCGGCGCCTGCCTTTGCGCAGGACACCGGCAACGTCAATACCGGCACCGGCCAATTCTTCATCAATGGCAACGCCGGCCACGCCAACGTGATAAATGGTCCCAACAGCGGCAGCGACACGGGCTATGCGATCGACGGCGGTTATCGCTGGTCGCTGTCGCCCAACTTCGCGCTGGGCGCAGAGCTCGGCTACAACGATCTCGGCAACGTGCAGATCAAGAACGTGTTCAACAGCCAACCCGTGATTGCGAAGAACAAGTCCTCGCTGCACGGCTGGACCGGCGGCGTGACGGGCCGCTACAACCTGAACCCCAATTGGTATGTCTCGGGACGCGCGGGTCTGTACGCGTGGAAAGGCGAGGGCGTTTCCAGCGATCCGTTCCCTCTGGACGAGCACAAGAGCGACAACGGCTATTACGGCGGCGTGGGTTTTGGCTACGACTTCAACCGCAATTTCGGTCTGGGGCTGGCGTACGACTACTACCATGCCGACAAGAACAACTTGAACTTGTCGACCAATCTGGTGTCTGTAAACGCGGAGTACCGGTTCTAGTCTCCCCCGGTACAACTCCAACGTCGACGGGCGCTCTCGGCAGAGCGCCCGTTTTTTTTGAGGAGAGATGATTCGATCACCTTGATCGTCATCCGCGGAAGCGGAACAAATTTCTCTCAAACGAACTGGAACAATCCAAGGTTGCCTACAGGCAAGTCCGGCTCAAACAGTCGTGTCTTGCTCCCGCTTGGCGCTGCCATGCGCGTCGTCATGCGACGGCGCGCAAAGCTCGCCCAACATGACAGTCCATGACCTGAGCATGGTTAACGTAAGGGCTGACGATTTTTCCGACGAAAATCAAAACGCGTCGATGTCGTAGGGATCGTGCTGCGGCAGGTCGCTGCCGCTTGCGCCCTCGGCGAGGCGGATCTTCAACGCCAACCCATCGCGCGAGTCGGCCTTGGACAGCGCCTCCTCCAGATCGATGATGCCTTCGCGATAGAGCTTGAACAGCGACTGGTCAAAGGTCTGCATGCCTTCCTGCAGACTGCGCTCCATGGCCTCCTTGATCTGATGAACTTCGCCGCGGCGCAGGAGATCGCGGATGTGCGGCGTGTTGATCAGCACTTCCACTGCCGGGCGGCGGCGACCGTCCTTGCCGACCACGAGCCGCTGCGAAATCACGGCCTTCAGGTTCAGCGCCAAGTTCATCAGAATGTTCTTGTGCGCGGCCTCAGGGAAGAAGTTGAGGATGCGCTCGATGGTCTGGTCGGCGTTGTTGGAATGCAGCGTCGCGAGACAGATATGGCCGGTCTCGGAGAACGCGATCGCCGCATCCATGGTTTCGGTATCGCGGATTTCGCCGATCAGGATCACGTCCGGCGCTTCGCGCATCGCGTTCTTCAGTGCATTGTGGTAGCCGTGCGTATCCAGTCCCACCTCGCGCTGATTCACCAGCGATTTCTTGTGGCGGTGCAGGTATTCGATCGGATCCTCGATGGTGAGGATGTGGCCCGAGGTGTTGCTGTTGCGATAGTCGATCATCGAGGCCAGCGTGGTCGACTTGCCGGAACCCGTGGAACCGACCACGAGGATCAATCCGCGGGGTTCCATGATCAGCTGCTTGTAGATCGGTGGCAGCAGCAGTTGTTCGATCGTCGGGATCTCGCTCTTGATCGAGCGGATCACCAAACCGACTTCGCCGCGCTGCTTGAACACGTTGACGCGGAAGCGGCCGACATCCCTCACCGCGATCGCCATGTTCAATTCGAGATCGCGCTCGAACTGCGGCACCTGGCCTTCGTCCATCAGCGAATAGGCGATCTTCTTGGCCATGCCGGAGGGCAGGCCGGTATTGCCCAGCGGATAGAGCTTGCCCTCGACCTTGATGTGCACCGGCGCGCCCGTGGACAGGAACATGTCCGAGGCGCCCTTGTCCATCATCAATTTCAGGAAATATCCGATGTCCATGACAGTACGGTGGTGAATGGTAATCCAGAAGAAGCAAGAGCGGGGCCAGCGATGGCGGCCTCCGCGCTGCGTTGCAATGAGTGCCTACGCGCCCGACAATAGCTTCGGTCTTCCCTCGACTCGCCTTATGACACGCTTGGGTCGCAAAATCCGTCGGCTGGTTCCGATTTTCGTCATGTTGACGTTGGCCGGCTGCGCCACCACTCCGCCGCCGACCAACCTGCTGGACCGGGCCGATGCCCAGATCCGTGCCGCGGCCGCAGCCGGCGCCGCGACCCGCGCGCCGGAGGATTTCGCCGAAGCGCAGCGCCGCTACGCCTTTGCGCAGCAGGCGGTGAGCAACGGCGACAACGACCAAGCTGCCGCCAGCGCCGAGGAGGCTGCCGCCGCGGCCGAAACCGCGCGTGCCCGCGCGCGCGTGGCGGAGCTGGACGAGCGCATCCGCAATCAGCGCGACGACAACGCCAGCCTGCAGGACGACCTGGAACAGAAGCAGGCGCAAGCACAGGCCGCAGAGCAGGCCACTTCGCAGCCGGCCAGCGGCGCGTCTTCGGAAGAATTGCCGCCCATCCAGTTGGGTGCTCCTCCGCCGGCAAGCTCAAGCGCTCCGCCGCCTGCGGATTCCAGCGGCTTGCCGCCGACCGAATCCAGCGCACCGCCTGCGCAGGACGACTCCCTGCCTCCGCCGGCCAGCAGCAGCGGTGCGTTCCAACCTAGGAGCGAATCATGAGGCGCGCATTGTCGAGCTTTGCCGCGTGCCTGCTGGCGCTCGCCCTCGCACTCCCATTGCATGCATCGCAAACGGATGTCGAGGTGCAGAACCTGGCGGCGCAACTCGATCAGTTGAGCGCCGATCCCGTGCTCGGCAATCTGGCCCTGGGTGAACAAGCGCGTGCGCGCGATGCCATCAATACGCTGCGCGAAGCTGGCAGACGCGAACGCCCGCACTATCTGTTCATGGCCCAGCAGCGAGTGGCCTTGGCGCGCGCCGCGGCGCAAGCCGAAGCCGATCAGCGGCAGTTAGATCAACTCCAACGCGAACACGACCACATCATGCTGGAAGCCGCCCAGGCCGATGCCGAGGCCGCGCGTGCGGAGTTGGCCCGGCAGCGCTTGCAATACCAGGCCGCGGTCGAACAAGCGCAGATGTTGCAGCAACAAGGCGCCGCCTCCGCGCAAGAGGCGCAACAGGCCCAGGCCGAGGCCGAGCAAGCCAGACAATTGGCCGCGGCTCAGGCGCGTGCCGCCGCTCTGGCCAAGCGCGAAGCCGATCTGGCGGAACAGGCCACTCGGGCGCTGCGCGGAGATTCGGGTACGACGTCGGCTGCGAGTTCGAGCGGCGGCAGTCTGCATCTGCCGGATAGCGCGTTCGAATCCGGCAGCGATACGATATCGGCATCGCGTACGCGTCGGCTGGCGGAGTTCGCGCAGGCGCATGTCGGACAGTCCATCCGCATCACCCCGCGCGCGGCCCAAGGTTTGCGCGTGCTGGCCGGTCGCCGGGCCGTCGCCGTGCGCGACGCGCTGATCGCGGGCGGCGCGGATGCCTCGCGTATCCATATCCGCGCAGTGGAGAGCGGCGGCGAGGGTGCGAGCGTAGAGGTCACTGCGGGCCCCTGAAGCGTGCTCCGCCGTCCCATCCGATCGAAGATCAAGCGGTTGACATCCGCGGGCTCTCAATAGCCGATCGGCCTAGCCTCTGAATCGCAATCGAATTTTCGCGCCTTATCACGGGCTCGCGTGGGGTTGCCAAGCCCGGGGCGAAGGAGTAGTTTCAGGGTCGAACCGGCCATGCTTCCGGCATGTGAAGCGGCGGGTCCACGACGAGCATTCTGCGCATGCATTTCGTATCTCTCAATGATCCCGCGCTCCGTCACGACGGTGCGTGGGCAGTGTGATTTTGTCTTGGAACTTTGCGATCGTTTTCCGATCGCTATGATCGAGCGGGCACCCATGTCCGCAGTTGTGAAGCCATCGAAAGGAGGTTCTGCAATGTTCGAGTCCATGCAGAAAGACGATGTCGAAGCGCTGATGAAGGCGGATCCCGAGTTTCGCCGCCTCTATCAGCATCATCAGGAACTGGACAGCAAGGTTCGCGACGCGGAACTCGGCGTGCTGCCGCTGGATGACACGTCCCTGGCGGGCATGAAGCGCGAAAAGCTTTATCTGAAGGACCGCCTCACCCGAATGTGGGATCAACGCGCCGCCACGGCGCACTGATCCAAGAACACTCTGGTTTATCAGAGTTTCCGCCCGGCACTGAGGATGTGCCGCACGCAGCAAGCCCCTTTTTGTTTCAGGTGCCTGATTTGCGGAGCCGAATTCGGGCGTGTATCCAAATATTCGGTACATCCATGCACCTCACCTTCGCTTCGCGAAGCCGCCTTGGGTGTTCCGCCGCGCTCCGTGCGAGCGGATCGGCGGTTCTGGCAAATCCGGATGGATTTGTTCAGCGCTTCCCAACTCTCTCCGCCGGCCCGCTTCGCGCGGGCCGGTGAGTTTTGGGTGGATGGCTCAAGTATCATTGCCGGCTGCGCGTCCGCAGGACGTACGGCTCGCTTGCCCATGATCGTCAACAGCGTCCTCGAACTGATCGGCCGCACCCCGATGGTGCGCGCGCGCCGTCTGGACGCCGGCCCCTGCGAGCTGTTTTTGAAACTGGAATGCGTCAATCCCGGCGGTTCGATCAAAGATCGCATCGGCCTGTCGATGATCGAAGGCGCGGAAAAGGCCGGCAGGATCAAACCCGGCGCCACGCTCGTCGAGGGCACCGCAGGCAACACGGGTCTCGGTCTCGCGCTGGTCGCGCAGCAGAAAGGTTACAAGCTGATTCTCGTCGTGCCCGACAAGATGAGCCGCGAGAAGATTTTCAATCTCAAGGCGATGGGCGCGGAAGTGGTGCTGACGCGCTCTGACGTGGCCAAGGGGCATCCCGAGTATTACCAGGATCTCGCCGAGCGCATCGCGCGCGAAACGCCGGGCGCATATTTCATCAATCAGTTCGGCAATCCCGATAATCCGGCCGCGCACGAGGCCACCACCGGCCCCGAGATCTTCGAGCAGATGGACGGACGCGTCGATGCGATCGTGTTCGGCTGCGGCTCCTCGGGCACGATGACCGGTCTGTCGCATTATTTCGAGCGCGTTTCGCCGCAGACGGAATTCGTTCTGGCCGATCCGGTCGGGTCGATCCTGGCGCAGTACATCAATGAAGGTACGCTCAGCACCAAGTCGGCAAGCTGGATGGTGGAAGGCATCGGCGAGGATTTTCTACCGACGATCAGCGATTTCTCCCGCGTGAGAAAAGCCTACTCGATTACCGACAGGGAGAGTTTTCTGACCGCGCGCGAATTGCTGAAGAAGGAAGGCGTCCTCGGCGGTTCGTCCACCGGCACATTGCTCGCCGCGGCGCTGAAATACTGCCGCGAACAAACCGAGCCCAAGCGCGTGGTCACGCTGGTGTGCGACACCGGCAACAAATACCTGTCCAAGCTCTACAACGATTACTGGATGTTGGACAACGGCTTTCTCGATCGCCAGCCGAGCGGCGATCTGCGAGATCTGATCCTGCGCCCTTACGCGCAGCACGACACGGTAGTCGTCGGCCCGAACGAATTGCTGGTGACGGCGTACAACCGCATGAAGCTGTACGACGTCTCGCAACTGCCGGTGATGGATGGCGACAGGATCGTCGGGCTGATCGACGAATCCGATCTGCTGATCCACGTGTACGGCGACGAGACTAAATTCCGCGATCCAGTTTCCACCGCGATGGTCAGCCGCCTCGACGTGCTGCCGGTCGATTCGCCGATCGAGGCGCTGCTGCCGGTATTCGAGCGCGGCCACGTCGCGATCGTGATGGATGGCGACAGGTTTCTCGGCCTGATCACGCGCATCGATCTGTTGAACTACCTGCGCCGCCGCGTGGCGTGAACACGCCACGACCTTGACGCATCCCGTGACCACAATGACCATCCACCTCACCACGCTCGACGACATGCCGCCTTCGGAAGAGGCGGCGATCTGGGCGTATCGTCTGATCCTGGGTCGAGAGCCGGAAAACGCGCAGATCGTGCGCGATCACGTCGAGCACAGCGCCTCGCTCGCCGAATTGCGCCAGAGATTTTTCCAGAGTTCGGAGTTCACCCAACGCTATCGTGCGGCAGGAGAGCGGCCGGGCCGGAACGTCAGTGTATTTCCGCCTTGTGCGATCCAGACAGAAGTGGATGCCGATACGCGCGAGCGCCTGTTCGCGCAGGTTGCGCAGAGTTGGCGACATCAGGGAGAAACCGAGCCCTATTGGTCGGTGGTGTCGGAACCCGGATATCTGATGGAACGCATCGGCGAAACCCGCGAGGCATTTCTGGAATCCGGCCGCGAAAACGTCGAACGCCTCCTCGCGACCTTGCGCCGCAACGGTGTGACGTTCGATCCCTCCTGGGAGGCGCTCGAGCTGGGGTGCGGGCTCGGCCGTTCGACACGCTGGCTGGCGCTGCATGCGCGCAAGGTGTGGGGTGTCGATATTTCCGCGCCGCATCTGCAACTCGCGCAGCAAGTCAATGCCCAGGCGCCTTGTGCCGAACGCATCGAGTGGCTGCACCTGAAGAACATCCCCGACCTGCAGCAGTTGCCGGAATTCGATTTGTTCTTCAGCATGATCGTGCTGCAGCACAATCCACCGCCGGTGATCGCAGCGATGCTGAAAACCATCGCACTCAAGCTGCGTCCGCGCGGCATCGCCTTTTTTCAGGTGCCCACTTATCAGCGCGGCTATTCTTTCGACGCGGAGACGTACCTGCATCTGCGCACGAACACCCACGACATCGAAATGCATGCGTTTCCGCAGTCGGAGGTGTTCCGGATCTTCCGTGAGCAGGGCTGCATTCCGTTGGAAGTGTTCGAGGACGGCTTGTCAGGCCACCGCGACAATCATCGTTCGAATACTTTTCTATTTCTCAAAGCCGCCCCCGAGATCCCCGAATGAGCCGATCCCGCTCAGCCGAAAACAAGTTCGCTCTTGCCACCCGCGCGATCCACGCGGGTCAGTCGCCCGACCCTTCGACCGGCGCGATCATGACGCCGATCTATGCGACCTCGACTTATGTGCAGAAGAGCCCCGGCGTGCATCAGGGCTACGAGTATTTGCGCACGCAGAATCCCACGCGTATGGCGTGGGAGCGCTGTGTCGCCGATCTGGAAGGCGGTGTCGCAGGTTACGCCTTCGCCTCCGGCATGGCGGCGACAGCGACCGTGTTGGATTTGCTGGATTCAGGCAGTCATGTGATCGCGATGGACGACCTGTACGGCGGCAGCTATCGCTTGTTCGAG
This sequence comes from Lysobacterales bacterium, assembly GCA_021324945.1. Classification (GTDB taxonomy): domain Bacteria; phylum Pseudomonadota; class Gammaproteobacteria; order Xanthomonadales; family Rhodanobacteraceae; genus 66-474. The sequence goes on along the minus strand of JAJPID010000062.1, from coordinate 6,257 downwards.
CGCGTGCGTCGGCGCAGCGCGGGGCTGGATTTCAGCTTCATCGACTTGAACGACGCGAGCGCGCTGAAAGCGGCGCTGAAACCGAACACGCGCTTGATCTGGGCGGAGACGCCGACCAATCCGATGCTGAAGCTGGTCGATCTCGGCAAAGTGTCCGCGTTCGCGAAGAAACACGGTCTGCTGCTGGCCGTGGACAACACCTTCTGCTCGCCGATGGTGCAGCGGCCGATCCAATACGGCGCAGACATCGTGGTGCATTCGGCGACGAAGTATCTCAACGGCCATTCCGACATGGTCGGCGGCGTTGCAGTTGCCGCGAACCATGAACTTGCCGAACGGCTGGGGTTTTTGCAGAACTCGGTCGGCGCCGTGGCCGGGCCTTTCGATGCGTTCCTCGCACTGCGTGGTGTGAAAACCCTCGCGCTGCGCATGCGCGCGCACTGCGCCAACGCGCTTGAACTCGCGCGCTGGCTGGAAAAACATCCTGCGATCGAACGCGTGATCTATCCCGGCCTGAAATCACATCCTCAACACGCGCTGGCGAAAAAGCAGATGGACGGTTTCGGCGGCATCGTCACCCTCATCGTGAAAGGCGGCTTGAAGAAAGCGCGCCGCGTGCTGGAGCGCTGCGAGCTGTTCGCGCTGGCCGAATCGCTGGGCGGCGTGGAAAGCCTGATTGAACATCCGGCCATCATGACGCATGCGTCGGTGCCGATCGAAAACCGCAAGCGGCTCGGCATCGGTGACGGTCTGATCCGCCTCTCCGTCGGCATCGAAGACGTCGAAGATCTCAGACGCGAACTGGAGAGGGCGCTGGCGTGAACACTGCTCATGCACAAGACACCCTGCAGCCGGTGGTGCTCTCCGGAGGTTCCGGCACGCGCCTGTGGCCGGCCTCGCGTGAGAGCCATCCCAAACAATTGCTGCCGCTGCTGGACCAACATTCGCTGCTGCAGCACACGCTGATGCGGCTGCAAGCATTTGATGCCGCCCCCGTGGCGATGCCAATCGTGGTCGGCAACGAGGAGTACCGTTTCATCGTCGCCGAACAGGTACGCGAACTCGGCATCGAACACGCGCAGCTGCTGCTGGAACCGGTCGGCCGCAATACCGCGCCGGCACTGACATTGGCGGCGCTGCTTGCAAGCGAAAACGGAGCTGATCCGCTGCTGCTGGCGATGCCGGCCGATCACTCGATCGGCGAGCAGCAATCTTTCCGCGATGCACTTGCCCTCGCACTGCCCGCCGCGCGCGGCGGGGCATTCGTCACTTTCGGCATCGCGCCGCACCGCGCCGAAACCGGCTACGGCTACTTGCGAATCGGCGCGCAGAAGACGCCAGGCGTATTCGCGCTGGATGCGTTCGTCGAAAAGCCCGATGCGCCGACCGCACAACGTTATCTCGACAGCGGTCAATATCTGTGGAACAGCGGCATTTTCCTGATGCGCGCGTCGAGCTGGTTGCGCGCGATCGAGGCCCTGCAACCGGCCATTTCAGCCGCTTGCAGGCAGGCGATGGCGGCATTGCGCCGCGAGGGCGATTTCCAGCGCGTCGGCCGCGAGGCGTTCGCCGCGTGCCCTTCCGACTCGATCGACTACGCGGTGATGGAGAGACTCCAGAGCCATCCGCAGCTTGGCGCGGCGGTCACCGTGAAACTCGATGCGCGCTGGTCCGACATCGGCGCGTGGGAAGCGCTGTGGGAAGTCGCCGGCAAGGATGGCGCCGGCAATGCGGTGCGTGGCGACGCGCTGCTGCAAGACACGCGCGATTCTTTGGTAATCGCGCAATCGCGCGCGACGGTGGTGGTCGGCGGCGAGAATCTGGTGGTGGTGGATACGCCCGACGCACTGCTGGTGGCGGACAGACGCCGCACGCAGGAAGTGCGCGCAGCGGTGGCGAAACTGAAACAGCAGGGCCGCGCGGAAGTGATCACGCACCGCAAGGTGCAGCGGCCGTGGGGCTGGTACGACTCGCTGGAGCAAGGTGCGAATTTCCAGGTCAAGCGCATCAGCGTCGCGCCGGGCGCCAGCCTGTCGTTGCAGATGCACCATCGCCGCGCAGAGCACTGGGTGGTGGTGCGCGGGACCGCGCGTGTGACCCGCGGCGAGGAGGTGCTGGATCTGCATGTAAACGAATCGATCTTCATCCCGCTCGGCACGAAGCATCGCTTGCAGAATTTCACCCAGGAGCCCGTCGAGATCATCGAGGTGCAGTGCGGCGATTATCTCGGCGAGGACGACATCGTGCGTTTCGAAGACGTTTACGCGCGCACATGAACGCCATTGCGTTGGCGCGCCGCGTGCCGCCGCTCCGAATTTTGTTGCGTCCGCTGGCGCTGATCTGGCGACAACGCACGCTGCTGAAGCGCATGGTCTGGCGCGAGATCTCATCGCGCTACCGCGAGTCTGCGCTGGGTACGGTGTGGGCGGTGGTCAACCCATTGCTGATGCTGTCTATCTACACCCTGGTTTTCGGCTTCATCATGAAGTCGCGCTGGCCCGGGCAGGGCGAGAACAAGCTGCTGTTCGCGATCACGCTGTTCGCCGGGCTGATCGTCAACACGCTGTTCGCCGAAACGGTCAACCGCTGCACCACGGTCATCACCGAGAACTCCAACTACGTCAAGAAGGTCGTGTTTCCGCTGGAAATGCTGCCGCTGGTGGTGTTGGGCAGCGCCGTGTTTCATGCCGTGGTGAGCCTGATCATCCTGATCGTGGCGAACGTGCTGGTCGGCACCGGCCTGCACTGGACCATGCTGCTGCTGCCGGTCGTGATGGGCCCGATCCTGCTGACCAGTGCGGGATTGGGCTGGATCCTGGCATCGCTCGGCGTGTTCCTGCGCGACGCCAGCCAGGTGGTCGGGTTTCTGACCGCGTTGCTGATGTTTCTCAGCCCGATCTTTTATCCGGTCACGGCGTTTCCGGAAAGCGTGCGTCCGTTGCTGTTCCTCAATCCGTTGAGCCTGCCGGTGGTGCAGGTGCGGATGGTCGCGATCGACGGCTCGTGGCCGCACGCGCACGTGATCGTGTACGCCTATTTGATCGGGCTCGCGGTGGCGGCGGTCGGTTTGTGGTTCTTCGAGCGCACGCGGCGGGGATTCGCCGATGTCGTCTGAGCCGATCATCACTGCGCACCAGCTCGGCAAGTGTTACCAGATCTACGAAACCCCTGCCGAGCGCCTGAAGCAGATGCTCTATCCGCGTGCGGCGCGCCTGGTCGGGCGCACCGCCAGTCCGCGCTTCACCGAATTCTGGGCGCTACGCGGTGTGGACTTTCAAATCCGGCGCAGCGAAACCGTCGGCATTCTCGGCCGCAACGGTTCGGGCAAGAGCACACTGTTGCAGGTGTTGTGCGGCACGCTGCCGCACAGTGAGGGTCACTTTGATGTGCGCGGCCGCGTGTCGGCATTGCTCGAACTGGGGGCGGGCTTCAAGCCGGAATTCACCGGCCGCGAGAACGTGCTGATCAACAGCGCCATTCTCGGCATCCCGGAAGACGAAGCCCGAGCACGCATGCAGCAGGTGATCGAATTCTCGGAGTTGGGCGAAGTCATCGATCGTCCGGTGAAAACCTACTCGAGTGGCATGTACGTGCGGCTGGCGTTTTCCGCAGCGATCCACGTCAACCCGGACATTCTGGTCGTTGACGAAGCGCTGGCCGTGGGAGACGCGCGTTTCCAGGCCAAGTGCTTCCGGCGCATCAACGAGATGAAGGAACAGGGCGTTACCATCCTGTTCGTGACGCACGCGACCGAGCAGGTGGCGATGCACTGCACGCGTGCGCTGCTGCTGGACGGCGGCCGGTTGCTCGACGACGGACATCCGCGCGAGGTCAGCAACCGCTATCTCGATCTGCTGTTCGGCCGCAGCACCGCCGAGCGCGAACGAGCACGCGCCTCGGGCGAAGCCGCGGAGGAAAAGGCGCGCGAAGCCGAGCATGGTCTGATCGAGGCGGACCAGGAAAACTCGACCGCGAGCGCGGTGGCGGCTTTCGTCGCCGGACGCGACGCCGCCGGATTCGCCGCCCGCATCAGCTATCACGATGCGGAGTATCGCTGGGGCGACGGCAGCGCGGAGATCCTCGATTATTTGCTGGTATCCGGTGGCCGCGTCGATCCGCCCAACGTGCTCGCCGATGAGGAAGCCGAACTGCTGGTGCGCGTGCGATTCCGCGATGCGGTCGCTACGCCGGTGTTCGGTTTCTACATCAAGACGATCGAAGGCCTGATGCTCACCGGCTGCAATTCGCGCGACGCCGGCGAAGGCTGGGGCGCGCGCTACCGCCCGGCACGGGCCGGCGAGACGGTCGTGTGCCGGTTCCGTTTCCGGCCGCGATTCGAGTCGGGCAATTATCTGCTGTCGGTCGGCGTAGCCGCGGACAACGGTGGAGAATTGCGTCCGCTCGACCGCCGCTACGATTCGATCCTGCTGAAGATCGAAAGCCGCGAACCGTACCACGGACTGGTCGGAATCGGCGCCAGTTGCGAACTGGTGCACTGTACCGTTTGAAGGCGATGACGCAGAACCGCGAACAACTGCTGCAAACCTATGCCGCGTTGCCCGAGGCCTACCAGCCCGCGTGGGGGCTGGACGAAACGCGCACACAAGCGCGACGCGGCAGTGCGGATCGTTTCGCGTTGCTGCTGCGGCACATCGCGGCGCTGCCGGGCGAAGCGCCTCTGCGTGTGCTCGACATTGGTTGCGCGCAAGGCTATTTCGCCCTAGGTCTGACGGCCGAGCTGCGCGAACGCGGCATCGAAGTGATCGGCGTGGATGCGCTTGCCGACAACGTGCGCTTCTGCGAGCAGCTCGTCGCGCATCACGGACTGGAGGCACGCTTCCTCCACGACCGTTTCGATGCAGGATTCTTTCAGCGCCACGCATTCGCCCATTTCGACGCGGTGCTGGCATTGAACGTGCTGCATCACATCCGCGAGCTGCAGGGCGCGCAGGCGATGGAAGCCGCGCTCGCCGCCATCCGCACGCATTCGCGCGTGCTCTTCTGCGAACTGGCACAGCGAGACGAGGCGCTGGACTGGATCGGCGACTGGCACGAATCCGATCACGCGCTGCTGGGCGATTATGCGTTCCGGCGCAGGCTGGGCGAATTCGAGACGCACCTCACGCAAGTGCGCCGTCCGCTGTATGCGTGCAGCAACGATCTGGCGTGCGTGGATGGCAAGTGGTTCCCCTTCGAGCGCGTGCAGGAGCGCGCGCATCCCAACGTGCCCGAGCGCTTCGCCGGACAACGGCGCTTCTTCATTGGCAAGGACACGATCGTCAAGGCCTACCGCGCGGATGGCGATTTCGGATCGTTCAACCGTGCGGAGCTGAAAGCCGAGGCGGAAGTCCTGCGAAAGCTGGGCGACGAACCGCAACGCTATCCGCTGCTGCTGGCGCAATGCGACGATGGCGACAGGGTGTGGCTGGCGAGGGCCATATTGCCGGGTCGCCTGGTCTCAGAACTGATCGAAGCGCATGAAGATTTCGACCGGGGTGTCTTGTTGCGCGCCTTGCTCGAAGAACTCGCACATCTGGAAGAACGCGGTTACCACCACGCCGATATCCGTGCGTGGAACATGCTCTGGCATCAAGGGGGGGTGCGGCTGATCGACTTCGGTTCGATGATGCCGAGCTCTTCGCCGCTGCATCGCATCGCGCTGGCGGCGGTCATCGCGGAACTGGCAAGCGGAACCCTGCAACACGAGGAAGCCTGGTACCTCTCGCTGCGGCCGCTGACGGACTATCCGGCCGAATGGCGGGATACGATCCGGTATCTGTACGGCAGTCCGGAGGCGGACTTTCGCTACCGGGAGGCGATGAAAATTCTGGAGGCCAAGGGTTCGTGCATGTCCCAGATGCCGCAGGAAATTCATGCGGATGTTCTGGCTGCGTGCGCGCAGGCGCAGATCGGCCACGTGCGGCGGCTGCGCGAGCATCTGGCGGACATCGAACGCCATCTCCGCGACACAGCCGCTCAGGCGCGCTACGAACGCGAATCGGCGGGCAAGGCCTTGCGTGAAGCGGAAGACTATGCCGCATCTTTGCGGGCGCGCATCCTGCGGCAGGAAGCCGAAGCACGCGCCGAACGCGCGGAAGCGGCGAGAGCACTGGCCGATGCGGCCGGTCATGCAGAATCGCTGAAGTCGCGATTGGAACGGCAGGAAGCCGAAGCACGCGCCGAGCACGCGGCAGCGGCGAAGGCATTGGCCGATGCGGCCGGTTATGCAGAATCGCTGAAGTCGCAATTGGAACGGC
>JAJPID010000036.1 GCA_021324945.1 Lysobacterales bacterium | reverse complement strand
GATCGGCTATCAGCACATGTTCGCCGATCACAAGGCCAGCATCTCGATCGGCGCGTCGTTCACCGGCAATGAAACCTCCGGCGGCGTCGGCGCGGGCTTCAGTTGGTGAAGAAACGTTTGAAGGACGTGTTCTACCCCTCTCCGTGCCGGGGAGAGGGGTTTTTTTTGTAGTGAGTTTGAGTCGATAGCGCGGGGCTGATTCCGTCACTTCGGATCAATCCGGGAGCCTTCGCGCGAGACCGAACTCGAAGGATGAGTGCGTTTCGACTTCGCCGGCTGCGTTCGACGCATGAAGAATGCGTCAGTCGTACCCGCTGAAGGCCCCGGTTCCTGCACGCGATTGGCCTTGCGGCTAAACTGCGGCTTCACAGCGGCAATCGAGCCGACATGCGTACATCCGCATCCGTAGTCGATTTCGAAGTTCCGGGGCATCGCCTCGTTCGGCCGCTGGGCCGCGGCGGCATGGCGACCGTATATCTGGCTATCCAGGCTTCACTCGGGCGACCGGTGGCGGTAAAAATCCTGCAGGCACCGACCGACGAAGCGATCACGCGCTTCGAACAGGAAGCGCGCACGATCGCGCGCCTGCAGCATCCGCACATCATCACGATCTACGAAGTCGGCCGCACATCGGACGGACAGTTGTATTACACGATGCCGTATCTGCCGAACGGCGACTTGTCCAAGCTCGATTTGCGCGAAGCGCCGGCGCGCGTCGCCGCCGTGATCCGCGCGCTGGCCGATGCATTGGGCGAAGCGCATCGGCATGGCATCGTGCATCGCGACGTCAAGCCAGAGAACGTGCTATTCGATCAACACCGGCGCGCGCTGCTCACCGACTTCGGCATCGCGCGCGCCAGCGACAACCTGCGCGTGACGCGTCAGGGCGCTACGATGGGTTCGTCCGGCTACATGAGCCCCGAGCAGGCGCGCGGACTGGAGATCGACGGCCGTTCCGATCTCTACAGCCTCGGCGTAGTCTGCTACGAATTGCTGACCGGCGACCTGCCTTTCCAGGGTGCCGATGCACTTTCCACTGCCATCGCGCACATCGAGCAACCGGTGCCTCGCCTGCCGCCGCTCAAGCGCGCATGGCAGCCGTTCTTGGACAAGGCGTTGGCGAAAGCGCCCGCCGATCGTTTCCAGAGCGCGCAGGAAATGATCGATGCGCTAGCCTCCCTCCGATTGGACGGCAGCCGCTCCGCATCCGCATCGAAGCCGGCAGCTTCCCCACCGCTATTGAATGCGAACCAGCGCAGGATCCTTCTGCGCTACGGCGTGCCGGCGCTGTGCGTGCTTGTTGCGGTCGTGGCCACCGCCGTGTTCTGGCCAGTGCGCGCACCGCGAAATGCTGCATCGTCCGACGGCGCACGTGCCGTACCCGGAGCGGCATCATCGATCGCACCGCCCGCAGCGAACAGCGCAGACCATGTCGCCAGCATTCCCGTGGAAGCGAGCAGTGTGGATGCCGCCACGGCGGCGCGGCTCACAGTGCTGCTGGCGCAAGCCGATGCATTGTACGCACAAGGAAAGTTGATTTCTCCGCGCAGCGGCAACGCGGCGGATCGCTATCTCGCGGCGCTCGCGTTGCAACCCGGCAATCTCGGGGCGCGCGCAGGCTTGAGCAGGATCATGGCGCGCCTGCAGCAGGACGTGCAGACGGCGTGGTCGCACAAGAATAACGAGCGCGTGGCCGCGCTGGTGCGGCGCGCGGATTCGCTGGCGGCATCGACCGATGCGCAGACGCAGAAAGACTGGCGCGATGCGCGCACGCAACTGGCGAAATCCGTGGGCGGCGCCATGGCCGCCGCCGCGCAGGCACACGATGGGAATCGATTGTCAAGCCTGCAGGATCTGGCGAAGACATTGCCGGCGGAATATCCGCCCGGTTTCGATCCCGCGCAAATGGATCGTCCCGCGCAAACGCAGGCGTTGCGCGCGGGCACGCTGCTGCGCGACGAGGGCGGCCCGCAACTGGTGTACGTGCCGCCGGAAAACAAGGACGATGCCTTTGCGATCGGCCGTACCGAAATCACGCGCGCGGAATACGCGCAGTTTGTGCAGGCCACGCACCGCGCGCCTTCGCAATGCGCGGAACCGCTCAATCCATTCTCGCGTCTGCGCGGCCTGAAATGGAGCGATCCCGGTTTTCCGCAGACTGGAGAGCACCCAGTGGTATGCGTGAGCTGGAACGATGCGATCGCCTACACCGCATGGCTGTCGCATCGCACCGGCGAGGTCTATCGTCTGCCCGACGACGCAGAATGGCTGCGCGCCGCGCGCGGCGGCGCGTCGGGGAGCCCGTGCTCGCGCGGCAACGTGGACGACGTCAGCCGCAAGAGCGCCATCGACAACGACCGCTGGCCATGCAACGACGGCGCAGCGGAAACCGCGCCGGTCGGGCATTACGCTGCAAGCGGTGTCGGCGCCTACGACATGTATGGCAATGTCAGCGAATGGCTGGCGGGTGGCAGCGCGCGCGACCGCGCGTTCCGTGGCCTGTCCTGGCGCGACGGCAGCCATGAAAGCGCACTCGACCGCCGCGGCACCGCCGCCTCCGACATCGGCTACACCAATGTCGGCTTCCGTGTATTGCGGGTGATCGACGATGCGCATCCGGTGCCGCAACACTAAAGTTCGAGGCGAAGATGCCGGCTGCGGCTGTCCCTGATGCGCGGCGCCCGCCCATGACTTGTGACTTATGGACGCCCGCCCCGTGCACGGCATACTCGGCGAGTTTCCACGCAAGGTCTCGAGGCCATGAAATCTCTCCGTTTTCCGTTGATCTTCGGCGTGCTGCTGCTGTGCGGCCTGCCGGCGTTCGCCACCGCGCAGGACAAATCCGATAATTCCGACAAGTCCGCGTCGTCTGGTCAGGACGACAGCGACAACGCCGCTTGGGCGGAGATGGCCAAATCGCAATCCTCGACTACGCAAGGCTCAGTCAACGTCGAGGGTTCGAGCGTGTCCTATGACGCGATCGCGGGCACGCTGGTGCTGGACGGCAACGGTCTGGACGAGCACACGCCGCAGACCAGCATGTCGTATGTCGCCTACATCAAGCGCGGCGCGGACCCCGCCAAGCGGCCGATCACTTTCCTCTACAACGGCGGTCCGGGCTCTTCCACCGTCTGGCTGCACATGGGCGCATTCGGGCCCAAGCGCATCGTCACCAACGACGACACGCACACGCCCGCGGCGCCGTATCAACTGGTCAACAACGATTACAGTCTGCTCGACGTGAGCGACCTGGTATTCGTCGATGCGCCGGGCACCGGTTTTGGCCGACTGCTGCCGGAAGGCAAGACCAAGGAAGAACGCGCCAAGAACTTCAAGGATCTTTCCAAGAAGATCTGGAGCGTGGATGGCGACGCGCAGATGTTTGCCAAATTCATCACCAAATTCATCTCGCAGCACGGCCGCTGGAATTCGCCGAAGTACCTGTTCGGCGAGAGCTACGGCACCACGCGTTCGGCGGTGCTGGCAGCCGATCTGGAAATGGAGAACAACGTCGATCTCAACGGCGTGATCCTGCTCTCACAGATATTGAACTTCTCCACCAGCGTTGACGGTGCGGACATGAGTCCGGGCATCGACATGCCTTACGTGCTGGCGCTGCCGACCTACGCCGCCACCGCGTGGTACCACCACAAGCTGCCGAAATACAACAATGTGAAACTCGCGACGGTGTTGCAGCAGGCCACGCAATTCGCCACCACGGATTACGAGCAGGCGTTGTTCGCCGGTTCCACCTTGAGCGCGGAACGGCAGAATCAGATTGCGCAGAGGCTTTCCGACTTCACCGGCCTGCCGGTGAACTACCTGCTGAAGGCTGACCTGCGCGTCACCGGCGGCATGTTCGAGCATGAATTGCAGAACGGCGACGATCTCACCACCGGCCGGCTGGACACGCGCTTCTCCGGACCCAGCATGGACCCCCTGAGCAAGGAAGCCGATTACGATCCGCAATCCGCGGCCATCAGTTCAGCCTATGTTTCCGCCTTCAACGACTACGTGCGTTCGACGCTGAAGTTCGGCCAGGACATGCATTACAACGCCGAGATCTACGGCGAAGGCTTCGACTGGGATTTCAAGCACAAGCCGCCGGGCGCGCATTTCGAGTTCCCCGGCTCCACCAATGTGTTGATCGACCTCGCCGCGGCAATGAAGTACAACCCGGATCTGAAGGTGATGGTCAACGGCGGCTTCTACGATCTCGCCACGCCCTACTACGCGGCGGTGTACGAGCAGGAACACCTCCCCATTCCGCAGACGCTGCGCAAGAACATTTCCTACGCGTTTTATCCGTCGGGGCATATGGTCTATGCGCACACGCCGTCGCTGAAGGCGCTACATGACAACGTGGCGAAGTTCATCGAGAGCACCGACAACCAGCAGCACTGATTTTCAGCTGCATTGAAGCAAACCGGCGCGCTGCGGCGCGCCGGTTTTTTTATTCCTGTCCTTCGGCGAAGCGGGCCAATGCCGCCATGCGAATGCGCGCTTCCGCCAGGCCGCGCCCGGTAACGTCATCCACCAGGAACCGGCCGAAAGCGGAACGGTTGAATGCCGATCCGAAACATCTCGCCAACAGCCACAGCACCGGAATCGCAACCGTTCCGAGCGCGATGTCGGCGAGCAGCCAGGAAGTGCCAAGAGAGTACAGGTCTGTTCCGAACATCGCGCGCATCAGCACGATCGCCAGCGGCACCCACAACAGCAACGAGAACAGCAGTTCCATCTGCACGGTGCGCAATCGCAGCATCCGGAGCGACTCTAGCTTTTTCTGGATGGCGAGCACCTCGTCGCCATAATCGAGCTTCGCCAGCATAGTGAGCTGCGCCACGCTGCTGGCGAAGATGGCGATCGCCGCCGGGTACAGGATCAACGCAGCCATGGTGAAGCGCAGCGCATCCTGCCGGGCGACGAACGTGCCGAGCAGCAGCAAACCCGCTCCATTGACGATCGCCTCGAACCAGATCAGCAGCGACGTGCGCCGCATCGAGCGCGCGACCTTGTCCTTCTGCATATCGGTGCGCAGTTTCACATTCGACGCTTGCAACGCGTCCAGCCTGCCGGTCATCTGTTGCCATGCCTGCTTCATTTCGTCGAGTTCCATCGTCATGCTCCTCGTGTTTGTTCGCGTGTCTGTTGCGCACGCAGCTTCTGCTTGATGCGGTTGAGCTTGGTCGCGACATTGGTTTCGGTGATGCCGAGTACGTCCGCGATCTCGGCATAACTGCGGTCTTCCAGATACAGCAGCACTAGCGCGCGGTTCAGTGCATCGAGTTGCGCGACGAAGGCATGCAGCGCCGCGAGGCGTTCGTCGCGTTCCGCCGCGTCCTGCTGCGCATCGCCATTACCGGCGATGGTCTCGAGATGCACGCTGTCCAGCGGCTCGAGGTGTTCCGCGGCCGAACGCTTCGCGCTGCGCGCATGCGAGATCGCCACGTTCAACGCGACGCGGTACATCCAGGTGGTGAACTTCGCGCGGCGCTCGTCGAACGAGCCGAACGAACGCCAAAGCTGGGCGGCGATCTCCTGCGCGAGGTCGTCGCGGTCGTGCACGCTGCGCGCATACGCGCCAGCCACCTTGAACACGATGCCCCGATGCTCTCGCAGGAGCGTTTCGAATCGCCGTTGGTCGGGTTTGCCGCGCATGGAATCCCCTGCCCTTTCCCAGATCATTCGCCCCGCAACGGAAAAAATCACACCGGCCGTGCGCCTCTACAATAGCCGCCGCCCCGTCCTCCCCCGAATGTCATGCCGCCGCTGCACTTCAAGCGCTACCTGCTGACCGGCCTGCTGGCCTTCATCCCGGTGTGGATCACCTGGGTGGTGTTCAAGTTCGTATTCACGCTGCTGGCGGGCGTAGGTGCACCGGTGATCACCGCGATCATCGATCTGATCGGCTTGGCCTCGCCGCGCGCGGCCGAAGCGCTGCACCGCGACTGGCTGATCTCGATCTGCGCCTTCATCCTGACGATCGCCGCGCTGTACCTGCTCGGCTTGCTGTCGAACGTGATGGTTGGCCGGCGCGTGCTGGGTTTCGTCGACGACCAACTCGAGCGCATCCCGCTGGTGCACACGGTGTACGGCGGCGTCAAGAAAGTGGTGACGCTGATGCGCAACAAACCGACCGGCACGCAACGCGTGGTGCTGATCGGTTTTCCCTCGCCCGAAATGAAATCCGTCGGTTTCGTGACGCGCGTGTTCATCGACGAGTCCGGACGCGAAATCGCCGCGGTGTACGTGCCGACCACGCCCAATCCCACCGGCGGTTATCTGGAATTGGTTCCCACCGACGAATTGATCGCGACCGACTGGACCGTCGATCAGGGCATGGCCTTCCTGATTTCCGGCGGCGCGCTGGCGCCGGATTCGCTGCCTCCGGTGATGCCTCGGCAGAAAGTCCGTTCGCCGCTGAATGTTTCAGCGAAAGTGGATTGAAGAATCAGACGGCCGCCTTGTCCCCCGGCTTCGGCAGATTCACGCCGCAGCCCCACTTCTGTTTCAGGTAATCGGCGAGCCCCGCGCGTCCATCGTCCTCGCCGTGTACCAACCACACCGGCGGATGTTTTTGAATCGCGCCGTACCAGTCCGACAAGCCGTCGCGATCGGCATGCGCGGACAGGCCGCCAACGGTGTGTATGTGCGCACGTACCGGGATGTCGTCGCCGAACAGGTGCACGTGTTTGGCGCCATCCACGATGCGCCGGCCGAGCGTGCCCTGTGCCTGATAACCGACGAATACGATGTGAGCGGCGGGGTTGGCGATGTTGTGCCGCAGATGATGGCGGATGCGGCCGCCTTCGCACATGCCCGAACCCGCGATGATCACCGCACCGCCCCGGATCGAATTGATCGCACGCGAATCATCGGTGCTCGCGGTAAAGGTGAGGTTCGGCATTCTCAGCGGATGCGGCCGCATCAGCCAGAGTTTCTTCGCGTCTTCGTCGAACAGGTCCTCATGGCGGTCGTAGCACGCGGTGACTTTCGTCGCCATCGGGCTATCGAGGAACATCTTGTATTGCCCGAGTTGCCACTCGTCGTAATGTTCGGCGAAGAAATACAGCAGCTCCTGCGTGCGACCGACTGCGAAAGCGGGGATCACGATGTTGCCGCCATCCTTGTGCGCCGCCTTGAAGATCGCAGCCAGTTCCGCCAGCGTATCTTCGCGTGTCTTGTGCAGACGGTTGCCATAAGTCGATTCCATGATAACCAGGTCGGCCGCAGGCACGTTCTGGGGATCGCACAAGATCGGTGTGCCCTTCTGGCCGAGATCACCCGAAAACACCAGCGTGCGCCTCGCATTGTTCTCGGTTGCCGCGATTTCCACCGTGGCCGAACCGAGAATGTGTCCCGCATCGCGCAGCGTGACGCGGATGTTGGGGAGGATTTCCTGCGGCTCGTTGTAGTTCAGTGGCTTCATCAACTTCATCGCCGCGTCCACGTCGGCCTGCGTGTAGAGCGGCTGCGCGGGTTTCGCACCCGGCGCGAGATTGCGATTGGCGTCGCGCGCATCCATGTCCGTGATGTGCGCGGAGTCGGACATGATGATGTTGGCGAGATCGCTGGTCGCAGAAGTCGTGTAGATCGGCCCGCCGAAGCCGCGCTTCACCAGCAGCGGGACGCGGCCGCAGTGATCAAGGTGCGCGTGGCTCAAGACCAGCGCGTCGATGCTTTTCGGGTCGAACGGAAAATCCGCAGCGTTGCGGGTGTCGGCGTCGCGGTCGCCCTGCACCATGCCGCAATCCAGCAGCACCCGCTTGCCGGCCGCGTTCACGAGGTGACAGGAGCCCGTCACTTCACCCGCCGCACCGTGGAATTCGATTTCCATCCGCCCGCTCCGAAGACAAGGAGCGCGCATTATGCCGGGTGAGGCCGGGTGCCGGCGCGATGCATCGGAACCGCTCGGGAAACAAATGCGGGCCGCGGCACATCCGGTGTCGCGGCCCGGCAATCCAGTTCCGATCGCCCTGATCAGTCGCCGTAGAAGCGGATGCCCGCGAGGATACTCGCATCCTGCACCAGCGCGGCATTGCCCGAAAGGTTGATGCTCAAAGTGATCGGCTGCTTGAAGAACTTGCTGACGATGTTGTCGGGCAGGCCGTAGGTCTGGCTCAGCGAATCCTTGCTCAGCGCGCCGGCTTGGCAGGTACGGCTGGCGAATCCCTGCTGGAATTCATTCGCGCCGGGTTGCAGCGTCTTGTTCTGAACCAGGCTTTCGCCGATGTAGACCGTCAGTTGCCCGTTGAACGGCATGCCAGTGGTCGGATCTATCAACGAAGGATCGTTGAGCAGCGAATTGGTGACCGTCACGCTGACGTTGTAACGGAATTGCGCGTTGGCCGGCGACGCGGTTTCATTGAAAAAATTCCAGCCTCGAAACGCGGTGGTCGCAAAACACAGCAGATCCTGCGTGCTCTTGGCGGGCAGCGTGATACTGCCGAGATTGTTGAAGCTGAAGCTGGTGAATGCCGGTTGCGGGTTGACCGTGACGCAACGGTCGTTGGGCCCGAGCGTCACGCCGGTGCAGTCTTCCTGCAGATATACGTCCCCGCTGCCGAGCAGGCCCATATAAAGCACCTTGCTGCCAAAGGAATCGGCGTCGCCGACGTCCGCATCCGACAGCATCGGTGTCACCGCACCCAGGTGCATGCTCAGCGTGTGGCTGGGATTCCTGGAGACCATATCCGGCGAGTTGGCAGGCAGCTTGACATGGCCGGCAGCCATCGCGGCGCTTGCGCTGGCCATGGCCAGAAAGAAAGCAGAACACTTTATCTTCGAACGCATGTCCCCTCCTGTTGTGGAAAGCCGTAGCAACGTCATGGCCGCCTTCATAGGCACCAGAAAGGAAGAACGTAAAAACGCGACGAAACGCGACATGGGCGTTGGCTCGACTCCCGACCGGCATTGATGCCTCACCCAGGGTCGTTGCGAGCGATGCCTTTCGGCATCGCGCCAGCGCAACGCCCCTTACCTTCAGCACTCCCCCGGAGGCCGCACGCTGCTAGGCTTGGTCGGCTTTGCCGCGCCGCCCTGCGGCCCCTTTCACCTGCACGAGGAATCACATGAACAATCATCTGTTCAAGCCGATCGCGCTGGCGGTTACGCTCGCGCTCGCCGCCGGCAGCGCGTTCGCCGCCGACGACAATTTCAACATGAGCGAATTGAGCGAAAACATCAGCCCCTGCAACGACTTCAACGGCTATGTAAACGCCAAATGGGTGGCGGCCAATCCGATCCCGGCCGACCAGACCCGCTGGGGCGCGTTCAATGTGCTCGCAGAGAAGAGCCGCTCAGAGCAGCACCAGATTCTGGAAGACGCCGCGAAGAATGCCGCGCATGCCAAGCCCGGTTCGATCGAACAGAAGCTCGGCTGGTACTACGCATCCGGTATGGACGAAGCCGCGGTGAACAAGGCCGGCTTCGATCCGATAAAGCCGAAGCTCGCGCAGATCGACGCGCTGAAAAACGGTAGCGACGTGGTGAATTTCCTCGACGCCAGCTTCAACGAAGGCCAGCCTTACGTTTTCACCTTCGGCTCCGGCGCGGATTTCAAGGACGCGACCAATCAGATCGGCTTCGCCTTCCAGGACGGCCTCGGCTTGCCAACCAGGGATTATTACTTCGATCCCAAGTACAAGGATTTGCGCGACGCGTATGTCGCCTACATCGCCAAGACCCTGCAATTGGCCGGCGTCGATGCGACGGATGCAAAGAAACAGGCCGATCAGGTGATGGCGTTCGAAACGCAACTTGCCAAGGCTTCGCTCTCGCCGACTGAATTGCGCGATCTCGACAACGAATACCACTTCGTCAGCGTGGCCGATGCCGACAAGGTGACGCCGCACTTCAGCTGGGAGAAATTCTTCGCGACCAGCGGCGTCAACGTCGGCAAGGGCTTTTCGCTGTCGCAGCCGAAGTTCTTCGCCGAGATGGACAATCTGATCGCCACCGCGCCGGTTTCGCAGTGGCAGGCTTACCTGCGCTTCCACACCATCGACAATGCATCGCCGGTGCTCAGCGATGCATTCCAGACCAATCATTTCGATTTCCACAAGAAGACGCTCGGCGGCCAGCCGCAGCAGGAGCCGCGCTGGAAGCGTGTGCTAGCGGAAGTCAACGAAGGCATGGGGATGGCGCTGGGCGAGCTGTACGTTGCCAAGTATTTCCCAGCCTCGTCGAAGGCGCGCGCGGAGCAACTGGTCGCCAACATCCGCGAGTCGTTGCGCAACCGCATCGAGAATCTCGACTGGATGAGCCCGGAGACCAAAGCCAAGGCGATCGAGAAGTGGAAACTGTTCCTGCCCAAGATCGGCTATCCCGATCCGGGCGAGTGGCGCGACTGGAACGGATTGACGATCGTGCCCGACAATTATTTCGCCAATGCCAGCGCCGCGGCGAAATACAACTATCACTACGACATCGGCCACATCGGCAAGAAAACCGACCGCAAGGAATGGGGCATGACTCCGCAGACGGTTAATGCCTATTACGATCCGAGTACCAATACCATTAACTTCCCGGCCGCGATCCTGCAGCCGCCGTTCTTCTACGCCAACGGGGATGACGCGCTGAATTACGGCGGCATCGGCGCGGTGATCGGACACGAGTCCAGCCACGGCTTCGACGATCAGGGCAGCCAGTTCGACGGCTACGGCAATCGCGAGAACTGGTGGACCAAACAAGACGAGACGCAGTTCAAGGCGCGCACCGGCAAGCTGGTGCAGCAGTTCAACGACTACTCGCCGATTCCAGGCAAGCCGAACCTGCACGTCAACGGCCAGTTGACGCTGGGCGAGAACATCGCAGACCTGGGCGGCCTCAACATCGCCTACGACGCGCTGCAAACCGCGCTGAAGCAGAACCCGAAGGAAGCCGACGAGAAGATCGACGGCATGGACGAAGACCAGCGCTTCTTCCTCAACTGGGCGCGCGTGTGGCGCGGCGATTCGCGCGAGAAAACCGCCGAGCTGATGCTCAACGTCGATCCGCACTCGCCCGCCAAGATCCGCGCCATCGCGGCGCCGTCCAACATGCCGCAGTTCGCGCAGGCGTTCCAGTGCAAACCCGGCGACAAGATGGTGCGCAGCGGCGACAAGCAGGTGAAGATCTGGTAAGCAGCTCCCTTTGCGAGAGCAGGTAACCAAACACGCCGCGCTTTTGCGCGGCGTGTTTTTATTCAAGGATTACGGCGACGGCTCATGGCCTGCGCGCCAGCTCCGGGTTTTCCCTCGTTACCGGCATGAGGTCCTTCTTCGACACCCCCAGCCACAGCAGGATCGGACAGGCGAAGAAGATCGAGGAAAGCGTGCCAACCAGGATGCCGATCAGCATGGTGATGGCAAAGCCGTGCACCGCGCTGCCGCCGAACAGGTACAACGCGGCCATGGTGATGCCTGTAAACAGCGAGGTGATGATGGTCCGCGACAGCGTGCTGTTGACCGCGCGGTTGAGGATGTCGATCGGCTCGGCCTTGCGCGTGGCGCGGAACAGTTCGCGTACGCGGTCGAACACCACGACCTTGTCGTTGATCGAGTAGCCGACCACCGCCAACACGGAGGCCAGCACGGTCATGTCGAATTCTCGCTGCACGGCCGCGATGATGCCGACCGTGATCAGCGTATCGTGCACTTCCGACGCGAGCGCGGCGACGGCGAAGCGTTTTTCGAAGCGCAGGCCGAGATAGATCATGATGCCGACGATCACCACGATCACGGCGATGATGCCGCTATTGCGCAGCTCGGCGCCCACCTGCGGGCCGACGAAATCCGGCGGGCCGGACAACTGTGCGTCGGTTCGTCTGGCCTGCAGTGACTTCAGCACGTCCGCGGCGACGCGGTCGGGCTTCACTTCGCCATCGACCACCGCGGCCGGATCGGCCTTGGGTTGCAGGCGGATCGAGATGTCGCGCGTGCCGCCGAGACTCTGCACCACAGCATCGCCGAAACCGGAAGCGGCTAGCGCGTCGCGCACTTCGCCCACATCAACGGGTTTCTGGTAACTGACCTGCACCAGCACGCCGCCTGTGAAGTCCAGCCCGTAATTCAGTCCGCGCACCGTGATCGCGAGGATCGACAGCACGATCAGCAGCGCGGAAATCGCGACGCTGACCTTGCGCAGGCCGAGGAAGTTGATGTTGCTGTGGGGGTCGAAGATTTCCACGTGGCGAAAACTCCAATTGGCGAGGCCCCCTTTCCCGCCGAGAAAGGGGCAAAGTTCAAACCGACAGCGTCTTCAACTTGCGGCCGCCGTGGATCGCCGCGGTAATCGCGTGCGTCACAGTCACCGAGGTGAACAGGGAGGTCAGGATACCGATGAACAACGTCACGCCGAAGCCCTTGATCGCGCCCGAACCCAGCGTCATCAAGCCCAGCGCGGCGAGCAAATGCGTGACGTTGGCATCCAGAATGGTGGACCACGCTTTCTCGTAGCCGGCACGGATGGCGGCCAGCGGCGTGGAACCGTTACGCAATTCCTCGCGCACGCGTTCACAGATCAGCACGTTCGCATCGATCGACATGCCAAGTGTCAGCACGATTCCGGCGATGCCGGGCATCGTCAGCGTCACGCCGATGGCCGACATCACCGCGATCAGGATCACCAGATTGAAGAACAGCGCGATGTCCGCCACGAGGCCGAACAACTTGTAGTAGATCGCCGCGGCGGCGAGAACAAGCAGCAGTCCCAGCACCACAGCACGCTCGCCCTTCTGGATGTTGTCCTGACCGAGCGATGGGCCGATCACGCGCTGCTCGACGATGTCAGTGGGCGCGGCCAGCGAACCCGAACGCAGTAAAACCGCCAATGTCTGCGCCTCTTCCTGGCTCAAGCCCGTGGTCTGGAAGCGCTTGCCGAACACGCCCTGGATCGTGGCGTTGTTGATCACCTCTTCGGTGGTCTTGAAGCTGCGCACTTCCTTGCCGTCGACGACTTTCGTTTCCGGCACGCGATCGACATACACCACGGCCATCGGCTTGCCGACGTTCTGCGTGGTGAAGTCCAGCATCTTGCGCGCGCCGGCGGAGTTCAGCGTCACGTCGACGTCCGGCGTGCCGGTCTGCTGGTCGTAACTCTGGCTGGCGTCGACCAGCTCATCGCCGCTGACGATCACCTTCTTCTTCAGCACCAGCGGACGGCCATCCTTGTCGTGATACAGGCGGTCGTCCGGCGGCACGTTGCCGGTCTTCTCGGCCTCGATCGGATTCACGTTCGGATCGTTGGCGTGGTACTCCAGCGTGGCGGTGGCGCCGAGAATCTTCTTCGCCGCTGCGGTGTCCTGTACGCCCGGCAGTTCCACCACGATGCGGGAGTCGCCCTGCTGCTGGATCAGCGGCTCGGACACACCCAGCGCATTCACGCGATTGCGCAGCGTGGTGACGTTCTGACGGATGGTGTCCTGCGCGAGCTCGGTGATCTTCTCCGGCTTGATGTTGGCCTGCAGTGCTGGCGCGCCGCCCGGTGTGGTGATGTCGGTGAGAACGAGATCGGGCGAATCGGCATTGATGATCTTGGCGGCTTCGTCGCGGTCGGCGGCCGAACGCAGCACCACCTGCACGCCCTGCCCGCTGGGGCTCACCGCGTCGTAATGGATGTTTTTCTCCCGCAGCAGCGAGCGGATGTCGTCGAGATAACGCTGCTGCTGTTTCTGCAGGACCGCGTTCTGATCGACCTGCATCAGGAAATGCACGCCGCCCTGCAAATCCAGACCCAGCGGCATCGCGTGCGCGCCGATCGCCTCCAGCCAGTGTGGCACGGTGCTGGCGAGGTTCAGTGCCACCGTGTAGTTGTCGCCGAGCGCGAGTCGCAGCGCGTCTGAGGCGCGCAATTGCACGTCGGTGTTGGCGAAGCGCGCGAGCAGGCGGTCGCCTTCGATGGCGACGTCCTGATAGGGAATCTTGTCCTGATCGAGCGTGCTTTCGACCTTCTTCTGCAGCGCGGTGTCGATGGTCGCGCCACGGTTGGCGGAGATCTGTACGGCCGGCTGCGGACGGAACACGTTGGGCAACGCGTACAACAAACCCAACGCAAGCACGATCACGACCAGCGCGTATTTCCAGCGGGGAAAGTCACTCATGGGCTGCGTTTACCGGATGCGACAAGTCGATTGGATTCGACATCAAGACGACTTCAGAGTGCCTTTCGGCAGCACTTGCGTGATCGCGCCTTTCTGCACGCGGATTTTTACGTTCGGCGCGATCTCGACCGTGACGAAGGATTCGCCCACCTCGTCCACGCGGCCGGCGATGCCCGCGGCGATCACCTCGTCGTTCCTGGCGAGCTGGCTCAGCATCGCGCGCACTTCTTTCTGCCGTTTCATCTGCGGACGGATCAGCATGAAGTACAAAAAGCCCAACAGGAACAACAGCGGCAGAAACGAGATCAGCGGATTGGTTGCCGGCGCGGTGACTGGCGCGGCAGCGGCGGCATGGGCGGCGGAAATCAGCGAGAAACTCATCGGAACTCCGTTCGAAGCCCGCCGTTCACGGCGAGCCGGGAAAAAGACGGCGGATTATGCCACGGGGCCGTTCCCGGCGCTGCCAAGCGGGGTCAAAACATCCCGGTTTCCAGTTTGGCCGCATCCGACATCATCGAATGGTTCCACGGCGGATCGAACACCAGGTCGACATCCGCTTCCCCGACGGTCGGGATCATCTCCAGCTTATTGCGCACGTCGTCCACGAGAATGTCGCCCATGCCGCAACCCGGCGCTGTCAGCGTCATCTTGACGTAGACCTTGCGCTGATCGTCGCCGGCGTGTTCGAGGGACACGTCGTACACCAATCCCAGATCGACGACGTTCACCGGGATCTCCGGATCGAAGCAGGTGCGCAACTGCTGCCAGACGGCGCGTTCGACATCTTCGTCGCCAGCGTTTTCCGGCAACTGGATCGGCTCAGGCGGCAATTTGCCGAGCGCGTCGGCATCCTTGCCGGCGATCCGGAAGAGATTGCCTTCGACGTACACGGTGAAGCTGCCGCCCAAAGCTTGCGTGATGTAACCGCTCTGCCCCGCCGGCAGCGTTACCTCGTCGCCCTGCGGCACCAGAATGGCCGGGCAATCGCGGGCGAGAGTGAAAGGTTCGCTGCTGGGGCTGAATCCGCTCATTTGTATGTGAACAAAGTTTGCAAGGCCCGGCACGGCAGAGAACTTGCATTATAGGCCGGCGGCGCCGCTCCCATTCGGGGAAATGGAGTTTTCAGACTTGCCTGCAAGAGGGAGACATCCGCTGCGATCGCGCTGCGCGATCCTGGGCGTGGCGCTGCTGTGCGCGTTCGGCGTGCGGCCCGCGGCCGCGCTGGACCCGCACGCGCCGTTTCATGCCTTCGTCGTCGACGACTGGGGCGTGGAGCAGGGCCTGCCACAGATCAGCGTGCTCAGCATCGCCGAAGACAGTGCAGGCTACTTGTGGGTGGCCACGCAGATCGGCGTCGCGCGTTTCGACGGCGAGCATTTCACGACTTTCGACCGCAACGCGGCCGGCGTGGACACCAGCATGCTCGCCGCGGCCTGGGCCGATGCGCATGGCCAGGTCTGGTTCGGCGGCGCGCGCGGACTGCTACGCGAGCGCGAGGCACATTTCTCCGATCTCGGCGGCAGCGCGGTGTACGCGATCGTCGATGGCGACGACGGCTCGCCCCTGCTGGGGACCGAGCGGGGATTGGCGCGCGTGCGCGGCGATCGCATCGAATCCGTGCCGGGCTACTCAGGCGCGGCGTACAGCCTGTTGCGCGACGGGCGCTCGTTGTGGATCGGCGGTAGTGGCCGCGTGTGCCGGCTGGATGACGGCGCCGCGCACGCGGCGTGCTTTCCGTTGCGCGGCACGAACGGAGAACCGTTGATCGTCGCGCATCTCGCGCGGGCGCAGGGCGCATTGTGGCTGGGCACACACGAAGGTTTGAAACGCCTCGACGGCGGCCGGATCGCCGCTTCTGGCTTGAATGCCGAAATCGACCACACTTCCATCGAGGCGCTGCACACCGACCGCGACGGCACGCTGTGGATCGGCACCGTGCCTGCGCTGTTCCGGCGCGTGCCGGGAGGAAGCATCGAGCGCATCGCCGACCCCGACATCGCGCACGACCCGTGGACCCAGACCTTGTACGAGGACCGCGTTGGAAATCTCTGGCTGGGTAGCCATACCGAAGGTCTGTATCGGGTGCTCAACGGCTGGACGCGTCGCGTATCCGGGCGCGACGGCTTGGCCGATGCGTTCGTGTGGAGCATCGTGCACGCGCCGGATGGCAATCTGATCTTCGGCACCAATTCCGACATCGAGACTTTCGACGGCGCGCGCGCGCATCCGTTCATCGCCGGAAGCGCGCTGCCGAACGCCACCGGCTACGAATTGTATTTCGACAGCCGTGGACGTCTGTGGATCGGCACGCGCGCGGGCATCGCGGTTTACGACCACGGTCGCATCGACACGCCGGCTGCGCTTTCGGCATTGTCGAATCTGCAGGTGAACGAAGTGCGGGAAATCGCCGACGATGATTATTGGATTGGCACTTCCGGCGGACTGTATCGCTGGCGCAACGGCGTGCTCGCACGCGCCGACTCCGGCGCGTCGGTGGCGGCCGCACGCATCCGCACGCTGTTGCCGTTGGGCGATCGCCTGCTCTTCGGCACCGAAGACGGCGTGCGCGAATGGCGCGACGGCCGTATCACGCAACCCGCCTGGGCGGCGCCGTTGCGCGGGCATTTCGTGTCGCGTCTCGCGCGGTTGCGCGCGGGCGTGCTCGGCGTCGCCACGATCGACGCGGGCGTCGGCGCGGTGGTTGGCGATCGCCTGCGCATGACGAGTCAGAAAGACGGTCTGCCGAGCGACAACGCCTGGACGCTGGATGTGGTCGGCGGCGATCTGTACGTCGCATCGATCGCGGGCGTCTGGCGCCTGCCGCTCGCGCAATTGCCGCTGCCGGGTTCTCCCATGCGCACCATCGCGCCGCAATTGATCGTGGGAGAAAACCGTGTCACCAGCCTGCACAACCAGCGCTGCTGCAACGGCGGGGCGGGCGCACGCAGCCTGATCGACGGACACCAAATCTGGTACAGCACGGTCGCGGGAGCGCTGCGCGTGGACGCGCGCGCGCTCGGCGCCCCGCCCCAACCGCCGGCGGCGATGATCGAATCCATCATCCACGACGGCGACAGCCTGCCGCCGCGGCCGCTCGACCTGCGCAAGGGTGCGCGCGATCTCGAAATCCAGTACACCGCGCCTTATCTCGGCATCGGCAAGCTGCGCTTCCGCTATATGCTGGAAGGCTACGATGCGGGCTGGCAGCAGGCGCAGGATCGCCGCACGGCGTTCTACACACATTTGCCGCCGGGCGATTACCGCTTCCGCGTCGCCGCTGCGATTGAAGGCAATCCGCAGTTCGGACGTACGGCTACGCTCGCGATCGACGTGGAGCCACATTGGTACGAACGGCTGCTGGTGCGCACCGCGGCTGCGCTGCTGCTCTGTGCAGGTCTGGCGCTGGCCGTATGGTGGGGTTTCCGCGCGCAGCGCCGCCGCAATGCGTGGCTGGAAGCGCAGGTCGCGCGGCGCACCACGCAGCTTGCGCGCGCCAACGAGCGGTTGCGCATGCTCAATCTCGCGCTCGCCGAGGAGAGCCACACCGACGCCTTGACCCTGCTGCACAACCGTCGGCATCTGCTGGCGCGATTGCCGGACGTGATCGCCTCGGCGCAGAAGATCGGCGTGCTGTTGATCGATCTGGACCACTTCAAGCAGATCAACGACCGTTACGGACATGCCGTGGGCGACGCAGTGCTGCTCGCCTTCGGGCGTCTGCTGACCGCGGGGCGGCGCGAGCGCGACATCGTCGTGCGCTGGGGTGGCGAGGAATTCCTGTTGCTGCTGCCCGGAGTGGACGCCGACGGCGCGCTCGCCATCGCCGAGCGACTGCGCCGCGACATCGCCGCGCGGGGATTTTCGGACGGCCGCGGCGGCGCGATCCATCTGACCTGTTCCATCGGATTCAGTCTGCATCCGCTGGCGATGGACGCCGACGGTGCCGTGTTCGAGGCCGCGCTGGAATTAGCAGATCTCGCACTCTATCGCGCCAAGCACGACGGCCGCGACACCTGCGTCGGCCTGGTCGCCAACGCGCCGTTGCCTGCGGAAATCCTGCAAGATCCGCTGGCGCCGCAACTGGATGAGCTGCTGGCTCGGGGACGATTGCGCTGGGTGAGCACGCGAACCTAGCGGGCGCGGCGCGCATTGTGGTTATCATCGCAGCGTGAACGACGTCGTGCCGTCTCGAGAGGATCACGCCGAAGCGCGCGTTTCGATCGCCGCGCGTACGGTGCAGGTGTCACTTTCGCTGTTCGCGATCCTGGTCTGCGCATTGGCGCTCGGTGCGGTGATTGGGTTGATCGCGTTGTTTGCTCGCATCTCGCCGTGCTGGCCGATGTTGATCGGCGCGCCGCTGCTCGGCTTGATATTGCGCGGCACCGGCAGCCTGCGCATTCCATTGGCACCATTCTTCGCCGCGGCGGCGGTGCTGCTCGCGGGCGCTTACGCGGAATGCCTCGACGCGATCGCGCGCATCAGCGCAGTCACCGGTGCGTCCTTTTCGGAAGCGTGGCGTCTGGGCGGCATGGCCTTCGCGTTGCAAGTGGCGGAACTCGGCTTGTCACCGCTGAGCGTGATCGTGTACGCGACCGCGGCGATACTCGTCGCAGGGATTGCGAATAGAAGGTAATGGGCTGCGGGTTATTGGTGAGGGTTATCGGTTATCCATTAACCCACAACCCGTTTCTCTACCCATCCAGCGCCTTCAATCCCTGTATCAGTTCGTTCGCCGCCGCCTGACCGTCGCCGTACAACATGCGTGTATTGTCGGCGTAGAACAACGCGTTCTCGATCCCGGCAAACCCTTTGCCCTTGCCGCGCTTGATGACGATGACGTTCTTGCACGAGGCGACGTCGAGGATCGGCATGCCGTAGATCGGCGAATTCGGATCCGTCTTTGCCATCGGATTCACCACGTCGTTCGCGCCGATCACCAGCGCGACGTCGATGTTGGAAAATTCCGGATTGATGTCGTCCATGTCGGCGATCAGGTCGTAAGGCACGCCTGCTTCGGCCAGCAGCACGTTCATGTGTCCCGGCATGCGGCCCGCGACCGGATGAATCGCGAACTTCACTTTCACGCCGCGATCGATCAGCAGCTTGGCGAATTCCCAAATCTTGTGCTGCGCCTGCGCCACCGCCATGCCGTAGCCGGGCACGATCGCGACGCGCTCGGCGTACGCCATCATCACCGCCGCATCGCTCGCATCGATCGGCTTCATCGCGCCGGCGATCTCCTGCGCTTCGCCGCCGCCGCCGAAATTTCCGAAAAGGACATTGGCGAGCGAGCGGTTCATCGCCTTGGCCATCAATTGCGTCAGCAGCGTGCCGGCTGCGCCCACCACCATGCCGGCGATGATCATCGCCTCGTTCTGCAACACGAACCCTTCGAAGGCGACCGCAAGGCCGGTGAAGGCGTTGTACATCGAAATCACCACCGGCATGTCGGCGCCGCCGATCGGCAGCGTCATCGCGATACCGAAGACCAGCGCCAGCAGGATGAAGCCGATCAGCAGGCTCCACGCGAATGCATGCCCTTCAATGCCGGCGATCAGCGCGATGATTGCGCACGCCACCGCGATCACGAAGATCGCGAGATTGACGAAGCGTTGCAGCGGGAAAACGAAACGCCGGTCCATCCAGCCCTGCAGTTTCGCGAAAGCGATCAGCGAGCCCGTGAACGACACCGCGCCGATCAGCACGCCGAGAAACGCCAGTGCCAATTCGACCGCACTGAGGGGAACGGCGGTCTGCGCGGCCCAGGCTTCCGGCCGGATCGGATAAGTATCCGGAATTGCAATGAAGGCGCGATTGAAGCGGATCAGTTCCACCGCACCGATCGCCGCGGCCGCGCCGCCACCCATGCCGTTGAACAACGCCACCATCTGCGGCATGGCGGTCATCGCCACACGCCGGCCGACCCACCACGACAACGCCACACCGACCACGATCGCGATCGCCATCGGCCCGAGGTTGTTCAAACCAGGCAGTAAGAACGTCACCATTATCGCAGCGGCCATGCCGGCGCCGGCCCAGACGATGCCTCGCCGCGCGGTGCGCGGCGAGCTCATGCGTTTCAGGCCCCAGATGAAAAGCACCGCGGCGATGAAATAGACCGCGTCGACGACGGTGGACATGTAGCTGGGCAATGTCATGAATTCTTTTCCCGGACAATGGGTCCCGAATCACCGCACATCCATGTGCTGTCCGGGACTCAGACCTCCTGTCCTCGGCCTTCGCACAATGGACATCACTGTTTATCGGACTGCTTGCTGCTCTTGAACATCTCCAGCATCCGTTCGGTCACCACGTAACCGCCCGCCACGTTGCCGGCCGCCAGCAGTACCGCGATCACGCCGATGGCGATCTCCGCCGGTGTGGTGGCATGGCCCAGCGCCACCATTGCGCCGACCAGCACGATGCCATGCACGAAGTTCGACCCCGACATCAACGGCGTGTGCAGAATCACGGGTACGCGGGCGATGATCTCGTAGCCGGTGAACGCGGCCAGCATGAAGATGTACAGCGCCAGAAAGCCGGTAATCATCCCGTCACCCCGAAATCCGCGGATCGGCGCATCATACGGCATGGCCGCAGCGGGTGTGCCGCCGCTGTCAACCCCGGCGCGGCTGGAGCGTTTCGAAGGCGTGACACATGCAGAGGATCGACGATGACGTGGACGGGCTGGCACCAGTCGCGGGCAACATCGAAGTGAGCCTCGCCGAAGCCGAGTTGGCGCGGGTTCCGCTGGAAACGGCGCGACCGGTCGCGCGCAGCATCGACGCGTTTCTGGCTTCGGTGGAACGCCGCGCCTGGCGCATGGCGGAGATCGCGCTCAACGACGCCGACGAGGCGCTGGATGCGGTGCAGGACGCCATGCTGCGCCTGGTGCGCCATTACAGCAACAAGCCGGCCGAGGAATGGCCGCTGCTGTTCTGGGGCATCCTGCGCAGACGCATCACGGATTTGCAGCGTCGGCGCGCGGTGCGCAACCGAATCCTGGCCTGGACCGGTGGCTCACGCGTTGACGACGACGGCGATGAACTGCCGGCGTGGGATATGCCCGATCCCGGCCCCGATCCGGCGCGCGCGCTGGCATCGCGGCAGGCGCACGCGGCGATGTCGAAGGCTATCCGCGCCTTGCCGCGGCGACAGCAGGAAGCTTTCATGCTGCGCGTACTGGAAGGCCTGGATGTGGCCGACACCGCACGCGCCATGGGCTGCTCTGAAGGCAGCGTGAAAACGCATCTCTCCCGCGCGATGGATAGCTTGCGCGGACAACTGGAGGAATGGCGATGAACACTTCGCCCTACAACAACATTCCCGATCGCAATATCGACCACGAATTGATGCAGCGCGCGCGCGCGCTGCACGAGCAGGCCTGCGCGCATGTCGACGCGCGCACCCGCGCGAGGCTCGCCGCCGCGCGGCGCGAAGCGCTGGCCGCAAGAGATCATCATCGATCGCACCGCGTGCTCTGGCTGCCCGCGGCCGGCGCGGTGGCAGCGTGCGCGCTGGTGCTGGGCGTGATGTGGTTCCGGCCGCAACCGGCGAATTCGCCGCCGCAAATGCAGGCGCAGGTCGCGACAAATGACGCCGAACTGCCGCTAGATGCGGATTCGCAGCAGATCGACCTCTATCAGAATCTGGATTTCTATCAATGGCTGGCGCAGCAACCACAGGCACAAAATCAGCCGCGTGGAGACGGGCAATGAAGGTGATGCGGCACATGCGCGGATTGACGCTTGCGGCCGTGTTGCTGGGTTCGCCGCTGTTGGCGCACGCGCAAGCGGCACCACCCGATGCCGCGCCGATCGAATGGAACCGTTTGTCGCCGCAGCAGCAGGCGCAACTAGCGCCAGTGCGCGATCAATGGAACCAGTTGCCGCCGAGGCGTCAACAGCAACTTGCCAACAATGCGCAGCGCTGGGCCGCGTTGTCGCCGGAACGCCAGCAGCAAGTGCACGACCGCCTGCAACGCTGGGCGCAAATGACGCCGGAAGAACGCAAACAGGTGCGGGAGAACGCGCAGCAGTTCCGGCAGATGTCGCCCGAAGAACGCGCGCGCGTGCAGCAGGCGTTCCAGCGCTTCCAGTCGCTGCCGCCGGAGCAGCGCCGCGCCTTGCGTGAGCAGTGGCGTCAGGCCAACCCGCAACAGCGCAAACAGTGGATACGCAGCGGAGCGCCGGCGCCGAAAAGGCCGCGTGGGCATTGACCTCGGGAGTCGGGACTCGGGAAGAGAGTAACAGCGATGTCGTCATTCCGGATCGCGGCTACGCCGCTTCCGGAATGACGAATTTCTCGGTGTTCCTGCCCCACGCCTATTTGAACACCACCTCACCGGCGCGCGCCACGCACGACTTCGCCACCAGCTCGTCGTCGAAATCGGGTTTCACCGCGTCGTCCTTCACCAGCAACTCGACGAAATTGGCGAGGTTGCGCGCGTACATCTCCGATGCGTGCAGCGGCGCGCCGCTTGGGAGGTTCAGCGGACCGATCACGCGGACGCCGTTGCGTTCGACGGTCTCTCCGGGTTTGGTGACTTCGCAATTGCCGCCGCTTTCGGCGGCGAGATCGACGATCACAGCGCCGGCCTTCATGCCATCGACCATCGCGGCAGAAATGATCTTCGGCGCGGGTCGTCCGGGCACCGCGGCGGTGGAGACGATCACGTCCACGCCCTTGACGTGCTCGGCGAGTTTCGCCTGCTGTGCGGCGCGCTCTTCGGCGGTGAGTTCGCGCGCGTAACCGCCCTGCCCCGCCGCACTCACGCCCAGATCAAGAAACTTCGCGCCGAGCGATTGGATCTGCTCGCGCGTTTCGGGCCGCACGTCGAAACCCTCCACCTGCGCGCCGAGCCGCTTCGCCGTGGCAATCGCCTGCAAACCCGCCACGCCCGCGCCGATCACCAGCACCTTCGATGGCCGCAACGTGCCGGCGGCGGTGGTCAACATCGGAAAGAATTTCGGCGCGGCTTCCGCGGCGATCAGCATCGCGCGATAACCCGCCACCGCGGCTTGCGACGACAGCACGTCCATCGCCTGCGCGCGGGTCGTGCGCGGCAGCAGTTCCAGTGAGAATGCGGTGATACGGCGCTGCGCGTATTGCGACAGACGTTCGCCCGCGCCATGCGGACGCAATTGCCCGATCAGCAGCGCGCCCGACTTCATTGACGCGATGCACGCGTCGTCCGGCGGCTGCACGCACAGCAGAATGTCGGCTTGCGCGAGCGCTTCATTCGCATCCACGCGCTGCGCGTCCGCATACGCATCGTCGCGAAAACCCGCATGGCCGCCCGCGCTGCACTCGAGCAGCACGCGCAAGCCTCGCGCGGCGTACTTCTTCGCGGTTTCGGGCGTGATCGCCACGCGCCGCTCGTTGGCGGCGGTTTCGCGCAATGCGGCAATCGTAATCGGCATCGTCGGCCTCCTTCGCCGCCGCATCGTAACTTAAGCACGACGCGCCCGCTCGCATCCGGCTAAACTTCCGGAATGTCCGATCACATCATCGATTTCCTGCGCGCGCGGCATTCCACGCCGGCGATGCAACTGGGCGAACCCGCGCCCGATTCCCGACAACTGCGGACCTTGCTGGAAACCGCGATCCGCGTGCCCGACCATGGCAAGCTCGCGCCTTGGCGATTGATCGTGCTGCAAGGCCCGGACAAGGCCATCTATGGTGAGCGCCTCGCACAGCTGCACGCGCGCATCGATCCGCAGGCTCCGCCGAAGAAACTCGAGAAGGATCGCCAACGTTTCAACGCCGCGCCGGTGGTGATCGCGGTGATCGCCCGCATCGAGGAAAACCATCCGAAAGTCCCGGCGCAGGAACAATTGCTCTCGGCCGGCTGTGTCGCCTACAACCTGCTGCTCGGTGCGCAATCGCTCGGCTTCGGCGCGCAATGGCTCACCGGTTGGTCGTGCTACCACCGCGAGGCGGCGAAGCTGCTGGGGCTCGCCGACAGCGAGCGCACGATCGCCTACATCCACATCGGCACGCCGCGCGAGCTAATACCGGAACGCGAGCGGCCGCTGCCCATAGAAGTGATTTCGCCATGGAAGGCATGATGCAAGACGTGCGTACGTTGTACCTGCTGGATTCCAGCATGTACGTCTTCCGCGCCTGGCATTCGATACCCGATCAGTTCTTCGATGCGGACGGCGCGCCAGTCAACGCCGTGCACGGCTTCACGCGGTTCCTGATCGAATTCATCGAACGCACGCGGCCCACGCATGCGGTCGCGGCGTTCGACATCTCGTTGACCAGCTCCTTCCGCAACACGTTTTATCCTGCTTACAAGGCCAACCGCGAACCTGCGCCGCTGGAACTGAAACGCCAGTTCGAATACTGCCGCGAGATCGCCGCCGCGCTGGGTTTGTGCGTGCTGGCCGATGTCGCCTATGAGGCCGACGACTTGATCGGCAGCGCGCAGGCCGCCTTGCGTGCGCACGGTTTCCGCAGCGTGATCGTTTCCGCAGACAAGGATTTCGGGCAACTGCTCGACGGCGAGGACGAGCAATGGGATTACGCGCGCAACCTGCGCTGGCGCGCCGATGGCGTGCGCGCAAAACTCGGCGTGCACGCGCGGCAGGTGGTCGACTTTCTGGCACTCACGGGCGACGCCATCGACAACATTCCAGGAGTGCCCGGCATCGGTCCGCGCACCGCCGCGGCGCTGTTGGAGCATTTCGGAACATTGGACGAATTGCTCTCGAGGCTGGATGAAGTCTCGTACCTGGGCATCCGCGGCGCGCCCATGATCGGCGCGAAATTGCGCGCCTATGCGGAACAGGCATTGCTCTCGCGCAAGCTCGCGGCGATCGCACTGGACGCGCCAGTACCGCGCGCGCCCGAAGCGCTGCTGCGCCGCCTGCCGGATGTCGCCGCAGTGGATGCGCTGTTTGAGCGCGTGCGGCTGGGGCCGATGACGCGTGCGCGTGCGCTGAAACTCGCGGACACCTTCGGCCCCTCCTCGGAATCGGTGGAGTCCGTTCCGTGAGCCGTCACTCGCGCATTTCACCCGAAGATAACGAAGAAACCACCACGCTTTTCGCCGGCAAGTGGTTGACTTTAAAAAAGCGTGGCCGCTGGGAATTCGTCGAACGCAATTCGCCGGGCGGTGCGGTAATCATCGTCGCGGTGACACCGCAAGACCGCGTCCTGTTCGTCGAGCAGTACCGCATGTCGATCCGCAGCTTCACCATCGAGATGCCGGCCGGACTGGTGGGCGATCTCGAACACGCCGGTGACGAGAACTTCGAAACCGCCGCCTGCCGCGAACTGATCGAGGAAACCGGATACACCTGCGCGCGCGTAGAGCACCTACACTCTGGTCCGTCGTCAGCCGGCATGAGCACCGAGATGATGCACTTCGTTCGCGCGCTGGATTTGCGCAAGGTCGGCGATGGCGGAGGCGACGAGAGCGAGGACATTGTCGTGCACGAAGTGCCCCGCCTCGAGGCCGGGCAATGGCTACGCGCGAAAGCCGCGGAGGGTTATTCGATCGATCCGAAATTGTTCGCGGGGCTGTGGTTTCTGGAACACGCGCCAGTAGATTGAATGATCTCTACGTGATCGCGTGCACCGCGACGAAGCGCCACAGCAGCAACAGCGCCATCGCCACGATAACCAATAAAGTCAGCGAGATTCCTGCGATGCGGCCGAACGAGCGGCCGGCCGAACCGGACAATCCGATCGCGTGCAGCACACGACCGACGATCAGCACGATGCCGAACAGATGCAGCAGCCACGTCTGGGTCTGATCCAAATCGAGGATCAAGAGCAGCAACAGGGCGATCGGCAGATATTCGACCGCATTCGCGTGCGCGCGGATGGCGCGCGCCAGCCGCTCGTTTCCGCCCGTGCCGATCCCGACCTTCTCACTATTCCGCAACAAGACCACGCGAATCGACAACACAACGACCAGCAGCGCCGCCAGGGCCGCGTACAAACCCGCGATGTGCATCATGCGCTTTCCCCTTCGTCGCGGCGGATCGCCTGCACTCGAACAGGCAATGGACGCCGCCATCTGAATATCGCGGTCAGTGCGGCCGCGATGGCGATCGCGAGCAACACGACCGCCGCAATGCTGCGCACGCCGAACCAGAACAGGCACGCAAGCAACGCCAGCGGCACGATGCCGGCGGCAAGTGCCAACCACTCGTCGCGTCTGCTCATCGGCAGGATCAACAGCACGCCGGCCCACGCCAGCAGGATCGCCAGTACACGTCTGGCCCATGCGTAAGCTGGACGCGGTGCGGCATCCGGCACCACGTCGCTCAAAGAGCGCTTGCCGATCTGCACTTGCGCCAGCGGATGGCCGGAGGTATCTGATGCCTGTACCAGCACGCCGTTCTGCGCGCGCGCCAGCACTGTGATGCGTTTCGGCGCGATCCGCATCCAGCTGACGCGGAGGTCACCAATGCGCGGATGCTGCGGATCGGCACTGGTCACCAGCGCGTTGTCGTGAACCTGGAAAGTCGCCGCCATGTTTGGCGGCAACGCGTGGAAATCCGGCGTGAAATCCTCGACGCCTTCTATTTCAGCCACCAGTTTCGGCCCGAGCTGGAACCCACCGACGCGCACGTCCGGCGAATCGAAACGCGCGCCGTCGAACGGAAACGCACCGGGATTGTCATGGCCCGCCGGCTGCGCGAACTTCGACGCATCGACAGGATGATCGATCCAGTCTTGATCGTAGGAACGCTGGCTGGCGTCGGTCTCGTGCCACTGGAACATCTCGACTTTGCGAACCAGCGCGACCGCATTCGCATTCACATTGAACTGCGGATCAATCGCGGGTTTGACGACCTGCGTGTCACCTGAAACGAACACGAGCTGGCCGTTGCTGGCTGCGCCCGGCTTCGCTTCATTGCCGGACAACACGAAACCGCCCAGCGCATCCTCGCTCATCGCGCGCAGGCGGTCGGCGTGTTCTGTGAAGCCGATCAGCAGCAGCGCGATGACCAGCAGGACCGCGCCGGCGATCGCCGTCGCGAGGGTGCGCATCGGGTTCGGTTCGCGCGCTTCCATGCGCGCAGCTTACAACGTCAGGCCGCGCAATTCCCGTCGCTCATCGCGCACCCCGTAGCGGCCACGTTCGTCGCGCGCAGGCTTGGCGGCCGCGATCTCGTGGTCGTGAGTGAAGAACAGCATGACGTCACGCTCTATCTTGTCGTCCAGGAACTCGCGCTTTTCATCGATCAGCCATTCGGCCGCGCGGTCGTAGCCCATCGTCACCGGCAGGTGCACCCAGGCACGGCCGGGGATCAGGTCGGCGCAGTAGACGATGCCGTTGCGATGATGCGAGCCGACGATCTCGCTCAGCATCAGCCCCGGTGTGTGGCCTTGCGAGAAGTGGAAGCGCACGGAACTGTCCAACGCATGGGAATGCTCGCCATCGACCAGTTCCAGCCGGCCGCTTTGCTCCAGCAGTTCCGGGAGGCCGGGAATGAACGAGGCGCGGTCGCGTGGATGCGGATCCTTGGCGCGCAGCCAATGCGTGGTGCTGACGAGATAAGTCGCGTTCGGGAACAGCAGACGCAGCGCTTCACCCTTCTTCCACTCGGCCAACAGCCCGCCCGCATGATCGAAGTGCAGATGGGAAAGCACCACCACATCGATGTCCTCGTGGCTCAATCCCACTTCGCGCAGCGAATCCAGCAGCACGTGGCGATCCTCGACTACGCCGTAACGCTCGCGCAGCTTCGGCTCGAAGAACGCGCCGATGCCGGTTTCGAACAGGACGTTCTTGTTGTCGAGATCGGTCGCCAGCAGACAGCGGCACGCCAGAGGAATGCGGTTCTGCTCGTCCGGCGCGATCCATTGCGCCCACATGGCCTTCGGTGCGTTGCCGAACATGGCCCCGCCGTCGAGCTTTTGCGAGTTGCCTTGGAGAGACCAGAGTTTCATGGCACGTATTCGTTTCCAGATACGTCATTCCCGCGAAAGCGGGATCCAGTGACTAGGCTTCAAAATCAAATACGCTGGATTCCGGTTCCGTTCTCGCGCGCATTCGCGTTCGAACGGCCCCGGAATGACGATCATGAATCTCACTGCACCTTGCCCAATCCCGAATCGCCGCGCGGATCGCTCGCCGCCTCCAATGTGTTGGTCTTGCGATTCCAGATCACCGCATTCATGAAACCCCAATGGCTTTCGCCCGAGTTGACGGTGTAGCCCATCTTGCGCAGTTTGATAATTGTGCTCGCATCCAGCGCGCCGGGCTCGGCGTAGATTACGTCGGGAAGATATTGATGATGGAAGCGCGGCTTCGCGACAATCTGCTGCGCGTCCATCCCGTCCACGAAAGCGAGCACGCCTTCCAGCACCATCGTGATGATGCGCGAACCACCGGGCGTGCCGATCACCAGATCCTTGTCCGGACCGAACACGAAGGTCGGCGTCATCGAAGACAGCGGCCTGCGGCCTTTAGCCGGCGCGTTGGCTTCATAGCCGATCAAGCCGTAGGCGTTGGGCTTGCCCGGCACCAGTGCAAAATCGTCCATCTCGTTGTTGAGCACGAAGCCGGTGCCGGGTATCACCAGACAGGATCCGAACGATGTGTTGACCGTCTGCGTGCCGGCGACCATGTTGCCGTCGGCATCGATGATCGAGAAATGCGTGGTGTGCGGGCTTTCGGGTTGCGCCGGCGGTAGTGCGGCGCTGGGCGTGGCCTGATCCGGTTCGATCGAGGCGCGGAGCTTGTCCGCATACGCCATGCTGGTCAGCTTTGCGACCGGCATCTGCACGAAATCCGGATCGCCCAGATATTGCGTACGGTCGCGATAGCCGCGCCGCATCGCCTCGACGATCGTGTGCACGCGGTGCGCGCGGTCCATCTTGTCCAGATCGAAACCGGAAAGGATGTTCAACATCTCCGCCAACACGATGCCGCCGGAAGTAGGCGGCGAAGCGGAAACGATGGAGTACTTCGGTTTGTTCGGTGGTTGATAATCGAACGCGATCGGCGCGCGTTCCTTAGCCTGGTAATCGGCGAGATCCTCTAGCGTCCACTTGCCACCGGACGCGCGCACGCCATCGACGAGTTTCTTCGCGAATTCACCTTGATAAAAACCGGCGTCGCCGTCGTGCGCAATGCGCTCCAACGTATTCGCCAGATCGGGATTCTTGAAGGTCCAACCTCGTTGAGGTGGTTTGCCGTTCGGCAGAAATAACGCCGCGGAACCCGGATAACGCGCGATCACATCGGCGCGTTCCCGCAAGGCCGAAAGGAAACGATCGTCCGGCTTGAAGCCCTGGCGTGCGATGCGGATCGCCGGTGCCAGTGATTTCGACAGCGGCAACTTGCCGTAGTGCTGCGCGAGATACACCAGCGCGGCCGGTTCACCGGGAATCGCCGCCGCCAGCGGACCATTGATCGACTTGTCGCGATCCGGTTTGCCGTCCGCATCCACGTACAAGTTGCTGGATGCGCCGGTGAACGCGGTTTCGCGCGCGTCCAGCATTACGTTCTTGCCGTCGGATGCGCGGTGCAGCAGGAACAGTCCGCCGCCGCCTATACCCGAGCTTTGCGGTTCGACCACCGACAGCGCCGCCGCGACCGCGATCGCCGCATCGAAGGCGTTGCCACCTTCGCGCATCACTTCCAGGCCCGCTTCGGTCGCCAGCTTGTGCGCGGACGCGACCGCAGCGTGACCTGGCCGGTCTGCAGGGGCTACGGATCGGGTAACAGGTTTCGGATTGTCCGCCAGCGTCGGCGCGGCCACGAACAGCATCGTGCAAAGCATCAGCAACACGCGGCGCAACTTCATGCAGCGTTCTCCCTGGCGGTCAGGCTCCGATATTTGGCAACCAACTGATCAGGCGTTTCGATATGACCGGGGTCGGTCACGATGCATTCCACCGGACAGACGGCGATGCACTGCGGTTCATCGAAATGCCCGACGCATTCCGTGCATAGCGCCGGGTCGATGACGTAGTACTCCTCGCCCTGCGAGATCGCGCGATTGGGGCAAACGGGCTCGCACACGTCGCAATTGACGCAGGCGTCGGTGATCTTCAAGGCCATCGCGGAATTTTACCATCCGCGGCGAATTCACCCTCTCCCGCTTGCGGAAGAAGGTGTCCGACCTCTGCCAAGTGCTCGGACGGGAGAAGAATATTTGCGGTTGCATCGCAAGATCGCTCGATTTTCCGCTCGCTGCCGAAGATGGCGCTGCGCGCCGGCATGACGGCGTGCAGCGCTCGCTCAACACGGCCGTCCCTGACCTGCATCAATCGCAACGCGCGACTTTTCGATCACATCTGCGCGAAACGGAACTCCGCGCCGCTCGGCGCGACGGCCTGCTGCACGCGGTCCTTGTCGGTGGCGTTGCCGACGAACAGCACCACCACGCCCTTGAACGAACCCGGTTGCGCGTTCTTGAACGCGGTGACCAATGCGTCGGCGGTCTTGCCCGAATCCGGACCGCCCGCGGCGATCATGTTGCCGGGCAGAACGGTGGTCGCGACCACACCGTTCAAGGTGTCTTGCGTGCGGCCGCGCGCGGCGACAGTGTCGGGGTCATCGCCGGCCGGAATGAAATACATGTAAGGCGTATTGCTGATGCCCTGCATGTGCGCCTGCACGACCTGGCTGAGATAAGTCTTCCAGCCTTTCATGTCGGTCGGGCTGCTCGGCTTGCTGACCTCCTGCGGCTGCGCGGCTTGATCGGTCTGCTGAGCGTTATTGCACGCGGAGAGCGCGAGCGTGGCGGCAAGCGCGAAAGCGATGAGGACGGGAATTTTGCGCATGATATGCACCTCGTTCTAGTTGTTGCGAAGCTTGCCGAATCGGCGTTGCAGCGCCTGCTGCACGGCCGGGTGGACGAAACCGGAAACATCGCCGCCCAGCCGTGCGACCTCGCGCACCAGCGACGACGAAATGAAGCTGTAAGGCTCCGAAGGCGTCAGAAACAGGGTCTCCGCCTGCGGAATCAGATGCCGGTTCATGCTGGCGAGTTGAAACTCGTATTCGAAATCCGACACGGCGCGCAGGCCGCGCAGGATCACCCCGGCATTCACCGACGACACGAACTCCGCCAGCAGCGTGTCGAAACCACGCACCTCGACGTTGTGCACGTCCGCCAGCGCGATGCGCGCCAAGTCGATGCGCTGATCCAGTTCCAGGCACGGCGCCTTGACGGTGCTCTCGGCTACCGCAACGTAAATGCGGTCGAATAGCGGCGCGGCGCGCGCGATCAGGTCGCTGTGGCCGTGCGTGACCGGATCGAACGTGCCCGGATACACCGCGATGCGGCTGTCGGCGTTGACGTGATTGTTCCCCATCTCTGACTGTGGCTGTAGCTGCGGGCGCCACTTTAGCACTCATCGGTGCGGTACCCGTAGGGGCAGGCTCTGCCCTCCACCTGCAAGGGCAGACGAAGTCCGCTCACTCGCGTATGTAAAGTCCACCCTCCACCGCACCCGCGCGACTCTGCCGATGCAGACGCCACCGTGGTGGCGGCGTGAATGGCGCATCGATCGGCGTTTCGACATAGATCCGCGAATTCGACTTGAACCAACCATGCTCTTCGATCAATGTGGCGGCGCGCGTCCAGAGGTCCGCATCGAACGGCGGATCGAGAAAGGCGATGTCGAACGTTTGCTGCGGTGGTTGCGCGAGGAATTGCAGTGTGTCCGCGCAACGCACTTCGCCATTGGCGACATGCAGTCGGGCAAGATCGGCGGCGATGTGTTCGGCCTGCCTGCGGTCGCGTTCGATCATCAAGACGAACGCGGCGCCGCGCGAGAGCGCCTCGATGCCCAGCGCACCGCTGCCGGCGAAAAGGTCCAGCACCCGCGCGCCTTCGATCACCGGCAACAGCCAGTTGAACAAGGTCTCGCGCAGACGCTGCGGCGTCGGCCGCAGATCGGCGAGCGCCGGCACCGCCAGCTTGGAGCCGCGCAATGAGCCGCCGATGATGCGCACCGCACCCGGCGGCGCGTTGCCGCGCGCGCGTTTCATGGGCGTTGCGGAACGGCTGTTAGCATGCGGGGATTCTCCGGCAGCATCGCGCACAGCGCCAGTCATGCAGAAATTCTGGAAGAAGATCACCGGCCGCGGCGAGTCCGAGCAACCTGCCGAACCGGCGACGTCGCCACCGGAACCGTCCGAACCGGCTACGGCCGCCGCGGCAGCCGAGCCGGTGAAAGCAGCGCCTGCCGCGCAACAGGCGCAGGCGGTGGAAACGGTTGCTTCATCGGGCGCCGGATCCGCGCAACCGGTCAAACGCAGTTGGCGTGAGCGCCTGTCCGGCAGCGGTTTCGCGCGCAATCTCACCTCGCTGTTCGTGCGCCATCCCAGACTCGACGACGAACTGCTGGACGAACTGGAAACCACGCTGATTACCGCCGATGTCGGTATCGCTGCCACGCATGAGCTGGTGGAAGACTTGCGCCGCCGCATGCACAAGCGCGAATTTGCCGACGCGAATGCCCTGTTGGATGCGCTGCGCACCGCATTGATCACGATGCTGCAACCGGTTGCGCAACCATTGCAAGTCTCCGGCCGCAAGCCGTTCGTGCTGTTGGTGGTCGGTGTCAATGGCGTGGGCAAGACCACGACGATCGGCAAACTCGCGCGCCGCTATCGCGACGAACATCGCCATGTGATGCTGGCTGCGGGCGATACCTTTCGTGCCGCCGCCGTCGCGCAATTGCAGGAATGGGGCGCACGCAATTCCGTGCCGGTGATCGCGCAGGGCCAGGGCGCAGATTCGGCGAGCGTGGTGTTCGACGCGCTGCAAACCGCGCAGGCGCGTGGCATCGACGTGCTGATCGCCGATACCGCCGGTAGATTGCACACGCAGGCGGGCCTGATGAACGAACTGGCGAAAGTGAAACGCGTGTTAGGGAAAGTCGATGCCAGCGCGCCGCACGAAGTACTGATGGTGATCGACGGCACTACCGGGCAGAACGCGATCAGCCAGGTGCGCCAGTTCCGTGATGCGACTGGTGTCACCGGATTGGTTGTCACCAAGCTCGATGGCACGGCCAGGGGCGGCGTGGTGTTCGCGCTGGCGCGCGAATTCGGTTTGCCGATCCGCTACGTCGGCCTCGGCGAGAGCGCACAAGATCTGCGCACGTTCGATCCGGTCGCGTTCGTCGACGGTTTGTTGCCCGCACGGCTGACTGGATGATCGGGCGCGCTTCCATCGGTGCACATCCATGGCGCTGGTTGGTCGCCACGGTGATCGTGCTGATCCTGATGATGCTGATCGGCGCGACACTGTTCGTTCGTTCGTTGTTACAGCCACAACGTTTCACCGCGTTGCTGCAATCGCAGCTGGCCGGCGCAGGATTGATCCTCAGCGTGGAGAAGCCCGCCGCGCCCGCGCTGTGGCCACATCCGGCGGTGCAATTGCAGGGTTTCCAGTTGAGTAGCATCGGTTCGAACGCACCGCTGCTGACTGCAACGCAAGCGCGCATGGTGGTGCCGTGGCACGCATTGCTGCATCGCGAACTGGCGATCGAACGGCTGGAAATCGAATCACCCCGCATTGATCTGGATCAATTGCAGGCATTGCTGTCGAAGCTGCCGCAAACACAAGGCGCGCCGCAATTGCCACACATCGGCGCGGGGCTGCAAATCGTCAACGGAACGCTGGTGCGCAACGACGAGCCACAGCTGTTCGACATTCATGCGGAAACCGGCACGCTGCTGCCGGGCATTCCGTTTCAGC
This sequence comes from Lysobacterales bacterium, assembly GCA_021324945.1. GTDB lineage: Bacteria > Pseudomonadota > Gammaproteobacteria > Xanthomonadales > Rhodanobacteraceae > 66-474. Next base: position 27,369 of record JAJPID010000036.1, on the reverse strand, counting down.
TCGATGCAGCCGCGCGCAGCGGTTCTGATCGCAGCGGCATTCTCAAGTTGACCGCGCTGCCGCGCGACGAGAACGACGCGTTGCGCTTCGATCGGGTGCATTTGATTTTGAGCGTGCAACGCGGTTTGAGCGCCGATCTCGCAGGCAACGCGCTCTGGCGCGGCGGTAGCGATGTCGCAGCGAATTTCACTGGCACGCTGAAATTGCCGGCGGCCGCAGCGGCAAATCCGTCGAGCGCTGCGAGTGCTGCTGCCAACGCAGGCGCCGCGCCCACGGTGCCGCGCGACTATGCCGTGGCGCTGCAAATCCTGCCCGCACAAAAATCGGTACCTCTGGTCGCGGCGCTGAAACTCGAAGGCTCGAACGAGCACGTCGATGCACGCATCCCGCCGCTGCAACTTGTGGATTGGTGGCATGGCGTGCTGACCTCGCAGCCCGGCACACCGCTGACGCTGCCGCCGCTGCAAGGCCGCGCGCACGTCGAAACCCTCAGTTACGGCCCGCTGCAAATGCATGACGTGCAGGTCGACGCAGGACCGGATGTCGCGCCGCTGCCCGCCGGCAGCGCACCGGCACCGGCGAGCGCGGCGACCGCGAAGGAAGTTGCGCATTGAGCACCGGCATCGCCTCGCGCCTGCTCGCATGGTTCGACCGCCACGGCCGGCACGATCTGCCTTGGCAGGACACGCCTTCATGCCGGCGCACGCCTTACCGCGTCTGGATTTCCGAGGTGATGCTGCAACAGACGCAGGTCGCGACGGTGATTCCGTATTTCGAGCGCTTCGTGCGCGCTCTACCCCACGTGCGCGCTTTGGCGAACGCGAGTGAGGATGAGGTATTCGCCTTGTGGTCCGGCCTCGGTTATTACGCACGCGCGCGCAATCTGCACCGCGCCGCACGCGTCTGCGTTGAACGGCATGGTGGCGAATTGCCCGCTCATTTCGAGTCGCTGGTTGCCCTACCCGGTATCGGCCGCTCGACCGCAGGGGCGATCCTGGCGCTCTCGCGCGGCGAGCGTTTTCCGATCCTGGACGGCAACGTCAAGCGCGTGCTGGCGCGTCACGCAGGTGTGCGCGGTTGGCCCGGCGCACGCGCCGTCGAAGAAAAATTGTGGGCACTGGCAGAATCACATACATCGCACGAACGCATCGCCGACTACACGCAAGCGATCATGGATCTGGGCGCGATCGTATGCACCCGAACGCTGCCACGTTGCGGCGAGTGCCCGCTATCGGACGATTGCACCGCGTTTCAACAAGGTCTCACCGCCGAATTGCCGCAGCCGCGTCCCGCCCGCGCGTTGCCGGTGCGCAATACCGTGATGCTGATCCTGCGCGATGCGCAGCAGCGCGTGCTGCTGCAGCGGCGCGGCGCGAGCGGCGTCTGGCCCGGATTGTGGAGTCTGCCAGAAAGCGAGGATCTCGCGCTCGCATCGAACCTCGCCGCGAAGTTTGCGCATTTGAACGGCACGCATGCGGAAACACTGCAACCGTTCGCGCACGCTTTCACGCATTACCGTCTGCACGTCCAGCCATTGTTGTGGCGCGGGGTGCGGATGCATCGAGCCATCGCTGATACGCAGGACTTGCGTTGGTGCGCGGGCGGGGAATTCGCACATCTAGGCATGCCGGCGCCGGTCAGGAAGTTATTGAATGCGATCATCCAGGATCGACGCGCTCCTCAAGGTCCCGGTTAGTTTGACTAATCGCATCCAGCAAATACCCAAGCGGCCATCCTTGACCGTACTTCTCAAGAAAGCCATGCATGCACTTGCGTCTGAATGGGGATTGTGATGAGCCGCACCGTTTTCTGCGCGAAATTGCAACGCGTAGCCGAAGGCCTGGATTACGCGCCCTGGCCGGGAGAACTCGGCAAACGCATCTACGAAAAAATCAGCAAGGAGGCGTGGCAGCAGTGGCTGGCACACCAGACCATGCTGATCAACGAGAACCGAATTTCACCGCTCGATCCGAAGGCGCGCGCTTTTCTCGTCGAGCAGATGGAGAAGTTTCTCTTCGGAGGCGGTGCGCAGAAGCCGGCGGGTTACGTGCCCGAGGACTGAGCCTTGGCAGCCTGCTCCGCGGCGCGCAGCGCCTTGTAATCCACCTTCTGTATTTGCATGATGCGGCAGCGCTGGCCGTGGTCGTACTTCACGTAATCCATGCGCGCATTGACGTTCCCGGCCGTCGACGTCAGGCCGATCGCGAAAGCGAAATCCAGATTGATGCACGGCTGCTCGAGCGTCAACAGATAGACCTGGTTGACGCCGGTCCATACCGCAATCACATCCGCGTCCTGCGCGTTCTTGCCCAGATATTGGAACTTCTGCAACTGGAAATAATGCATGCTGTCCTGCGGCCGCGAAGCGTAGCGCTCGAAACGCGCGAGCTCCGCCGCGTCGCGTTGCTTCGGGGAATCCGCCCAAGCGCCCATCGACAGCATCGAAACGAGCATTGCTATAACCCATGCGGTTCTTTTCATGGCCGGCTCCTTTGCGCAAAGCCATTACAACGCCGGCAGATCCCGGGCGGATGACTGCCGGCTGAAAGCCACGGGAACCGCGCCAGCACAATACTCGTGCCTGTCCGCGACAAGCGGCGCGAATGCTTCTACCATTGCCGCGCCGGACGAACGGTTCCGCTTGTGCTGCGAAGAGAAACGATGATGACCGGGTCTTCCGCGTATGCTCCGCTGCAATGGTTGTCGCGACTGTCCACCAGCCGTTTCAACAATTACGCGGGTTTGAGTTCCGATGTGCTGGTGGCGCTCTGCCTGTTGGCCGCCGGTCTGCGTCGCGGCGATCTCGGTTTCGCCATGATCTTGTGGCTGGTGCTGTGCGGTCTGCTGATTTTCAGTCTGATCGAATACGCGGTGCACCGCTGGCTGTTCCATGGGCCGTTCGAGGTGTTCGAGCAGGGGCATCGCCGCCACCACGATCAGCCGCAGGGGTACGACGCGCTGCCGTTCTTCCTGCCGCCGCTGGCCTATCTCGCACTCGCGGCGCTGTTGACGTACTTCATGCCGGTCAGCGAAGCGCTGCTGCTGGGCGGTTCGATTGCCGCGGGTTACGCCGCATATGGGCTTAGCCACTGGAGCATCCACGCATTCCGCTACCGCCATCCGCTGGTGCGCGCCTGGGCCGCCGCGCATCACATCCACCACAATCATCCCGAACGCAACTTCGGCGTGACCTCGCCGCTGTGGGATCTGCTTTTGCGCACCCAGTACGTGTCGTCGTCGAAACGCTTGCGTGCGCGTTGAATCGCGTTGAGTAATGCACGCAGCGCTGCCGCATCCCATTCCTTATCAAGGCAGTAAGCGGCGTCTCGCGGCAAGGATTGCGCAGCATTTCCCGCGCAGCATACGCACCCTATACGACCCTTTCGCCGGTTCCGCTGCGATCACCCTGTACGCTGCGAAGCACGGTCTAGCACGGCGATTCATGATCGGCGACAGCTTGCCCGCGATGATCGAACTGTGGCGCGGGATCGTCGAGCGGCCGCACGAAACCGCGGAACGCTATCGCATATTGTGGTCGCAGCAGCACGGCGACGCCGATCATTACGGGCGAGTGCGCGCACGCTACAACATCGGTCACGATCCGCTCGATCTGCTCTACCTGATCTGCCGCTGCGTCAAGAACGCGGTGCGCTTCAACACACGCGGCGAATTCACGCAATCGGCCGACCAGCGCAGGATGGGCATGCATCCCGACCGCATGCGGAATGCGATCGAAGCCGCATCGAGTTTGCTGCGCGATCGCGTTGAACTCCGCTGCGGCGACTGGCTGGAGACTTGCGCGGATGCCAGCGCGCGCGATTTCGTCTACCTCGATCCGCCGTATCTCGGCACAAGCACCGGCCGCGACAAACGCTACCACGCGCAGCTCACGCGCGAAGCGCTGCTCGATGGACTCGCGCAATTGCGCACGCGCGGCGTGCCGTTCGCGTTGTCCTACGACGGCGCCACAGGCACGAAAAAGTATGGGCCGCCCCTGCCCGCACATCTGCAACTTGCGCATCTGCTGCTCGACGCCGGCCGCTCGGCGCAGGCCACTTTGAACGGCCGCAACGAACGCACCATCGAGAGTTTGTATCTTTCGCCTGACAATCGTCGCTTGTACGAATCGTGCACTTCGCTACCGCAAAAGCCGCGCGGCGATCGGCAGGACAGTCGCCACCGCGCTCGCGTATCATGCGCAAGGCCGGCACGAGGCCGAACGAGGAGATCGACATGACGCCACTGGACAAACCGCTGAAGCGCCTGATCAATGTGGACGGCAAGGATTACACGCTGGTGATCGATCCGCAGGGTTTGAAGATCACGGAGAAAGGCCACCGCCGCGGTACGGAACTCTCGTGGAAAGCCATCCTGAGCGGCGACGCGGGCCTGGCCGCGGCGTTGCAGGGGTCGGTGGATTCGCATTGATGAAGATGCGCGCTGCGCTCCGGCGCAGCGCATCTCACGACGAAAGTCGCATGCGATGCGCGATCGTCTCGTGCGGCGAATGACCTCCCCTCGGATGCCAAAACCGGTTTTTTTTCGCAGGTATGGAAGGCGGCTACGGAGCCACGCCAAACCCGATCTGGCCGTGTGCGACGCGGGCCTGAAGGCGATGTCGCTGAAAAGCGGTTTGCCCGTGAGTCACGGCCGCTCCGACGTGAAATACTCGGCGCCTCCCATGAACACGGCGTAATCGAAGACAAGCACGGCGTGTTGCGCATCAACGAGAGACTGAAACTCGTCCCCGGCCATTGCGACCCGACTTGCAACCTGCACGACGGGTACGTCGGCCTGCGCAACGGCAAGGTTGAAGTGGTGTGGCCGGTAAGCGCGCGCGGAAAGGGATTTTGACCGGGACGTTTGCGCAATCAGTACGGAGAGATAGCCACGATCCTTTGTATTGCGAATGAATTTGGAGAGGATGGTTTGAAGCCGACGGGCAACACGCCGTAATATAGGTCCTGGAAGGCAATCAAAACATTGCCCGCATTCGGATCGTTTACACCGGCACGACATCCACTCACGTTCAAGCTCACTTCCACGACCATCTGATCCGCCTCGGCGTTTGCCGGAAGCGTCACGGACAAAGGAATGAGCTGCCACGGGTTCCCTGCGGCAATGAAGTCAAAAAAGAGAAATGGCGCTTCGACTTTATCGTCGACATTGCCGTAATATTCTGCGTTTGCACCCACACACAAGACATTGGTTGCAGTGGACGCGTTGAGCACTTCCTGTTCGCCAGACACCAACGACACGGAAAGTTCCAAGGAAGCACTGACACCAACCAAACCGTTAACCGGAGCATTCGGGAGTCCCGGTTCCATATAGAACGCGTCGTAGATCAGGTTGGTCGTACCGAATCCACCCTCGGCCCAGTTTGGGTAAACGGGATTCCAGTACACCCATGCGCTGACGGCGATCTGCGATCCCAACCTCTGGGGTAAATCTGCCGCTTGAAGAATTGAAGCTCTGGCGGAGATAGCGTCACCGCCGATCCACCTGTCGGGCAACTCGCTGTAAAAGGTTTCCCCGGTCCAATCCGCATTTCTCCACACGCCCCCGCTGACGCCGGCAGACAAAAATCCCTGCAAGGGATTGCCGCGCGCTTCTATATTGAAATAAGCACCTTCTGCTGTACCGTCCGTACGAGCCGTGTATTGGGGATCGGGATTGCCGCTCGTAAAGGGCGGAGTTTTCGCGAGAAAGGCACGTCTCCCGTGAGGCCACGGGGTGCCGTGGCTTCGATAAACGGGCAGTCCCTTGCCCAATGCCTCTTCTCCCCTGATTGGGCGCGAACCGGCCAAGACCCGTTCCGCGAAGCTGTCGAGTTGTCTCTTGAGTGCATCAGAAGCGCGCCGGCTGCGAACTATCGCCAAGCTGGCAAACAAGTCTTTATGTTCGAGACGGCTCATGGCTTGTCACTCCCGATGCCTAATTCGGAAATAAAGAGGAAGCGGAGTGAGCCTATGAAGCAATCGCGAGGATCTCAATACGGCGAGGCAAAACCTCACGAAATCCTCATGAATTGCCGTATCAGCGATGGGAAAATGGCAGGGGCGGAATCGAACCACCGACACGAGGTCGAGCGACGAGCGCTTGCGCGATGCGTTGAAGCGCATCGCGCGCGAGTCGCGAGGGTGAGGCAGGATGCCGAACGGAAGACACTTCAGGACGAATGCTTGCGGAATGGTGGTGTAGTCCCCTACTAGAGAGAACCTTCCTGCCGCACCGGCGAGGACACCGTAGGCGAAATTATATACGATGCGGAGGTCCGGGTGGACTTTGGCTGTCTCCGCGCATTTCCGACCATCGATAGCTTGCGCTGCCACGGTCAGCGCCCGGGGTTCTTGACCTTCAGATGACGGCATGAATAGCGCTGCTGGCCCCAGGACACGGCGAAGGTTTCGGAAACCTCGTACCAGTTGCCGCCTGGATGGCCACCGCCGTGGTTCTCCCCCATGCAGGAGCATTCGCAATGAAAGCCCGACGCATTCCAGCACGCCGGAGCGCATTTTTGGTGCTCCCGGTACAACTGGATCACATAGACCTCTTGGTGTCGTCTCAGCGCAAGTTTGATCACGCTGTCGAACCACGCAGTCGGAATTTCCCAGGCCTTGAACTGCGCACACCAGTCGGGCTTCGAGCGTCGGCCATCCCGCAGCCACTCCATGTTCCCCTCGGCGAACGGAATGCGCGCCAGGACCGGGAGTGGCTTATTGCGCTTGAAGATGACCGGGATTTTTCCCTGACGCCAGAGATCCTTCAGTTGCGAGTCGCTCAGATCCTGTGACATGAGGGACTCGACTCCCTGCCTCAGCGCTGCTTGTTGGCTTGGGACAGAACCGAAGCCGCCAGTTCCTTCGTCTCTTTGGCGTATCGGTCGCTGGCCAAAACGCGTGCGGCCTTGTCTTCCATCTTGGCACCGGTCTGTTTGTCGCCGCTGCGCTGAGACAGTGCCGAAGCGGCCAGACTCTTGGCCACTTGCGACGAACTGCTGCTTTTCAGCGTTTCCGACGCCAGCCGACCAATTCGTGAGGACGTCTGCTTTGGGTTCTTGGACATCGCTGCTCCTTTCACATCAGGACTTGGAGACGGGCCGGAATGGCACCACCTTATTGCCTTGGGCTGGTTGGTCATCAACCGGCTTCTGGGTTGCTTTCAGTCGCGCAAACTCCACGACATTGGTTTTGCCCTGGAAGTAGCCTTCGGGCAATCCGGCGAGTGCTTCCACGTCGCCCGCAGCCAGTCCGATGTGTCTCGGGATGGCTTCCAAAGGCATGACCTTCTCTTCGACCAACAGATCGATGGTGCGACGAAGCAGACGTGGCTGCTCTGGTCGACGATCCTCGTCTCCGGGTTCCGATTTCGCACCCCACCGAGCAGAGCGACGCTTGAAAAGCATCAGAGCGCCATCTTCATCCAGCATCTCAAGCGCCTTCAGCCGCATGATGATCGCCGCCGCCGACACGCCCCAACGGCGCTTCAGCAGCAACAAGTCATCCAGAGTCGGTGGCACGCGAACTTCGCTGGCGAACGTTTCGGCGGGCAGCAAAAAAGCGCCTGCGAAGCGGTGTGCCTGTTGCTCCATCAACTTGTGGCGTGCGCTGTCAGTCGTGCGTTGAATGTGACGATGCAGAACAAGATGCCCGATTTCGTGGGCAAGGTCGAAGCGACTGCGATAACCATTGTCCTTGTCGGCGGACAAGAGGATCAACGGTCGGCCCAGCACCTCGCTCCAAGCCGACAGCCCTTCAATCTGGGCAACGCCGGTTTCTTCCCGAACGAGGATGACCCCAGCACCTTCCACGGCCAGTGCCAAGTCTTGAATCGCCGAGCGGCCCAGACGCCACAGATCCCGGCATTCGCAGGCGGCCTTCTCGATGTCCTCGTTGGTGATCTGTTCCGGCTCGGTGTAATCGCGAGATGGCAAATTGACATCAGGGTAGTCGACGTATTCCATCAGTGCGGCGGCCACGTCCTGGGCCCACTCAAGGCGGGCCTCCAGCATGGCGCGTGCAGCGACGTGCGCTGACGCGTTGCTGCGAAAAAGCGGCAACGACAACTTCGCCCCGGGCGCACGCGTAAACCATTCCGGCGTGACGTTGACAACGCCAGCAAGGCGTTCAAGCGCGTCACGCTCAGGCGCTTGCGTTCCTGCGCGCCACTTGCTGATGGTCGCCGGAGACACATCGACCATCGAGGCCAGCTGGACTTGAGTCAGACGACGGGCCGCAAGAATTTGGCTAAGTCGATCTTTCTGAAATCCTTGTACACCGCCCCTGCTCATGATCCTGTTCCGTCTTTGTCTTGTTGTTTGCCAATGTTCTTCTTCAGCTTCGGCACAGCCAAATCGTCCTGGCCTGCTGTCGGCTGCTGGTCGTAGCGCTTGATGAATGCTTCAATTGGTTCCCGGAAAAGCCAGCCTTGCATGTGGCGATCTGGGACCGCGATTTCGATGGAGACGGGTGTGTCCGGCTGGCTGTGCAGCGATCCTGCAAAGCAGGCCACGACGAACACAACCGCTTGGGATGGCTCCACGTAGCCTGAAAAGAGCCCGGGTTGAACCAGTGGCTCGATGGCCGCGTTTGCCAGCGACATCTGTTTTCGGGTTTCGCTACGCCGCCCGCTGTTCCAGACCCCATACTTGGTGTTGAACCGTGCCAAGGTGAAGATCCCTGACCGGCCCGTGACGATCTGATTGCCGCGCAGCGGTGAAGGAGAGGCGTCTGCAACGGCGAGTGCGCGATGGAACGACTCATTCATATGGAAGTGGCGCAACTGCCCCACCACGCTGGGCAAGTGCCCGTCATCCATCCCGCGCGCTGCGGCATAGGCACGTTGAGCGCCGACCAGCTTGGCTTCTTCGAGGCCCATGACAAGCTCACGCGGGATATTCCTCACGAGCAGGTCATGGATCGTTTCTTGGTTCGGCTGGGCCATTGGCAACTCCGTCATCGGATTTCGTTCAAGCGGATTCTATCATCAAATAATTTCGCTTAAAAGGTTTTCGTGTAGGTGATGATGCGATTGAGGCCGTAACGCCCCCGATTTGTAGCGCGCTCAGCGGATCGTCTACCAGCAACGATACCGGGAGAACGTGGGCTAAATGTTTCGTTTTGTCTTCCACAAGTTGCATTCGACGAAATAACGGAACATACTCTATCCATGCTCTCCAGTACCCACAATCAGCGCGTCCTCGATCTGGCCAGCCAGAAGGGGCTACTGCGCGCCAGCGATCTGGACGCCATCAGTGCGCCTCGGGTCGTTCTGACGCGCCTGACCGCTGCGGGTCTACTAGAGAAGGTGGGGCGTGGCCTGTACCGTCTGCCGGATGCACAGGTTTCGGAATTCGAGAGCCTTGGCACCATCGCCACCAAGGTACCTCAAGCGGTGTTCTGCCTGCTTACGGCGCTGCAGTTTCATGAGCTGACCACGCAGCTGCCGCGTCAGATCTGGATCGCCATGCCTCGGGGTAGCCACCCGCCCCGTGTCGACTACCCGCCCGTCAAGATGGTGCAGTTCACGGGTGATGCCTACTCGGCAGGGATTGAGGAAGTCGAACGCGATGGTGTCAGGCTCCGGGTGTACAGCGTGGCCAAGACCGTGGCGGACTGCTTCAAGCACCGTAACAAGATCGGGCTAGATGTGGCGCTGGAGGCGCTGAAAGACGCCCGGGCGCGCAGCAAGGCATCCGTCGACGACATCTGGCGCTTCGCCAAGATATGCCGCGTGGCCAACGTGATGCGCCCCTACCTGGAGAGTGTCGGATGAGTGCGGCCACCCCAAATGTCGCGGCATCCGTCCGTGCGCGCCTGCTCAATGTCGCCAAGGCACAAGGCGTCGATTTCAATCAGGTGCTGGTGCGCTTTGCCTTGGAGCGAATCCTCTATCGGTTGACCCAGTCGCCGCACGCGGATCGCTTTCTGCTCAAAGGTGCGCTGCTGTTCACGCTCTGGTACGACATGCCACACCGGGCCACACGCGATGCCGACCTCTTGGGCTTCGGTGCCAGCGATCTGGAGTCAGTAGCCCAAGTATTCCGGGACATCGCAGCCGTACCGGTCGACGACGGCATCGTGTTCGACCCAACCTCTGTCACAGTCGAGGAGATCCGCAAGGAAGCAGGCTACGGTGGCGTTCGCGTGATGATTGCAGGCGATCTTGCCAGAGCACGCTGCAAGACCCAGATCGATGTCGGCTTCGGCGACGCCGTCACCCCGGCACCTGTTGATTCGGTCTACCCAGTACTGCTGGAGGAAATGCCCGCACCACGACTGCGTGCCTACCCAACGTACACCGTCATCGCAGAAAAGCTCCACGCCATCGCTTTGCTGGGCATGACCAACAGCCGCTTGAAGGACTACTTCGATCTATCGGTGCTGTTGGAACGAGAAACTCTGGACACCGATCTGCTGGCCCAGGCGATCAAGGCCACGTTTGAAAGACGGGGCATGGCAGTTCCTGAAGCGCTGCCAGTCGGCCTGACGGACGAGTTTGCACACGACGCTTCGCGCCAGGCGCTGTGGCTGGCATTTCTCAAGAAGAACGAACTTCCGCCAGAACCCTTGCACGCCATCGTTGGCCGCTTGAGCGTGGCATTGGCCCCCGCGTTGAACACCGTCGCTCGTTGAATATCCCTTCATAGGGCAGCCGCTTCGCGCCCTTCGCCACGGTCAGTGGCGGTCTCCATACGGACTTTCCATGGAGACCACGATGACTACTCGACTTTGCGCGCACTGCAGCCACCCCTTCGAACCCCGCCCACAGGTTCCCGACCAAGCGTTCTGCTCCGCCCCTGAATGCCAGCGGGCTCGCAAGCGCGAATGGCAGCGGGCAAAACTCCAATCCGATCCTGACTACCGCATCAACCAGCAGGCGGCCCAGCGCGCGTGGTCACAGCGCAACCACGACTATTGGCGCAATCACCGAGACGCACAACAGGCAGACGGCGATCAAGGATCGCAAGCGGATGGGCCTCATCAGCAGCGAGTCATCGATCCTGTAAAGATGGACGTGTCAGCTCTGCCTTCCGGCATCTACCGGATCACAAGACGGCCAGACTTCCCGAACGGAACACCGGGCTCTTGGGTGGTTGAAATCACGCTGCTGTACGAAACTTGTGAATGCAAGATGGATGCGTCAAGAGATGACTTGATCGACACCCAGGGAATCCAGCCTTAACTTCAAGCCCAAATGGGCTCTCGATCATCCTGGATGGCAACAATTTCAACCCTGTGCATTCCGGCCGCGCATTGCAGGCCACGTGTATGCCATTGAGGTGAAAGGCAGGCCCGAGAGCAAGTTCACACAACATAAAGTGATCGGGTCTATGCAGGCAGAAGAGTTCTCCATTCCGGGGGCGGATCAGCCACCGACATTTCGGGCCGCCGAGTACGTTCGGATGTCGACCGAGCACCAGCAGTATTCGACGGAAAACCAAGCGGACAAGATCCGCGAGTACGCGGCCCGGCGCAACATCGAGATCGTTCGCACCTATGCCGACGAGGGCAAGAGCGGCTTGCGCATCGATGGGCGGCGGGCGCTGCAACAGCTGATCAAGGACGTCGAGGCAGGCATCGCGGATTTCCAGATCATCCTGGTCTACGACGTCAGTCGCTGGGGCCGGTTCCAGGACGCCGATGAGAGCGCCTATTACGAATACATTTGCCGCCGCGCCGGAATCCAGGTCGCGTATTGCGCCGAGCAGTTCGAAAACGACGGCTCGCCTGTGTCCACCATCGTCAAGGGCGTCAAGCGTGCGATGGCGGGCGAATACAGCCGGGAGTTGTCGGCCAAGGTGTTCGCTGGACAGTGCCGCCTGATCGAGCTGGGCTTTCGGCAAGGGGGACCCGCTGGCTATGGCCTGCGACGTGTGCTGGTCGATCAGTCCGGCACGCTCAAGGGTGAACTGGCTCGCGGCGAGCACAAGAGCCTGCAAACCGACCGCGTCATCCTGCAGCCGGGTCCGGACGATGAGGTTGCCGTGGTCAACCAGATCTACCGCTGGTTTGTCGCCGACAACCTGACGGAGCTGGACATCGCCGAACGGCTGAACGAACAAGGAACGCGCACTGACCTTGGGCGGGATTGGACACGAGCGACCATCCGCGAAATGTTGTCCAACGAGAAATACATCGGCAACAACATCTACAACCGGCGATCCTTCAAACTCAAGAAGCACCGGGTGGTCAACAGCCCCGAGATGTGGATCAAGAAGGAAGGCGCGTTCGAGGGCATCGTGCCACCGGAGCTCTTCTACACGGCGCAGGGCATCTTGCGCGCAAGGGCACATCGCTACAGCGACGAGGAGTTGATCGAGAAGCTGCGCAATCTTTACCAGCGCCACGGCTACCTGTCCGGCCTGATCATCGATGAAGCTGAAGGCATGCCCTCGTCAGCGGCCTACGCGCATCGTTTCGGCAGTCTGATCCGCGCGTACCAGACGGTGGGCTTCACTCCGGATCGGGACTACCAGTATCTGGAAGCGAATCAGTTCCTGCGCCGACTACACCCGGAGATCGTCGGCCAGACTGAACGGATGATCGCCGAGGTGGGCGGCATTGTGGAACGCGATCCGGCCACCGACCTCCTCACCGTGAATCGCGAGTTCACCGTTTCACTGGTGCTGGCGCGCTGCCAATTGCTCGATAACGGGCGACGCCGCTGGAAAGTGCGCTTCGATACCAGCCTCGCGCCCGACATCACGGTGGCCGTGCGGCTGGACGACAGCAATCAGGCCGCCTTGGATTACTACCTGCTGCCCCGACTGGACTTCGGCCAGGCACGTATCCATCTGGCCGACCACAACGGCATCGAGTTTGAGTGCTATCGCTTCGACAGCCTGGACTACCTGTATGGCATGGCCCGGCGCATCCGCATAAGGAGGGCCGCATGAATCAGGACAAAGAGCATCGGCATTCGGAGTTACGGATGATTCCTCTCGACCGGATTGAAGTTCTCAACCCCCGCGAACGCAACAGCCGTGTGTTCGAGCAGATCGTTGGCAACATCCAGAACATCGGCCTGAAAAAGCCCATCATCGTGACGCCACGTCCAGGGAGCAATGGGGAGCACTATCTCCTCATCTGCGGCGAGGGGCGCTTCAAGGCCTTCAAGACGCTCGGGCATCAAGAAATCCCTGCAATGGTGATGAACGTCGATGACGAATCGGCCTTCATCATGAGCCTCACCGAGAACATCGCCCGGCGAAAATTCAGCCCGTTGGAATTGCTGTCCGGCATCGAGCAGCTGCGGGATCAAGGCTATGACAAGAAGTCCATTGCCCAGAAGACAGGCCTGAGTCCGGAGTACGTGCAGGGCATCCTGCAGTTGCTGCAGAACGGTGAACAGCGACTGCTGATGGCCGTCGGCAGTGGGCGCATCCCTCTCAACGCGGCGATCACCATCGCTGGCGCGGGCAGCGACGAGAAAGCCATTCAAGCCGCATTGCAAGATGCCTACGAAACCGGAAAGCTGCGTGGCAGCCAGTTGATCCAAGCCCGTCGTGTGATCGAACGCCGCCGCACCCAAGGCAAGTCTATCGGCGGCAGGATGACCTCCCGCAAGACGAATGAGGATGTCACCACGTCCAGCCTGGTGCGGAACTACCAGCGGGAGGTCGAGCGGCAAAAGCTACTGGTCAGGAAGGCAGAGACCGCTCAACGCAACTTGCTGTTCATCGTCGGGGCCCTGCGCCAACTGCTGGCCGACGAGAATTTCACCACCCTGCTGCGCGCGGAGGGGCTGGACACACTGCCCCAGTATCTGGCGGAGCGGGTCTGGGCTCGAGGGAGCGGCGCATGAGCAAACTGCCCCTTGGCTTCGTGCCGGAGCCATTGATCCTGCCCCTATCGTCCGTCTTACCTTCGCGCAAGACGCCAGAAGGCTTGCTTGCCTCACGGAAATTCAAGCAGATCACCGCATCCATCGAGGCGGTCGGGCTGATCGAACCTTTGTCGGTGGGCAAGCCCAACCGCGAGGGGCAGCACATCTTGCTGGACGGACACACACGACTGGTCGCGCTGAAACAGTTGGGCTTCGACAAGGCTCCCTGCCTGGTGGCCACCGATGACGAAAGCTACACCTACAACAACCGGATCAATCGTCTCTCCAGTATTCAGGAGCACCTCATGATCCGTCGCGCTGTCGAACGGGGCGTCACCCCGGAAAAGCTGGCGAAGGCCTTGGACGTGGACATCAGCCACATCATCAAGAAGCTAAACCTGCTGGAAGGGATCTGCCCGGAGGCCGCCGAGTTGCTGCGCGACCAGACGTTTTCGGCAAACCTTGGCGCAGTCCTGCGCAAGCTCAAGCCGACGCGTCAGGTTGAGTGCGTCGAACTGATGGTCAGCGCCAACAACATCACGGTCGCTTATGCCCAAGCGCTGGTTGCGGCCACGCCCAGCAACTTGCTCGTCGGTGAAATCAAGCCCAAGAAGATGACCGGCGTCAGCGCCGACCAGATGGCCAAGATGGAGAGGGAGATGGGCAACCTCCACGAGCAGTTCAAGCTCGCCGAGCAGACCTATGGTCAGGACATCCTCAACCTGGTGCTGGCCAAGGGCTATCTCGCCAAGCTCATGGCCAACGAAGCCATCTTGCGCCACCTGACCAGGAACCACCCTGACGTGCTGAACGAGTTTGACAGCATCGTCCGCATGGTGGCGCTGGACAAATAAGCGGCGCGCAATCAGGCGTAGTGCGCGAAATCCTTCCACCGGAAGGTCGTGATGGCGTCCACGCAGGCGACTCACGGTTCTTTAACAATCCGGAAGCATCAGGGTCATCGTCCCCACAACGGAGTTTCCGCGCCCCTCCGTGATCAAGGGCGGTGACCGACAGGCTTGCCGCTGGCCTGCCCATTCGTTCGGGGGGCACGAATGGGCGAACAGCGGCACCAAACCAATCTGCCACTCTCTCCAGAGTGGCCGGCTAGATAGAGCCCTTGTGCCTAAAGTCGTTGTTTGGTCGGTTGTACGCAGTCAGGTCTGATCCCGCTTGGCTTTTCTGCAGAACAGCGCGTTCATATGCATGCCTGCCGACACCAAGAGACAACGATGCCAAACTCCTTCGAAGGTTACCGCCAAGAGCCACGCACGCTGCGCGAGAAGGTCTCTGGCGTGTCACCCAGCGGGCGAGGAGTCCTGACTCACTTCGCATTGCCGAAGTCAAGTCAATACTGTAAAGTGCAGTACATTTACAGTGGTTTCTGGAGAGGCTATGGCCACAGTCAAGACTGCCACGCTCACATTTCGTATCGACCCCGGACTCAAGGAAGCGCTTCGCATCGCGGCGGATCAGGAGCATCGATCCATCGCGAACATGGTCGAAGTGCTGATTCGGGGCTACTGCGAGCGGCACGGCATTGCGATTCCGCACTCCGAGGAAACCAAGAACAACAACGGAGCGCGTTCATGATCAAGACGGTCAAGCAAGCCTGCCGGTTCAACCCCATCATCCGCGACTACCGGATGAGCCAGGGGATCGAGAACCTCGCAGACCTCATCAATGACGCGGGTGACGGCGGCGAGTTCTTCTCGCGCAACTTCGTCACCCACGGCATGGATCAGCTTTTCCGCGAAGGTCTGCTGCGTCTCTCCGGCAAGTCAGATCAGGCGGTGTTTGAGCTGACCCAGGCGATGGGTGGCGGTAAGACGCACATGATGATCGCGCTGGGCCTTCTGGCACGCCATCCGCATCTGCGCAAGAACGTTCTGCCAGCCGACTTGGCTTCACGCGTAGATTTTGGGCAAGCGCGTATTGCTGCGTTCAACGGCCGCAACAACCCCGATAACTTCATCTGGGGCGAGATTGCTACCCAGCTTGGTGCAGCCGAAGCCATCAAGCCCTACTGGGCGAATGGCCCCAAGGCTGTCGATCAACGTCAGTGGAAGGAAATCATTGGCGATAAGCCGACGCTGATCCTGCTTGACGAACTGCCGCCCTATCTCGACAACGCTAGTACGCAGGTATTCGGTCAGGGCACGCTGGCCAACATGGCGGTCTACAGCCTCTCCAGCCTGATGAGCGCAGCGCTAGAGCTGCCCAACTGCGCCATCGTGGTCGCCAACCTGTCGGGCAGCTACAAGGCCCAGACTAAGGCGCTGGCCGACGCCATCTCCAACCTGCAGCAGGAAACCCGCCGCCAGGCGATGACCATCACGCCGGTGCAACTGGCGGGCAACGAAATCTACGAGATTCTGAAGAAGCGCCTCATCGACGAACTTCCGGATGAGCGGGTCATCTCTGATATCGCCGAGGAGTACGCGCAGCAGATCAAGAAAGCCGAGGATGGCGGCTACATCATCGCCAGCAGCATCGAGCAGATCGCCGAGCAGGTGCGGGAAACCTATCCTTTCCATCCCTCGTTCAAGCACCTCGTTGCGCTGTTCAAGGAGAACGAAGGCTTCCGCCAGACCCGTGGCTTGATGCAGTTCACTGCGCGACTGCTCAAGAGTGTCGACGAGCGCACAGCCGACGACGTTTTTCTGATCGGCACACAGCATCTCAACTTGAACGACGAGCAGGTCAAGGATGAGATCGAGCGTATTGCACCCAAGCTGATGCCAGCGGTGACGCGCGATATCGCCGACGCGGGCAACGCCATTGCAGAGCACATCGACGCCGACCTGGCGGGCGATGCCGCACAGCAGCTCATGACGTTGCTGCTGTCATCCAGCCTGTCGCGCGCTGTTGGTGGACGTATCGGCCTGACGGAAAGCGAACTGATCGAGTTCCTGGCCGCGCCCCAACGCAAGCCCGACGAGTTTCTTCAGGCCATGCAGCGCTTGCGCGAGTCGGCGTGGTACCTCCACCGTGAAGAGCAACGCTTCTTCATCAAGGAAACCGAGAACCTGTCGCGCCAGATCGAGCGCAACGCCAAAGAAGTTCCACAACCCAAGGTCGATCAGGCGCTCATCAATCGACTTTCGGGCATCCTCGCACCGGTCAGCAAGATCGCATATCAAGATGTGCAGGTGCTGCCCCGGCTGGATGAACTCAAACTCGGTGGCCCTCGCACGCTGATCGTCATCAAGCCGGATGGCAAGATGCCGCCCAGTGAATTGCAGAACTTCTTCGACTACCAACAGGAGAAGAACAACCTGCTGGTGTTGAGTGGGCAGGACAGCCTGCTGGCCGACGCGGTCGAAGAGCGGTTGCGCGAGCTGTACGCCATCGAGCAGATCCACAAGCGCCTCAAATCCGGCGACACTTTGTTCGAAGAAGCGCGCGATCGCTTTGAAGAAGCGGAAGATCGCTTCAGCAAGGCACTGTCGGCGGCCTACAACCGCCTGTACTTCCCTGCCAACGACCCAGTGGACGGACGCGACGTGCTGGCCGGGGTCACCATCGACCAAGGACTGAAGCTCGGCCAGGGCGATCAGTCTGCCGAGACGCAAATCGAAAAACTGCTGGCCAGCCCGCGCGCCGATTACAAGCTCGTGGCAGAGCTGGGTAAGGACAACTTCGACGAATGCTTTGCGCAGGCCGAGGAGTACCTGTGGCCGTCTGGCAAAGACAACCGTCGCACCCCTTGGAAGGACGTCGCTACCCGCGCCAAGTGCTCGCCTATCTGGCCGTGGATGCCGGGTGCCAGTGGCCTGGATACGCTCAAAACCGAGGCTCTGAAACAAGGTCGCTGGCGCTTGGGCGAGGACGGCTACATCGAGAAGGGGCCGTTCCCCAAGGACAAGGCTACCGTCAACGTGTCCGTCATCAACGTCAAGCCGGACACCGGCGAGACGGTGTTGAGCCTCACACCACGCCACGCAGGTGACAGTCCGGTCGTCTATTGGTCGACCAAGGCCGACGTTTCCGACAAGGACAACAAGGTCGAGGACGTGGACAACTTCAACTCGACCGAAGGCACCTTGTACTTCTGGGTCAAGGACACAACAGGCCAGCATGAAAGTGCAGCGGCTACTCGCTGGCTTGCCGACCTCAAGATCCGTCATCAGGTCGAACCAGCCGCTGACAAGCGCCGTGTCACCCTGGCCGCCACACCGCACGCTGACATCTACTACACCCTGGACGGCTCCAACCCCAAGGACGGCACCCGCTACGACGCGCCGTTCGAGATCGGTTCCGCAAGCTGCCGCCTGCTGGTGTTCGCCCGCGCGGGCGAGGCTAACAAGACAGCGGACTTCCAGATCCCCGCCAGCGGCGACAAGACGGTGCAGATCGTCGACAGCAAGCCCGCGCGCCTGCAAAGCAAGCGTGTTGCTCTCGACACGACCGACCGCGTCTTCAGCGTCATCAACCGTTTCCGCGATCAGCCGGGCACGCGCTTCAAGGGTGTGCGCGTCGAAATCGGTGAGGGCGAGAACACCGTAACCGTGCGCTTCCAGGAGCGCGAAGTCACCGCCGCCATCATCGAAGGCGTCGTCAACAGCCTCCGCGATGTGCTCAAGGAGCCCGACGCCCCCCTCAACATTGCCATTGCCGACGGCATCGCCTTCGATACCGGCTTTGCACTCAAAGAGTTCGCCAAGCTGGCCGGAATCGAGCTCAAGCCGGGCGACATCAATCAGGAGGAATGAGGATGGCTAAAGCCGCAGGTAACACACCATCGCCCAAGGCGCGTGCGCAAGTGCTGCACACGCTGGG
Organism: Lysobacterales bacterium; assembly: GCA_021324945.1. Lineage (GTDB taxonomy): Bacteria > Pseudomonadota > Gammaproteobacteria > Xanthomonadales > Rhodanobacteraceae > 66-474. Next base: position 8,760 of record JAJPID010000036.1, on the reverse strand, counting down.
TTTTGGCGTGCCTGCGACTTCTGATCCTCATCACTTCAAGGTCGTTATTCCCAAGGCCAGCACGGGCAAAGTTCAGATCAGTGAACACCTCGGCTTGCAGTCTGCAAACAACGACAACGCAGTGATCGACCGCGTTCTGCTGGATCGCCCGCGCTGGACCGCCATCCGCGCCGAAGTTCAACGAGCCTTCAACGCTCGTCTGGCCGCGCATGGCATCAAGCCCGGTACGTGGAAGGTCGGCGACAACCCGGTGGATCGCTTGCTCGGCAAGGAATTGTGCGTACTGGCCTGGGCCGTCGAGCAGATGGAGATGGAGAAGATTCCCGTCGCCGTGCGCAACTGGTTGGCGCTGCGCCCGGAGGAACGCTGGTGGCTGTTTGGCATGACGGCCATGAGCACAGGCGGGGTGATGGATGCGGGCAAGGGCTGGCGGGCAGCGCTCAAACACGCCTTGGGCGATGTGGCGCAGAGCGAACTGCTCGCTCCTCGTGCCCGACGCGGCAAGCCGGAACAGGAAGTTGCCCAGGGCTCATTAGGGCTGTTCGGAGACGAGGCGCTATGAACGCCGTGCCCCCGCAGCCGAAGATCTACCACATTGCCCACGTAGATCGTCTGCCCTCCATCGTGGCAACAGGTGGCCTCTTGTCGGACGCAATGGTGCAAGCGCAAGCGCTGGGCGGAACGATGATTGGGATGAACCACATCAAGCAGCGTCGTTTGACTGAGCTTCAGCTTGCAAGTCATCCCGGCTTGTTCGTCGGTGCCTGCGTGCCGTTTTACTTCTGCCCGCGATCCGTGATGCTTTATTTGATCCACCGACGCAACGCAGAACTGGCTTACCAAGGTGGGCAAGCGTCCATCATCCACTTGCAGGCGGATTTGGGCGCAGTTGTGGCCTGGGCCAACGCGCAACCCGCTCGCTGGGCGTTCACGCTATCAAACGCCGGATCGTATTTTTTTGAAGACCGCAATGACTTGGCGCGTCTTGGTGAAATCAACTGGGCGGCGGTGCAGGCGAACAACTGGAGTGGCGGCCTGAAAGAAGGCAAACAAGCCGAGTTCCTGTTGGAGCAACATTTTCCGTGGCACCTGATCGAACGCATCGGCGTGCAGTCGGCCACGGTCTATCGACAAGTCGTCAACGCCCTTCCGGCGCACGGACACCGGCCTCCGGTCGAAGTGCGCCCGGACTGGTATTACTGAATGAGAGGAGCACAGCCATGATCGAGTACACCTCGGGCGACATCCTCCAGTGTGAGGCCGACGCACTGGTCAACACCGTCAATTGCGTCGGCGTGATGGGGCGTGGCATCGCCTTGCAGTTCAAGAACGTCTACCCCGAAAACTTCAAGGCTTACGAGGCCGCCTGCAAACGCGAAGCCGTGCAGCCTGGTCGCATGTTCGTTTTTGAGACGGGGCAGCTCACATTGCCGCGCTTCATCATCAACTTCCCGACCAAGCGCCACTGGCGCGGCAAGAGCCGTATTGAAGACATCGATGCGGGCCTTGTCGATCTAGTCAATGTCATCCGCGACAAGGGCATTCGCTCCATCGCCATACCGCCGCTGGGCGCAGGCCTGGGCGGGCTGGACTGGAACGAGGTGCGACCACGCATCGAGCGCGCACTGGCAGAGCTTGCCGAAGTACGCGTGCTGGTGTTTGAGCCCAAGGGAGCCCCTGCCAACGACAAGATGGCACACGTGCGCGAGGTACCCAAGATGACGGCGGGTCGCGCCGCCTTGGTGGAACTGATGCAGCGCTATCTTGGCGGCCTGCTTGACCCCTTTGTCACCCTGCTGGAAGTCCACAAGCTGATGTACTTCATGCAGGAAGCAGGCGAGCCGCTGCGCCTCCAATACGTCAAGCATCACTACGGCCCTTATGCCGAGAACCTGCGCCATGTGCTGAAGGCGGTGGAAGGCCATTTGATCGCTGGCTATGCCGACGGCGGCGATGCGCCGGACAAGCCACTAACGCTGGTGCCCGGTGCGGTGGAAGACGCCAAGGATTTTCTGGATCAACACGACATCAGCCGCGCCCGTTTCGAGCGCGTAACCAAGCTGGTCGAGGGCTTCGAGTCGCCTTACGGACTAGAACTCCTGGCCACAGTGCATTGGGTGATGAGCCGCGAGGGTGCCACACAGCACGAGAGCGTAGAACGTCAGGTCTACAGCTGGAACGCACGCAAGCAGCAGTTCACCCCGCGCCAGCTTGCCATTGCCGAAGAGCGGCTGCGCTCCCACGGCTGGCTGTCACCTGACGTGGCTTCGGCCCATTGAGGATTCATCAGGGAATGCAAAAAACAACAACCCTCACGCCATTGGCACTCAAAGATGCGCCCGCGCTGATCGAAACGGTTTTCCCCGCCCAGAAGGTGTCGTTCGAGGCACAAAAGGAGCGGAAGGCAAATCTTGGCCAAACCCTGACCGGGCTCGGCTCCTACTGGAAGGGGCGCAAGCCACTGATCTTGGTGCGCGCCATCGTGCTTGGCAGCCTGTTGCCACCCACTGACGACGCGGAAGCAGATCTCGCCATCTTCGAAAAGCTTATGGCCTTCGACGATGAAGGATTGGCCCGACGGGCACTGGCTGCCAACGCGTTCTCAGTTTCCAAGCTCCAGGAGATGATCCCTATCTCGGACCCGGAACGCTACTTTGGCGGACGCGGTTGGCGACGCGACGTCACCGATGACGACAAGCTGGTGCTGTACCGCCAAGCACTGGCCACCCTGTCCGGTTACGAAGAAAAAGCCAGCATCAGCAAACGTCCGGAAGAACTGGATCAAGACTGGCTCTTTGCCCCGGTGTGGGCGGAGGTCATCAAGACGCTGCGCGGCGACTATCGAAACGCCGATGGCAGCACGGGCAATCGCCTACGCCGTTGGGAAAAGAACGATTTCAAGCCGCGCCCTGAAGATATTTTTCAGGAGCGGCTCTACGCCATTCACTGGATCGCCAAGGACTCGCTCATCAAGTCCCGGCAGGAAACCTGGTTTGCCGCCCCGACCGACGCCGATTGGGAATGTGAGCGCCGCGTTGAAACGCTCGTCGCCGAGAACCTGAGCCGCTGGCAGGACGAAGGCTTGGTACCGGATATGGCGATTGAGCCTGGCGACAAAACCGATGAACTGATCCGTACGCGCGGCTGGACACACTGGCACCACCTGTTCAATGCCCGCCAGCTCCTCTTGATATCACGCTACTTCCAGCACCGCACGCCGGAAGACTACGTTTTCAACGCCAAATCGCTGGACTGGAACTCCCGGATCGCCAACTGGATGAATCATTGGGAGAAGACCAATAACGTCTTTTACAACCAAGCGCTGAATACGTTTTACAACTACGGCATCCGTTGCTTTTTCAGCCACGAAGCAGGCCGCTCGTTCGGCTTTGCCAACAGTCCGCTTCCAGAGACTCGCCGGTCGATCAAGTGCCGTGATGCGACCAAGCTTGAAGACGACGCCGATATTTGGATCACCGATCCACCATACGCCGACGCGGTGAACTACCACGAGATCACCGAATACTTCATCGCCTGGCTGCGTAAGAACCCACCCAAACCTTTCGATGACTGGGTGTGGGATTCACGCCGCGCGTTGGCGATCAAGGGGTCAGACGACGAGTTTCGGCGTGGCATGGCTGCCGCCTACAAAGCAATGGCCGATCACATGCCTGACAACGGTATGCAGTGCGTGATGTTTACCCATCAGGACACCGCCGTCTGGGGCGACCTGATCGGCATCTTCTGGGCTGCAGGTCTGCAAGTTGTGGCGGCGTGGTACATCGCAACGGAAACCAATGCAGCTATCAAGAAGGGGAGCTTTGTCCAAGGCACCGTCATCCTGATGCTCAAGAAGCGCGCTGCAGGCGAGCGTACTGGCTTCAAACAGCGTCTGCTGCCCGGTGTGCGGCAAGAGGTGGCGCGCCAGATCGAAACCATGATGCACCTGAACGACACCGTGGCCACTCACCACGGTGAACCGGTGTGGGGCGACTCCGACTTGCAGATGGCTGGGTATGCAGCAGCGCTCAAGGTGCTGACCGCCTACACCCGCATCGGCGATGAAGACGTCACCACCTTCGCTCTGCGCCCGCGTGCACGTGGTGAAGTGACCGTGGTGGACGAAATCGTCCAGCAGGCAGCGGAAACTGCATCCAGCCTCTTGGTTCCCGAGGGTCTTACTGCCGACGCCTGGGGCCGCCTCACTGGCATCGAACGCTTTGTACTGCGGATGATGGACATGGAAACCGCAGGCGCGGCTAAGCTGGACAACTATCAGAACTTCGCGAAGGCTTTCCGCGTGACGGACTACAGCCGCGTGATGGGCGACATGCGGCCCAACAACGCACGCCTCAAGCGCGTCAGCGAATACGCTTCGCGCGATCTGACAGATGCCACCGAGATCGGCGTGACGCGGCTGGGTCAGCTCATCATTGCCTTGCAACAACTCCTCAAGGACACCGAGGCGCAAGTCATCGTCGAACAACTGCGAGCCGAGATGGCGGACTTCCTGGAAGTCCGCTCCCTGCTGGTGGACATGCTGGCCTTCATCGAGCGCAAAGCTCCCGAATCTGAGGTGCGCTCTGCCGCCGAGGTCTTGGGTGCGCGTCTCAAGAATCTGCGCTTCGGCGACTGAGGTCTTGAGCCATGAGCATCCGGCGCTTCTCTTCGCGTACCCATCGGCTGGATGCCAGCTTCCTGATGCAGCATCTGACTGGTGCGCAGAGCTACAAGCGCATTGCGGGCTACTTCACCAGCTCGTTGTTCGAAGTGGCTGGCGAGGCGCTGGAGCACATCCCCGAGGTCAAGATCGTCTGCAATGTGGACATCCACCCAGACGACCTGAAGGTGGCGCAACTGCGCGAGAGCAAGATGCTGGGCCGCTGGAACGAGCGCGCCCTGGAGGCCGAGGCTCTGCTGAACCGCGAACGCTATCGGCTGCTAGATGCCTTCCTCGCTAAGCATGGGCAGGCGGTGCGCATCGCGCCGGACGACATCTGCGGCTTTGTTCACGGCAAGGCCGGCGTGATTACCTTGGCGGATGGCCGCAGGCTGGGCTTCATTGGGTCGATGAACGAGACGCGCAGCGGCTGGCAGCGCCACTACGAAATCCTGTGGGAGGACGAATCCCCGGAGGGTGTGGCGTGGATCGAGGAAGAATTCGACTTTCTCTGGAACGCAGCAAAACCATTGCCTCAGGCAGTGATCCGCGAGGTACATCGGCGCGGCTATCGGCGAGAGATCGAGTTCGTCGAAATCGACGATGACGAAAACCTTGCCCCTGCGGCGCTGATTGAGTCGCCTCTCTACCGAGAAGGCCAGCAGTTACAGCCGTGGCAGCAAGGGTTTCTGACCGAATGTCTGCGCCATCAGCGGCTACACGGTACGGTGCGCCTGCTGTTGGCCGACGAAGTAGGACTGGGCAAAACGCTGTCGCTGGCGACGGCCGCACTGACGCTCTGCCTGTTATCCGACAAAGACAATGGGCTACGCCGCCCGGTTGTCATATTTGCCCCGGCCACGCTGACCGAACAATGGCAGACCGAGATGCTGGACAAGCTGGGCATCCCGACCGCACGTTGGGATACCGTTGGCAAAGTATGGCTGGATGCTGACGAGCGAGTGCTGTCGCCTGCTGGGCGTGAGCAGATTGCCCATTGCCCGTTGCGCATCGGCATTGTCTCCACCGGCTTGATGATGCGCGACTCGCTGGAGAAGCAGCACCTACTCGGTATGCGCTTCGGAGTCGTGATTCTCGACGAAGCGCACAAAGCCAGAACTCGCCAGGGTTTCGGTAAGGAAGCTGGAACACCGAACGAGCTGCTGGCCTTCATGCGTGAGATCGCCGCCCGGGCCGATCACGTGCTGCTGGGCACGGCTACGCCGATCCAGACCAACCCTGCTGATCTATGGGACTTGCTGGGCATCCTGCACCAAGGCCCAGGCCGCTTCGTGCTTGGCCACGACCTAGCGCCGTGGCACCGACCCGACGAAGTGCTCGACATTCTCTCGGGCCGCGTGGAAGTGGAATCGCTGACCCATGCGTGGGAACTGTTGCGGTCGCCACTTCCGCGCATGGAATCAACCAGTGAGCCTCGCGCCCGACGTTTGTTCTCCGCTATCCGGCAAGACTTGGGATTGCAGAACGGGGAGTGGCAAACCAACCGTTCGCTGGCCGATCTGACGGAAGAAACGCGGGAGATTCTGGAAGAGGAGCTGGAGCGCCGCATATCAGGTGCCACGCTGTTCCAGCGCGAAAACCCGCTGGTACGTCATGTCGTGCTGCGCAAACGCCAGCAGCTTGAAGATGCGGGGCTGCTGGCTCGCGTCGGCGTAGACGTGCATCCGGAACGAGAACAAGCATCGGAGCAGCGCGCTTTCGATGCCTTGTTCGAGGGCAAGGCGCTGCGCACGTCGGAAGATTTCCGGCAGGCCTATGGCGAAGCCCGCGCTTTCGGCAAAGCACTGGCCAAACGCGGTAAAGGCAGCGGTTTCATGAAGAACCTCATGGAGCAGCGCATCTGCTCCAGCGTCCACGCGGGCTTAGCGACGGCTCGGCGCTTGCTGCAAGGCGATGCAGAGCACGAGGAAGACGAAGAGCAGGAAGTTGATCTCAAAGTCGAGACGGGTGAGGAACGCGAAGTTCTGCAACGCCTGATTACCCGACTCGAGCGGTTGGAAGCCGATCCGAAGATGGAGGCCGTCGTCCACTTTCTCGACAAGGAGAAATGGCTGGAATTGGGCGTCATCATCTTTAGTCAGTACTACGACACAGCAAAGTGGCTGGCGGACTCGCTGGCGGCTCGCTACCCGGAAGAAGCTGTCGGCCTTTATGCGGGTGCAGGTCGGAGCCGTCTGTACCAGCGTGGCGACAGCGTTAGTGTCGAGCGTGAAACCTTAAAGCGGATGGTCGCCGAGCACCAGATTCGCGTCATGGTGGCGACCGATGCCGCCTGCGAAGGCTTGAACCTGCAAACGTTGGGCACGCTGATCAACGTCGATTTGCCGTGGAACCCGACGCGCCTCGAACAGCGGATTGGCCGCATCAAACGCTTCGGACAGCGGCGTGAAACCGTGGATATGCTGAACCTTGTGTTCGAGCAGACCGTGGACGAAAAGATCTACGAGCGCCTGTCCGAGCGCATGAAGAACCGCTACGACCTCTTCGGGTCGCTGCCAGACACCATCAAGGACGAGTGGATCGATGACATCGAAACACTCGGCGAACAGCTGGACGAATACATCAACGCCCAGAGGACGGCGACAGGCTTCGACCTGCGCTACACCGGCACGATGATGCCACCGAACAAGGATTGGCGCGAATTCACAGAAGTCTTGTCGCGGCGCGATCTCGCCACTCTGATGAGCGCAGCCTGGGGTTAATCAATGCAGCCATTTTCTATTACTCTTTTCGCAACATCCGGAGACCCCGAGGGCATTCGTCACCTCGACAAGTCGAACTGGTCAGGGTACGGCGTCGTCTTCAACAAAGAGCTTTTCCACCTGTTGAAGCAGGAGCCGGGCTTCTCGCAAGCCGGTATCTACATCCTTGTCGGCAATGCCGCCGAAGAAACGATCTACATCGGGGAGGCCGACCCCGTCGGTGACCGGCTGAAGAACCACGTCTCGAACAAGGAAGGTTGGGTGTGGGGCGTCTATTTCTTCGACCGTAACCACAAGATCGGCAAGACCGAGGTTCAGTACCTGGAGTCAGCACTGGTTGCGCTGGCCAAGAAGCACGACCGGGCCATTTTGCTGAACAAGAACAACCCTACGGCTCCGACGATGGCCCCCGCTGCGAAAGCCACGGCCCAGGCATTCCTGGCTGATATGTTGCTGATCCTGCCGATGCTCGGCATCAACGCTTTCACGCCGCCGAAGCAGGAAGACCCGAACGATCAGGTGCAGCCTGTTGGTTCGGAGAACGACAAGTTCGACACCATCGTCGTCCCTGCACGTGAGGAAGGATTCAAGCAGCGCTTCCTGAACGAGAACTGCTGGTTTGCCGTTCGGATCAATGCGAAGCACATCTCGAAGCTGAAGCATATCGCGGCCTATCAGGTCGCTCCCGTTGCCGCGATCACCCACATTGCTGAGGTCGAGGCCATCCTGCCTTACAACGACACCGGTAAGTACATGATCAAGTTCAAAGGGCCAGCGACTGCGATTGTCCCGATCCCGCGCCCGGAGAACAGCGAGGTCAATATGCAGTCGTCCCGCTACGCGCTGCGGGAGAAGCTGCTGGCGGCGAAGAATTTGGACGAGGTTTGGGCGTAAGGATAGAGGCGAGTCAGGCAGACAGAAGATGCGCTTCAGCCTCGCGGCGGGCGAGTAAGCCCGGCAGCACCCGACCTCCGCCATACACCCAACGGCGGAGTTCTTGGCTAGCCGCGACCCAGTCACGCTGATTGACGCGCCGTCGTAGCGTCGACGTCTGCAGCCGCCCAGCGCCAAGGTTGAACGTGAAATCCACGATGGCGGCGAGCCGCCCCTCGGGCCCGGTGGCCAGTACCGGGCAGTAGCGCAGCGTTGCCGCCAGTGCCGTCAGTAGATCCTGCGCCAGATAGACCTCGGCTTGGTGGCCTTGGCCGACAGGCCGAGCAGCCTGCCGAGCCGGGTGGCGTTGAGCGAGCAGATCGCCTCGTTCGCGGCGGTGTCCCTGGCAGGAAGGGCGCGGCGCAGCGTCTCGACCGCCAAGCCCGTGTTCTCCTGGATGCAGGAGAGCGTGGCCGCCATCGCGATGCCGGGTTTGACCCCCGG
>JAJPID010000041.1 GCA_021324945.1 Lysobacterales bacterium | reverse complement strand
TCCTGCATCATGTTGACGATTTGTTCCCACTCGGGCACGGGCGGCGCGGGTGCGAGCCGTTCCAGTTGCTCACGGAACGCATGCAATTCGTGATCATTCTTCAGAGCCGTGCTTTCCCACGCCGAACGCCGCGGCGGCAGATCGCCCAGCAGTTCATAGAAACGTTGCTGCACGTACGGGCGCGAGAGATATTCGATCAACTCCCATGCCGCCTGCTTGTGTTGCGATGTGCGGGGGATCACCAAACTCGAGCCGTAAGCGACCGAATCTCCCGGCCCGTCCGGGCCCGGCAACGGCGCTGTGTTCCAGTCTTCCTGTTGCGACGCCGGCAGACGCTTGCGGAATTCGCCGATATTCCACGGCCCCGACAAATAGAACACGAAGGCGCCGCGGCCGAATTCTTCCCATGGGTTGCTGACCTGGATGTTGGTGTACGCCGGCACGTCACCGCGCTTGAACAGCCCGACGTAGAACGACAGGGCGCGCTTGAATTCCGCGCTCTGGAAATTGCCGTAACGGCCACCGTCGCGCAGCAGCGGCACGTGTTCCTGCAATGCCAGCGCCAGCAATTGATCGTATTCGTTGGTGGGTAGCAGCGCGCCCCAGCGCTTGCCGTGGCTCTTCGCGCGGATCGCATCCATCTGCGCCTGCCACTCCGTCCAGTCGTGAGGCGGCGCATCGAAACCTGCTTCCCGCAACAGATCGACACGATAAAAGAGCAAGCGCGTATCGACGTACCACGGAATGCCGTACAGTGCGCCGTCGATGCGGTTGGTGGCCCACACCGTCGGGAAATAGTCGTGGCTATCGATATCGCGTGACTGCGCCACGCGCGCATCCAGCGGCTCCAATGCATGCAGCGCAGCGAATTCCGGAACCCAAGTGTTTCCGATTTGCGTGACGTCCGGCAGCGAACCGCCGGCATAGGCCGTCAGCAATTTTTCGTGCGCCGCGGTCAGTGGAATCTGCTGTACCTCGACGCGGATTTCGGGATGCGCGCGCCGGAATTCCGGCAGTAGTTTTTGCACCGCCTCGCCTTCGCGGCCGATCGTCCAGAACTGCAAGGTGTGACGATCATCGGATTGCGAGCATGCCGTAAGCAGCACGCAAACCGAAAAGGCCGCACATCGAAGCGCGTGCGCAATTCTCATTGCACCTCGGCCAACGCGCCCTGGCGCGCAGCCTTGCGCGGAGCGCTCGATGTCTGATTGCCGCCGCTCAGCCATCCGCCCTTAAAACCTGCGCGCTGCAAGCCTTTGCGGACGTATGGATTGGCACGCATCACCTTCCAAACGAAACCGCTGCGGTAATTCTCGATCATCAGCAGGATCGGCCCTTGGTCGATGCCGAGGTATTCGTTGTCGAACCAGCCTTGACCCGGCACCACGCTGCCCGAGCGCAACGGCGCATTCAACTGGAAGCTGGGGTTGAAAGCATCCTTGAAGCCATAGTTCGAATACAGCCACGGCCCGTAGCGGCGATACATCTCCTGCATCGCTCGCAATGAAATCTCCGGCGTGAACACGATCGACGAAATCGCCGCGGTCGGCGCCAGCGTGCCGTCGTCGAGCACGCGGTCGGTATCCGCGCCACGCGCGCCATAGCCGAGAAATTGCGTTTGCGTGCCGTCGTGTTCCCACAGTGTCTCGCCGGGCCCGTTGCAAGCGGTCAGGCCCCACACGTCTTCGCCGTAGCCGCGGAAGTGCAGCGGATTTGCGATCGCGTAATCGCGTTGGCCCAGCGTCGAACGCACGCTGTTCTCGAAGTAATCCAGGCCGCGTTTGCGCATGTAGGCATCTTGTATTCCACGGAAATCGATCCATGCGTGGCTGTATTGGTGGCCGAACAGCGGCGCGAAACCGACGTGCGGTTCCGAACCCATGAAACTGCCCCAGGTGCGATCGTAGGTCGACGCCCACGCCGTCCACGCCGCCGATTTCACCGGATGCGTCGGCGAGGCGAGCGCCAGCACGTAAAGCATCATCGCTTCATCGTAGCCTTCCCAATCGTAGGGAGTGAACTTGCCGCCCGGCGTCCAGCCCATCGTGATGCGCGGCGGGCGCGCCTGCGCCCAGTTCCAATCGATGCCGCGATAAAGCTTTTCGGCGAGATCGCGGATCTCCCGCTCCTGCTGATCGTTCTGGTCGAAATACGTCTGATCGAACAATACGCCGGTGATCAGCCAGGTGGTGTCGATGGTGGACACTTCCACCCAGCGCGCATAGCGATGGCCCTGGTGCATGTCGAGGAAGTGATAGAAAAATCCCTTGTAGCCCGTCATGCCGTCCTCGACCGGGCCCTGCGGCGCGTTGGCGAAGAAGCGCAGCGTCGTCAGCACGCGCTGCCGGGCCTGCTGGCGCGTGATCCATCCGCGTTCCACGCCGATCGGGTACGCCGTCAATGCGAATCCGACCGAGGCAATACTGGAAAACGGCTCCTTGCCCAGCGGCCAGTGATCGGGCACCAGACCATTCTGCGGATTGGCCGTCTGCCAGAAATATTCGAAGGTGCGGTGCTCGAGATCGTCGAGATCGAGCGGCGGCACCGAAGGCATCGCCTCGGTCGCGCCCTGCTCGATGGCTTGCGAGGCGTCGGTCTGCGCCGCGGCGCGCAGCGGCGTGTCGAAGCCGGCTGCGAGCGCCAGCAGCAAGAACACGGGAAAAAAACGGGCGCTGCGACGCATCGATGAACCGCAGTTTGACACTCTGTACATCAGGTTTTATCCAGCTTGCCGGATGACGGCCGCCACCCGCGATCGACCCAATCCACCAGCTCGCCGAACGCGGTGCCGATCTGCTGCGGCGTGAACACGCAATGGCCTTCGTGCTCCACGTATTGCTGCACGAAATTGCCGCCGTGTCCGGTGCGCTGCGCGGCAAGCGCGTATTCAAAGGTGCTGTCGGCGGGTACCAGCGGATCGCCGGTGTCATGCAGTTCCAGCATCGGCCGCGTGAGATTCCCGCTCGGCGTGTACCAACGCGCGAGATACGCCGCGGCTTGCGGATCCGCGCGATAACGTCGCACTCCCTCATTGAGTGCGGCATCATCGCCGCTGCCGAGGTAGATCAGATCGGCATTTCCGACCGGATTGCCGTGCGCGCGCTGTTGCAGTTCGCGCAGTTCCGGCCCGGCGAAGGCGATCACGGATGGAAGATTGTCTTCGTTCGCGGCGCGATACCAGCGCAACAAAGCTTCGCGTGCCTTCGAGTTGGAGTGCAGCGCGGCAGCAATCTTCGCGACCGTGGCATCGTTGGCCTGATAACTTTTCGGAACGGGCACCAGCGGCCCGAGCAAGTTCGGAAAGTAATAATCGAACGCCGCGCGCAGTGCGAAGTCGCGCGCGACCAGACGGTCGGAGGGTTCGATCGCGCCGCACAGCGACAGCGCACCGGAATAGATTTCCGGACGCGTTTCTATGGTCAGTGCGGTCAGCGTGCCACCCATCGACATGCCCATCACCAGCGCCTGGCTCGGCGCGCCGTGACGCGCGACGAATAACTGCCGCAAGCGTTCGGTATCGGCGAATGCTTGCTCGACCGCCCAGCCGGTTTGCGAATAGCCTGACTGGATCAATGCATAACCTTTGTCGAGCAGCGGCTCGAACATCGGCGAGAGCGCATCCCTCCTGCCGAACGCAACCGGCGTGTCGGAGTAGCCGTGGTAATAAACGACGAGTTTGTGGTTCCAGTGTGCCGGAATGTCGATGCGGTAACTCGCGCCTTGCAGTGTGCCGATTTCGGTTTGCGCGCGCGGAATGGCGGATGGTGCCGACACTGCGCGCACACCTGCCGCGCACATCAATAGCGCGAATGCAATTCCGGACAGGAATTTCCGCTCGATGTTCATGCGGCAGCTCGGCAGCAGCGGTCGATGAACTGCAGATGCATCGGCATCGCGTCCACGCAATGGCCGATCACGGTGCGCACCCCGTCGACCAGTTCGCGCAGCTTCGCTTCCGGCAGCAAGTCCACTACCGGGTGCCAGGATTGCGGCATGATGCGTTGCCCGATCATTACTTCCACCCAACTGGTCAGCGCGAACAGTTCCTCGGCGTTGCGGAAGAAACGCCCGCTGTCGCGGAACAGCCGGATGGTTTGCGCCAGCGGCTCCGGAATCTCCATCGTGCGGCAGTAGTTCCAGAACGGCGTGTCGTCGCGTTCGGTCGCGCAGTAGTGCAAGATCAGGAAATCGCGGATGCGTTCGATCTCGAAATCGGTTTGTGCGTTATAGCGGTCTATCAATGTCTGGCTGAAACCGCGATCGGGAAACAGATTGACCAACCGCGCGATGCCGGACTGGATCAAATAGATGCTGGTGGATTCCAAAGGTTCCAGAAAACCGCTGGCCAGTCCCAGTGCGACGACGTTCTTCACCCACGCTTTTTTGCGGCGGCCGCCGGTGAAGCGCAACACGCGCGGCTCGGCGCGTGGCGCGCCGTCGAGCCAACGCAGCAGGTTGGCCGCGGCTTCGTCGTCGCTGATGTAGCGGCTGGAATACACATAACCGTTGCCAGTGCGGTGCTGCAGCGGAATGCGCCAGGTCCAGCCGGCCTCGCGCGCGGTCGCGCGCACGTAGGGCGTGGGCGGCCCGACGTTCTCGCACGGCACCGCCACCGCGCGGTCGCACGGCAACCAGCGCGACCAATCCTCGTAACCGGCGTGCAGGGTCTGCTCGATCAGCAGGCCGCGGAAACCGGAGCAGTCGACGAACAGATCGCCCGCGATGCGTTCGCCGCTTTCCAGCACGATCTCATCGATGAAACCGCCGTCGCGCTGCACGACTTGCACGACCTTGCCTTCGGTGCGCTTCGCGCCGCGCGCTTCGGCATAACGTCGCAGGAATTTCGCATACAGCCCGGCGTCGAAGTGATACGCGTAGGCGATGTCGGCCAGCGGCGACGTGCGCGGCACGTCCTGCGCCGAAACCATGAACTTGCCGCGCGCCGCTGCGGCGGTGTTCAAGGAGTATTCGCCAATCTCCGCGGCCCAGCCCTGTGCGTTGGCCTTCAGCCAGTATTGATGGAACGGCAGCAAGCCGTATTCGTGGCCGATCTGGCCGAAGCCGTGCACGTAGCAATCGCCGATGCGCGCCCAATCCACGAACTGGATGCCGAGCTTGAAGGTACCGAACGTCTCGCGCACGAACTGCGCTTCATCAATTTCCAGCACCTGGTTGAACAGCTTCAGGTGCGGCACCGTGGCCTCGCCCACTCCGATCGTGCCGATCTCCTCGGATTCGATCAACCGCACCGAGCAGGCGGGCGACAGCAATTTCGAAAACGCGGCCGCGGCCATCCAGCCGGCTGTGCCGCCGCCGACGATCACGATGTCCTGGATCGGCGGATCGCTCATGTCCAGACTTCACCGCATCCGCGTGGAAAAAGACGACGGGCCTGGGGAGAGTGATGCCAGACCCGCCCTTCCACCCTGAAGCCGTGTACGACGAACCGCCTTACCACCTCACCCCCGCAGTGAATTTGAAGGTGCGCGGCACACCCGTGATGTTGCCGGTGGGGTTATACGAGACCGGGAAATAGGTCGGGAAAGTCGTGTTGTAGTCGACGAGGTTCTTGTAGTTGAAGGCATTCAGGACGTCCAGCCGGACATACACGTGTGTGGGACCCTGGATCTGCCAGTCCTTGATCGCGGCGAAATCCACGTCGCGATAGCCGAAGATCGGACCACCGAAAAGGAACGACTTGCCTCTGGCAATACCCGCTACCGGCAGGTTGTTGGCTCCGTTCGGGGCGGTGACCGGATAAAAATAATTGATGAATCCGTTGTTGGGCGTGGGGGTAGCCAGCGTCAACTTGGTGGACAAGGTAATGCCCCATGGTCCGTCAACCACGCCCGTTGCAACCAGCCGATGCTTGGGGGCGGCATTGGACAGGATGAACGGATAATCCTGGATGGTGGCCTGGTCGAACGAATAGTGTTCGTTGATGTCGCGGTTCTGGTGCGCATTGGTGAAGGTATAAGCGATCGTCACGCCCCAATGCGATTCGCGCGTGTAGGGCTTTTCGGCAGACAGCAGCACTTGCGTGCTGCGCGTCTCGATGCCGTTGCTGCCCAAGATCAGCGAACCAAATCCAGGCACCCCGTCACCCCAGGGCTGGCCACCGTTCATCCAGAACGAACCATCCGGATAACGATTACCCAGCGTGAACACGAAGCCGTCGTGGCTGTTGACGCGCGCGACCGTGGCGCTGGTGTTCCAGTCGCCCAACTGGTTGCGGATACCGAGGCTGGCCTGATCCGAATACGGGACCTTCAGGTTGTTGTTGATCATGTCGACTTCGTAGCCGGCGGTGCTGCCTGTCACCAGCGACTGCAACGCGGAAACGCTGTCGGCATACGAGGGATTCCAAGGGAAACATGGGTTCCCCCGGCAAGGCTGAGTCGCGCTGCTGAAATAGATCGTGGGTTCCTCGAGTGCGAACTTGGTCTGCTCCAGTTGCAGGTAATCGTAGAGGTCGCGATCGTAGGCGCGGCCGATGCCGCCGAAGATCACGTGCTTCTGGTCGCCGTTGATGTCGTAGGAAAAGCCGAGCCGCGGCTGCCACTCGTTCTTGTACGGGCTGCGGTTGTGGCCGTTGCTGATGTAGTCGTTGATGTTGATCCCACCCGCAGCGAGTTGTTGCGCATAGGTTTCGTTCGGGTTCGGATTGTTCGGGTCGTGGCCGTACAACAACGCGTTCACCACGTCGGGTGGCGTGACCCAATTCAGATACGACGGGTTGCGCTCAATGTCCCAACGCACGCCGAGGTTGAAGGTCAGCTTGTCGTTGACCGCCCAGTCGTCCTGGATGTAGGCGCCGAACTGCTGATCTCTGGACTTGACGATCGGGCTGAACCCCGGATTGGTCACCGCGAATACCGCTTTGTACGGATTCGGGTTGGTGCCGACCACGGGCTCGACGTCGTAGAACAACTGCGCGGTGGCGTTGCCGGCGTCCTGCGCCACGAGGTCGACGTCCTTGTACTTGACGCCCAGTTTGACCGTGTGATCGCCTAGCCAGTGCAGGTCGTTGAAGGTGAGATCGTCCTTGAAACCCGGGCCTTTCTGGCCCTTGTTCTGCTCGGCTCGCGGATCCGGCGCGCCCACTTGCAGGATCAACGCGTCATCGCTCGGCCCGTAAGTATAGGCTTGGCCTACGCCGCTGGTGATCTGCTGCGGAACGTAGAAGGCATTTTCGTAGGTCAGCAGGAATTCGTTGTACCAGGCATCGGCCGCATGCGACCAGAACAGCTCGTAGCGCTTGTCTGTGTTCTTCACCTGGATGCCCGACGAGGCCGCGGTCTGTTCGCCGACGTTGTCGGTCTGGTTCTCGTTGCGAATTTGCGCGCGCAACTCGAAGCGGTCGCGGTCGGTGGGCTCGAAATCGATCTTGCCGAAGAACAGATTTTCCCAGAACGGATTGCCGGCCGCCCCCAGTTGCGATGCCGCATCGGGCGGCAGCAGATCTTCGGTCCCGGTCACGCCCGGTACGATTGCGACCGGGGTGTCGAAGCGCTTCACCTCGTTGGAGAGGAAGAAGTGCATCTTGTCCTGGATCAGTGGGCCGCCCAGATCGAAACCGTATTCCTTGTCGGTGAAGAACGACTTGTTGCCGCTGGCCTTTTCCGCGGGCGTTTCGTCGCGATAACTGTCGCTGGTGTAGTTGCCGTACACCTCGCCATGGAATTCGTTGGTGCCCGACTTGGTCACCGCGGTCACCGCGGCACTGGAAATCTGGTCATATTCGGCCTTGTAGTTCGAGGTGATCACCTTGTACTCGCCAACCGCCAGTTGCGAGAACGGATTGCCTTGCGTGGCGAACTGGCCGCTGATGCCGCCTTCCTTGACATAGCTCTTCTGGCCCACGCCATCGATGTAGACGTTGACCGAGCTGGTGTTCATCGCACCGCCCTGCAGCGAAGTGTGGCCCTGGGAGTCGGTGGTGAAGATCATGCCGGGCACGGTGTCGGCGAATTCCAGGAAGTTGCGCGTCACCTGTGGCAGCACGCGGATCTGGTGCAGGGATACGGTTTCCCCGACTTCGGATGTCTTGACGTCCTGCAACGCGACGGCGCTGACATTGACCGCCGCCAGCGTCTGCGTCGGTCCGGTCGGCGCCGGCGCGGCAGCGCTGAGATCGAGCGTCGAAGTCGAAGCGACCGACAACGTCACCGTGCGCTGTGCCCCGCCGGCGGCGCTCAGGGCCCATGTGCCCGGCTGCAATCCGACCAGCGCGTAACTGCCGTCGGCGCCCGCCGTGGTGACGCGCACCGAACCGGTGGCGAGGTTGCGTGCGGTGATCTGCGCACCGGCCGGCGCCTTGCCCTGCAGGGTTGCGTTCGCCGTCTGCGCCCAGCTCGTCGCGGGCAGAGCGGCCGCGGAAATCACGCCGGCGCTGATCAGCGAGGCCAG
The DNA here is from genome assembly GCA_021324945.1 of Lysobacterales bacterium. Taxonomy (GTDB): domain Bacteria; phylum Pseudomonadota; class Gammaproteobacteria; order Xanthomonadales; family Rhodanobacteraceae; genus 66-474. The sequence continues at coordinate 11,365 of JAJPID010000041.1, read as the reverse complement.
CAGCTTCTTTCTCAAACCCAGATGCCGGTTGACATGCTTGTTCATGAAATCTCTCCCGAGGAATGGTGCTTCCGGCTCTTCGGCCGTTGGTGTAATGATTGGTACGGGCCTGCGGCCAGGCCGCTGGAGGCGCGCGAGACGATTTCGCAATCCAGCGTGCGCGCGCGCGGCGGCGCGTCCGGCGCATCGATGCGCGCGACGAGTTGTTCCAGCGCGCCTTGGCCCAGCGCCGCAATGCTGACGCGCACGGTCGTCAAGGGCGGATTGACGTAACGCGCGATCGGAATATCGTCGAAACCGGCGAGCGCGATATCCTGCGGCACGCGCAAACCCGCTTCGATGAGCGCGAAAAGGCAGCCGATCGCCATCATGTCATTGGCGGCGAACACCGCCTGCGGGCGCTGCTTCGCGGCGACCAGTTGTTTGCCGACGCGATAGCCGGATTCCTCACTGAAATCGCCGCGCAGCAATTGCGTGCGCGCGGACTTGGCCGCCGCACGAAACCCCCGCAAGCGTTCGGCCGCATCGAAGTTGTCGGCGGGGCCGGTAATGAAGGCGATATCGCGATAACCGCGATCCAGCAGGTGGCGCGTCATCGCATGCGCGCCGCCGTAATTGTCGATGTTGAGCGTGGCGTAGTGCTTGCCCGACACCGAGGTATTCATCAGCACCGCCGGCACCGAAGGCGCCAGGTGCTCGCGCAGAAAACCCGCATCCACATGCGGCGACATGATCAGCAAGCCATCGACCCGGCCCTGCATCGCGCGCAAAGCGGTGGCCGCCTCAAAGGCGTCGCCATGCGAGCTGGACACCAGCAATTGCAAACCTCGCGCGCGTGCTGCGACGTCGACCCCGCGGATCAGTTCGGAAAAGAATTCGCCGAACAGGTCAGGCAGCAATGCGCCCACGGTTTGCGTGCGGCGCGTGACCAGGCTGCGTGCGGCGCCGTGTGGCACATAGCGCAGACGCGCGGCCACACCCGCGATCCGCCGCCGCGTCTGGGCGGTGACGCTGGCGCTGCCGTTCAGCGCGCGTGACACCGTTGCCACCGACACCCCAGCCTCCCGGGCGACGTCTTTGATCGTCACCACTGTTTCGTTTCCCCACGCCCGCCCTCAGGCGCGGCCGAATGTAAACGTTTTCATATGAAAACGCAAAAGCACTGCAACATGGATAGAGTAGGGGCGGATTGGGTCGCCTGGCGCTTTCGCCCGGAGTTACGAGGAACAAAAGTTCGCCTTGTGTGGCTACAAAACGTGTGAGGCCGCACGTTCTTCAAGCGCCGCCACGGCCGGCAGGGTCTTGCCTTCCAAAAATTCCAGGAACGCGCCGCCGCCGGTGGAGATGTAAGAGATGCCGTTCTCCACGCGGTACTTGTCCACGGCCGCCAGAGTGTCGCCGCCGCCCGCGATGGAGAATGCATCCGATTCCGCGATCGCGCGCGCCAACGTTTCAGTGCCGTGGCCGAAGGCGTCGAACTCGAATACACCGACCGGCCCGTTCCACACCACCGTGCCTGCGGCTTTCACCATTTGCGCATAACGCGCGGCGGTTTCCGGACCAATGTCGAGGATCATTTCGTTGTCTTCGACCTGATCGATGCGCTTGATCGTGGCGGGCGCGTCCGCGGCGAAGGCGGGCGCGGTCACCACGTCGTCCGGAATCGGCACATCCGCGCCGCGCGCCTTGGCCTCACGCATTACCTTGCGCGCGGCGTCCAGCAGATCCGGTTCGCACAACGATGTGCCGACGTTGAAGCCGCTTGCCGCGATGAACGTATTGGCGATGCCGCCGCCGACGATGAGCTGATCGACTTTCGCCACCAGGTTTTCCAGCAGCTCCAGCTTGGTGGAAACCTTGGAGCCGGCCACGATCGCCAGCAACGGGCGCTTGGGATTCTGCAAGGCACGTCCGAGTGCATCGAGTTCTGCGGCCAGCAGCGGCCCCGCGCAGGCAATCCGCGCGAATTTCGCCACGCCGTGCGTGGAAGCCTGCGCGCGATGCGCCGTGCCGAACGCGTCCATCACAAACACGTCGCAGAGCGCGGCGTATTTCTTCGCAAGCTGTTCATCGTCCTTCCCTTCGCCGACATTCATGCGACAGTTTTCCAGCAGGACGATTTCGCCGGCCTCAATATCGACGCCATCGAGATAATCGCGCACGAGTTTCACGGGTTTGCCGAGCTTGTCCGAGAGCCATGCGGCGACGGGCTGCAACGAATCGGCTTGCGAAAACACGCCTTCCTTCGGTCGGCCCAAATGCGACGTCACCATCACCGCGGCGCCCTTGTGCAGCGCGTCGCGCAAAGTCGGCAACGCCGCTTCCAGCCGCTGCGTGGAAGTGATCGCGCCCTCCTTGATCGGCACATTGAGGTCCTCGCGGATCAACACGCGCTTGTTGCGCAAATCCAGATCGCTCATTCGGAGAAATGTCATGCTCGTTTCTCGCAACAAAGATTGCTTATTTTACCGTTCATCACTGGATTAAAGCCTTCAAGGCGGGCTCAGAGCGTAGCGGTCGAAAGCCGCGAAGTCGAAATGGCGCGCTTCGACTTTGCTGCCTTCGCGAGCTACGCTCAGCACGGACGGAATCTGGACCGACCCCGCATGGCCAATGAACTGACGCTCTACAGCTACTGGCGCTCCAGCGCGGCGTACCGCGCGCGCATCGCGCTGAACCTGAAAAGCCTCGAATACACATTGAAGCCGGTGCATCTGTTGCGCGATGGCGGCGAGCAGCATGCGGCAGCGTTCCGCGAAGTGAATCCGCAGCAATTGATCCCTGTGCTGGTGGACGGCGATCGTGTGATCAGGCAGTCGCTCGCGATCATCGAATATCTGGACGATGCGTTTCCGGAAACGAAACGCCTGCTGCCGGTGGCCGCGCGCGACCGTGCGCGCGTGCGTGCGATGGCGCAGATGATCGCCTGCGATATCCATCCGCTGGGCAATCTGCGCGTGCAACAGTATCTCGAGCGCGAATTCGGCGCAGATGAGGCGCAGCGGCAGGCGTGGACGCGGCATTGGATCATGGCCGGCTTCGACGCGCTGGAAGCGTTGCTCGCGAACAATCCGAGCACCGGAGTGTTTTGCGAAGGCGACGCGCCGACGCTCGCGGATTGCTGCTTGGTACCGCAGGTCTACAACGCGCGCCGTTTCGGCGTCAACCTCGCACCCTACCGGTCGATCGTGCGGATCGACGCGGCGTGCGCGCAACTCGATGCGTTCAAGCGCGCCGCGCCGGAAGCGCAACCGGATGCGCAAAAGTAAACTTTGACCCTTCTATTATGGAGTCCCTTCTCCTCGTAGCCCTCCCCTTAGCGGACATCATTCAAAAGGAGAACATCTGGCAGTCTTGGCTCTTCGATACGCATCCTGCCATCGTGGCAGATGCGTTGCGGTTCGCAAGCTCACCCCAACCTACTCGAGCTGGGCTTGTCAGCCCAGTCTACTCGGGCGACGCTGGCTCAATGATTTTGGTGTTGGCCTTCGCGTTTGCGTAATTCATCGAAAAGTGGCTTTGCCGTCAACGAAGCTGCAAGAGATACAACAATAAACGGTCTTCAGGCGGTCGAGTTCGTCGTAGGTCAGCGTCTGGCTCAGCGTGCCGTCGAGGTTGTCGGTGATCGTGGTCAGCCGGTTGGCGGTGTCGTAGCCGTAGTCCCAGCTCTGGATATTCGGCACACGGATGCCGATCAGCCGCATGTCCTCGTCATAGGCATTGACGTTGCGCAGACCGTTGGCCGAGTTCCAGGCCGACATCGCCAGATTCATCGGCCGATAGGCGATGTTGGTGGCGCCAGAACGAACCTGACTCCTTTTTTGGCGCATCGCGCCATCCTGACAGATATGTTGGGGCTCTCAAGCTCACCTACACGAGCTTTTTTTATTGAAGACTGCGAGAAATAAATCGCGCAAAGAGAAAACTTCCGATAATAGAGGCTGTCAACAAAAAAATCATAAATGAATAGACAAGGATAGAACCAACGAGGTCACTTATATTTTTAAAAATAAAGAGGGAAGTGCCCGCGATCAGGGTCAAAGACAGCGCAATGACAAAAAGAATATATATCCAAAAGTCAAAACGAGTGACGGGATATTTTTTTCTAATTCTGTCGTTATTGGTTGAACGTCTCATGAGATATACGCCGCAAAGGCATACCGCAATTCCAGCCATTCTCATAAGCGGAGACTCGAAAGTGACAATGCTTGCCGCGATGCCGCTCCCCGCGACAAGAATGCCGAGAAAAAGGATTCCATATCTCGTTTTCGGACGATCGACGTTCATTGATTCACGCAAGGTGGTTCTGGCATGGAATAAGAGATCCCCTTCGCTTCAAGGTAGCTGGACACTAAGTCTGCCGCGACGCCAACTACTGGGAGTGAACGCACCATTGCACCGCCTATGCGTGAGTCCAAGGCGCTTAGAGCAGCACTTTCGAGATACCTGGGATCGCCCCCGCTTGCGTATGTGTTGAGAACACCAGCCCCAATGGCAGCACCCGTAGACAATGTTCCAAGTCCCGCACTCGTACCGCCCAAAGCGATCGTTACAGGCGTATCCGCGCCAGCGGTAGGAATCTCAAGAGCTGCTGCACCAACTGCCAAGGCCCCAGCTCCTATTGAAAGTTTGCCGGCATCGTCTGAAAGAGTGTTGAGTTGTGCCGCGCCTTGTGCCGCCTCCTCCTGCGATTTGCTACAACACAACCCCAACGGATCAACATTGCTGATCGGATTATTGCTCACGTAGACATACGTGTTTATCCCACCCACCAACCCGATCGGATCGCTCTCGATGTAGCGCCCAAGCCCCGGACTGTAGTCCCGCGCGCCGTTGTAGTACAGCCCGTCCTCTTCGTCGAAGTACTGGCCGGGGAAGCCAAGGTTGAAGGGTCCCCAGACGTTGGTCATCGCCGTGCTGGTGAACGGCAACGGATGGACCTTCCACGCGATCGTGTTGCTGCCCGGGGCGGTCATGACTTCCGGGCGACCGGTCTGGTCGTCGTGCAGCGAATACACGCCGCCATTGGAGATCACCTCGACCACCCGGCCATTGAGCCAGACATAGTCGTACCAATCGCCGTTCAGATCTTCCGCCATCAGCGTGCCGCCGACATCCGGCGCGAAGTAGGTGTCCGTGCTGCTGGTGTCGCTGCCGCGGGTAACCACGTCCGAAGTGACATCGTTATCCGCAATACAACATTCCTCAGGCGGCTTTCTTCCACTGCCCCAGCGCGGCCAGACCGTTATCGCGCGCGCGTTCGACCACGATCTTCTGCGCCGCGGTGAAGTTGGCGGCCATGTCCTTGGCCCACAGCGCCAGCGCGGCGGACTGCATCGCGCGACCGTAGGAGAACGACAGCGGCCACGGATGCGGGCCCATCTGGTTCATCGCGTTCAGGTGCGCGGTCGCGTCTTCGTCGCTCTGTCCACCGGACAGGAACACGATGCCCGGCAGTACCGCCGGCACGGTGGATTTCAGGCAGCGGATGGTTTCTTCGGCCACTTCCTCAACGCCGGCTTGCTCGGTGCACTCCTTGCCGGACAGCACCATGCTGGCTTTCAGGATCGTGCCTTCCAGCATCACGTTGTGTTCATACAGCGAGGCGAACAGCGCACGCAGCGTGGCTTCGGTGACGTCGTAGCAGGTTTCGATGTCGTGGTCGCCGTCCATCAGCACTTCGGGTTCCACCATCGGCACGATGCCGGCTTCCTGGCACAGCGCCGCGTAACGCGCGAGCGCGTGCGCGTTGGAATCGATGCAGGTGGAACTGGGCATGTCCTCGCCGATGGTGATCACCGCGCGCCATTTGGCGAATTCGGCGCCGAGCTTGACGTATTCGGCCAGCCTTTCGCGCAGGCCATCCAGACCCTCGGTGACCAACTCTCCCGGAAAACCGGCCAGCGGTTTTGCACCCAGATCGACCTTGATGCCCGGAATGATCCCGGCTTCGCGCATCACCTTGGTGAACGGCACGCCATCGCGCGTGGACTGGCGGATGGTTTCGTCATAGAGGATCGCGCCGGAAATGTGCTCGCCCAAGCCCGGCGAGGTCAGCAGCATCTCGCGGTAGGCGCGGCGGTTCTCTTCGGTATTCGGGATGCCGACCGAATCGAAACGCTTCTTGATCGTGCCGGTGGATTCGTCGATCGCGATGATGCCCTTCCCGGGCGCGACCATCGCCTGCGCGACGGTTTCCAGTTGCTCGATGCTCATGGCGGGTCCGCTGTGGTGGGACGAACGGGGAATTATAGATCAGACGTTACGGTGGTGCGGCTCGCGCTCCGGCTGCGTCGCGCCGGCGCGAACTGGGCTCCAGCGGCACTTCCGTCCATGGATCTGGATCCCGGCCAATCCCTGGCCGGGATGACGATTATTGATACCCCTTCGGAAAATCCTTGAGCAGACACGCCGCGGTGATCTTCGCGCGCGCCGCCGGATCGGCCGGCAGGTTGAACGGCATCACGATGTAGGTGAACACCGGCTCGCGCGCGTCATTGCCGGACGCCGGCGCGTAATGCAGGTCTGCGACCGCGCTCTTGGCGACCAGCGCCAGATCGCCCGCAGGCACCGTGCGTTGAACCGTGATGTCGCGTGTTACACCGTCCGAACCGATGATGTAGGTCACCGCCGAGCACGTCGGCTTGTCCAGATTCTTGCCGAAGTTCGGCACGTCGACGTCGAGCTCGGTGTTGGTCCTGATCCAGTAGTGATCGATCTGATCGGGTGGAACCGCGCGGAGACTCTTCGCGGCATTTGCATGGCCAATTCCGAAGGTCGAAAGCGCTGCAATAGCCGCTGTTGTGATCCTCCATTCCCGATTCCCGATTCCCGGCTTCATCACAAATCTCGCAAACTCTCCGCAATACCGTCTTCTCCGACGTGCAGCAGTTTCAAGGTATTGGTACCGCCGCCGCGGCCGGTGTGGTCGCCATGCGTCAGCAGCACCAGGTCGCCCACGCTCAGCACATTTTGCGAGAACAGCAGTTGCACGGCGGCGCGCGCGACGTGCGCGGGATCGCCGTCGCTGGGATCGAATGCGACCGGCGTGACATCGCGCAGCAGCAGCATGCGGCGGCGCGCGGCGGCGCTGCGCGAGAGCGCGTAGATGGGCACCTTCGAGCGGAAGCGCGACAGCCATTGCGCGGTGCTGCCCGATTCGGTCAGCGCGATGATCGCGCGCACGCCCACGCGCGCAGCCAGGAACATCGCCGACATCGCGATCGCCTGATCGCTGCGGTCGATGCGGTGCGCGGCGGGCGACATGTCCTCGGTCGGTTCGAATTGACGCTCCGCGCCGAGGCAGACGCGGCGCATCGCGGCGACGGCTTTGTCCGGATGCTTGCCGGCCGCGGTTTCCTGCGACAGCATCACCGCATCGGTGCCGTCGATCACCGCATTCGCCACGTCCAGCACTTCTGCGCGCGTCGGGATCGGCGCTTCCACCATCGATTGCAGCATCTGCGTGGCGGTGATCACTGCGCGGTTGCGAATCAGCGCTTCGCGGATGATCTTCTTCTGTAGCCCCGGCAATTCGGCGTCGCCAATCTCCACGCCCAGATCGCCGCGCGCAACCATCACCGCATCGGCCGCATCGACGATTTCTTCCAACGCATCGATCGCCTCGGCGCGCTCGATCTTGGCGACGATTGCGGCCGCGCCACCGGCTTCGCGCAGCAGCGCGCGCGCCTCTTCGATGTCGGCCGCCGAACGCACGAACGAAACGGCAAGAAAATCCGCGCGCAGTTGCGCGGCCAGTTTGATGTCTGCACGATCCTTGTCGGACAGCGCGCCCAGCGACAAGCCGCCGCCCTGCCGGTTCAGCCCCTTGCGATCCGACAACCGGCCGCCGATCAGCACGATGCAATGGACTTGTTCGCGCGCGACCTCCTTCACCTGCAGCGCGATCAGGCCATCGTCCAGCAACAGCACGTCGCCGCTCTGCACGTCGTTGATGAGGCCGAGATAGCTGACGCCCACGCGCGAATCGTCGCCGGGCGGCGCATTCTTGCGGCAATCCAGCGTGAACGGCTGGCCCGGTTGCAATATCACTGCGCCGTTGGCGAAGCGCTCGACGCGGATCTTCGGTCCTTGCAAATCGGCCAGCACACCGACTTCGCAGCCGATCTTCTGCGCCACCACGCGCACGGCTTCGGCGCGCTTCTCGTGATCCGCAGCCGTGCCGTGCGAGAGATTCAATCGCACCACGTCCACGCCTTCGCGCAGGATGCGTTCCAGCATGTTGTCGGCGTCGGTGGCCGGGCCGAGGGTGGCGACGATGCGGGTGCGGCGCAGAGTGGTCATGTCGATAAACTAGCACAGGGCAATGCGAGCATCCGCAGATGAGCGAATCCCTTTCCGCGCAAGTCCTACCGCTGTCCGGCGATCGCGAGCGGCCGCTACGCTGGCTGATGTTCTGGATGTTCGTGCCCAGCGGCGTGCTGCTGCTGATCATGTTCTCGCTGGCGCTGACGCACGGCGTGCCGCTGTGGCTGGCCGGCAGTGCCTTGCTTGGCCCATTGGTTCTGCTGCAACTGCTTTATCTGTTTCTCGCATCGCGCATCCGCCGCGCGGGCGTCGCCTTGAATGCGCAGGCGATCGGTATCGACAGCGGCGTCAGCAGTCGGCTGGTCGCATTGCGGCAACTGGCGCCGCGCGGTTTGCGCGAAGTGGATCTCGAACTGCATCCGGATTTGCGCCCACTGCTGCGCACGATGGGCATCGGCCTGCCTGGATTCAGCGGTGGCTGGTATCGCCTGCGCAACGGGCGCAAGGCGCTGTGCCTGCTCACCGAACGCCAGCGCGTATGCGTACTGGAAGACGACGTAGGCGTGATGTATCTGCTATCGCTGGCAGATCCTACACCACTTGAACAGGCGCTACGGAATGCGATCCGTTAATCGACCGCTTAACCGTCTCCGAACATGCGACCGGGTTAGGCTACACACGCTGTGAGCAAATCATTTCGGCGCCATGACCCTGCGCAGCCTGTTCGTCGATTTCAACAGTTACTTCGCTTCGGTGGAGCAGCAGGAAAATCCGCGCCTGCGCAAACGGCCGATCGGTGTGGTGCCGGTGCACGCCGAAACCACCTGCTGTATCGCGGCCAGCGTGGAAGCCAAACGCTACGGCGTGCAAACCGGCACTCTGGTGCGGGACGCGCGCAAGCTGTGTCAGCAGATCGAATTCGTGCTGGCACGCCCGGCGAAATATGTCGAATGGCACCACCGGCTGTTGCGTGCGATCGACCGCGTGATTCCGGTGCTGGGCGACAATGATGTCACGCGCGGCGTGCGCTCGATCGACGAAGTGGCTTGCGAACTGATGGGTACCCAGCGCCGGCGCGCCAACGCCGAAGCGCTGGCGCTGCGCATCAAGCAGGAAATCCGCGCGCTGACCGGCGGCGATACGTTGCGCTGCTCGATCGGCATCGCGCCCAACGAATTGCTGGCCAAGACCGCGTCGGACATGCAAAAGCCCGATGGCTTGACGATCATCGAGCAGGCCGATTTGCCGCATACCCTGCACGCGCTGCAATTGCGCGATCTGTGCGGCATCGGCCCGTCGATGGAAGCGCGCCTGCATGCACTCGACATCCATACCATGCGCGAGCTGACCGCTGCGCCTAAACAGACATTGCGCTGCGCCTGGAACGGCATCGAAGGCGAACGCATGTGGGCGCTGCTGCGCGGCGCGTGGCTGCCGCCGCGCAAGACCGAGCGCGGCTCGGTGGGACATTCGCACGTGCTGTCGCCCGAATTGCGCACGGCTACCGGCGCGCGTTCCGTGCTCAACAAATTGCTGGCCAAGGCGGCGATGCGGTTGCGCCGCGAGCAATTCCTGGCCGGCGCGCTGGCGGTCCGCATCCGTCTGATGGGCGTGGAGCCGCGCTGGGAGCGCGATCTGACGTTCGATCCCACCGATGACAGCCGCGCGTTTCTGCGCATGCTCAATCGCGCGCTCGACGAGCATGCGCTGCCGGCCAGAACGCGGCCGCTTTCCGTCAGCGTCACCCTGCATGGACTGGTGCCGCGCGATCACGCGTCGCGGCGACTGTTCGAGGACGACCGCGCGGCGGATGCGCTGAACGGCACGATCGACCGCATCAACGCGCGCTTCGGCCACAACAAGATTTATTTCGGCGCCATGCAGGAAGCGATGGCGCACGACGCAGCACCGATGCGCATTCCATTCAACCGCGTGCCGGATGCCGCCGCGGAAGAGGAAGCCGAACACAATCTGCTGTGGCTGAATTCGTTCAATCGCGTCAAGGTCCTCGCCGAAGGCGAACACAAACGCGTCGAACGCGAGCGCAGCAAGTGGAAAATGCCGACGGCGCAACGGAGGGAATTGCATCCATGATCATGCGCATCTGGCGCGGCATCACGCCGAAGGATCAAGCCGACGCCTATCTCGAACACCTGCAGCAGACCGCGTTGCAGGCGCTGGCGCAGCAGCCGGGCCAGCGCGGCGCGTGGGTATTGCGGCGCGTGCAGGGCGACCATTGCGAGTTCCAGTTGCTGTCGCTGTGGGAATCGCTAGACGCGTTGCGCGTCTTCGCGGGTGATCAACCCGAGCGCGCGGTTTACTTCGCGGAAGATGACAAGTTCCTGCTTGACATGGAGCCGCTAGTGAGATTGTACGAGGTGGCGGATGAGGTGAAGGCGGGCGGGTAGTTGCGCGAATTGCGGAAGGTGTGAGCAAAAGCGCAATTCGTTTCGGGCCATCGCTCGCGATCAGCGGACGTGATGTCCACCGAGAGGGGCGGGCGTGAATTCGCTTGAAGCTTCTGCAAGCAGCCGTCCATGGAGCAGGCGCCCCCCAGCCCTCCATGACTGGGCGCCCGTCGACGCAGCAGATGCATTCAAGGCATCTGCCAAGCGCGCCGACTCGCCTTACTCTTGCATGGCGATAGCTATGCGCGAATAGACCCTCCCAGAGAACACAAACGAAAAGACCCCGCCCATTGGGGCGGGGTCTTCTTCGTTTAAGCCCTTGGCGGTGACCTACTCTTGCATGGCTTGAGCCACACTACCATCGGCGCTGGCGCGTTTCACTTCCGAGTTCGAGATGGGATCGGGTGGGACCACACCGCTATTGCCGCCAAGGAAAGGGGGCGATGCGCGCATCGCGCGACATCGGCATAAGGTCTTGGGATGTGACGAGCGTTCGACTCAATCCAGCCTCAACGTGTGTCGAGGAAGTGCTTTCCTTGAGAGGTGCGGCCACGTATGGTCACTCTCTCGTGCAGGGAAGCACACGAAAACGTCTTGGGGTTATATGGTCAAGCCGCACGGATCATTAGTACGCGTAAGCTGAACACATTGCTGTGCTTGCACACCGCGCCTATCAACCTCGTGGTCTT
>JAJPID010000052.1 GCA_021324945.1 Lysobacterales bacterium | reverse complement strand
ACAGGATGTGCGTTGATCCGGGAACCATTCGTCAAAATTGCGGAAGAATCCATGTCCGTCCTCGTCAATAAATCCACCAAAGTCATCTGCCAGGGCTTCACCGGCCAACAGGGCACGTTCCATTCCGAACAGGCGCTGGATTACGGCACCAGACTGGTCGGCGGCGTCACGCCCGGCAAGGGCGGCACCGAACACATCGGTCTGCCGGTCTACGACACCGTGCAAGACGCCGTGGACGACACCGGCGCGGATGCCTCGATGATCTTCGTGCCGCCGCCGTTCGCGGCCGATGCCATCCTCGAAGCCGCAGCCGCCGGCGTGCGCGCGATCGTGGCGATCACCGAAGGCATTCCGGTGCTGGACATGCTGCGCGTCAAGAACGTGCTGAAGGAATATCCGGATACCGTGCTGATCGGCCCGAACTGCCCCGGCATCATCACGCCCGGCGAATGCAAGATCGGCATCATGCCCGGCCACATCCACAAGGCCGGTTCGGTCGCCATCGTGTCGCGCTCGGGCACGCTCACTTACGAAGCGGTGTTCCAGACGACCAACGTCGGTCTGGGACAATCGACGGTGATCGGCATCGGCGGCGATCCGATCTCTGGACTCAATTTCATCGACTGCCTGCGCCTGTTTCAGGACGATGCGCAAACCAAGGGCATCATCATGGTCGGCGAGATCGGTGGCAGCGCGGAAGAGGAAGCCGCTGAATTCATCGCCGAGAACGTGACGAAACCTGTCGTCGCATTCATCGCCGGTGCCAGCGCGCCGGCCGGCAAGCGCATGGGCCACGCCGGCGCGATCATTTCCGGCGGCAAGGGCACTGCCGCAGCCAAGTTCGCGGCACTTGAGAAGGCCGGCGTCGCCACCGTGAAGTCTCCGGCTGATCTGGGCAGGACGTTGGCCGAAAAGATGCTGTAATTGCGTCGAGCTTGTTCATTGCTCTTCCTTCCCCCGCAAGCAGGGAAGGGGTCGACCCCTCATGAACGTTCTGAGATTCGCCCTCGCGCAATTCGATTTTCCGGTCGGCGCGGTGGCGGCGAATGCGATGCGGATGCGCGAACTTGCAAATGCAGCGCGTGAACGCGGCGCGGCTTTGATCGCGTTCCCGGAACAATCGTTGTGCGGCTATCCGGCAGAGGATCTGCTGTTGCGCCCCGGCTTTCTTGCCGGTTGCGAGCGCGAACTTTCCCCGCTTGCGAATGACATCGATGGCATCACCGCCGTGGTCGGCCACCCGCACAGCATCGGCGAGGTGTATAACGCGGCATCGGTGATCGCGGATGGCGAAATCCTCGCGACGTATCACAAGCAGGCGCTGCCGAATTACACGGTCTTCGACGAGAAACGCTGGTTCCGTGCCGGCAGGGAGCCGCTGGTGTTCGATTGCCGAGGCGTGCGCATCGGCCTGCTGATCTGCGAGGACATCTGGGAAGCCGAACCGGCCGCGAAAGCCGCGACGAATGGCGCGCAATTGCTGCTGGTGATCAATGCCTCGCCTTACGACACGCATCAAGCCGCCACACGCGAAGCGCTGCTGGCACAACGCGCGACCGAAAACGGCCTGCCCATCGCCTACGTCAACACGATCGGCGGACAAGACGATCTGCTGTTCGACGGTTCCTCGCTGCTGGTCAGCGCAAGCGGCGAGGTGATGGCGCGCGCGCCGTCGTTCCAGGAGCATCTGTTGTTTGCGGAATTCGATTCGCACACGCGCACGCTGCGCGCGCTTGATTGGCCGGCGCATGGCGATACAAGCGAGGAAGCGATCCTCTACGTCGGCCTGATGCGCGGCGTGCGCGACTACGTAAGCAAGAACGGTTTCAAAGACGTGCTGCTGGGTTTGTCCGGCGGCATCGATTCGGCGTTGACACTCGCCGTCGCCGTGGATGCGCTGGGCGCAGAGCATGTCACCGCAGTCATGCTGCCGTCGCGCTACACATCGGAGCTGTCGCTGCGCGAAGCGCGCGCCCAGGCGCAAACGCTGGGTGTGCGTTACCTGGATCTGTCGATCGAATCCGCATTCGAAGCCTTCGTGCGCACGCTGGAACCCGCCTGCGGCGGGCTCGACCCTTCCGACATCACGCAACAGAACCTGCAATCGCGCGCGCGCGGCGTGCTGTTGATGGCGCTGTCGAACCAGACCGGCGCATTGCTGCTTTCGACCGGCAACAAGAGCGAAATGGCGGTCGGCTACGCGACCTTGTATGGCGACATGTGCGGCGCCTACGCACCATTGAAAGACGTGTACAAGACGCAGGTGTACAAGTTGGCGAAGTGGCGCAATACGCGAAACGAATCGATCCCGTCGGCGGTGATCGATCGCCCGCCCTCGGCCGAACTGCGCGCGGATCAGACCGATCAGGATTCGCTGCCGCCCTACGATATTCTCGATGGCATCCTTGCGCGCTATATTGAAGGCGCGCAGTCGCAGGCGGAAATTGCCGCAACCGGCTTCGATGCCGATATCGTGCACCGCGTGGTGCGGATGGTGCTGGCCAATGAATTCAAGCGCCGCCAGTCCGCGCCCGGTCCACGCGTATCGACTTGCGCGTTCGGACGCGAGAGGCGGTATCCCATTTCGTCGGGATGGCGCTGATGCACCCCGCGGCCGCTTTCTGCTAGCTTACGCGCGTTTACTGCACTGAAGGATCGCCACGTGCCGCGCCGACCTCTTTCGCCGAAGCCGCGCGCACTCGCCTTCGCCATTGCGCTTGTCGCATTACCGGCTGCCGCGGCAGTGGCGCAAGGCTCGAAAATCGTCTGTCCGCTGGGCGCGTTCACCTGCCCGAAGGTCAAGAACGATTTCTCGCTCTGCAAGAAGAACGATCTGCTGGATTTCTACGTGCCCGGGCTGCCGACCACGGGCGATGCTTCCTTGTCGACCTCCGAGGCGCAGGCCGACCGCGTCGAGAGCCCCGACAGCAACGTGTTCCATCTCTACGGCGATGTGCGCCTGCAGCGGCTGGATCAGTTGCTGCGCGCCGATCGCGTGGATTACACGCAGGACAGCACCGAATATTTCGCGCAAGGCAACGTGCGTTACCAGGACCGCAGCGAATTGATGTCAGCCGATTCGATGCGCGGCACCACCGATCCCGAACACGGCGTGGCCGACAACGTGCGTTACCAGATGTTGACCTCGCGCGGCAACGGCACAGCCAGGCAGGCGACGGTGATCGATGCCGATCACGCGAACTATCTGCAAGGCACGTTCTCGACCTGCGATCCCAGCGACCGCGTGTGGGAAATCCGTTCAAGCACCATGGCCGCCGACCAGACCACCGGCATCGGCCGCGCGCACAACGTCACCCTGCGCGTGAAGGGCGTGCCGGTCCTTTGGCTGCCGTACATGCGCTTTCCGATCGACAAGCAGCGGCAGTCGGGTTTTCTCTACCCGAGTTTCGGCAGCAGCAGTCATGCCGGTTTCTGGTTCTCTCTGCCGTATTACTTCAATCTCGCGCCGAACTACGACGCGACGGTGACGCCGCGCTACTACAGCAAACGCGGTTTGATGCTGGGCGGCGAATTCCGTTATCTGATCGGCAACAGCAGCGGTATCCTGCAGGTGGATTACATGCCGCACGACAAGGTAGCGGACCGCGACCGCGGCCTGCTGCATTTCGTCGACAACACCACTCTTGCGCCGGGGTGGAGTTTCAACACCAACATCAATCACGTCAGCGACAAGAGCTATTTCCAGGATTTCGGCACCAATCTGATCATCGCCGCAACTTCGCTGCTCGGTTCGTCCGCCTACATCAACGGCAGCGGCACATGGTGGGATGCGGGTCTGGGCGTGGACACGTGGCAGATCACCGATCCCACCATTCCCGATTCAGCCGAGCCGTACAAGCGCCTGCCGCGGCTGTTCTTCGATGCCGACCGGCCATTCGGCCCTCTCGGCGGCCCCGAATGGGGCGTGCACGCGGAGGCGGTGCGCTTCGAAAGTTCGTTCCGCCCTGGCGGCGAGCGCGCGGATATCTATCCATATCTCACTTGGCCGCTGCAGGGCGCCGCGTGGTTCGTGCGGCCGGAATTGGGTTATCGCTATACCGCCTACAACCTGCAGCAGCCCGTGCAACCGGGCGGCCCGACTTCGCCGACGCGCGGCGTGCCGATTTTCGACGTGGATGCGGGCCTGATCTTCGAGCGCGACGACGTCAACTTGTTCGGCAACAGCTACACGCAGACACTGGAACCGCGCATCTACTACCTGCGCGTGCCGTATCGCAATCAGAACGACTTGCCGCTGTTCGACACGCAACCGCTGACATTCGATTTCTGGCAACTGTTCACCACCAACAGCTTCTCGGGCGCAGACCGTCAGGAGAACGCCAACAACCTTTCACTGGCATTGACCACGCGGCTGCTGGACGAAAACGGCGTGGAGAAGCTCTCGGCCAGCATCGGCCAGATCCGCTATTTCGATCCGCAACTGGTGACTTACGCGCCCAACGACAAGACCACGAGCTACAACGGTTCCAACTACGTCGGCAACCTGCAGATAGCCATTTCCGACAACTGGCGTTTCACCGCCTCACAGCAGTGGAATCCCAACACAGACGAAACCGATGTCTCGACCATCGGTATCCAGCGCCGCATCAAGGAAGACGGCGTGCTGAATCTGGCCTATCGCTACCGGCGCGGTTTGCTGGAACAGGTCGACGTGTCGAGCGAATATCCGGTCAACGACAACTGGAAGCTGGTCGGCCGCTACGACTATTCGTTGCGCGACAGGAAAGTGGTGGACGCCTTCGCGGGCCTGGAATGGGACAGCTGCTGCACGGCCGCACGCGTGCTGGTGCGTCGCTACGTGCGCGACTACCAGGGCGACGTGAACAACGCGGTGTTCTTCGAGGTCGAACTGAAGGGGCTGGGTTCTTACGGCCAGAAGACCGAAGACTTCCTGCATCACGCGATCCTCGGGTATCAGTGACGTTCGAACGAGCGTAAAGTCCACGGCTCCAGTTACCGCAGGTTGCTTCCACCCCCGCTCGCCTGCGAGCCTCCCCTGCACTCAAACAGCCAGTCAGCGGCAGGGCCCCGATGGAGCGACTGGGCACTTTCGGCCCCGCGAACGGTCGAATTCGAGTTCCACACCCTGATGGAACGGGCTTTGTCAGCCGCGTCAGCTCGGAAATCGGCGGACCATGCCCGGCCCTGCGGGGATTGGATGCGCGTTACGCTACAATCCACTTCTTTGCACCTGTCGCTGCATTGCAGCCCTGCCCATGAAAACACTTCTCTCCTTCGGCGCCGCTTCCCTGCTGGTCTTCGGTGCCGCGCTGCCGGCTTCCGCCCAACTGCTGGGCGCGGACAACCCACCCGGCGCGCAATCGCAGGATGCCGTGCTCGACCGCATCGTCGCCGTGGTCAACGATGACGTGATCCTGCAAAGCGAACTGGATCAGGCGATGGCCACGGTGCAACATCAGTATGCGGATCATCCAGACCAGCTGCCGCCGGCGGACGTGCTGCAGAGGCAGGTGCTGGAGCGGTTGATCCTCAACAAGCTGCAGGTGCAACGCGCGCACGACAACGGCCTGCGCGTTTCCGACGACGAACTGGACGCGGCGATGGCCTCCGTCGCGCAGCAGAACAAGATGACGGTTGCGCAATTGCAGCAGGCAATGGCGCAGGACCACGTCGACTACGCCGCCTTCCGCGACAACCTGCGCGACCAGTTGCTGATCCAGCGCCTGCGCCAACAGGTGATGCAGCAATCCGCGCAGGTTTCGGACGCGGAAATCGACAACATGATCGCAAACCCGGCCTTCAAGGCGGGCGAGGTCCATCTGGCGCACATCGACATCGCGCTGCCGGACGGCGCAGATGCGAAGGCGATCGCGGCCGCGCAGGCCAAGGCCGACAAGATCGAAGCCGATCTGAAGGCCGGCAAGGATTTCCGCGCCGAGGCGATCAGTTCGTCCGATGCGCAGGATGCCCTGGAAGGCGGCGATCTCGGCTGGCGGCGCGTGGACGAACTGCCGGGCGCGTTCGCTTCGCAGATCGATCAGATGCAGCCGGGTCAGGTGTCGCAGCCGTTGCGCACGCCCGGCGGCTTCACCATCGTCAAAGTGATCGAGAAGCGCGGCGCGGACGCACGCCAGATCGTCACCGAGTATCACGCGCGTCACATCATGATCAAACCGAGCGCACTGGTGTCCGACCAAGATGCGCAGAACCGCATCAACCAGATCTACCACAGCATCGTCGATCAGCATCAGGATTTCGGCGAACTGGCGAAAAAGGATTCCGACGACACCACCACCGCCAATGTCGGCGGTGACATGGGCTGGTTCATGCACGACGACTGGGGCACCGACATCGGCAATCTGGTTTCGACCATGCAACCGGGCCAGGTATCGCAGCCGTTCAAGAGCCAGGACGGTTCCTGGCACCTGATTCAGTTGCTGGGCACGCGCCAGGCCGACAAGACCGAAGACATCCAGCGGGAGCAGGCGCGGCAGGCGATCGCCGCACGCAAGGGCACGGAAGCTTACGATCAGTTCCTGCGCGACCTGCGTTCGGATGCGTATATCGACATACGCCTGCCGGGCGCCCAAGGCGCCGATCAGACCGCCAGCACCTCGACGGGGAATTCCGGCGCGCAATGAACGCAGCGGCATCGCTGCCGCGCCTCGCCCTCACCGCCGGCGAACCCGCCGGCGTCGGCCCGGATCTGATCGCGCGGCTGGCGGCCTCGTCCTTTCCCGCCGACCTGATCGCTATCTCGAATTCCTCACTTTTGCAGCGCGCGGCGCAGCGCTGCGGCGTTGCCCTGAATCTCGAAACGTTCGACGGCGCGTCGCGAGTGCTGCGCGCGGCCGGAACCTTGCGTGTGATCGAAACGCCATTGCGTGTTGATGAGGTTCCCGGCCGACCCGATCCACGCAACGCCTTTCACGTGTTGAATGCGCTGGCGCGTGCGGCGGATGGTTGCATGTGCGGCGAATTCGATGCGCTGGTCACCGCGCCGGTGCAGAAGTCGGTGATCAACGACGCGGGCGAGGCCTTCAGCGGCCATACCGAATTCTTCGCGCAACGCGCGAACAGCGAAGTGGTGATGATGCTGGCTTCGCCCGAGTTACGCGTCGCGCTTGCTACCACGCACTTGCCGCTTTCCAAAGTGCCGGCGGCAATCACGCGCGAATCGTTGACCCGCACGCTGCGCATCGTGCACACGGAAATGATCGCGAAGTTCGGCATCGCACGGCCGCGCATCGCGCTGCTGGGTTTGAACCCGCACGCGGGCGAAGGCGGACATCTCGGTTCGGAGGAAATCGACACGATCATTCCCGCGATGGAAACGCTGCGCGGCGAGGACATGGAACTGATCGGTCCGCTGTCCGCGGACACCGCCTTCGTGCCTTCGCAACGCGAACGCTTCGATGTGGTGCTGGCGATGTATCACGACCAGGCCTTGCCGGTGCTGAAAAGCGAAGCGTTCGACCGCACGGTCAACATCACGCTCGGCCTGCCCTTCGTCCGCACTTCGGTTGATCACGGCACCGCCCTCGATCTCGCCGGCACCGGCCGCGCCGATCCGTCCAGCCTGTTTGCCGCGGCGGAAGTGGCCTTGCAACTGGCGAAACGCCGAACTCGCTCAGCCCCATCCCCTCGTGATTCCGGCGCAAGCCGGAATCCAATTTGATCTGACCCGAGGACACAATGCATTCCTGGCTTGTGCCGGGATGGCGATCCACAACATGCCCCGCCCCAAGAAACATTACGGCCAGCATTTTCTGCACGAGCGCGGCATCATCGAGCGCATCGTCGCGGCGATCGATCCAAAACCCGGTGAACATCTCGTCGAGATCGGACCGGGCGAAGGCGCATTGACCTTGCCGCTGCTCGACAAGGCTCGCGTGCTGACCGCGATTGAACTCGATTCCGAATTGATCGAACCGCTGCGCGAGCGCGCACGCGCGCACGGTGATTTGACGATCCTGCACGCCGACGTGTTGCAAGCCGACTTCACCGCGCTCGCCGGCGACCGCAAACTGCGGCTTGTCGGTAACCTGCCCTACTACGTCTCCTCCCCGATCCTTTTTCACTGCCTGCAACACACGCGCGCAATCGAAGATATGCACTTCATGCTGCAGAAGGAAGTGGTCGATCGCATGGCCGCGATGCCGGGCAGCAAGACGTATGGACGCCTGAGCGTGATGCTGCAACTGGTCTGCACGGTCGAGCCACTGCTGCGCGTGCCGGCTGGCGCGTTCCGTCCCCCGCCGCAAGTCGAATCTGCGGTGGTGCGCTTGATCCCGCGGCCGCAATCGCTACTGCCGGAAGCGCAACTGATGCCGGCGATCGAGCAAATCGTGCGCGCCGCATTCGGCCAGCGCCGCAAGACGCTCGCCAATGCGCTGTCCGGCACTATGGATGTCGAAACGATATGCGGCGCCGGCATCGACCCGAGAGCGCGCGCCGAGACGCTGGCTCCGCAGCAATACGTGGCGCTGGCGCGCGTGGCCGGACGTCGTGACGAAATATCGGGTCACGAACGATAGTTTGCCCTTCAGCATTCCAGGCAAGGGGCCAGAAGACTTGCCGGTAGCCCTTTCCTCGCGGAAAATCCCGCACATGCCGGAACGCAACGACAATCCATACGCGATCGAGGTTTCGGTTGACACGCGTTTCGTGGTCGAGCAGTCGCAACCGGAAGCCGACCGCTACGTGTTCGCCTACACCATTACGCTGCGCAACGTCGGCGAGGTGCCGGCACGGCTGCTGTCACGGCATTGGGTGATCACCGACGCCAACGGCAAGATCGAGGAGGTGCGCGGCGAAGGCGTGGTCGGCGAACAGCCACGACTGCGGCCGGGCGAAGGTTACGTCTATACCTCCGGCGCGGTGCTGGCGACCAGCGTCGGCACCATGCGCGGCGAATATTTCCTGCACGCCGACGACGGCACCGATTTCCAAACGCCGATTCCGGAATTCGTGCTGTCGGTGCCGCGCACCTTGCATTGAGCGCATCGTGGCGATCTACGCCATCGGCGATGTGCAAGGCTGCTATCCCGAACTGCAACGCCTGCTGGATCGCCTGAAGTTCGATCCGGCCGCGGACACGTTATGGTTCTGCGGTGACCTAGTCAATCGCGGCGGCGAATCGCTGGAAGTGTTGCGGCTGGTGCACGGATTGCGCGAGCACTGCATCGTCGTGCTCGGCAATCATGATTTGAGTTTGCTCGCGGTCGCGCAGCGCAGCGCGGAAGCGAAGAGCCACGTCAACCCCGATCTGCGCCGCGTGGTGCAAGCCGAGGACGGTGGGACGCTAGTCGACTGGTTGCGCCACTGCAAACTGATCCATCACGACGAGGCGTTGAACTTCACGCTGGTGCACGCAGGCATCGCGCCGTCGTGGACGTTGAAACAGGCGCTGCGACACGGCCAAGAAGTCGAACGCGCGCTGCGTGGGCCGGGCCACCGCGCGCTGCTGGCGCGGATGTTCGGCAACAAACCCGCGCGCTGGTCGGCAAAACTGCGCGGACACGACCGCCTGCGCGCCGCGATCAACATCCTCACGCGCATGCGCTTCTGCGACATGCACGGCCGCCTCGACTTCGACGCCAACGGCGCGCCCGGCACGCAGCCGGCTGGCCTCTATCCCTGGTATGAAGTGCCCGGCGGCAAACCGCGCGAATCGCGCATCGTCTGCGGCCACTGGTCCACGCTGGGCCGCTTCGCGGGCCTGGGCATCTACGCCATCGATACCGGCGCGGTATGGGGCGGCCAACTCACCGCGATGCAACTGGATTCGGAAGAACCACGGTTCATCGCGGTGGAAGCGGAGGGGTACAGGCGAAAGCCTCGAGCCTGAAAGTGAACTACGTCTGAGACCGTCTGGAGCGAGCAGCACCGAAGCGCACGCTTCAACGCACTGGACGAACGTGTTACGCAACTTAAAAGCCAGAGAATACGAATGTCCAAGGAACAGAAAGATGATTCCGCTGCCGTGAATCGCACCATCGTGAAACGCAAGTCCGACCGCGAGCTCTTCGTGACGCGAACATTCGATGCCCCCATGCATATCGTCTTCGAAGCGTGGAGCAAACCCGAATTGTTCAAGCGTTGGTGGGTTCCGAAGTCGGCGGGCATGTCGTTGGTCTCGTGCGAGATGGACATTCGCACCGGGGGCACGTACCGCCTGGAGTTCCGCCACCCGGCCTTCAATCAGACGATGGCATTCTTCGGCACGTATAAAGAGGTAACGCCGAACAAACGCATCGTCTGGACGAATGAAGAGAGCGATCAGGGCGCCGTGACCACGGTGACGTTCGAGGAAAATGCCGGCAATACGCTGGTCACTCTCCACGAACGCTATCCCACGGAAGCGGCCCTGGAGGAGGCCCTCTCCGGCTCGGCGGAAGGCCTGCCCGAACAGTTCGCGCAACTGGATGAGTTGCTCGCAGGCAGATCATGACCGCGCACAGTGATCATGGACGAGCCGCGGTTCGTCGCGGTGGTGGCAAGCCGAACAGGCGAAAACCTTGATGGAGTGGCGCATTAATGAATGTTATCGCCAGCAGAGTTGAAAATTTCTGTCAACGCTTCGGGCTGCGGATGCCGATTTTGCTGGCGCCCATGGCCGGCGCTTGTCCGCCTTCGCTGTCCATTTCGGTGATGAGAGCGGGCGGCGCGGGCGCCTGCGGCGTGCTGCTGATGTCTCGAGACGAAATCGTAGCGTGGGTCTCCGAGGTGCGCGCGCAAGGCAATGGCGTATTTCAGCTCAACAACTGGATTCCCGATCCGCCGCCCGCGAGAAACCTGGAGCACGAAACCCGCGTGCGCACCTTTCTCGCTCAATGGGGGCCGCCCGTACCGGCGGAAGCGGGAGATGCGCCCCCACCGGATTTCGCCGAGCAATGCGAGACGATTCTGGAGATGCGCCCGCCCATCGTCTCTTCGATTATGGGCCTGTACCCGCCCGATTGGGTCGCGCGCTTCAAGTCATGCGGCGCATCCTGGTTCGCGAACGTGACCACATTGGCGGAAGCACGGGCAGCCGAAGCGGCGGGAGCCGACGTCATCGTGGCGCAAGGTTCGGAAGCGGGCGGTCATCGGGGATGTTTCGATGCCGAGCAAGCTGAGCGCAAACAGGTCGGACTTTTCGCCCTGCTGCCGGCCATCGTGGATGCAGTCAAGCTTCCCGTGATCGCCAGTGGTGGCATTGCCGATGCGCGCGGCGTGGCTGCGGCATTGATGCTGGGCGCGAGCGCCGTGCAGATCGGCACCGGTTTCCTGCGCTGCCCCGAAGCGAAAATTCCACAAGCTTGGGCGGATGCATTGGCACACACCGCGCCGGAAGACACACTCGTGAGCCGCGTGTTCAGCGGTCGCGCAGGCCGCAGTATCGCCACTGCTTATGTTCGCGCGGCGACCGCTCCCGGCGCTCCTGCACCGGCCCCCTATCCCGTACAGCGCGGGCTGACGGCAGGAATGCGGAAAGCTGCGCAGCAGGCAAACGACGTGGAGCGCATGCAGGCGTGGGCGGGGCAATCCGCTGCGCTGGCTGGAGCCGAATCGGCGCAGCAACTGGCTGAGCGCATATGGAGCAATGCATGCGCGATGGTGATGTGATCCGCCGCGGCAAAAATTTCGCCGACTTCACGCGTGCGAAATGCGGCGGCAGTGGAACGCCAAAATATACGACCGCAGAGAAACATGAAACCGCGAATCATCGGACGTTCGAGCTCCCACCACACACGCGTCGCGCGTATATTCGCAGGTGAGACGGGGGTCAAATACGACTTCGAGATCGTGCGAGACTTGATGTCACGCAACCCCAGTCATTACGCAGGCAACCCCGCGCTGAAGTTGCCCGTGCTGCAAACCTCTGATGGCACATGGTATGGCACGTTGACCATCTGCCGGGTCCTGTCGCGCATCTCGAAACTTCGCCTGGAGATCCTCTGGCCGGAAGCTCTCGCTTCCCCGCTGTTGTCCAACGCTCAGGAATTGACCACTCAAGCCATGGCAACAGAAGTGAGCTTGATACTTTCAAGGCTTGTCGGCCGCGCCGACGGTCCTGCTCAGGTGAAGCTGCTGACCAGTCTCTCCCGGAGCCTTGTGTGGCTCGATGAGCGTATCGACGCGATCCTCCAGGAGCTGCCGCGGAATCGCGACTTGAGTTATCTCGAGGTCACGCTCTTTTGTCTGCTCACGCATCTGAAATTCAGAGAAGTTCTGAGCGTGGCTCCCTATTCGAATCTGGAAGCATTCTGCCGGCTTTACGGTGAGCGCAAGGAGTGCCGCGACACACCCTACGCGTTCGATCCATGACAGCCAGGGAGACCACGCGTCATTGAAAGGAAATTCCACGGTCGCGGTGGCCAATTTCCCATCGGCGTGCGGTGTCGCTGGTTGCACTGAAAAAATCGTGCTGCGGAATGCTGCACGCGGTGCCTTACCTGGCTGTATCACATGCGTTCATGCACCAGCGCATGTAGCGTTGGTGTGGCCGCGAGCACGCTGCATGTTTCCAAATCCAGATCCCCACCCTGCAGATCGGTAAACACTCCGCCAGCTTCGCGCACGATCACGGCCAGTGCAGCGACGTCGAGGATGTTGACGTCGGATTCGATCACGATGTCGAGCGCGCCGCGCGCGAGGAAGTGGTAGTGCGCGAAATCGCCATAGCCGCGTACGCGATTGACTTCACGGATCAGTGCGCCGAGCGCGATCCAGCGTTGTGCGTCGGCGGTCAGTGATTTGATGTTGCCGAGTGAGAGCACGGCATCCTTCAACCCACGCGTGTCCGCCACGCGCACGCGCTTGCCGTCGAGGAACGCGCCGCCGCCGCGCCGCGCCCACATGGTTTCGCCGTAAACCGGCGCGTGGGACACTCCCAGCACCAGTTCGCCCGCATGCATCAGCGCGATCTGCGTGGAGAAAAAAGGCGTGCCACGCACGAAACTTTTTGTTCCGTCCAGAGGATCGACCAGCCAGAGGAATTCGCTCGCGCCCGAACGGCCGCGTTCTTCCCCCAGCATCGCGTGATCGGGAAACGCACGGCCGATCAGATGACGGATGGCGTCCTCGGCCTCGCGATCCGCGATCGTCACCGGCGTGGCGTCCGGCTTGAGCTCCACTTCAACACCGCGCGCGTAGTGGCGTGCGATCAGTTCGCCCGCGGCGGAAGCGGCGCCGCGTGCGACCTCGAGGGCGCGATCGAGTAACGTAGTGTCGAGAGTTTCCGGCATCGTTTCTACTCGGCAAGGGCAAAAGGCAAATGAACTCGCCACATCCTGCGGCTCGCGTTATGGGCCATCAGACGCCCCGATGTTCGCTTCGGCATCCTGGTCGCAGTCGGGTTACAACGCTGTGCATTGGCTCCGGAATGAGGAAACAAAATCACGCTTGAGCGCGCTCGCAGTGGCCGCGATCATAGCAAGCATGAGCGAACCTAAAAGCTGCAACGCCGCGCTCGCCGCGCGCGACCTGCGCGTGAACTGGCACCCGTGCACGCAGATGCGAGAGCACGACGCGCGGCTGCCGATGATCCCGATTCGGCACGGCGAAGGCGCATGGCTGATCGATGCCGATGGCAGGCGCTATCTGGATTGCATCAGCTCGTGGTGGAGCAACCTGTTCGGCCACGCCAATCCACGTATCGCGGCAGCGATCGCCGAACAGGCGGCGAAGTTGAACCACGTGATGTTCGCCGGGTTCACGCACGAACCCGCGATCCGGCTTGCGGAAGAACTGCTGCGCATCGCGCCTCCGGGTCTTGCGCGTGCGTTTTTTGCCGGCGACGGCGCCAGCGCAGTGGAAATCGCGCTGAAGATGAGTTTCCACTATTGGCACAACGTCGGCCGCTGCGAGCGCACGCGTTTCATCTCACTGATGAACGCCTATCACGGCGAAACGCTGGGCGCGTTGTCGGTAAGCGATTTGCCGCTGTATCGCGCGGTCTACGCGCCGCTGCTGCTGCAACCGATCATCGCGCCGTCGCCGGATTGGCTCGATTGCGAGCCGAACGAAAGCGCCGAAGAGGTTGCCATACGGCGCTTGCAGGACCTGCGCGAGATCCTCGAACGCCATGCGCACGAAACCTGCGCGGTAATCGTGGAGCCGCTGGTGCAATGTTCGGGCGGGATGCGCATGCATTCGCCGGGTTATCTCACCGGCTTGCGTAAGCTATGCGACGAATACGAGGTGCACCTGATCGCCGACGAGATCGCGGTCGGCTTCGGGCGCACTGGCACTATGTTCGCGTGCGAACAGGCGAACGTCACGCCGGATTTTCTCTGTCTGTCGAAAGGTTTGACCGGCGGCGCGCTGGCGATGTCGGCAGTGCTGACGACGGATCGCGTGTACGAAGCCTTCCTGGGCGACTATGCCGCCAACAACGCCTTCCTGCATTCGCACACCTTCAGCGGCAATCCGATCGCGTGCGCGGCGGCGTTGGCGACGCTGGCGATCTTTCGCGAAGAGCCGGTGCTGGAAAACAATCGCCTGCTGGCCGCGAGATTGGCAGAGCGAATCGCGCCGCTATGCGATCATCCTCATGTGTCGGGCATACGCCAGACCGGCTTGATCGCGGCGATGGACCTGGTCGCGGACAGGAAAACGCGCACGCCTTATCCGCCCGCCCAACGGCGCGGGCTACGCTTCTATCTGCATGGATTGCAAAAGGGCATGCTGCTGCGCCCGCTGGGCGACACGATTTATTTCATACCGCCCTACTGCATTACGACGGATGAAATCGACCGGATGGTCGACACTGCCACGGAAGGGATTTCGGCGGCGACGGGTTGATTGTTGCGCCCTTCCTGGATTGTCAGAACGCCATTCGACGCGTGCTGTCGTTCGAGAGTGCGGCCATGGATGGCGCTATTCTCGCTATACGAAGCTGCGGGGCGGCAGTCCGAGACTGCCGTCCCGAAGAAAGCGGTCATGGACGATCGCACAAAAAAGCACTCAATGCGCGTGCCCGTGCGAAACCTGCACCGCCGGATCGAGCTCCTGCAGCGCCCGACCCACGTCGGTCTGGCCGGTATTCTGCAATTCCTCGCGGCTGTAGCTGTTACCGCTCACGGGCAGGCATTCGCCTTTCCTGGGCGGGATGTGGCTGCCGGTATCGCGAAGGCAATTGCGGTCGCCGGGCGCCGGCACGGGCCGCGTGCCCATCGCCACATCCGTGTTGACGCCAGCGCTCTGGCCGGCCGTGTTGACATTGGTGCTGGTGGAAACATTCGCCGTCGCGTTCTGTGCCATCGCGTTGGCGCCGAAGCCGCAGGCGAGGATCAAACCACAAGTGACGATTATCTTGTTCATGAGCTGTCTCCGGAAACGCTGCCCCTTCCCCTTCAGTGGCGATTCTGGCGCTTCCGTGCAAGGCCGGCGGTGGGACCGCGACACCCGTGACAGGTGGCGTTCATGGACGGACGAATCGTGCGAGCATTGCGCAAGCAAACCGTGCTACCGATGAACCGCTTGCGAAAAATCCGCATCCACATCGATCAGCCCCTGAACTCAGGTGATGAAATCACGCTGCCGCAGCAGGCCGCATCGCACGTGGCGCGCGTGCTGCGCCTGCGTGCAGGCGATCCGATCGTGCTGTTCAACGGTGATGGCAACGATTACGCAGCGGAATTGACCTCCGTCGTCCGCGAGGTGCGCGCGCGGGTGCTCGATGCTAGCGCGGCGGGAAACGAATCACCGCTGTGCATCACGTTGGCGCAGGCGTTGGCACGCGGCGAGAAGATGGACTGGATCGTGCAGAAGGCTACGGAATTGGGCGCGATAGAGATTGTGCCGCTGATCACCGAACGCAGCGAGGTGAAGCTGGACGGTTCGCGCGCGGAGAAGCGTGCCGAACACTGGCGCAGCGTCGCGATCAGCGCCTGCGAACAGAGTGGCCGCGCACGCGTGCCGGCGGTTGCGGCGCCGCAACCATTGAGCGCGTGGCTTGCGTCGACGTCATCGTCGAACGCGACGAAACTGGCGCTGTTGCCCGAGGGCGCATTCACGCCGCGCGAATTGGCGTGTGTCGAAAACGAAATAGTTATCGTGGTCGGCCCGGAAGGCGGCTTCGGCGAAACGGATATTGCCGCGTTGCGCGCGGCGGATTTTCACGGGCTGGCGCTGGGGCCGCGCGTGTTGCGCACCGAAACCGCAGGCGTCGTGGCGATCGCAGCCTTGCAGGCGCTGTATGGGGACTGGTAAAGACTTCGCTACGCGAGAAGTCGCGCAGGCGCGCTGCAACCGGCACTCTTCGCAAGGGAGATCAGGCAGCCTTGCTCAGCGCTTCTTGCACCATGTCCTCGACCTGCGCCAAGTCGGGGATGAAGGCAAGATCGTCGCGCACCATCACCTGTTCGCGCACACCGGCGGGCGTGGGCTGATCGTCGCCGCTGGGAATCAGGATGTCCGGCGAGATTGTGGTCAAGCGTGGGAAGCCCTGTGTCAGCAGGCCGATGAAAGGCAACTTGGGATGCCCTTCCAGCGCTTTCAACACGGCCACACGCGCATTGTCGGTCCCCTCGCCGTCGCTCAGACCCGCTAGCACGGAAAATGAAAACAGCGGTACGCGCCAGCCGCGCCAGGATTGCCGGCCCAGCAACCACGCGGGCGCGCCGGCTACCGGTTCCGGATTGGAATAGGTGATGACTTCCGCCACGGTCGCGTTGGGCAGCAGCACGCGGCCGCCGGTAACCGGGATCATGACGCCGCGGACTTCGCGCGGCAGGTCGGTGAGCGTGCTCATGCCTTCCGCCTCGCGCTCTTGCTCACGGCTTCTTCCAGCCGCAGTTCCTGGGATACGCGTTCGTGCACGATCGCGGGCGGGATCACTTCCTCGATCGGTTCCAGATCGAATTTGAAATCGGCGAACGGCAGCGCCGCCGCAGCTTCCGCAGGTTTCTCGCGCGGCGCGGAAACGACTGGCGCAACATCGTCCACCAGTTGCCAATCGCTGAAGCTCGGCGTCTTCGCGGCCGCGGGGACCGGTGCGGATTCAGTCGCTGCGGCAGCGACCGGCTCAGCGACGGGTTCCAGCGGCGCGATCATTTCCCACGGTGCCGGTTGGTGCGCGGCCGGTTCTTCGGTGACATTGGCAAGCAGCGCGTCCACGTGCGCGGCGAGCGCGGCGGTGTCTTCGCCGGCGATCGTCACGTCGGAAGGAAAATCCGCGACCAGCGATTGGATTTCGGCGGGGGTGAGTGGACGCGCAGCGACCGGAATTTCCTGCGATGCTTCTTCCCTTTCCTCACTCGTGGGGCAAGGTGTGTGTAGCGCGGAGGCAGGAGAACCTTGCGAAGCGCTTGCGGGCCGCGCGGGATACACGTCCTCGCTGCCACGCAGCTTGGCGGCGAGATGCCGCGCCCAGCGTGCGCGCGCCCAGCCTTCGAGCTTGCGTGAAATTTCCGCGTCGTTGAACACGATCGGCACACCGGCGCCGTCTAGCCAGGCGGTGACGGCATCAAGCCGCTCGTCGCAGCCGCCGTCGTCGAGATTGATTAGCGCGATCGCCGGGCGCGCGTTCATCAGCGCCGCTTGATCGGCCTGCGCCAGCGGCGCGCGATACACGATCGGCGCCGACATCGTCGTGAGCGCTTCATCGACGTGCGCCAGCAGCGCTTCGTCCGTGTAGAGCAGTGCGATCGACGGCAGATCGTTCGCCAGGGCGGAGAGCGCGTCGCGCGCGACCTGGGTTTCGCCTGCTCCGGAATGCGATTCGGTGTGCTCAGACATGGGTCGTCTCCAGCAGCTCCTGCACGTTGCGCAGCAACTCGGCTTCGTTGTACGGCTTGCCGAGATAGCGCTCCACGCCGATTTCGAATGCGCGCTGGCGGTGTTTCTCGCCCGTGCGCGATGTGATCATGATGATCGGCACCTCGGCCAAGCGCGGATCGTTCTTCATGTGCGTGGCCAGCTCGTAGCCGTCCATGCGCGGCATTTCGATGTCGAGCAGCATCAGATCCGGCACGCGTTCGATCAGTTTCTCCACCGCGTCCAGTCCATCCTTGGCGGTGACGACCTCATACTCGTTGCGCTCCAGCACGCGACTGGTGACCTTGCGCATCGTGATCGAATCGTCCACCACCATGATCAGCGGCTGCGGGCGTTCCTCGCGCGCGGCGGCGGCCGGCGCGGCAGGCGCGACGATTTCCGTCGCAGCGCTTTCGCGCCGCGCGACCGCGCGACGCACCAGCGGCGCGATGTCGAGGATCAGCATTACAGAACCATCGCCCATGATCGTGGCTCCGAAGATGCCCGGCACCGAACTGATCTGCGGACCGACCGACTTCACCACGATTTCGCGTGAGCCGACCACCGCATCGATGCGCACCGCGGCGCGCAAGTCACCGGTGCGGATCATCAGCAGCGGCAACTGCGTTTCCTCGATCGAATGCGCGGACGGAATGCCGAGCAACTGCGACAGATCGTGGATGGCGTAATCCTCGCCGGCGTAGGTGAACATCGGATTGCCGGCAGCGATGCGCTTCTCCAGCTCGTCGCGCTTGATGCGCGCGACACCTTGAATTGAGGTCATCGGCACCGCGTAAACAGTTTCACCGGTGCGCACCAGGATCGCCTGCGCGACGGCCAGCGTGAACTGCAGGCGGATGTTGAAGCGTGCGCCCTTGCCGCGTTCGGAATCGATGGTGAGCGTGCCGCCGAGTTGTTTGATCTCATTGGCGACCACGTCCATGCCCACACCGCGACCGGCGACCAGCGTCACCGATTCGGCGGTGGAGAAGCCGGTCTCCAGCACGAAGGCATAGAGATCGCGATCGGACAATTGCACGTCCGGATTCAACAAGCCGCGTTCGATCGCCTTGGCGCGGATCGCTTCGCGGTCGAAACCGGCGCCGTCGTCGCTGACGCGAATCAGCACTTCCGTCGCTTCGCGGCTGACGTTGATCGAGACGGTGCCTTCTTCCGGCTTTCCGCGCTCGATGCGCGTTTCGGGATCCTCGATGCCGTGCGCCAGGGCGTTGCGCAGCATGTGCTCGAACGGCGCCTTCATGCGTTCGAGCAGGTTGCGGTCCATTTCGCCCTGCGCGCCTTCCACGCGCAACTGCGCGCGCTTGCCCATGTCCATCGCGGCCTGGCGCAGTGTGCGACGCAGACTCGGCACCATGGATTCGAACGGCACCATGCGCGTGCGCATCAGGCCTTCCTGCAAGTCGGAAGACACGCGCGACTGTTGCAGCAGCAAGGTTTCCGACTGACGCGCCTGATCGTCCAGAATGTTCTGGATCGAACTCAAGTCCGACACGGATTCCGCCAGTGCGCGCGAGTACTGCTGCAATTGCGAGAAGCGATCGAGTTCCAGCGGATCGAACGCGGCGTCATGCGCGCCTTCGTGTTCGCGCTGGTAGCGCGAGAGGATTTGCGCTTCGGTTTCGATTTCCAGCGAACGCAACTGCGCGCGCAGGCGCGAAACGGTCTGATCCAGTTCCACAAGGTTGAAGCGGAAACCGGAAACCATCTGCTCGAGGCGCGAACGGTAGATCGACACTTCGCCGGCGTAGTTGACCAGCGAGTCGAGCAGATCCGAGCGCACGCGGATCATTTCCTGCGGCGCACGCGCTTCCTCTTCGAACGTCGGTGCGGCGCGCGGCGCGATCTTCTCGCGCGGCGGCTGCGACGGAGCCGCTGGCGATGCGGATTTCTGCTCGGCCTGCGTCGCTCCCGCTTGCGCGCTGGCTTCCTTCGCTTCGGCGATGCGGCCGTGCGCGAGTTGTTCGAACCGCGCGATTGCGTTCACCGGCATGGCGATCGCCTGCCCGCGCATCACGCGTTGCAGCAGTTCGTGCAGGCGGTCGAAACCGCGCTCGAGCGATTCCACCACCAGCGGATCGGCTTCGCGACGGCCTTCTGCCACCGCTTCCAGCAACGTCTCCATCACGTGCGCCAGGTCGCCGATCGGCGCGATGCCGGCCACGCGCGCGCCGCCCTTCAGCGTGTGCAGATCGCGTTGCAAACCAACCACCGGCTCGCGCTCCTCCGGCGCGTCGCGCAGCGCAACGAGTAGGCCGTCGGAGTGGTCGAGCAGTTCCGTGCCTTCCTGCGTGAAGATTTCCAGCAGATCCGGATCGGCGTCGGGCAGATCGAGTTTGCCGGCAGGTTGCGGATCCTCCGGGAACGGCGGCAGCGCGGCCAGCGCTTTGGCTCGCGCGATCGCACGCTGGCGGCGCTCTTCAGCAAGCTGCTCTGCGGCCACGCGCTCGGCCTCGGCCTTCTCGGCCGCGATGCGCTCCTCTTCTTGACGTTCCGCTTCCTGCTCGGCGGCGGCGCGTTCGGCTTCCGCGCGCTCGGCCGCAAGCCGTTCCTGTTCCTTACGTTCCGCTTCAAAACGCTCGGCTTCCGCGCGCTCGGCAGCGAGACGCTGCTCTTCTGCGATGCGTTCGGCTTCGGCACGTTCCGCAGCGACCCGTTCCTGTTCCTGACGTTCTGCTTCGGCGCGCTCGACCGCAAGGCGTTCGGCCTCGAGCCGCTCGGCCTCCGCACGTTCCGCTTCGGCTTGCGCTGCGCGCTCGCGCTCGGCGCGCTGCTCCGCTTCGAGCGCGGCCTGTTCGGCGGCGAGCCGTTCCTGTTCCTGACGCTGCGTTTCCGCTTGCTGTGCTGCGCGTTCCCGCTCGGCTTCGGCGCGTTCGGCGGCGAGGCGCTGTTCTTCCGCAACGCGCTGCTCTTCGGCCACACGCTCTGCTTCGAGGCGTTCCGCTTCGGCTTGCGCTGCGCGCTCGCGCTCGGCGCGCTGCTCCGCTTCGAGCGCGGTCTGTTCTGCGGCGAGCCGTTCCTGTTCCTGACGTTCCGCTTCAACACGCTCGGCTTCCGCACGTTCCGCCTCGGCGCGCTGTTCCGCTTCGAATTGCTCCTGCGCCTGACGTTCGGCTTCCGCGTGTTCGCGTTCGGCGGCTTCGATCGCGCCGGCGTCGATGAAACTGGCCACGCCAGCATCGGCGCCGCTTTCCGTTTCCACCTCGGAGGCAAACACAGATGCCGGCTCGACACTTTCTTCGATGACCGGCGCTTCGGCAGCCGGCACCGTTTCCGCCGACGCTTCGACCTCGAGCGCCGCCGCCTCTCCGGCTTGCGCCGGAATTTCCGCTTCGTGCGCTTCCTCCAAATGCAGCACATCGGCGAGCGACGCTTCCGGCAGCGCATCGCGCAATGCCGCCAGACGTTCCGCCAGCGCGGTGGAGTCCGGTACCTCCGGTTGCGGAGAATCGAACTGCGCGATCACGTGATCAGTGAGCGCCACCGAATCGCGCAGTGCCGCGATGCCGTCGGCGTGCGGCGCTGCGTGCTGCGCGCGCAGGCGTTTGAACCATTGCTCCAGCGGCGTCAGCACGGCCGCCAGCACCGGGATGTCCACCATCGCCACCGCGCCGTGCAGCGTGTGCGCGGCGCGCACCATCGCATCGTCGATCGGCTGCGGCTCGGGTTGCGCCAGGTAGTCGCGCATCGTGCCGAGGTGCTGCGCCACTTCGCTGCGCAGGATTTCCAGCAGCATCGGATCGACCGGCGGCAGCGCCGAAACCTGCGCCAGCGCAGCGGTCGGCACGGCCTGTGCTTCGGCCGGACGCGGAACCCAGCGGCGCACCAGCTGGCGCACTTTGCGGGTCTGTATGAAATCTTCCACGCGCGCGGGTTCGCCCGCGGCGAGTTTGTCGGCGGCTTGCATGATCGCCGCCAGCGGCGCGCTCGGCGCGCCTTCGCCCTTCAACGCCGCGTGCAGCTGCGGCAGTGCCGCCAGCGCGTGATCGACCACCGCCTGCGCATTCGCGTCCGGCGGGATGGTGCGGTCGAGCACGCGATTGAGCATGTTCTCGATCTTCCACGAAAATTCGCCCAACGCGACGGCGCCAACCAAGCGGCCGGAACCTTTCAGCGTGTGGAACGAACGCCGCACGGTCTTCAGCGTTTCCAGATCTTCCGGATTGGCTTTCCACGCAGGCAGGTGCTCGCGGATGCTGGCGATTTCCTCGCCGACTTCTTCCACGAACACTTCGCGGATGTCTTCGTCGATACCGGCTGCATCCTGGAAGCTCGCCGCGGTTTCGCTCGGCACCGCTTCCTCGACCTCTTCCTCGACTTCGATCCACTCGCCGTCTTCACCCGCGTGCGTATCCGCCAGCGATTTGGTTTCAGCGAATTTCAACCCGGCGAGTTCGTGCGCGTCGGACGCGTGAGTGGGCGCGCTGCCGACGATCAGATCGGAAACATCCACGCCGGGCGCGATGCTCACCGCTTCGGAAAGATCCGGCGTGGTGAACGTGACCGCGGTCGGTGCCGGCGCTTCGGCGCTTTCAGCGGGCTCGCGTTTCACCGGCACCGGCCAGTAGCCGAGCGCCACGAGGCTGCGCTGCGTGCCATCCAGAATCTTCTCGCCGCCACCGCGCGAGTCGCGCGCGGATTCGAGGTAATACTCCACACCGGCTATTGCATCGGCCAGCGTGTCCATTTGTTCGGCGGTCGGGATGCGCTGATCTGCGACCAGTTCGTTCTCGACGAAGCGGCCGATGCCGCCCAGCAGATCGGCCGGGCGATGCATGTCCAGCATGCGCAGCGCGCCTGCGACTTCTTCCAGCAGGCGCGGCACCGCGATCACGCGGTCGTGCGCCCACGGCGATTCGATGAAGGCGACGATGTCTTCCTTCACGCGTGCCAGGTTGGTCGACGCCTCGCGCATCAGCGCATCGACGATCTTGCGCGCTTCGGCGCGCGGCAGCGCCTCGTCCGTGGCGCTTTCCGCCTGCGCGCGCGCACCAATCCGTTCGATATGATCGTCGAGCGAAGCATCGACGAACAACAGCGCGCCGGCGACGTCCATCAGCGTTTCTTCTTCGGCCGGACGCGAACCGTGCGTGACCGCTTCCAGGATTTCGCGCTGCTCGCCGACCACGCGACGCGGCACGCCCAGGCCCAGCATTCCCAATGTGTCCCCGACGCGACGCAGCGTTTCCACGTGCGGTGCAAGTTCGGCGGCATCGCGGTCTTCGCGGCGCAGGAAGATATCCAGTGCTTCCTTGACGCGCAGCAAGTCTTCCTTCAGCGCCTGCGAAACGGTATCCAGCAGCGCGCGGTTGCGGCCGCTCATCGAGCCGCGCGCGTGTTCCAGTTCATCGTCGGTCGGCAGCAGCGCATCGAGCGAGTAGTTCGCGCGCACCGCGTCTGAAAGCGGCGCGCCGGCTTGCGCCTGCGACAAAAGATACAGCAGCGAACGCGAAAGATCGCGCGACTCGTCGTCGTCCAGCGCGATTTCGCCTTCGTCCTGCAGGCTGCGGATCGCGCGATCGACCCGCGCGAATTGCGTACGCACCGCGTCGGCGCGCGAATCCAGTTTGCCATTCTGCACGGCGTCCAGCACACCACTGGCGATCCACCACAAGCGCCGCGCGGCGAGTTCATGGCAGAGCGCGCCGAGTTGTTCCAGTGCTTCACGCATGCGCGCGGCTTCGCCGGATTGCCCGCGCAGCCACGCCGCGAATGCGGCCTGAAAACGCGTGCGCACCGCGCCGACGCGCTGACGCAGATCGCCGAACGGCAACGCCGCACGCGCGCCGGGTGCAGCGGCCGGCAACGCGCGATCCAGATCAGGCGCGAACAACGCACTCTCGGCGACCGGCGCTTCGCTGTGCGCGGCGCGTAATTCGTTCAACAGCGGCAGCAGGACGATTGGAATGTCCTTGTGCCCGGCCTGCATGCGTTCGAGATAATCGGGCAACTGCACCAGACCACGCATCAGCGCGGTGTAGGCTTCGTCGCGATTTGGCGTACGGCCATCCAGCAACGCCTGCGCCAGCGCTT
This sequence comes from Lysobacterales bacterium, assembly GCA_021324945.1. GTDB lineage: Bacteria > Pseudomonadota > Gammaproteobacteria > Xanthomonadales > Rhodanobacteraceae > 66-474. The sequence continues at coordinate 49,810 of JAJPID010000052.1, read as the reverse complement.
CCATCTCCTCGGCCAGCATCGCCGCGCCGTGCAACTCGACCATGCGCAGCGTGCCCTGCACCTGATGCAGATAGGTGGCGCAGAAGCGCATCAGGCTGGCGTCGGCGGGGTCCTCGACGTAAGCCTCGAGCGCCTGCCGTGCCTGCAGCAGGGTCTCGTCGATCTGCGGCTTGACCCAGCCCAGCGTGGTGAAGTCGTTGTCGTTCTCGAGTTGCATGGGTTTTCCATTTGGCTCCGGTCAAATCCGTCCAGGATCTGCCGGAGCACGCCGAGTCCGGTGCACGCCCGGACTCGGCTTCGCCAGATCAAGCACGCGAAACAAGAGTGTGCTTGATTTGCATGCGGCACAACCCTGTGCCGCGATCCGGTCCGGCCGGATCTCTCTTGAATTGCTGAATATCTTTTACGCTGGCAGTTTGAAGTCCGCCACCGAGCGGCGCAGGTCCTGCGCGAGTTGGGCGAGGTTGCCGATCGATTCGGCCGTCTGGCTCGCGCCCACCGAAGTCTGCGCGGTGATCTCCTGAATCACGTGCATGGTCGAGGTGATGTTGGTCGCCGCCGCGGACTGTTGTTTCGCCGCACTCGAAATGCCTTGAATCAATCCGGCGAGGTTGTTCGACACCGTCTCGATTTCGCCCAATGCGGTGCCGGCGTCTTCGGCCAGGCGCGCGCCGTTCACCACCTCGGTGGTGGTCTGTTCCATCGAGCTGACCGCCTCGTTGGTATCGGACTGAATCGTCTGCACCAGCGTCTCGATTCGCTTGGTGGCGCCCGAAGCGCGTTCGGCCAGTCGCTGCACTTCGTCCGCGACCACCGCGAAACCGCGGCCTGCTTCGCCGGCCGAGGCGGCCTGAATGGCGGCGTTCAACGCCAGAATGTTGGTCTGCTCGGCGATGTCGTTGATCAGTTCGACGATCGAGCCGATTTCCTGCGAGGATTCGCCGAGGCGCTTGATGCGCTTGGACGTTTCCTGGATCTGCTCGCGAATCGAGTCCATGCCGCTGATCGTCTGCCGCACGATGGCCGCGCCATTCGACGCGATCTGCACCGAGCGCTGCGCCACCTCGGCGCTGTCGGCGGAATTTTTCGATACCTGATCGATGGACACCGCCATTTCGTTGATCTTTGCGGACGCGCTGGTGATCTGCTGCGCTTGATGCTGCGCGGCTTCGGCCAGATGCATAGCGGTCGCCTGCGTTTCCTGCGCGGCGGCCGACACCTGCACGGCCGTCTCGTTGATCGTGGTCACCAGAGAACGCAGCGCTTCCACCGCGAAGTTCACCGAGTCCGCGATCGCGCCGGTGATGTCTTCCGTCACCGTTGCTTTCACCGTGAGGTCGCCTTCGGCCAGCGATCCCATTTCATCCAGCAAGCGCATGATGGCCTGCTGGTTGCGTTCATTGAGGCTGCGGCTTTCCACCGAACGACGGCGCTCTGTCACCACGAAGTTGAAGGCCAACAGCACGGCCAGCACCACCGCGGCGATCGCGCACAGCACGCCGATGGCGACGTTGGGGAACGCCCAGAAATACGTCGGCGCCGAACGCACCTTGCCGAGCTGGTCAGCCACGTTCTTGGCTTTGGCAAGCACGTCGCCGGAATCCAGCGAAGCCTGATTGGCCGCATCCTTCACCGCCACGATGGTCGGCGCGGCCGCAATCAGCTTGTGCACCGGCGCGTCGAGTTGCGACCAGGTCTTCTGCACGTCTGAAAGAATCTGCTTGCCTTCGGGCGGTGCGCCGGCAGCAAGTTGCGTCAACACGCTGGTGTAAGTCGCCGAGTCGCGTGCCAGACCGTCGGCCGCGGCGGTGGAGTTCTCGCCGCCTTGCAGCACGTCGCCGACGCGGCGGATCAGGCGGTCGCCCAGCACCATCTGCTGCGAGGCGTCGTAGATCTGCGCGGTGGAACCGCGCTGCTGCAGAATGTTCACCACTTCGTTGATGCGCGAGTTCAGCAGCGGCATCTTCTGCGTGAAGGTGTCGGCCTGACCCGCTGCATCGAGCACGGAATCCTTGTTGGCGACGATCTTGCCGAGGTCGCCGTTCAGACGCGTCCACGACTTGTTCAAGTCGCCCATCACGCCGCCCATGCCGAGCGCGCTGCCGTAGGCAGGCATGCCGGTGGTCGGATCGCCGCTGTTCAAATGCTTGACCGCGGCGTCGATCTCGTTGCGCGTGCTTTCCAGTTCCTGGAAGGAATTGATGTTGCCGCCCGCGGATTCGATCGCGAACTTCGCCACCAGCTGCGAGTCCACCTGGATCGTCGTGGTCAACGCGGCGGCCTTGCGGTCGTCGCTGTTGCGGATGTTGAGCAAGGCGAAGTCCAGACCGGCGATGACGATCGCCGCCACCAGCAGGACGATCAGCCAAGTCTGGGCCGTGTTGCGCCCGCGTGCTGCTGTTGAAATCGCGCTCATGTTGTTACCTCACCGCTTCAATGCCCAATTCGTTTGACAGGAGGCCCGGCTTCGCTCGTGACTTCCGCATCCCACAACCCCCATCAAATGCTCACAGTCCTGCTGTTCGCATTTGATTGCCCCTTGACTCAAGGGGGCTTAAAAAAACCGGCACGAACAATCTCGTCCGTGCCAATCAAACCGCCGTCTGCTGGAAATCGCTCGCGCGGGTCAGTTCGACCATGCTGAACATGCCCAATCGCGTACCGCCCAGCGTGACGTTCTCGGTGACGAAGCGCGCCAGTCGCTCGTCGCCTTCGCCTTCGGCATCCACGCGCTGTTCGTCCGTGAGGTTGCGCTGGCCGAGCACTTCGTCCACCAGCAAACCCACCCCGCCACCTTGTTGCTTCACCCACAGCACGCGCGTGCGGTCGGACACGTGTGTGCGTTGATCCAGCAGAAAATGTTTGAGATCCACCAGCGCGATCAAATTGCCGCGCACGTTGGCCACGCCCAGCAGCCAGTTGCGCGTGGCCGGAACCGGCGTCACGTTCGCGGGCATGCCCAGGATTTCGTTGACCTCGTGGATGCTGCTGACGAACAGGCGCTCACCGACGCGGAACCCGATGCCGCGCCACAGGCCCGGCGCCTCGATCTGCTCCGGCACGCCGGCGACATGTGAGAGCGAACGCCGTTCGTAATCGACCAGCGCCTCGAAACTGTTGAGCAGCGGACGCGGTGGGCGCGGCGGCGCGGCTTCCCGCGCGTGTTCCGCGACGGATGTTTCTTCCATCGCTTCCACTTCTGTTTCCTGCGCGGCCTTCGGCTGCTCAACCGGGCCCTCCTGCACAGCGGTCAGCGCATCGCGCCCTTCCGGGCGGAAGCGGTGGGCTGGCTTCTTGGCGCGCTTCTTTGCCATGTCGTCAATCGTGGATCACGCTGCGCTCGGCAGCAATTTGTTGACGTGCGCCAGCAGATCCTTTTCGCTGACCGGCTTGGTCAGGAAATCGCGCGCGCCCTGACGCAGGCCCCACATGCGATCAGTTTCCATCGTCTTGGTGGTGACGATCACCACCGGAATGGAACTGGTCTCCGGGTCTTTGGACAGCGTGCGCGTGGCCTGGAATCCGTTCATGCCGGGCATGATCACGTCCATCAGCACGAGGTCAGGTTTTTCGCGCTTGACCGCGGCGATGCCCGCCTCTGCGTCTCCCAGCGCAGTGACCTTGTGTCCCGCCTTCTCCAACGCGGTGGTGAGCACCTTCACGTCAGTGGGCGAGTCGTCGATGATCAGGATGTGAGCCATGCATTCCCCATAAGCCGCCTCTGTGCGGCAGATGATCAGGTCTTGAGTGTTTCAACGTGACGCCGGATCGCGCTCAGCAATTCCTCGCGCGTGAACGGCTTGGTGAGGTACTGCTCGGAGCCGACGATGCGTCCGCGCGCCTTGTCGAACAGGCCGTCCTTGGAGGACAGCATGATTACGGGCGTGGCGCGGAAGGCGCGGTTGTTCTTGATCAGCGCACAGGTCTGATAGCCGTCCAGCCGCGGCATCATGATGTCCACGAAAATGATGTCCGGCTTGAGGTCGCTGATTTTGGACAACGCCTCGAAGCCGTCCACCGCGGTGGAAACCTCGGCGCCTTCCTTTTTCAGCAGGGTCTCGGCGGTGCGGCGGATGGTCTTCGAGTCGTCGATGACCATCACCTTCAGCCCGACCAGACTGCCATGATTCGCAATGTCGTTCACTTCACGTCCCCGCCACCCACGAAAACCGGCGATCAGTCGATGCAATATACGTGCCGCGCATCCATGATACGCAAACCCCGCGCGTCAACGTGAAAGACTACGCTTTTGCGAGCGCGGTGGTGTGCGAAGATTCGTGCCCTCGCCGATCCGAGCCGCCGATGCCGACCACCACCGCGGTGCTGATGGACCCCATCGGCACGATCAAGCCGAAAAAGGACACCACGCTGGCGCTGCTGCTGGAGGCGCAGCGGCGCGGCCATGCCTTGCTATACATGGAGCAACGCGACCTCGCCGTGCGCGACGGCCGCGCTTGGGGGCGGATGGCGCCGCTGAAGGTGAAGGACCACCCGCACGGCTGGTTCGAACTGGGCCAAGCGCACTGGCAGCCTATGGCCGAGGCGGACCTGATCCTGGCCCGCAAGGACCCACCGTTCGATGCACAGTTCCTCTACGACACGCAGGTGCTGGACCTGGCCGCGCGCGAGGGCGCTCTGGTCGTGAACGCGCCACAGGGCCTGCGCGACTTCAACGAGAAACTGGCCGCACAGTGGTTTCCGCAATGCTGCGCACCGACATTGGTGGCGCGCGAACGCTCGGAACTGCGCCGCTTCGCGCGCGAGCACGGGCAGGTGGTGCTGAAACCGCTGGACGGCATGGGCGGCCGCGGCATCTTCCGTTCGGCCGGCGACGATCCCAATCACAACGCGATCCTGGAAACTCTGGTCGGCGATGACCAGCGTTTCGCGATGGCCCAGAAATTCATCCCGCAAATCAGTGCGGGCGACAAGCGCATCCTGCTGGTGGACGGCGAACCCGTGCCTTACGCGCTGGCGCGCATTCCGCAAGGCGGCGACTTCCGCGGCAATCTGGCCGCCGGCGGCCGCGGCGAGGGCGTCCCGCTCTCCGAACGCGACCGCTGGATTGCGGCGCAAGTGGGGCCGGAACTGACGCGCCGCGGCATGCTCTTCGTCGGCCTGGACGTGATCGGCGATTTCCTCACGGAAGTGAACGTGACCTCGCCCACCTGCCTGCGCGAACTGGATGCGATTTACGGTTTGAACATCGCAGGCAAGGTGTTCGATGCGATCGAAGCGTGCGCAACCCGGAATTCGGGACTCGGGACTCGGACGCTGCGCGCGTGAACGCAATGGCCGCCCCGATGCCGCAAACACCAGGGGGCGCCGACCGCCTCGGCGTCACGCTGTTCTTTTCGATCATCGTGCACGCGATACTGATCCTCGGGATCGGTTTTGAATTCGCAAAACCCAAACCCAGCCTGCCGGCGCTGGACGTCACGCTGTTGAACACCGCCGATGCGCAGACACCGGACAAGGCGGATTTCCTGGCGCAAGCCAACAACACCGGCGGCGGCGATAGCGATGCCGCACGCCGGCCGAGCGCGCAGTTCTCTGGGCCCTTACCCACCGACACACAAGGCATCGCGCCCCAGCCGCTGCAGCCGGCCGCGCCCGCGCCGAGCGTCGCCAGCGCCCCGCGCCTCTTGTCCGCAAACGCGACGGCTGATCGGCAGGTCGCGCGCGTGCCGGAGCGTCGCGAGCAGACGCAAACCGCACCGCGGCAATCGACGACGCCGATCGACCACCAAATGGAAATGGCTAGGCTCGCGCAAGAAGTCCGCGAAGAAGAGCAGGCGTACGCCAAGCGCCCGCGCAAGAAATTCATCTCCGCGAACACGCGTGAATACGCCTATGCGGCGTACATGAAAGCGTGGGTGAACCGCATCGAGCGCATCGGCAATCTCAATTATCCCGATGAAGCGCGCCGACGGCAGTTGCACGGCCAACTGGTGCTGACGGTAGGGCTGGCGCGCGACGGCCGCATCAAGAGCATCGATGTCATCCAGAGTTCCGGCCACAAGGTGCTGGACGACGCCGCGATCCGCATCGTGCATCTGTCCGCACCTTTCCCGCCGATTCCACACGGCCGCGACGAGAGCAAGGACAAGATCGACGAGCTGTACATCACCCGCACTTGGCAGTTCATGCGCGGGGATGAATTGCATACCAGCGGTTGAAGGTAAAGACGTAGCGCCGTCGTACAATAAACCATGTCCAACGCTTCCTCCCTCACCGGCCATTTCCTGATCGCAATGCCCGCGCTGGGCGATCCGAATTTCGCGCGCGGCGTCACCTTCATCTGCCAGCACGGCGAGGAAGGCACGATGGGGCTGGTGGTCAACCGCGCATCCGAATACAAGCTTGGCGAGGTGATGGCGCAGATGCAGATGCAATGCGAACGCGAAGATGTCGCCGCCACGCAGGTGTTGATCGGCGGGCCGGTAATGACCGAGCGGGGTTTCGTGCTGCATCAGCCGGACGATCGTAGGTGGGACTCGACTTTCCGCATCAGCGATGCGCTCGCCGTCACCACTTCGCGCGACATCCTCGCCGCGATGGCCGAGGGCAAAGGGCCCGCGCGCGCCTTGGTCGCGCTGGGCTATGCCGGCTGGGGCGCGGGACAACTCGAGCAGGAATTGCGCGACAACGCCTGGCTCACCGTCGAAGCGGACGAGCGCATCCTGTTCGACACCGCGCTGGAAGACCGCTGGAATGCCGCGGTGGCGCTGGTGGGCGTGGATCCCTCCAAGCTATCCGAATACGCCGGGCATGCCTGAGCGCGCGTGCATCCACGGATGCGTTCTCGGTTTCGATTTCGGCACACGCACCATCGGCGTCGCGACCGGCTCTCAAATCAGCGGCAGCGCGCAGCCGTTGCAACCGTTGGCGGCGAAAAATGGCGAGCCGGACTGGCAACGCATCGATGCCCTGCTCTCCGAGTGGAAACCGCAAGCGCTGATCGTGGGTTTACCGTTGACGCTGGACGGCGGCGAACAGGCCATCACGCGCGGCGCGCGCGCCTTCGCGTGCAAACTGGAACAACGCTCGGGTTTGCCGACTCATTTGACTGACGAGCGCCATACATCGCAGGAAGCTGCGCGTCGCTTCGCCGGGCAGCGCGCGAGCGGCAACGCGCGCCAGCGCGACGCGGCAAATCTGGATTCCCTCGCCGCGGCGGTGATACTGGAGGCGTGGTTGCGGGAGCAGGCGAGCGGTGACCGTGAGCCGGAAAAAAGATAATACACATGTCGTCATTCCAGGGCGTTTCCGCGGCTTCATCGCGGAAACGGCACCCGGAATCCATCTTCCAATGTGAAGTTTGAAGAGCGGATTTCTGCTCCCATAGCCGAGAAAGCTGGTGATAGCCCCGGAATGACGGGAACTTGCTACGCTTCGGTGCGTTTATTTGCTTGTCCCCCTTCTTTTGATCGAATGCGCCATCTGCTCACCCTCGAAAACATGCCGCGCGCGGAAATCACCCGCCTGCTCGATCGCGCGGAGGCGTTTCGCGCACGCGGTGAACAACGCGCTCTGCTGGCCGGCCGCACGGTGCTGAACCTGTTCTTCGAGAACTCCACTCGCACGCGCACCTCGTTCGAGATCGCCGCACGCAGGCTGGGCGCGGACGTGATCAACTTCGATCTCTCGCGCTCGTCCACTGCCAAGGGCGAAAGCCTCCTGGACACTTTGCATACGCTGGAAGCGATGAAGCTGGACGCGCTGATCGTGCGTCACAACGAGAACCGCATGCCGGACTGGCTGGCCGAGCACGCCAACAGCATGGTGTCGGTGATCAATGCCGGCGACGGTTCGCGCGCGCATCCCACGCAAGGTTTGCTCGACGCGTTGACGATCCGCCAGCGCCGCGGCGATTTCGAAAACCTGGCGATCGTGATCTGCGGCGACATCCGCCACTCGCGCGTAGCGCGCTCGGATGTGCACGCCTTCACCGCGCTGGGCGCTCACGACATCCGCCTCTGCGCGCCACGCGCGTTGCTGCCGGAAGACGCGAACGAATTCTCCGGTTGTGCGATCACGGAAGACTTCGATGCCGCCCTCGAAAGCGCGGATGTGGTGATCATGCTGCGCATCCAGAAGGAGCGTATGGCCGCAGCGCTGTTGCCCGCCGACAGCGATTATTTCGCGCAATACGGATTGGATCTGCGCAGGCTCGCGCTCGCGAAACCCGATGCGCAAGTACTGCATCCGGGGCCGCTCAACCGCGGCGTCGAAATCGCCGGCGAGGTTGCCGACGGCTCGCAATCACGCATTCTCGATCAGGTCGCCAACGGCGTGCCCGTGCGCATGGCGGTGATGGCGGAGTTGCTCACGCCATCATCACCGTAAGGCAGGTCGTGGCCTCCGCGGAGCGCCGCGATTGCAGGCGTCAGAACCGCCTGCCTGCCTGCTCCGTCTCCGCCACTTCCACGTCGCCCAACCCCTGCGACAGCGTATGCGCGTCGCCGCCCTGCGCCAGCTTGATCTTCAGGCGCACCTCGTTGGCGGAATCGGCGTGGCGCAGCGCGTCCTCGTAGGAAATCTCGCCGGCCTGATACAGCTCGAACAGGCTCTGGTCGAAAGTCTTCATGCCGAGGTTGGTGGATTCCTTCATCACGTCCTTTATCTTGTGGATCTCGCCCTTACGGATGTAGTCCTGCACCAGCGGCGTGCCCAGCAGCACCTCCATCGCCACACGCCGCGCCTTGCCGTCGGGCGTCGGGATCAACTGCTGCGCGACGATGCCCTTTAGATTCATCGACAAGTCCATGTACAACTGGTCGCGCACGTCTTCCGGGAAGAAATGGATGATGCGCTCCAGCGCCTGATTGGCGTTGTTCGCGTGCAGCGTGCACAACACCAGGTGGCCCGTTTCGGAAAAATGGATCGCGTATTCCATCGTCTCGCGCGTGCGCACCTCGCCAATCAGGATCACGTCCGGCGCCTGGCGCAGCGTGTTCTTCAGCGCGTTTTCCCAGCTATCGGTATCGATGCCCAGTTCGCGCTGCGTGATGATGCAGCCCTCGTGCTTGTGCACGTATTCGATCGGGTCTTCGATGGAGATGATGTGCCCGGTGGAATTCTGGTTGCGGTAGCCGATGATCGCCGCGAGCGACGTGGTCTTGCCCGCGCCGGTGGCGCCGACGAAGATCACGATGCCGCGCTTGGTCATCGCCAGTTGCTTGACGATCGGCAGCAGGTTCAATTCCTCGATCGTCGGAATCTTGGATTCGATCCGCCGAAGCACCATGCCCACGCAATTGCGCTGGTAGAAGCAGGAGACGCGGAAGCGGCCGACGCCAGAGACGCCGATCGCGAATTGGCATTCGTGGGTCTTCTCGAACTCCTCGCGCTGCGACGGCGTCATTACGTTCAGCACCATGTCGCGGGATTCCTGCGGCGACAGTGGCGACTGCGTGATCGGCACGATGCGGCCGTTGACCTTGATCGACGGCGCGACGCCGGCCGTGATGAACAGGTCCGACGCCTTCTTGTGTACCATCAACTTGAGAAAAGAGCTGAAATCGACGCTGCTCATGATGAATCCCCTGGGCCGCGCGGCCCGTTTCGCCTAGCTTACGCCGTTCGCGCCGCAATGTGCGTGCAGGCGTCACGCCCCGCACGGGCGAATCGCTCTCACCTTCGCCCGCTGCTCACATCGGTGACGCCTGTTGCCACGCGCTTGAGGCGCGCATACAGCAGTAGCGCCGCGATCAGCAACGCGCCCGCGCACGCCATCGAACCCACGAACAGCCAGTATTCCGTCGGCGTGACGTACAGCGTGAAGCCTTTCAGGAAATTCAGTGAAACGGTGCGGCCGCCGGCCAAATCCCATGTACGCGAAGCGGCGAAGAAGAGATAGATCGAATCCAGCACGTCGAAAACCAAAATTGCCGCCGCACCCGTCGCGCAGGCCCTGCTGAGCGAAAGGGTGAGACGGGGATTCATCGATTGCTCCATCGTCATTACGGACGTTTGCGCAGAGGTGATCCGGAATCCAGCTTCTCGTTGTTCAAGACCAAGACACTAGATCCCGTGTCATCTGCCGTCCACGGCCGGCACAGGATGAAGACATCCTGCCTTCACTTGAATATGTCCTTCGCCTTCGCCCTTCCGATTGCTTCCTGCCGAGTGATCAGGCCGCGGCGGACGAGGTCCTGCAGGCATTGGTCCAGCGTCTGCATGCCGTATTGCTGGCCGGTCTGGATTGCCGAATACATCTGCGCGACCTTGTCCTCGCGGATCAGGTTGCGGATCGCGGGAATGCCGACCATGATTTCGTGCGCAGCGATGCGGCCGCCGCCGACCTTCTTCAGCAGCGTCTGCGAGATCACCGCGCGCAGGGATTCGGACAACATTGAACGCACCATCGGTTTCTCGCCGGCGGGGAACACGTCGATGATGCGATCGACGGTTTTTGCAGCGCTTGAGGTGTGCAAGGTGGCAAATACCAAGTGTCCGGTTTCCGCGGCGGTCAGCGCCAGGCGGATCGTTTCGATGTCGCGCATCTCGCCAACCAGGATGTAGTCCGGGTCCTCACGCAGCGCCGATCGCAGCGCTTCGTTGAAACCGTGTGTGTCGCGGTGCACCTCGCGCTGGTTCAGCAGACACTTCTGCGCGGTGTGCACGAATTCGATCGGGTCCTCGATGGTGAGGATATGGCCGTATTCGTTCTTGTTGATGTGATCCACCATAGCGGCCAGCGTGGTGGACTTGCCCGAACCGGTCGGTCCGGTCACCAAAATCAGCCCCTGCGGCTGGTCGATCAGCTCCTTGAAGATCTTGGGCGCGCCCAGATCTTCCAGTGTCCAGACTTCGGCCGGAATGGTGCGGAACACCGCCGCGGCGCCGCGGTTCTGATTGAAGGCGTTGACGCGGAAGCGCGCCAGGCCCGGAATCTCGAACGAGAAATCGACTTCCAGGAATTCCTCGTAATCGCGGCGCTGCTTGTCCGACATGATGTCGTACACCAGCGTGTGCACCTGCTTGTGATCCAGTGCCGGAATGTTGATGCGGCGCACGTCGCCGTCCACGCGGATCATCGGCGGCAGGCCGGCAGACAGGTGCAGGTCGGAGGCCTTATTCTTGACCGAAAAGGCCAGCAGTTCGGCGATGTCCATTGATGATTCCCCTGAAGACCCCAACACGCGAAGCGCGCGTGCGCCGGAGTATACGCCGGCGCGGGTGCGTGGAAACGGGGGCATGCTTGAATCTTGAAACAAATCTCGCCGCAATCCGGATGCGGATCGCGCAGGCCGCGGCGGGTCGGCAGGTGACGCTGGTCGCAGCCTCTAAGGCACAGCCCGTCGCCGCGATCCGCGACCTGACCGAGGCCGGACAGCGGTGTTTCGGCGAAAACTACGTCCAGGAAGCGCTGGCCAAGCAGCGCGATCTGGACGACCTGTCGCTGGAATGGCACATGATCGGGCCGCTGCAATCCAACAAATGCGAAGCGGTTGCGCGGCGTTTCGACTGGCTGCAAAGCCTGGACCGCGAGAAATTGATCCCACTGCTCGAGCGCTCGCGGCCACCGCACTTGCCCCCTCTCAACGTGCTGATCGAAGTCAACGTCAGCCATGAGGCCAGCAAATCCGGCTGCGCGCCGGAACAGATCGCGCCGCTGGCGGCGAAAATCGCGCAGACATCGTGCCTGCGCCTGCGCGGATTGATGGCGATTCCCGCGCCTTCGCCCGATCCCGCCGCACGCCGCGCCACTTTCGCACGACTGCGCGCAATGTTCGAATCGCTGCGCGCGCAACAGCCAGACATCGATACGCTTTCGATGGGCATGTCGGAAGATTTCGAGTTGGCGATCGAAGAAGGCGCGACGATGGTACGGGTGGGAACGGCGTTGTTCGGCCCGAGAAAGCGTGCGCGGTGAGCCGAGATCGCGCATCTATCTCGTGTTGCCGCTAACCTTGCAGGACTGCCCGACCACACGTGACACGATGACGACTGCCGCCACTGACCGATCACCGCCGGCCGCTCACCCGAATATCGCCTTCATCGGCGGGGGCAACATGGCGCGCAGTCTGATCGGCGCTCTGATCGCGCACGGCGCGGATGCGGGGTCCATCACCGTGGCAGAACCGCGTGCGGACGCCCGCGACGATCTGGCGCGCGAATTCGGCGTGCGCACTTATGCCGACAACGCCGATGCAGTGGCCGGCGCCGAATGTGTGCTGCTGGCGGTGAAGCCGCAGATAATGCGCGACGTCTGCGCGCAGCTCGCGGAACCGCTGCGCGAAATTCGCCCGCTGCTGATCTCGATCGCCGCCGGCGTGCGCATCGATCAATTGCAACGCTGGCTGGGTGCCCACCTTGCCATCGTCCGCTGTATGCCCAACACACCGGCGCTGATCGGCGCAGGCGCATCCGGGTTGTGCGTCAACGCGCGCGTCGGCGCGGCGCAGCGCGCGCTGGCCGAACGCATCTTCAGCGCCGCCGGCATCGTGCGCTGGATCGATGACGAAGCGCAGATGGATGTGGTGACGGCGGTCTCCGGTTCCGGCCCGGCGTACTTCTTCTTGTTGACCGAGGCGATGGAAGATGCAGCGGTGTCGCTGGGCTTGCCGCGCGAAACCGCGCGCGCGTTGTCAATGCAGACCTGCTTCGGCGCCGGACGCATGCTGGCGAGCAGTAATGAAACTGCCTCCCAGCTCCGCGCGCGCGTCACCTCGCCGCATGGGACTACCGAAGCCGCGCTGCAGGTGTTCGCGCAGGGCGATCTGCACGCCCTGGTCTTGCGCGCCATGAAAGCCGCCACCCTGCGCGGCGGGGAGATGTCGGCGGAGCTGGATTGAAAAGCGGAACTGCAAAAATTCTACAAACTCCGTCACTCCGGACGACGCGAAGCGTCCAACCCGGATTCTGCTGTTACATGAGCCAGAACAGATCCCGGATCACGGCTGCGCCGCGTCCGGAATTGACGATTTGTTGTTACGCTTGCGCAGGCATTACCCAAACCCGCGACCCATAACCCGCACCCCTTCCTTCATGGCCTACTTCGCCAACGCCGCCGCGCTGCTGATCCAGTTCGCCTTTGGCGCGATCGTGCTGCTGTTCCTGCTGCGCATGCTCGCCGAAGCGGTGCGCGCGGATTTCTACAACCCGATCTGCCAGTTCCTCTATCGCAGCACCAATCCGGTGCTGACGCCGCTGAAGCGGATTATCCCGAACTTCCGCCGCATCAACATCGCCGCGCTGCTGCTGGCGTGGATCGCGGAAGTGGTGAAAAACCTGCTGCTCTACGCGATGGTCGGCCTGCGCCCCGCCGCGCCCGGCCTCTTGCTGCTGGGCCTGGCCGATCTGCTGGACTTTCTCGCTTACTTGTATCTGTTCATGATCTTCGTGTGGGCTCTGCTGAGCTTCGTCAGCCTCGACGCGCGGCATCCGCTGACGCCGTTGTTGGGGCGGCTGGTCGATCCGGTGCTGCGGCCGCTGCGCCGTCTGCTGCCCGCGCCGGGCGGGCTGGATCTTTCGCCGGCCGTGGCGATCCTCGCGATTCTGGTGCTGCAGGCGTTGATCGTGCAGCCATTGCTGACCTTGGGGCAGCGCCTGCTCGTGTGAGCCGGCATTTCCCTCGCGGGGGTATCGTCATCTCGAAAATGACACGGAGGATCGCCGCCATGCGAACCTCCCTGCGCCACGACTTCGCCGCGTTTGCATTGCGACTCATCAACCAAAGGTTGGCCCGTAGGGCGAAGTCCAGATGGATTTTGTAATCCATTGACTCTATCGCAAGATTTTCTCGTTCCGCTCATTGCCGCGAGCAGCCGACTTTTGTCTCGGCGAAAGCCGCCAAAACCATGGCATCGGCACGATGGTCGAGCCAACATGCGGTTGGCTCGACTGACCTGCGCTTCTCGTCAGGCGCGCGCCGGCGTGAACTCGAACATCCTTGTGCTCGAACGTCGCGCCTTTCCCGCGCGTCCGTCTGCGATGGCCGGCGTCATGCAACAGCACGCCGATGCGGCAGTCCTTGCCCTGCGTTTTCTCATTCAAGTCGCTTTGCCCAATTGCCAATCACTGCGTGCAGTGCGTCCAGTCCATCGAACAGCGCGGCAGGACCGGGCTGCAGGATGGTCGGTGACTTGATTTCGTGCAGTTGCTGATCGCGTACCGCCGGAATCGCATCCCAGCCCGGACGCGCAGCCATTTTCTCAGGGCGGAATTTCTTGCCGCACCACGACGCGAGGATGATGTCCGGGGCACGGCGGATAACTTCGTTGTCATTCGCGATGATGCGATTTTTCGCCAGAGATTCGTTCGCAAGTTCCGGGAATACATCGTCGCCGCCGGCCACGCGGATCAGTTCCGCCACCCAGCGGATGCCGGAGATCATCGGCTCATCCCATTCCTCGAAATATACGCGCGGGCGGCGCGGAAGCCTTGCGGCGCCTTCTCGCACGGCATCGATGTGCCGTTCCGCTTCGCTCGCGAACGCCTCAGCTTTTTCACTTGCGCCGACCAGTGCACCCACCCTGCGGATGTAATCGAGAATGCCTTCGACCGAACGATGATTGCTGATCCACACCTCGATGCCGTGCGAAATCAGTTCGCGCGCGATGTCGGCCTGGATGTCGGAAAAACCGATCGCGAAATCGGGTTTCAGTTTCAGGATTTCGCCGATCTTGGCGCTGGTGAACGCGGAAACTTTCGGTTTTTCCTTGCGTGCGCGCGGCGGCCTCACGGTGAAGCCGGAAATGCCAACGATGCGATCCTGCTCGCCGAGCGCATACAGCACTTCGGTCGGTTCCTCGGTGAGGCAGACGATGCGGCGCGGGCCCTGCATCGCGTCAGTCTCCGATAAACGTGACGCTCACCTTGCGCATGTGCGGCGCACTGCGGTGTTCCCACAGATATACGCCCTGCCAGGTGCCCAGCGCCAATTCGCCATTCCGAACCGGAATACCCAGACTGACGCCGGTGAGGATCGAGCGCACGTGCGCGGGCATGTCATCCGGCCCTTCTGCGTCGTGTCGGAACAGCGGATCGCCGTCGCGTACCAGTCGGGCGAAGTAGCGTTCGAGATCGTCGCGCACCACGGGATCAGCGTTCTCGCAGATCAACAGCGAGCAACTGGTGTGATGCACGAACACCTGCGCGAGCCCCGTGTGGATGCCGCTGGCCGCCACGATTTCGCACAATCGTTCGCTCACGTCGGTGAAACCGCGACCCGGGGTATGCACCGTGAAGCCGGAGGAGAATGTGCGCGCCGTCGGCTGTGCGTGGCTCATGGATACAGCAACCGCTTGCGCCACTCGCCGTCAATCCAATCCCAACGGATGCGCTCGTTCAAGCGGTGCTCGTGCGCATACCAGAATTCGACCATACTGGGGATCACGCGATAGCCGCCCCAATACGGTGGACGCGGCACTTCGCGGCCTTCGAACTCGCGTTCGCGGCGCGCGACGCGTTCGGTTAACGTGGCGCGATCAGGCAGCGTCTGCGATTGCCGCGACGCCCACGCGCCAATCTGGCTCAGGCGCGCGCGGCTGGCGAAATACGCGTCCGATTCCTCCGCGCCCATCTTCTCCGCGCGGCCTTCCACACGCACCTGCGCGGGGGTTTTCAAATGCTTCCAGTGCAGGGTCAGCGCAACCTGCGGATGTTCGGCGATCTGCGCGCCCTTCTCACTTTCATAGTGCGTGAAGAAACACAGCCCGCGCTCGTCGAGATGCTTCAGCAACACCATGCGCGCGGAAACGCGGCCATCCGCGCCCACGGTGGACACGCACATCGCCGCGGGCTCGGGATCGCTGCTGCACTGGGCAGCTTCGAACAGGCGGCGCAAGGTGTCGAGGATTTCCTGATTCAGCATGAAAGTTTCGTTCGGTTATTCACGTCATCTCGGTAATGCGTCTCACCCCCACACCGATACTTCCGTGACGCGAAAGTTTCTGC
Source organism: Lysobacterales bacterium (assembly GCA_021324945.1). GTDB lineage: Bacteria > Pseudomonadota > Gammaproteobacteria > Xanthomonadales > Rhodanobacteraceae > 66-474. Next base: position 33,904 of record JAJPID010000052.1, on the reverse strand, counting down.
CCATTGGCTCAAGGGGGCGAAAAGCAGGGCTAAGCCGGCTCGAGGCGATAGCCGTGCTGATAAATCGCCGTCAATCGCCAGCCGTGCTCGCCGGAGAGGTGCAGCTTCTTGCGCAGGCGGCTGACGTGGGTATCGACCGTGCGCGTGCTGATGTGCGGGCCGAGGTTCCAGATGTTTTCCAGCAGCGCATCGCGGCTGACGATGCGCCCCTGACGGCGGAACAGGTAGCAGGCGAGCTCGTATTCGCGTTGAGTCAATTCGATCTCCTCGCCCGCCACGCTGATGCGGCGGCGCTGCGCGTCCACCGAATACGGCGGCAACGACAGCGGCACTTGTGCGTCGCTTTCGCCGCCGCTGCGCCGGCGCAACACCGCACGCACGCGCGCCAGCAACTCGGCCTGCTTGGGCGGTTTCACCACGTAATCGTCGGCGCCGGCCTGCAGGCCTTCGACGATGTCGGCCTCCTCGCCGCGCGCGGTAAGGAAGACCACCGGCAGATCGGCATTGGGCGAATGGCGGATCCACTCCAGCACTTCGAGGCCCGTCGCGTCCGGCAGATTCCAGTCCAGCAGCAGCAGATCGACCGCTTCGCTGCCCAGCCGCTTGCGGAATTCACCCGCGCTGCCGAAGAGCGCGCAACGATAGCCGGCCGATTCCAGCCACAGCCGCAACAGCGCGGCCTGATCCGCGTCGTCTTCCAGACAGCCGATGGTCCACCCGCGGGCAGTCATCGACTTTTCAATCGACGACGAAATTGATGCGCATGTTCACGCGCCATTCCTTGATGCCGCCGTCGTCGTTGGTCGCAGCCTTGATCTCGTTGATCCAGACGCCCTTGATGTTCTTCACCGTCCTGGAAGCCTTGGCCAAACCCTGGCGAACCGCATCCTCGATGCCCTGCGTGGAGGAAGCGTTCAATTCGATGACCTTGGTGACGGACATGGCAATCCTCCTTGGCGTTGCGGCGGTCTTTCCGCGCCTGTCATGCTAGCAAAACCTCGCCGCGCGTTCCGCCAGCGGCTCGCGCCGGTTCATGCACGCGCATCCCGCGCCGATCCCGTCAGCGGAAAACTGGCATGATTGCTTGATTCCAGTTTTCCACGATTCGAGTGAACCCGTCCCCCAATCTATTCCTGATCGGCCCGATGGGCGCCGGCAAGACCACGCTCGGCAAGCGGCTGGCCGTGCATTTCGACCTGCCGTTCGTGGATCTGGACGCGGAGATCGAGGCGCATACCGGAGCGGGCGTAGCGTTGATTTTCGACATCGAGGGCGAGCCGGGTTTCCGTCGTCGCGAATCCGCGTTGCTGGAAGAATGCAGCGCGCGCAACGGCGTGGTGCTGGCGACCGGCGGCGGCGCGATCTTGGACGCGCGCAATCGCGAACTGCTGCGCGCACGCGGTTTCGTGGTGTGGTTGCAGACGGATGTCGAACAACAATTGCACCGCCTCTCTCGAGATCGGCAGCGCCCGCTGCTGCAAGCAGAAGATCGCCGAGAGCGGCTACAAGAGATGGCGCGCGTGCGCGATCCGCTGTATCGGCAAACCGCGGATTTGATCGTGCCTTCGCATGCGCACACGCCCGCGCGCGCCTGCGAGCAGGTCGCTGCATTGATCGAAGCACACTGGCAACGCGCGGCGCAGGCGCGCAGCGCATGAGCGGTGCGATGACCGAAATCGAAGTCGGGCTGGATGCGCGAAGCTATCCGATCCGGATCGGATCGGGTTTGGTCACCGATATGGCGCATTGGCGCGGTGCGATCCGTGGCAAGCACGTACTGATCGTCAGCGACGAAAACGTGGCGCCGCTGTATGCGGCAGGCGTACAGGACCTGCTCGAATCCGCTGATTCATCCCTGCTCGTTGATTCGTTGACATTGCGCGCCGGAGAAGCGCACAAGAATCTCGATGCGGTCTCGAAAATCTTCGACGCGCTGGCGCAACTCGGCGCCACGCGCGACGCCTGCGTGATCGCGCTGGGCGGCGGCGTGGTCGGCGACATCGCTGGGTTTGCCGCCGCCTGCTGGATGCGCGGCATCGATTTCATCCAAGTGCCGACCACGTTGTTGGCGATGGTGGATTCCTCGGTCGGCGGCAAGACCGGCGTCGATCACGCCGCAGGCAAGAACCTGATCGGCGCGTTCCACCAACCGCGTGCGGTGATCGCCGATCTGGATACCTTGTCCACGTTGCCCGAACGCGAGTTGCGCGCCGGTTTCGCCGAAGTGATCAAGACCGCCTGCATCGGCGATGCGGGGTTCTTCGATTGGCTGGATGCGAATGCCAATGCGTTGCTTGCACGCGATGCGACCGCATTGACCCATGCGATCGCCACCTGCTGCCGCTACAAGGCGGCCGTGGTCGCGTGCGACGAACGCGAAAGCGGCAAACGCGCGCTGCTGAACTTCGGGCATACCTTCGGCCATGCGATCGAAACGGAAGCCGGATACGGAAGCTTGTTGCACGGCGAAGCCGTGGCGATCGGGATGCTGCTGGCCGCGCGCCTGTCCACGCAGTTGGGAATGTCGGAGGAAATTGATACGCAGCGTTTACGTGCCTTGTTGCAGTCGTTCTGCCTGCCGACCGAATTGCCGCGGAATTTGAAACCCCGCGCCCTGCTCGACCGCATGCGGCTGGACAAGAAGAACCGCGCCGGCACGTTGCGGTTGATCCTGTGGCGCGGAATCGGACACACAGAGATCGTCGAAGGCGTCAGCGAGGCGGATGTGCTGAGCGCACTCGCTACTCGCCCCTGATCCCTCGTTACAATAACCGTTCCGTTGCAACGCCTTTCGCATGCACCTCTACCTGCAAACTCCGCCGGCGGCCGGCAGCGCGCCGCGCAACTGCCGCATCGCGCTGGAGCAGGATCTGCTCGGCGGCTGGACGCTGTACCGCGAGTCCGGCACCGAGGGCGGCCGCGCGACGTTGAAGCGCGAGCTTTACCTCAGCCGCGACGATGCGCTGGCGGCGTTCGAGCACGCGCGCGATGCGCAGATCAAGCGAGGGTTCAAGGTGATGATCACGCAAGGGTTCGACAGTCCGCATGGCTGACGATTCGAAATCGAACCGAAGCAATCGCTTCCTGCGCGCGCTGCGGCGCGAACCCGTCGACGTCACACCGATCTGGATCATGCGCCAGGCCGGGCGTTACCTGCCCGAATACCGGGCCACCCGCGCACGCGCCGGCAGTTTCCTGACATTGATGCGCACGCCGGAACTGGCCTGCGAAGTCACGCTGCAACCGATCGAACGCTTCGAGCTCGACGCAGCAATCCTGTTCTCTGACATCCTCACGATTCCAGATGCGATGGGGCTCGGCCTGCATTTCGTCGAAGGCGAAGGGCCGAAGTTCGCATCGCCCCTGCACAGTGCGAGCAACATTGAGAAACTGGGCCCGCCCGATCCGGAAACTTCGCTGCGCTACGTGATGGATGCGGTGCGCCTGATCCGCCGGGAATTGAACGGCCGCGTGCCGCTGATCGGTTTCGCCGGCAGTCCCTGGACGCTGGCCTGCTACATGATCGAAGGCGAAGGCTCGCGCGATTTCTCCCGCGCCAAGGCGCTGGCGCTGGACGATCCGGCCGCGCTGCATCGGCTGCTGGACATCAACGCGCGTGCGGTCGCTGCGTACTTGTCCGCGCAAGCCGCCGCCGGCGCACAAGCGCTGATGATCTTCGATACCTGGGGCGGCTTGCTGCCGCCGGAGATGTTTTCCGAATTCTCCGCAGGTCATCTCTCGCAAGTCGCCGCACTGCTGCGCGCAGACGCGCACGCGCGCGAGGTGCCGCTGATCCTGTTCTCCAAGGGCGCCAACGCAAATCTGGAAACGCTGGCCGACACCGGCAGCGCCGCGTTGGGCGTGGACTGGACCATTTCACTGAACGAAGCACGCCGCCGCGTCGGCGAGCGCGTCGCGCTGCAAGGCAACCTCGACCCGAAGGTTTTGCTGTGCTCGCCGGACGTGATCGCGCGCGAAGCACGCCGCGTGCTGGACGATTTCGGCCCACACCCGGGTCATGTCTTCAACCTCGGTCACGGCATCACGCCGGACGTCGATCCGGATAACGTGCGGGTGCTGGTGGAAGCGGTGCACACTCATTCCTCTCGTCATCCCGGGGCCATTGTCGACTTCGTCGGCAATGGAACTCGGAATCCATTTTGATTTTGACCTCGTTCAACAGCAAAATGGATTCCGGCCTCCGCCGGAATGACGAAAGCAAGTCCTGTCTTTGATTTGACCGTGCGCGGGCACGGTCAAGAGCTCGCGCATGGAAAAAAGTTTCGACCCCAAGCAGATCGAATCGAAGTGGTACGCGCGCTGGGAGCAACTCGGTTGCTTCGAGCCGAGCGGTCGCGGCGATCCGTATTGCATTCTGCTGCCGCCGCCGAACGTCACCGGCACTTTGCACATGGGTCATGCGTTCCAGCAGACGATCATGGACGCGCTGATCCGTTATCACCGCATGCGCGGCGACAACACACTTTGGCAGGTCGGCACCGACCACGCTGGCATCGCCACGCAGAAGATCGTCGAGAACCAGCTCGCGGCGGAAGGCAAGTCGCGCAACGACCTCGGGCGCGACCAATTCGTCGAGCGCGTCTGGAAGTGGAAAGAGGAATCCGGTTCCACCATCACGCGGCAGATGCGTCGCCTCGGCGCTTCGGCGGACTGGTCGCGCGAACGCTTCACGATGGACGAAGGCCTGAGCGCAGCGGTGCGCAAGGTATTCGTCGAGTGGTATCGCGCCGGCCTGATCTATCGCGGCAACCGGCTGGTGAATTGGGATCCGGTGCTGATGACCGCGGTGTCGGACCTCGAGGTCAACAACGTCGAGCGCGACGGTTTTCTGTGGTCGATCCGCTATCCCACAGTGGAGGGCGACGAGAGCATCGTCATCGCCACGACGCGCCCAGAAACGATGTTGGGCGACGCGGCAGTTGCCGTGCATCCAGAGGATGAAAGATACAGGCACCTGCACGGCAAACGTCTTCGCCTGCCGATCACGCAGCGCGAAATTCCGATCATCCTGGATGAATATGTCGATCGGGAATTTGGAACCGGCGCGGTGAAAATCACGCCCGCACACGATTTCAATGACTATGCGATCGGACAACGTCACAAACTTGCGCAATTCAACGTTTTTACGTTGGATGCCAAAGTGGTTGGTGACAGCGGCTGGGCCCACCAGGTTGCGAAGCCGGGTGGCTCGGGCAAAGCTCGAAGCAACTACATCGACATGGCTTCTGATATCGGAATTCCTGCCGAATATCAGGGCTTGGACAGATACGAAGCGCGGAGGCGTATTCTTGCCCAACTCGAATCCGAAGGTTTTCTGATCGAAACCAAACCGCACAAGCTGCAGGTGCCGGTGAGCCAGCGTTCGGATGCGGTGATCGAACCGATGCTGACTGATCAGTGGTTCCTCGATCTCACCACCGACGCACTGCCGGAAGGTCGCGCCCGACCGAAAGGTTCCATCGGCGGCCGCAAGGCGATCACCGAACCCGCGCTGGATGCGGTGTGCAGCGGCGAAATCCGGTTCGTGCCCGAGAACTGGACGAGCACCTACACACAATGGCTGGAGAACATCCAGGACTGGTGCATCTCGCGGCAATTGTGGTGGGGCCATCGCATCCCGGCGTGGTACGACGAAGCCGGAAACATTTTCGTCGGCGAAGACGAGGCCGATGCGATCGCACATTCGGCTATCAAACCCAACGGCGCATTGAAACAGGACGAGGACGTGCTCGATACCTGGTTTTCCTCCGCGCTGTGGCCATTCTCCACGCTCGGTTGGCCATTCGAGCACCCGGTAAACAACGAACGCGGCGAGACCGTCGCCGATTGGCAACGCGACCAGATCTTTCTGCCGAGTTCGGTGCTGGTCACTGGCTTCGACATCATCTTCTTCTGGGTCGCGCGCATGGTGATGGCGACCAAGTATTTCACCGGCCGCGTACCGTTTCGCGAGGTGTACATCAACGCGATCGTGCGCGACGCCGAAGGCCAGAAGATGTCCAAGTCCAAGGGCAACACGCTCGATCCGTTGGATTTGATCGACGGCGTTTCGCTCGAAGAGCTGGTGAGGAAATCCACAGCCTCACTGCTGATTCCGCAGGTGCGCGAGAAAGTGGAAAAGCGCATCCGTCGCGATTATCCGCAAGGCATCACCGATATCGGCGCGGACGCGCTGCGCTTCACCTTCGCGGCACTCGCGACCTACGCGCGCACCATCAACTTCGACGTCAAGCGCGCCGAGGGCTACAAGGCGTTCTGCAACAAGCTGTGGAATGCAGCGAGGTTTTTGTTGCTCAACTCCGAGCCTCGGGACTCGGAACTCGACACTCGGGAAAAGCCGGCAACCGAAGCCGAGCGCTGGATCCTGACTCGTCTGCATCACACACTGGCGGAGGTCGAGCAGCACTTCGCGAGTTACCGCTTCGACCTGCTGGCGCAGGCTCTGTACGAATTCGTCTGGAACGAGTATTGCGACTGGTTTGTTGAACTGTCGAAGCCGGCGTTGAATGGCGAGGACGTAAACGCCGCTGCATCCACGCGCCGCACGCTGTTGCGGGTGCTCGAAACCGCACTGCGCGCGCTGCACCCGATCATTCCATTCATCACCGAGGAAATCTGGCAATCGGTCGCGCCGCAGCTCGGATTGAAAGATCAGAGCATTATGCAGCGGCCCTATCCGCGCGCGGATCAATTCGCGACGGATGAAGCCGCGAGTGCCGATATCGAGTGGTTCAAGGCGGTGCTGACGGGCATCCGCAAGATTCGCAGCGAAATGAACATCGCGCCGGGCAGGACGATTCCGCTGCTGCTGGCCGACGGCGATGCGGACGACCGCCGACGCGCAGACAAATTTTCGGCGCAGATCTCCTTCCTCGCCCGCAGCGAGATGCCGCGCTGGTTGCACCCCGGAGAAGCAGAATCCGCTTCGGCCGCCGCGGTGGTCGGCACGCTGCGGGTGCTGATTCCGCTGGCAGGGTTGATCGATCTGGACGCCGAACGCACGCGCTTGAAAAAGGAAATCGCGCGGATCGAGACCGAAATCGGAAAATCGAACGCCAAGCTGAAGAATTTCGGCGAGCGTACGCCCACAGCCGTAGTCGAACAGGAGCGGGCGCGCTTGAACGATTGGAACACGCGGTTGAACGCGCTGCGCGAGCAGGCGGCAAGATTATCGTAGGACGGGCTCCGTTCGCCGCTGAGGACAATCCCCTACTCGTACGGCAACAATTCCATCGCCATCACGATTGCATCCTCGCGACCGCGACGCGCAGGGTAGTAGTTCGGGCGGCGGCCGATCTCGTTGAAGCCAGCGCGCTCGTACATCGTCTGTGCTCTCGCGTTCGAAGGCCTCACCTCCAGGAACACGCGCCGCGCGCGATGCATGCGCGCCAGTTCGACGAGATGACGCAACATGCGCGTGCCGTGACCGCGCCTTTGTTGCGAAGGCGCGACGCACAGGTTCAACACATGCGCTTCGTTCGCACCGGTGGAAAGAATGCCGTAGCCGACCAGCTCGCCATCCGGTTCCTGCAACACCCAGCATTTGTGCCCGGCTTCCAGACAATCACGAAAGATCTGCTGCGACCAGGGAAATTCGTAAGCCGCTGCCTCGATTCCCGCCACCGCGGCGATGTCGCTGCGCATCATCGGCCGCCAGCGCGGCAGCGGGTTGACGGCAACCGCCGACATCTCACCCGTTCTCCTGCGCCAACCGCTGCAATAGATCCCATAACGCGCGCTTGCGCGTGCGATCCGCATTCAGCACGGCCAGTGCATCGACCCGTAATACCCGCTCAATGCCGATGGCGGGCGGCAGCGGCGCCTCGCCGAACGCCAGCACGCGCACGTGCGAATCGGCTTCCGCATCGGCTATACGCACGCATTGCAGACCGAGCGTGCTGATGGCCTCGGTGATCTTGGTGTAGAGCATCGAAAGTGCGGGCTGATCGACTTCCTGCTGCGCGCGCAGCAGCGCGATGCGTTTGTCGAACGCGATCCGCGGCCCAGCTTCGGCTTTGGCGCTTCGTGCACGCAGCCGCAGCGGATTCATACCCAGCGCACGCAGCAATTCGATTCTGGAAAGCGCGATGGATTCCATGGAGGTCTGTTCACTCGGACGGCGGCAGCGATTGCCGTCGTTGCGCGCGCATGCGCCGGCGCGAGGAGCGGCTGCGCAAGCCCCAGAGCGTCATCACCGGCCCGGACAGCACATAGAGCACCGCGATCGCGAGCAGCACGTCGGCGGTGTCCCACACCAGCGCCACGATGACCAGTACGGCCAGCACGATCCACACGAACGGCACGCGGTCGCTGTGCGGCCACGCCTTGAAACTGAAATAGCGGATGCGGCTGACCATCAGCAATCCCGCCGTCACCGCGAGGATCGGCGTGAAGAAGCACAGCCATGCGCCCTCGATCTGCATGTTCTGCATCGACCAGACAAAGGACATGCACAAACCGGCCGCTGCGGGGCTCGCGAGCCCCTGGAAATAGCGCTTGTCGGCCACGCCGACCTGCGTGTTGAATCGCGCTAGTCGCAACGCCGCGCACGCCGCGTAGAGAAACGCGGCGGCCCAGCCGAGCTTGCCCCACAACACGCCGTAATCGCGCAGGTACTGCAGAGACCACGTGTACATCACCAGCGCGGGCGCCAGTCCGAAACTCACCAGATCGGAAAGCGAGTCGTATTGCACGCCGAATTCGCTTTGGGTCTTGGTCAGGCGCGCAACGCGTCCGTCCATGCCGTCCAGCAATCCCGCGATGAACACCGCGATCGCGGCATCGGTGAAGCGTCCCCCGATCGCTGCGACGATCGCGTAGAAACCCGCGAACATCGCGCCGGTGGTGAACAGGTTTGGCAGCAGATAGATGCCGCGGCGCGGACGCGGCGGCGGCGGGGACGATGGCGTCGGGTCGATCATGCGGGCGGATGCGGGCAAGCTTCATGGCAAGTGTAATCCATCACCGTGACGCAGCCCGCTTGTTCCGGGAGGCATGTGGTGCTATCCATGCGCTGACTCGGCGCGCCCCTACCGCGCCATTGGAGATCCCCATGCGACTGCTCGCCCCCGCCGTGTTCGCTTTCACCGCGTTCGCCTTCGCCACTCTTGCCGGCGCGCAGGTCTATAAGTGGAAGGACGCCAATGGCACCACGCACTACTCCGACGTGCCGCCGCCCGCTGGCTCCAAATACGACAAGGTGAGCGTCAGCAGCAACGTCACCACGCCCGTAACCGCGGCGCCCGCCACGGCAGCGACCGCGGCCACGCCCGCCAGACCGGTCACCGCCGCGCAGTCTGCGGCGCGCATGCCCGACACCCCCGCGAACCGCGCCAGCCTCTGCAAGCAGCTCGACAGCAACATCGCGTTACTCAACAGCAATCAGCCATTGACGTCCGGCGACGCGAATTCCCCGCAGCAGAACATGAGCGATACCCAACGCCAGCAGGAGCTGGCGACCGCCCAGGCGCAAAAGAAGCAGTATTGCAACGGTTGATTTTCCTCATTCTGGCGAAAGCCGGAATCCTTGCGATGCAATCGCAGAGTTTCCCTCACCCTGCCAAGGACTGCGCACCCTAGCGCGCGCCCGCGCAAACTTGCACATCCTGTGCTCGAACATGCGCGTCTTTCCCGCGCCCCGGCTGCGATGCTTGGCGTCATGCGACGGCGCTTAAAACTCGCTCAACCCGGCCGTCCATGGTCTGCATCGACGCGAGATGTACCTCTTTGCGACCGCAACCAGACTTCGCTTTAGCTACAATCACCGGTTCGTTTCAATACATCACAAAAATGCGCCTGTCCCAATTCCATTTGAACACCGCGCGCGAGGCGCCGGCCGATGCCGAGATCGCCAGCCACAAGCTGATGCTGCGCGCCGGGATGATCCGCAAGCTCGCCGCAGGCATCTACACCTGGTCGCCGCTGGGTCTGCGCGTGCTGCGCAAGGTCGAAGGCGTGGTGCGCGAGGAAATGCAGCGGGCCGGCGCGATCGAAATGACGATGCCCTGCGTGCAGCCGCGCGAGTTGTGGGAAGAATCCGGCCGCTGGGAAAAATACGGCCCGACGCTTTTGAAAATGCGCGACCGCAAGGAGCAGGAATACTGCTTCGGTCCCACGCATGAGGAAATCATCTGCGATTTCGTGCGCAGCGAGGTGTCCAGTTACAAGCAATTGCCGGTCACGTTTTTTCAGGTCCAGACCAAATTCCGTGACGAGATCCGGCCGCGTTTCGGTGTGATGCGCGCACGCGAATTCCTGATGAAGGACGCCTATTCGTTTCATCTCGATCAGACTTCGCTCGATGAAACGTACAAGACGATGTTTGATGCCTATTCGCGCATCTTCACGCGCCTGGGTTTGAAATTCCGCGCGGTAGCGGCCGATTCCGGCGCGATCGGCGGCGACGTCAGCCACGAATTCCAGGTATTGGCTGATTCGGGCGAGGACGCGATCGCGTTTTCCAATGAATCCGATTACGCGGCCAATGTCGAACTGGCTGAAGCGATGGCGCCGGAAATGGTGCGTCCCGAGCCTTCTAAAGAATTGAAACGCGTCGATACCCCGACGCAGAAAACCATCGCTGAAGTATCGGCGTTCTTGAACGTGCAGCCCACGGAATGCGTGAAAACCGTTCTGGTGCGCGGCGTAGGGGGCGTGGTCGCGTTATGCCTGCGGGGCGATCACGAATTGAACGAGGTCAAGGCCTCGAAACTGCCGGAGCTGGGCGGTGAATCAATGCTGGCGTCGGAAGAGCAGATCCTCGCGGCTACCGGCGCGCACGCGGGTTTCATCGGTCCTGTCGGCTTGCCCGCGGACGTGCCGGTGATCGTCGATCGCGCAGCAAGCGTGTTGGTGGATTTCGTCTGCGGCGGCAATCAGGATGGCACCCATCTCACCGGTGCCAACTGGCACCGCGATGCGCGCGTCACGCGCATCGCCGATCTGCGCAAGGTGGTCGCGGGCGATCCCTCGCCAGACGGTCGCGGCACGCTGTCCATCGCACGCGGCATCGAGGTTGGACACATTTTCCAGAATGGTCGCAAATACACGCAGACCATGAACGTCACCGTGTTGGATGCGAATGGCAAATCCGTGACGCCGCTGACCGGCTGCTACGGCATCGGTGTGTCGCGCGTGGTCGCTGCGGCGATCGAGCAGGGCCACGACGAGCGCGGCATCGTCTGGCCCGAACCGATGGCGCCTTGGCGCGTGGCCGTCTGCATCATCAATCCCAAAAACGATTCGAAAGTTTTGGAAGCCGCCGAATCGTTGTATCGCGAATTGAACGAGCGCGGCATCGAAACCGTATTGGACGATCGCGGCTTGCGCCCCGGGCCGATGTTCGCGGACATCGAATTGATCGGCATTCCGCATCGCGTGGTGGTGAGCGAGCGCGGCCTGGCAAACGGCACGTTCGAATATCGCGGTCGCGTTGATACGGAAAGTCGGAATCTGGACAAACGAGAATTGCTGGCATTGTTCGGATAATCGGATTCGGCCGAGCGTGGATAACCGTCGTAAATCGCCCCTTTTGCACGTTGCGCATTTTTCGGCCAGAATGACCGGTACACCGGCACGGATTATTTTCAGCCGGTTTTGTCCACCGTCAAATTCTAGGAGCAGTCATGGCCGTCGATTTGAAATCGCTCAACGAAAAGCAGCTTGAGGAGCTGAGCCGCAGAATCGCTGCCCGCAAGAACGACTTGGGCAAGGAAAAAATGGCCAAGGTGCGCGCCAAGGTCGATGCCCTGCTGAAGGCCGAGGGCGTCACTTTTGCCGAGGTTTACGGCGGACGCGGCCGCCGCGGCAAACGCGGCAAGGTCGCGCCGAAATACCGCAATCCCGCCGACCCTTCGATGACCTGGTCCGGCCGCGGCAAACGTCCGCGCTGGTTCACTGCCGCGCTGAAATCGGGCAAGTCCGAAAAGAGCATGTTGATTAAATAGTGATAATCGGCGACAGGTCTTTCTTGCCCTGCGCCGATACGGCGAGTCCGGCACATGTCCGGACTCGCCGCGCCGCAATTGCTGCGCGATTTCGCGTGCCATCCATACTTGGATCGCGATTTTCATTCGACACTGCGCTGCTCCATTACAAGCCTCACAGACTGCGTCTCGGCGCAATCAGCAAATCCCCGAACAACAAACCCGCGACCAGCGCGATAAGCAGCGTTACCAGCAGAATGCCGGTTTGCGCGCCGAGCCCCACCTCGCTGGTGAACAAATAAGACATGCTGCGGAAGCCGACACTACCCGGCACCAGCAGCAGGATTCCGGGCTCGCGCACCAATGCGCCCGGCCGATTGGCGACACGTGCATAAAGATTCGCGAGCGCGGCAAGAATCAGTCCGCCGATGAAGACGCCGAATGGCGCACCGAGCGTGGCGCCGCCGAAATGCGTGGCGAGATAACCTACGACCACCGCGCCAATTACCAGCAGATAATCGCGCGGCGCGGCCTGAAAAAGCATGGCGAACGAGACCGCGCCCACCAATAGCGCCGGCCATTGCGCCCACTCCGGCAACGGCGGCAATGGATGCGCGGCCGGCAGGATGCCGAGCATCGCGCACACCTGTGCCGCAGCCACGGTGCCGAACGTCAGCTTCAACAAAGTCGCGATTGCGCCGGCCACGCGCGAAACGCCGGACACCAGATGCTGGCTGGACAGTTCGCGCACGGCATTGGTCAGTGTCATGCCGGGCACGAGGACGATCAGCGCGGAAATCATCACCTGCTTCAACGCCAACGGCACGATCCATGCGCTGATCGCGGTGGCGATGAAGGTGGCGATCAGGGCCGCGATCGCTTCGCTCGCGGCTGCAAGGCGCGGACGTTTGTAACCGGTCACGCTGATCACGCCGATCAGCACGCCTAATATGCCGGCGACCGACGCGTCGACCCACGCTGTGCCGAACAGCACCGCCACGCTCGCCGCCGCCAACCCGTAGCTGCAGACGATCGCGATCAATGCGGGCCGCGACAACGGCCGGCCCAGTGCGCGCAATTGTTGCAAGCCGTCGCGCGCCGCCATGCTGCCATCGATCACGCGATCGGCGATCTCATCGGCGCGGCACAGGCGAGCGAGGTTCACGTCGCCCGGCGCCATGCGCAGCACCTGCGTGTATTCGGCCAGCCCGTCTCCGCCGCGTTCGGCGAACGACAGCACCACCGACGTCGGTGTGGACAGCGCTTCGCATTCCAGACCGAGTTTCTGCCCGACCAAGCCGATCGCCTGTTCCAGCCGCGGGGCGGCCGCGCCATACTGGTGCAGGCGGCGCGCCAGTTCGATCACGAAACCGATGCGCGCGCGGATGACCGGGTCGAGCGAGTTCATGCGGGCGCGATTCACCCGGCCGGGCGCACTTTCAATGTCGTGCCTTCCACACCGATGACTTCCACGGTCGCGCCAACAGGCAAGTCGGGACCTTCCACCAGCCATTCGCCGTCGCCAACGCGCGCCTTGCCGCGGCCGTTGACGATTGCGGTCTCGAGCACGTAGCGCTGCCCGATCATGCGCGCGCCGCGGCGGTTCAACAGCGCGGCATCGGCGCTCACATCGCGCTGCAATCGCGGCCGCACGAATTTCCAGTACGCGATGCAACTGATGAAGGCCAGCACCGCGAACAAAATCGCCTGCACCAGCACACTCAAGTCCGGCAACGCGAACGCGAGCACGCCCATCGCCGCCGCTGCGATGCCGATCCATAGCAGGAAATATCCCGGCGCCAGCACTTCGCCCGCGATCAGGATCAGCGCAAGCACCCACCACAGATAATGCGTCGGGATTGGACTCATGACGAGACCTGCGTATTCGAAGGCGGCGGCCGCGGCGTATTGCGCTGTTCGGCCTGTTTCGAGAATGACTCCTTCGCGATTTCGGCAATGCCGGCGAGCGAGCCGATGATGCCGGTCGCTTCCACCGGCAGCAGCAGCATCTTTTGATTGGGCGAATCGGCCATCGCCTTTAACGCCTCGACATATTTACCGGCGACGAAATAATTCAGCGCATTGATGTCGCCGTGTTCGATCGCGACCGATACGACCTCAGTCGCCTTCGCTTCCGCAGCGGCCAGGCGCTCGCGCGCCTCGGCCTGGCGAAACGCCGCTTCCTTCTCGCCTTCGGCGGCCAGAATCACCGACTGCTTCTCGCCTTCGGCTTTCAGGATCGCGGCTTGTCGGAAACCTTCGGCTTCCAGGATGTTCGCGCGCTTCTCGCGCTCGGCCTTCATCTGCCGCGCCATCGAATCGACCAGATCCCGCGGCGGCTGGATATCCTTCAATTCCACGCGCGTGATCTTGATGCCCCACGGGTGCGTCGCTTCATCGGCGACCTTCAACAAGCGCGCATTGATCTCGTCGCGCTTGGACAATGATTCATCTAGATCCAGTGAACCCAGCACCGTGCGGATGTTGGTCATGATCAGATTGGTGGTCGCCAGTTCCAGGTTGGCGACTTCGTACGCGGCTTTCGCCGCGTCCAGCACCTGATAGAACACCACCCCGTCCACCTTGACGACCGCGTTGTCCTTGGTAATCACGTCCTGCGAGGGAATCGCCAGCACCTGCTCCATCATGTTGATCTTGCGCCCGACCGCCTGATAAATCGGAATCAGGAAATGCAGGCCGGGTTCCAACGTGGCGGTGTATTTGCCGAAGGTCTCGACCGTCCATTCCCAGCCCTGCGGCACGATCCGCACCAGCTTGATCAGCACGACCACCACGACAACAATGATGACTGCGGCAAGAATGGCGCCCATTGCGTTCCCCTCGTGTATGCGACGCGAAGTATAAGCGGCGCGCGTTACGCCTGCGGGATCGTCAGCGTCACCCGCAGCCCGCCATCGTCTCGGTTGGCGAGCGCGATGCGCCCGCCGTGCGCCTCGACGATTTCGCGCGCCAGTGCCAGACCCAATCCGCTGCCGCTGCGCTTGGTGGAATAGAACGGCAGCAGCGCGTTTTCCAGAACGGTCTTGTTCATGCCGCTGCCGCGGTCGCGCACCTCGATGCGCAATTGCGTGCCCGCGCGCTGCATTTCCAGTTCCACTTCGTCTTCCGCGCTGCCGGCTTCGTGCGCATTCTTCAGCAGGTTCAGCAATACGTGTTCCATCTGACCGGGATCGAAACTGCCCTGAGGCGGCGGCGCGCCGACCACCCGGAAGCGCACGTGCAGCGCGAGCTGCCAGGAATTCCGGCAGGTTCACCGTCTGCGGGCGCGGCGCCGGCAGCTTGGCGAACTCCGCATAACCCGCGATGAAACCGTGCAGATGGCGCGCGCGTTCGCCGATGGTGGCGAGCACCGCGAGCAACCGCTCGCGCTCGTCGCGCCGTACCAGCTCCGCGCCCGAATGTGCCAGCGAAGTGATCGGCGCCAGCGAATTGTTCAACTCGTGGCTGATGGTGCGGATCACCTTTTTCCAGGTCGCCACTTCCTGGCGCGACAACTCGCGCGTCATGCGACGTACCAGAAAAAGCCGATGCGGGCTGCCGTACAAACGGAAACCGCGTTGCGCGAGATGGAAAATCTCCTCGTTGCCGTCGAGTTCCACGCCGAACAGCCGGTCGCCTTCGCTGGCGAAGGCCTCGCGCAACGGCGCCGGGGCTTCGTCGAGCAGTTCGTGCAGGTCCAGCCCGTTGGGATTGCGGCCCTCGTTGAACAGGTGCCGCGCGGCGATGTTGGCGTAGACGATATGCCCGACCGCATCGGTCAGCAGCAGCGCGACCGGCGTGTTCTGCACCACGGTGTCCAGCAGCAGTTCACGTTGCGTGAGGTTGTGGCGCTGTTCGCGCAGAGTGGAACCCAGTGCGTTGTGCATCTTGATCAAGGCACCAAGTTCGTCGCGGCGGCGGCTGGCGATCGAGATGGAGAAATCACCGTCGCGATAACTGGCCACCGCGCCTTCCAGCGAACGCAGCAATTTGCGCAGTGGGGAAATCGCGTTGTGCGCCAGCCACGTGCACAGCGGCAGCAGCACGATCAGCGTGAGCGGCACACCGTTGCGAGGATTGCGCAACCACGCGGCCTCGAACTTGCCGCCGAACTGCGCGGTGGCCCATTGCACGAAGACAGGCAGTGGCCATGCGGTGATCGCGAGATAGATCAGCAGCGCGCCGGCGGCGACCGCGCCGAGCAGGATCGTGAGGCGGCCTTCGAGGGAAAAGAGGCGCATGGGTGTGAGCCGTGAGTTGTCGGTTGTGAGTAGTAGAAGCCGAAAATTGGATATTTGAAAGCGTCGCCGGCAATCCACTACTCACCACTCACTACTCACGCTCCTGTCGGAATTCCGTACCGCTCCATCCTTCGATACAACGCCTGCCGCGAAAGCCCCAGCGCCTGCGCGGCGCGGCTGATCACGCCGTTGGCGTTGCGCAGCGCGGTTTCCACCGCGGTCTGCGAGGGCTCGTCGAGATTGCGCGCCGCGACGGTCGCGGAGTGCTGCGGCAGGTTCAATTGCGCAGGCGTGATCGTGCCGTCCTCGCCTGCCAGCAGTGCCGCGCGTTCGATCGCGTTCTTCAGTTCGCGCACGTTGCCCGGCCATGAATACGCCAGCAGCGACTCGCGCGCGGCGTCGTTCAACTGCGCACGTCCGGCGATGAAGTGTTCGGCCAGCGGCAGGACGTCGTCCTGTCGATCGGAAAGCGGCGGTACGTCGATCTCGATCACGTTCAAGCGGTAGTACAGATCCTCTCGGAACGTGCCGGCGCGGATCATCGACTTGAGATCCGCATTGGTCGCGCTGATCACGCGCACCTTGACCTTGCGCGTGCGCCCCGAACCCAGGCGTTCGAATTCGCCGCTTTCCAGCACGCGCAGCAATTTCACCTGCCCCGGCAACGGCAGCGTGCCGATTTCATCGAGGAACAAAGTGCCGCCGTCGGCCAGTTCGAAACGGCCTTCGCGCGCACGCGTGGCGCCGGTGTAGGCACCGGCTTCCGCGCCGAACAACTCCGCTTCGACCAGTTCCGAAGGCAACGCGCCGCAATTCACCGCGACGAAGGCCTTGTCGCGCACCGCGGAATTGAAATGCACGATCTGCGCGATGCCATCCTTGCCCGCGCCGTTGGGACCGGTGATCAGCACCGGCACGTCGGCGCGTCCGACGCGGCAAGCCAGTTCCACCGCGCGGCTCATCGGCTCGGATGCAAACACCAGCCCGCGCAGGTCGTATTGCGCGGCCAGTTCATCGCGCCGGCGCGCGCGCATCAGCCGCGCGTGCGCGGCCGCGCGCGAGGCTTCGGAAAGCTCCAGCATGTTCTCGACCGTGGTCAGCAGCTTGTTGTCGTCCCACGGCTTGGCCAGATAATCCGCCGCGCCCGCTTTCACCAGCTCCACCGCGCTTTCCAGGTGCGTCCACGCGGTCAGCAGGATCACCGGCAGATCGGCGTAGCGCTTGCGGATCGCACGAAAGAGAGCCGCGCCTTCCTCGCCCGACGTGGTGTCGGCGCTGAAGTTCATGTCCTGGATCACCACGTCCACGCGCTCGCGCGACAGCCGGCTCAAGCCTTCTTCCGGCGTGTGCGCGACCAGCGGACGGATTTCGTGCAGCGACAGCAGCAGCGACAGCGCCTCGCCCACCGCCGGATTGTCGTCGATGATCAGGACCGTGCGCATGGGCTTGGAATGCATGCGGACATGGATGCGCCCGCGCGGAAAAGGGTTGCAATCATACCGTCCGTGTCGCCACCACCGGCGGCACGGCCGCGGCGCGCAGCGCCGGGTGCAGCACCGCCAGTTGTCCCAGCGCCCACAGCACCACTGCGCCGATCGGCAGGTACAGCAACGGCAGGCGCGGCAATTCGTAGAATTTCATCAGCGTGAGATTGATCGCGAGCGCCATCACGATGCCCGGCACGATGCCGAAGGTGACGATCAGGAAATTCTCGGTCTGGAAGTAATGCAGAATGTCGGCGCGTCTTGCGCCCAGCGCGCGGCGGATGCCGATCTGCTTGTGGCGCTGCGCCACCCAGAAACTCGCAAGCCCGACGATGCCGAGCGAAGTCACCAGCAACAGTGCCGCGATCACACCCACCAGCAGACCCGCCATCGCGCGGTCCTTCTGGAAGAAACGCGCGCGCAGGAATTCGAGCGTGCGGCTCTGATCGGTATCGAGCACCACGTCCGGCGCGATCTTCGCCACCGCGAGCCTCGCGTCGCGCATCACGCGCGGCAGTTCGCGCGGATCGGCGCGCAGCACGTACGTTCCCGCCAGCAATCCTCCCGGTTGCGAGGGCACGAACACCGTCCACTCGGCGCCGTTGCGGCCGGTTTCGTTGTATTGCGAAACCGCGAGATGCGCGATCACGCCGATCACGCGGAAATGGAATTTGCCGGTCCAGAAATCCCGGCCGAGCGGGTTTTCGCCCGGCCACAATCTTTCGGCCAGCGCGCGCGTGATCAGCACGCGCGAATCGAGCGGCGCGTAACCTTGCAGCGGCGGGTAATCGTCCGCGCCGGGCATGTGTCCGGCAACCAAGCGCAAACCGAGCGTCTCGATCACACCGGGACTGCCTTCGTAGAACTGCACCACCACACTCTGCGACGGCTTGTTGTCGTCCGGATTCAGATTGATGCCGGCCGTGCCCCATGGCACGCCGAACGGCACGGAACTGATGACCGCCGCCGACTGCACGCCGGCGATCCCGCGCAGGCCCGCGAGCATGCGTGCGTTGAGGTCGTTGACGTCCTTCGGTTCGTAGCCGGTGATGTGGATCACGCCGAGCGAAGCTTCGTCGACGCCGCTATTGATGCGCATCGCCGAAAGGCGATCTGCGATCATCGAACAGGCGTTACACAGCACCGCGCAAGCCAGTGCGACCTCCAACGCGATTAACAACGTCGCGAGGCGATGTTTGCGCAATGCGGCGAGGATGGGTTGGATTTGCATGTCAATGTCTCTTGATTCGGCTTCTTGTAGGAGCGCGCCTGCGCGCGACAGTGGAAAAGATGTCGCTTCGCGGCGGTCGCGAGCAGGGCTCGCTCCTATAACGTCTTTAATTGCAGCGCCGGCGGGATGCGGCTGGCGCGCAGCGCGGGCAGCGCGCCGGCAAGCAGACTCACCGCGACCGACAGGGTGAAAGTGAGCGCGAACATGCCGGCATCGAGATGCGCGAGGTCCGCATACGCCACCGGCTGCGCACGCACTAGCCACAATCCAATCAATGTCAGCAGCCAGCCGCCCACACCGCCGAGCAAGCCGATCAGTCCCGCCTCCACCAGGCACTGCGCGAAGATCGCGCGTTTCGACGCGCCCAGCGCGCGGCGCACGCCGATCTCGCCGCCGCGGCGCAGGAATTTTGCCAGCAGCAAACCCACCGTGTTGAACAGGCAGATCGCGAGAAACGCGAATGCGAGCCACGTTTGCAGCTTCACGTCGCCGGGCACCACGCCGTTCAAATCCAGCCATTGCATCAACGAGAGCAACCGCGTGTCGGTGTTGGCGAAGCGGCCGAGCACTTTTTGTTCCTGCGCATAGTGATCGAGAAATTCGCGATAGGCGGCGGCTTTCGCGGCATCGTTCAATTGCACCCACAGCCCGATCCACACGCACGGCGAATCGCGCAGATAGCCCGGTTCCTTCGGCATGCCCCAGCAGGTGAACTGCTGGAAATTGCCGTCGTTGATGTCCAGCGCGGTGTCGAACGGCGTCATCACGTCTTCGGGTTTGCCGTAGAAACCGGCGGTGTCGCCATTCGCGTAGCGGCCGCCGGCCACGTCGTAGAACAACGGCGAAGGACGCCAGTTGCCGAGCACGCCGACAATGCGCACGTCGCTGTTCTTCAAGCGCAGGATGCGGCCGACGCTGTTCTCGCCGTGAAAGAGCTTGTCGTTGAGATCGGACGAAATCACCGCCACGCGCGCGTGGCGCGCATCGTCCTGCGGGGTCCAGCCGCTGCCGTAACGGAACGGTACCTCGAACATCGGAAAGAAATCCGACGTGGTCGAAAGCAGGGTGATCATCAGCGGCGGCTGACCCGTTTCCGGCGCGCGCACCTTGATTGGGCTGTCCGTGATCAGGGCCTGGCGGTCGGCGCGATGCGCGTTCCACAAGTCCATCGCCGAGCGGTAATCGAGCATGTCCAGCGGCTCGCCGTGCGTGTAATTCTTCGGGCTTGCATCCACCTGCGCGTAATAGATCTGCGCGCTCCTGCCCGGCAGCGGATCGCCCGAAAGCAGGTGCATCACGGTCAGCGTGGTCATCGACGCGCCGATGCCGACCGCAATCGCCAGCACCATCAAACCGGTGAGCACCGGGTTGCGTTTCAAACTCCGAAGGGCGAGGGTGAGGTAGTAGGTGAACATTCTTCGCCTCCGATGGAAACTCTTTGATTCGTCATTCCGGACGCGGCGCAGTCGCGATCAGAAAGCTGTCCGCATTCATAACGGCAGATTCCGGGTTCCGTTCGCGATGAAGCCGCGAACGGCTCCCGAATGAAGATGTTTTTCCGATTCCCTAGCTCTTTCACACCGTCCTCGTCGCCACTACAGGCGGCACGTTGGCGGCGCGGCGCGCGGGCGCAAACACCGCGGCCTGCCCCAGCGCCAACACCACCGCGACACCGGCCAGCACGTAGAGCACGGGCATGCGATCCATCTCGTAGCGCTGCATCAGCCAGAGATTCAAGCCGATCGCGAGGATGATCCCCGCAACCGCGCCGCCGCCGGCGATCAGCAGGTTCTCGGTCTGGAAGTAGCGCAGGATGTCGATCTTGCGCGCGCCCAGCGCGCGGCGGACGCCGATCTGCTTGTGCCGCTGGCCGACCCAGAAGCTCGTCAATCCCACGATGCCTGCGCCTGTAACCGCCAGCAGGATCACGCAGATCACGCTCATCAGGATTGCCATGCCGCGGTCGGCACGATAGGCCTTGGCGCGGATATCGGCGAAGCTCCGGATGCTGTTGTGTTCGGCGCTGTCGTCGATCACGCGCATCGGATTGGCGGCGAACAGCGCGGCCCGCGACTCCTTCATCGCCGCCTGCAACCGGCCCGGCTTGGCGCGCACCAGATAGCGCGAAAAGTTCGAATTCAAGCGCACGGGTTCCAGCACGGTGTTCCAGGTGAAATCGTTGGTCCAGGTATCCGCGCTCGACACCTGCAGGCGTTTCACGACGCCGATGATGGTGGAAGGTTCGGTGTTGTCCGCGATGTATACGCTCTTGCCCACCGCGTTGCCGCCGGGGAAGAGTTTGTCGGCCAGCGCCTGGCTGACGATGATGATTGGCGGCTTGTCCTCCGCGCGGAAGCTGCGGTGCTGCACGTCGGCTGCGGTGAAGGCGCGGCCCGCGGCCAACTGCACGCCCATCGTCTTCAGCATGTTCTCGTCGCCGAAATAGAAGGCGGCATGGGCGGTCGAGTGCTGCTGCTTGGGCTTGAGGCTAACCCCGTTGGTCCAACTGCTGTTGAGCAGCGGAATGCTGTTCATCGCGGTGACCGATTCCACGTCCGGCACATTGCGCAAGGCCGCGAGATCAGTGCGCAGCAAAGAATCCATCTTGTCGCCGGAGGCCTGGTCGTCGCCCGTGGGCGCACCCACCCACATCTGCGTGATCAGGAACAGGTTGCCCTCGTTCATGCCAGTGGGACGCTGGATGCGCTGGATGCGCTGACCGATGATGAAGATGGCGTTGCACACGATGGCCAGCGTCAACGCGATCTGCAGCGCGATCAGCACCACGCCGGCCTTGTGTTTGCGCAGCGCTGCAAGGATGGGAGGGAGTGTCATGACAATTTCCTCGGTGCCGGGTTGTTGCAGGCCAGGGATGGCCTGCCCGCGATCGCGCACACTCTTGCAACTTGTGCGCGATCGACGAAGCCGAGTCCGGACCTGTGCCGAACTCGGCGTGGTCTGGCAAGTCCTGGATGGACTTGTCCAGACCCGATGACTAGTTCGATTTCAGTTGCCACGCCGGCTGTACCCGCGAAGCGCGGAAAGTCGGATAGAGCGCCGCCAGCAGGCTGGCGACCACCGCGACCAGCAGCGTGGTAAATAGCAATGTCACGTCCACCCGCGCCAGATCCGCGATCTCCTTGGGCAACACCACGCCCACGCTGGCCACGCCCAAGCCGGTCAGCAGCAGTCCGAAGACTCCGCCGGCGAGGCCCACCACGCCGGCTTCGGTGAGAAACTGCGCGTAGATGGCCATACGCGAAGCGCCCAGCGCGCGGCGCACGCCGATCTCTCCGCTGCGCCGCAGGAATTTCGCCAGCAGCAGGCCTGCGGTATTGACCAGACAGACCAGCAGCAAGCCCAGCGCGACTAGTAACGAGACCTTGGTGTCGCGGGGCACAACGTGCTCGTAATCCAGCCAGTCTGGCAGATCGTGCAGACGCACGTTCGGCGCCCACTGCGGATAGCGGGTGCGCGTGAACCCGGTGAGGTAACTCTTGTAACGGTCCGCCGCCGCCGCGTCGTCCAGTTGTGCCATGTACGCGATCCAAACGCAGCTCGATTGCTGCAGACCGACGAAACCGGGCTGCTTGGGCGATTCATTGCAGTTGGTGTTGCCGTCGTTGCGCATGTTCGCGGCGATCGCGGTGTTGAAGGGCAGGAACAGGTCCTCCTGATCCACGTAAAAGCCGCCGGTGTTCACCACGTCGTAGAACTTCAATTGCGGATTCCACTTGCCGATCACTCCGACCACGCGGTAGTCGCGGCCTTCGACGTTGATCGTCCTGCCCACGCTGTTGCCCCCGCCGAACACCTTGTCGTTGAGATTGCCGCTGATTACCGCGACTTCCGCGCGGCGCTCGTCATCGGCCGCGCTCCAGCCGCTGCCGTACTGGAACGGCACATCCACCATGGGAAAGAATTCGGAAAACACCGCATGTCCGCTGACGTTGATTGGATGCGTGCCGGGGCGCGTCGGCACCACCGCCGGCGAAATCATGTACATCGCCGACTGCAACGTCGCGCGGTGATCTCGCATCAGTGCGATGGCATCACCGTAATCCATCGCGTCCGGCGGATCGCCCCAGTGCGGATCGGAAGTATTGGTACCGCGCGCCGAGGGTCCCCACATGTCGATCTGCGGCACGTAGAGCTTGGAGGATTTCCACGGAATCGGATCGCCCGACACCGCGCGGAACACCGACCAGGTGGTCATCGATGCGGCCACGCCGAAAGCGATCGTGAGGATCATCAGCACCGTGAGTCCAGGGCTGCGTTTCAGGCTGCGCAGGGCGAGGTCGAGGTAGTAGTGGAACATGGTGTGCGGACCTTCCGGTTTTCGAATCGGTGACGGATCAAGAGCGGGATGGCAGATAGGCAGTGGGGCGCTCCGATCTGCGTCGAGGCGCATTCGTGCGCCCCACTCCCCCAACTTCCGCCTCAACTCCCGCTCGCCCGCATCGCCGCCCCGCCGAACGAGTAGTACGGCATGTCCATCGCGACGCCGCCGCCCGGCCCCGTGTCTCCTTCCACGCGTTCCTGCGACTTCGCGCGATGCAGACCGATCTGCTGAAGCTGCTCTTGCGTCGGATGCACGTTGACGGTCGGCAACGTCTGGATTGCTTCCAATTCCGCCTGCGGCGCACTCAGCGTCTCCATCGCCGATGCGTTGGCCCAGGCGCGAATGCCCGCGACCGCACCGCTGGCGATCAGAACGGCACCGATGATTGCAGTCAGCTTGTTGGTATCCATGGTCTTTCTCCTGCGAATGACCCTTGAAATCGGAATCGGACAAACCCGCTCGATCAAACCCGATTCATTCAAATTTGTTGCGAGGCCACGCGCGCGTGCGCGTGGTTGTGGAAACGCGGTTCCTCGTTGATGTCCACGGCCTGGCCGTCGATGATGTGCACGCTGCGCTGCGCGCGCGCCGCCAGTTCCGGATCGTGCGTCACCATCACGATGGTCGCGCCTTCGCGATGGATGTCTTCCAGCAGTTCCATCACGCCGCGCGCCATCTGCGTGTCGAGATTGCCGGTCGGCTCGTCCGCCAGCAGCAGCCGCGGCGAACCGGCCAGCGCGCGCGCGATCGCGACGCGCTGCTGCTGTCCGCCCGACAACTCGGCCGGATAATGCCTGGCGCGCGAAGCCAGGCCCACGCGCTCCAGCGATTGCATGATGCGCTGCTCGCGTTCGGTGGCCTTCATGCCGCGGTAGCGCAGTGGCACCTCCACGTTGTCGTGCACGTTGAGGTCAGGAATCAGATTGAAACTCTGGAACACGAAACCGATCTTTTCGTTGCGGATCTTCGAGCGCGCGTTGTCATCCAGCTCGCGCACCTCGATGCCGTCCAGCCGGTACTCGCCGCCGGTGAAGCTCTCGAGCAAACCCGCGATCGTCAGGAACGTGGTCTTGCCGGAACCCGACGGCCCCATCACCGCGACGAACTCGCCTTCCTTCACATCGATGTTGAAATCGCGCAACGCGTAGGTCTCCACCACTTCGGTGCGGTAAACCTTGGAGAGGTGCGTCATCTTGAGCATGGTGGGTTCCTTGACGTTTCAGGTTTGGATGCAGATGCGGCGAACCGAGTTGCAGTTACTTTCGGCACTCTATTAATGCGTTCGTCCATGAACGCGAAGATCAAAAAGCGGATATCCGTGTCCGCACTTTTCACAAGAGATCAATCACTGATCGCCACGCGTTGCGCGCCGTTGAACGCGTCGGTGCCCGAGACCACGACGCGATCGCCTTCCTTGAGGCCTTGCAGGATCTCGACCTTGTCCACGGAACTGGCGCCGACGCGAATGGGCGTCTTTACGGCGATTCCATTGCGAACCACGTAGGCGTAGTTGCCGCCGGATTCGTCGACGAACGAGCCCCGTGCAACGGTCAGCACGTTGTTGCGTTGATCGAGCACGATGCGCACGGACAGGCGCTGGTTCTGGCGCAGGTGTTCGGGCTTGGCGCCGACGAAGCGCACGCGCGCGGCGACTTCGCCGTCCACCACTTCGGGCGAAATGGCGCTGACCGCGCCCTTCCAGTCGCCACCGCTGCCGCTGATGTCGGCGCCCATGCCTGGCGCGAGATCGCGCGCGAAACTCTCGGGCACCTTCACTTCCACTTCCAGCGCGGAGAGATCGATCACCGATAGCAGTTGCGCATCCTTCGCCACCGTCGCTCGCGGCGCGACGAACAGCTGGCCGACTTGGCCGTCGACCGGCGAGCGCACATTTAGGTCGTCCACTTGCCGCTGCAAATCCTTCACCAGCAGTTGCTGGCGTTCCCACGCGAGCTTCTTGGCCTTGACGTCGAAGTTCAGGCTGTCGTTGTTGAGCGACATGTCCTCCGTGGCATGCTTGAGCGCGATCTGTGCCTTCTCAAGCGTGTCCTGCGCGTGCGCCACGGCCATCTGCGCGACCGCGCCCTTGTCAAAGGCCTTCTGGTTGCGCTGCAGATCGCTCTCCGCGGTTTTCTGGTCGATCTCCGCGTTGTCGTGCGCCTTCTGCAATTCCAGCCTCTGCTTGCGCGCGTCGATCTGCGCGCGCTCGTAATCGACCTGCATCGCGTCGGCATTGGATTGTTCCTGCAACAACTTGTTGGTGAGTTCCGGGCTGTCGATCACCGCCAGCACCTGGCCCTTCTTCACCGTGTCGCCGGCTTTCACTTGCAGCGTCACCGCGCCCGGAGAGGAGGCGTACATCGTGGGACTGATCGCCGCCACCACGCGGCCTTCCGCTGCGATGTCGCGCACGAACGGGCCGCGCTCCACGGTGGCGATCACGATGCGCGAGGCGCTGACCGAAGCATCGGTCGACATCATGCGCTTCACTGCCGGCGCCAGCAGCGCGACCACGACCACCACGGCGATCGCGCCGCCGATCCACAGCATGCGCGCGCGCTTGGATGGTTTGCGCTCGATCAACCGGTCTTGCGCGGAGGTGTCACGTATCGACATGGCGGGTTGGGTGTTCTCGTTCGATCGCGGCTGCGATCCACGAGGCAAGTTTTAGCAATCGCGGTGCCAGCCGCGCGCCCAGCGAAAACCGCAACAGAATGCGGATTTCAGCGGCACGCGGCCGTCGCGGACGTGTCCGCGGACACCGGCGGACGGGGGCCGGACGACTACACCCGTACGAATCGCACTGCGACTTTTCGCACGGTTGCTGCATCCTAGTACGCGTGAAGCCGTATTCTTCCTTCCAGCAGCACGTCGAACCGGAGCTGATCGCACGTCTGCGGCGGCGCGATCTCGCCGCGTTCGAACGGATCTACCGGCAATTCGAACGCGCGGCCTGGACGCTGGCCTTGCGGCTGACGGGCCGCGTGGACGTGGCTCAGGAAGTGTTGCAGGACTCGATGCTGAAGGCCTACGAGCACGCCGCGCAGTACCGCGGCGATGCGCCGTTTTCCGCGTGGCTGCGCAAGCTGGTAGTGAACGAGGCCCTGATGCGCCTGCGCCGCGACCGCTTGCACGTGTTCGAGGTGTTCGACGACACACGGGCCGACGTCGATGCGAGCGAACCCTGGACGCGAGCCGATGCCGTCACGCTGGATCGCGCTTTGAACCGGCTGCCCGATACCGCCCGCGCTGTGTTGTGGCTCTACCACGTCGAAGGCTGTACGCATATCGAGATCGCAGAGCAGTTCGGACGCACGGTGAGTTTTTCCAAGTCGCAGCTCGCGCGCGCCACGCGGCGCCTGCGCGAAATGCTTGAACCGCATGCGGAGGTCACAACGCCATGCACGATGAATTCGATCAGCAGCGCATGAGCAGCGACGCTGCGTTGGCCGCCGCGCTGCGCGCCCTGCCCGCTGCGACGCCACCACGCGGCGGCTGGGAACGTGTCGCAGCGCGGGTCAATCGCCGCCGCCGCGTGCGCAACACGTTGCGCATCGCCGTTCCCGCCGCATTCGCCGCGGGTATCGCGCTCGCCATCGGTCTGCCGCGTCTGCAACCGGCGCCTTCGCCCGCGCCGCGCGCCGCGCAGCAAGCCGCCCCGAAGCACGCGCCGGTGACGGAACTGGACGCGCTGCGCGAACAGTCGCGGCGGCTGCAAACCTGGGTGCAAACGCTCGATCGCGGCGGCGCACCGTTGAACGGTGGCGCGCTCGCCAGCGCGGTCGCATTGCAGGACCGCATCGGCCTGGTGGATCTGCAATTGAGCGCCGCGACCGATCCGGCGACTCGCACATCGTTATGGCAACAACGCATCGATCTGCTGCAACGGTTGGGCCTGCTGCATTTGCAGCAGTACGCGGTAGCCGATCGCACCCACGCCACGTCGGACGAAACCACGATTCTCTGAGGCACGCCATGAAACGCCTGATGATTCTGTTCTTGTTGCTGTTCGCCTGCGCCGCGACGGCCGCTCCACCCTCCGCCAGCTCCAGCGATGAAGCGGCGCGAGCCGCCGCCGATGTCGCTCAAGCGCGCAACGAGGCCGCGCAAGCGCGCAACGAAGCAGCTCGGGCGCGTGACCAGGCCGCTGACGCCGCGCGCGCCGGTGACGAAGCGGAGCGTGCCGGTGTCGAGGCACAGCGCGCCGGTGGTGAAGCAGCACGAGCCGGTGCGGAGGCCGCGCGCGAAGCGGCCGAGGCGAAAAAAATGGCGGAACTGCAAACGCGCATGAACGATCTCGCTCAGCGCATGGCGGATTTGTCCGCGAAGATGAGCGATCAGGCGAGCGCCAGCGCGTTGCGTTATCTCTCCGACAGCAAGCGCGGCATGCTGGGCGTGGTGCTGGACGATGACGATCACGGATCGCGCGTCAGTGCGGTCACGCCCGGCGGTCCGGCCGAGCGCGCGGGCATCCGCGAGGGCGACGTGATCACCATGATCGATGGCAAACCGGTATCCGCACCTGATCTCGTCGCGGGCAAGCCGGTGACGTTGTCAGTGCAGCGCGACGGCAAGACTTTGCAGATCAAGGTCACACCCGAGCGCTTCCAGGCAGCGGACTGGCAGGCACTTGCGCGCACCGCGCAAGCCGCGGCGCAGCGTTCGCTCGCGCAATTGAACTCTCCGGAATTCCGGAAGCAACTCGACAGCGCGGCGCAGCGGTCGTTGGCCGAAGTGAATTCGCCGGAGTTCCGCAAGCAGCTTGATCGCAGCATCGAGGAAGCGATGAAGCAGAGCGAAAAGGCGCGTGCGGACATCGCTGCGCAATGGGGCAAGGGATTCACCCTGAAGGGTCAATGGTTCGCGCCGTGGTGGGGCTTGAATCTCGCCTCGCTGAATCCGGAACTCGGCCGCTATTTCGGCACCGATCAGGGCGCGCTGGTGTTGTCGAACGACGCGCAGCGTTATCCGGGTTTGCAGGCCGGCGACGTGATCACCCAGGTGAACGGCAGTGCGGTGGCGAAACCGGAAGACGCGATGCGCGCGCTGCAGGCACTGCCGATCGACAAGCCGGTGCGTCTGACGGTGCTTCGCCACGGCAAGCAGCTCGCGCTGCAACTGAAGACGCCGCCGCGCTGGGATCTGCTGCCGCCTGTGCCACCGGCATCGCCGGCAGCACCTGCGGCGCCGCCTGCACCGGCGGCTCCGCCAAAACATTAAGCCCTCCCCTTCAAGGGGAGGGTTTGGTTGGGGATGGTTTTTTTGCATCGAGAACACCATCCCCATCCCGTGCTTCCCCTTGAAGGGGAAGGAGTTCAATACTGCGCATTCGCCAGCTCGCAGCTGATCAACGCAGCGCGTCTTCGATCTGCCGCATCACCGCATCATCTAGTTTGTCGACCGCATTCAGTGCGCCGAGGTTGTCTTCCAGTTGCGCGCGTTTGCTGGCGCCGAGAATCACCGTGGAAACGTGCGGGTTCTTGAGGATCCACGCGATCGCGAACTGCGCGGGCGAGATGCCGAGTTCCTTGGCAATCGGCAATAGTTTATCCACGCGCCGCAGATCGGCACGGCCTTGCGGCGACTCGATGCGCTCGCGCAACCATTCGTAGCCCGGCGTGTTCATACGCGAATCGTCCGGAATGCCGCGCGAATATTTTCCGGTGAGCACGCCCGAGGCCAGCGGCGACCAGGTCGTGGTGCCGAGGCCGAATTCGCGATAGAGCGGCGCGTATTCGATTTCGACACGATCACGATGTAGTAGGTTGTATTGCGGCTGCTCCATCCTCGGCGCGTGCAGATTGTGCGCACGCGCAATTTTGTGCGCGGTACGGATGTCCTCGGCCGGCCACTCGCTCGTGCCCCAGTACAGCACCTTGCCCTGCCGGATCAAGGTATCCATCGTCCACACGGTTTCCTCGATCGGCGTATCGGGATCGGGACGATGGCAGAAATACAGATCGAGATAATCCACGCGCAGACGTTTCAACGCCTGATGGCATGCATCGACGATATGTTTTCGCGACAGGCCACGCTGCGTGGGTTTCGGATCGTGCGCGGCGCCGAAATACACCTTGCTCGACACGCACCACGCGTCGCGCGGGAAGCGCAAGTCCGCAAGCGCATCGCCCATCACCTTCTCGGCTTCGCCGGCGGCGTAGGTTTCCGCGTTGTCGAAAAAATTGACGCCGTGATCGAACGCGCAAGCCAGCAGCTCGCGCGCGCCGCCACGATCGACCTGATTGCCGAACGTCAC
This sequence comes from Lysobacterales bacterium, assembly GCA_021324945.1. Lineage (GTDB taxonomy): Bacteria > Pseudomonadota > Gammaproteobacteria > Xanthomonadales > Rhodanobacteraceae > 66-474. The sequence continues at coordinate 4,405 of JAJPID010000052.1, read as the reverse complement.
CCACGCGCCGAACGACAACGCGGAAATCTGCAAGCCGGACGAACCGAGGCGGCGGTATTTCATGGCGAGGCTCCTATATTTCAGCCGTTCGTGCGGAGTGCTTCGAGCAACTGAGCATAAACCGCGCGAGCGCAGCGAGCGAAGTTGAAGCGCATTGCGGTAGTGGTCTAGTTTGAATTTCTTTTCTTGTACGGGCCGCGAGGCTTGGCCTCCGGCTCCGGCACCAGCGCCGCGATTTCTTCCAGCGTCCAAACGTGATCGGCGATTCCAGCCTGCATCGCAGGCGTCACGCGTAGCGTCTTATGAATGCGACCGAAGTTGTAGAACATGAAGTGCAGCGCTACGGCGTGCGCGTGGTTTTCGATTTTCTTACTAAAGCCATTGGTCAGTCGCGTGAAACGGCGCATGGACATCCGCATCGTAAGGTTCTGGCGTTCGACGTAACTAGTAGAAACGTGGCGCGGATCAGGATCACCCTGCACAGCTTGGCGAACGGTGCCAGTGCATTCGGCTGGGCTGTACCGGCGTTCGTTTTCGCGGCCTTGTGGTGCCCCGTATAGCTTCACCAGCATGGCGTAGTCCACGTTCGCGCCGAACGCATCCTCAACCGCTTCCAGATAGGCGCGATGGCCGTCAGTGGTAAGTTGCACACGGTTCGCAAGACGCGGCGCAAGATCGGCCATGAAAGCATTTGCCGCCTCACCGTCGCGGCTGCCGACCATCCATGACGCGACCAGCTTGGTATCGGCGCAGATTGCCGTCCACGTCCACACGTCGCCGTAACCGGCCGCGCCTTCGTTGACGTTCTTTTGCTTGGCGCCGACGAACGACCAGATTTCATCGCACTGGACGCGCTTGCAGGGCAGGTTCACCAGCGTCTTGTTCTGGTATTCGGCGCATGCTGCGCCAACGTCTGCCAGCAGCTTCAAGACTGTAGCCTTGGCTGCGCCTGTGATGCGACACGTCGCATTGATTGAGTTGCCTTCGACCAGCAGGCCGAGGATTTGGGCGCGTTTGGCGATTGGCATAATGTTCATGTTGAACATTATACTTGATCGATCTAGCATGTCAATCACTTTTGACTTAGATTTGCATAAAATTGTTGCATAGTTTCCTGATTCCGCTATCGTACCTCCCCAGCTTGGTCACCGACGAGTCTGGGAATGGAGATTCAACAGGAAGACGTGCATACCGATTTGGCGGCATACCTGCCATCGCTCCGCGCCGGCGTTGCCGATGCCGTTGGCAAGTACAACGGTTACGATGCCGGGTTGCGGCGCGTGCACAGCAAACGTTCAACCGCGTCACTTATCCATGACCACATCGTGGACAATATGGCGCGGTTCGCTGAGAGCGAGCAGGAAGTCGAATTGCACTTGGTGTCGAATCTTTGGGTGCTTTCGTTTCCGCAGGGCTACTTGATCAGGTTCAAAAAAGTTGGCCGCGCGAAGCTCGCGGCGGGACATGTCACAAAGCAGGTTAAAAGGTTCAGGAACCACCAGCAGCTCGATGGGCTGCCCAAGGCGATCAATCTTGATCTGAGCTACGAGCTGGATGGCGACGGGATGCTGAGGGCGGTATATCTGATATGCCCCGCCAGCGTGACCGCAAACATGTGGGATTCGGAACTGATAGACGATGGTGCGCGACCCATTGTGGTGAGTCTGTTCGGCAACCCGGTCGAACCACAAGGTGCAACGCTGCTGCCTAAGAGAAAGGGTGGGAAGAATGAAACTGAATCCGGAGATGGCGATCCTGGCGCGTGAGTTTCAGGGGCTCACACAATCTGAGCTTGCCGAGCGCAGCGGACTAACTCAGTCCCGCGTCGCGAGAATTGAGGCTGGCGTGAGCGCCGACCTGAGTGATGAGGAGGTATTGCGTCTATCGCAAGCGTTGGGCTTTCGAAAAGAATTTTTCTTCCTGAGTGAGCAGCGCTATGGATACGGGACAAGCTCCGTCTTTACTCGCTCCCGTCAGTTGACGGCTCGGGAGAAGAAGCGCCTATCTGGCTTGGTCAACGTGTCGCGCATCCAGATTAAACGGATGCTCGACCATGTAGATATTGGAGCTTCACGTTCACTGCCAAGACTTTCTTTGAGTGATTATCACTCCCCGGCTGGCGCGGCCGCTGCTCTTCGTGAGACGTGGAGAATGCCACAAGGACCGGTAAAGAATCTAACGAAGCTGATTGAAGGTGCTGGGGTCGTCATTGCTGAGTGTGATTTTCTGGACATCCCCATGGATGCGACCAGCGTATCACTTGGCGACATCCCACCAATTATTTTTATCAACAGGAATGTGCCGGGAGACAGGTGGCGATTCACCCTCGCTCACGAGCTTGCTCATTTGGTCATGCACGACGTCCCCAAGCCTGACATGGAAGATGAGGCAGACGAGTTCGCGGCAGAATTTTTGGTCCCAAGCGCCGAGATTGCGCCTGACCTAACGCGCATGCGTGCCGATAAGTTGAGCACGTATGCGACTTTAAAGTCGTATTGGGGCGTCTCGATGGCGGCGCTAATTATGAAAGCGAAAGCTCTAGGAAAGATTTCGAAGGAGCAAGCTCGAAACCTGTTCATGCAAATGTCAAAGCTGCACATTCGCAAGAACGAACCGAATCCGATTCCGCGTGAATCCACAAACCTACATCCGATGATGATGAACTATTTCAGAAACGATCTAAAGTTCACTGAGGAAGAGTTTTCAAACGTGGTGTTGTTCAATCCGGATCGACTGAAATCTACTTACGGCGCGTCTTCGGAGAAGCCTCGTCTGCGGGTCGTTCAGTAGCATTCCAGCGCGCCTTAGCGGCTGCCTTCGCAATAGCTGATCGCTCCCTCGCGGTCAGCTTCTTTGCGCGCGCCTTCCCGCCTTTCAGGCCGCCTTTCCGCCCCAGCGCGACCGCCGCCGGGTCTTTGCCGTCGTCTGTCTTGACGTCATCTAGCTCGCCCGTGGCAAGCTGGGCGATCATGTGGGCTAGCTGGTTTGTATCGCGTGGGCGCTTGGGCTTTGTCATGCCTCTACCGTAACACTTGCGTGCTGAACCGCTCAAGCATCCGCAATTTCAAACTAGACCACTACCCGCATTGCCCTTCGACTCCGCACTGTTCGACCGCTCCGCTCAGGGTGAACGGATTTGGGAAGTCCGCGTCATTTGCGCGGCGACGGCTGGCACATTTACACTGCATACGCTCCGTCGGGGAGTAGCCGGCTTCGGTATCGTGCAACATGCCGAAGCCTCCGCGTCAACACACTTGGCCGGCAGGCCATGGCGCGGAACATCGTCAGATGCGGCGAGACCGGCAGTTCACGCACGAACCCACAGCCGGGAGTTCGCGCGGGGATTGTCGCGTGGATCCCGGCTACTGGAGCATCCGTGCAAGCCTTCCTCGTTTCGCTCGGCGCGGTCGCGTTGGCCGAAATCGGCGACAAGACGCAACTGCTCTCGCTGGTGCTGGCGGCGAAATATCGCCGGCCGCTGCCGACCTGCTTCGGCGTGCTCGTCGCCACGCTGCTCAATCATGCGGTCGCGGCGGAAGCCGGCGCATGGCTGGCGCACTGGCTGACGCCTGGCGTGCAGCGCTGGCTGATCGGCGGTTCGCTCATCGCCGTTTCCATCTGGGCGCTGTTCCCGGACAAAGCCGACGAAAGCACCGCAGCGCGCGATGGGCACGGCGTGTTCATCGCCACCGTGATCGCGTTCTTCCTCGCCGAGATGGGCGACCGTACGCAGATCGCCACAGCCATCCTCGGTGCGCAATTCCGCGCGCCGCTGCAGGTGATCGCCGGCACCACGCTCGGCATGATGCTGGCCAACGTGCCGGTGATTCTTCTCGGCGCGCGCTTCGCGCAAAAACTGCCACTGCGCGCCGCGCGTATCTGCGCGTCCGTGCTGTTTGCGGCGCTGGGGATCTGGATTCTGATGCGATGATTTTCACCTTTTTGTCATTCCCGCGAAAACGGCAATCCAGCGTCTTTCGCAAGATTTTCCTGGTTCCCGTCGCTGGTGCGCGCTGCTTTTGTTTCGGCAAAAGTAGCCAAAATCATGGCGCTGCATTTGATGGTCTCGGCAACGTCGTGACGCCCAGACTTCCCGCGGAACGACGGCCGCACCGAACTCGCACGTCCATGTGCTCGAACCTGCGGCGCTTGCCCCGCCGGTCGGCTGCGCTTCTCGGCGTCGCCTACAGCGCCGGGAAGCTCGCTCTACACGCCGTCCCTGGCCTGCATCGATTCAAGATCTGATGCTTGCCGCATTTCCGCCCTTGTCCTACGCTCGCGCGAACGCGTTGGGGACATGCGATGAACCTGAAGCTGCGCCTGATCGTGATGAACTTCCTCCAGTTCTTCATCTGGGGCGCGTGGCTGCTGACGATCGGCGCGTACTGGTTTCAGAACCGGCATT
>JAJPID010000029.1 GCA_021324945.1 Lysobacterales bacterium | reverse complement strand
ATCGAAGGTTGTCGCGTCGTGGCGCGCGAATTGCCGACCGAATTCGAAGGTGCACTGCGCGAACTGCGCAAAATGTGGCGCGGAACGAAACCGTGCATCGCGATTGCCGTGGGTCTGGCCGGCGGGCGCAAGGGTATTTCGCTCGAACGCGTGGCGATCAACGTGATCGATGCTCGCATACCCGACAACGCCGGCGCACAGCCGGTGGATGTGCCGGTTGTGCCCGGGGCACCGGCTGCGTACTTCTCCACGCTGCCGATCAAGGCCGCACTCGCGTCACTGCAAAGTGGCGGCATCGACGCGCACATCTCGCAGACGGCCGGCACCTACGTCTGCAACGCGGTGTTCTATGCGCTGATGCACAGCGTACGGCGCAAGGACATTCGTGCGGGATTCGTGCACGTGCCCTATTTGCCGGAGCAGGCGCAGCGGCACGACGCGCCCGGCATGCCGCTGGCAGAGATGATCCGCGCCCTGCGGATCATCGTGGGCACTGCGCTGGTCACGCGTGACGAGTTGCGCGCGAGCGGTGGCGCGGAAGCGTAGCTTTGTTATTGATCGCTGCTGCTCGCGCTGGCGGGCGCGTTCTTGTCCTGCACCGCGCTCATCAATTGCAGTTTGCCCTTGTGCTCGACGTAGCCTGTGAAGCCGAAGCTCAATTGCAGGCTGGCGAAATATTCCAGATGCGGATTCTTGACATCCGAATCTGGGCCGTCCTTCAGCAGCACGGTCTTCGGTAATTGCTTCTGATCCTTCAGATAGCGGAAATGTCCGCCCAGATCGTCCGGGCTCAATGTCGCTCCATCGAGGACGAACTGCCCGTCCTTGGCCGCTTCCAGTGTCATGTCGTATTGCTGCGGCACGTTGGTGACCGTCTCGCCGCCGCTGCGCACACGGCCATAGCAGCCGGCCAGCGTCAGCGTTAGCGCGACAAGGAGAGCGCCCAGCAGGCGCGTGGCGAAAGTGCGGGTCATCGTGGTTCTCCGATCGTTTGCGTGCATCAAGTCTTGGGAAGTGTAACGCCCCGCTGCCCCTGATACTTGCCACCGCGGTCGCGATAGCTGGTCTCGCACACCTCGTCGGATTCCAGGAACAGCATCTGCGCCACGCCTTCGTTGGCATAGATCTTCGCCGGCAACGGCGTGGTGTTGGAGAATTCCAGTGTCACGTGGCCTTCCCATTCCGGCTCCAGCGGCGTGACGTTGACGATGATGCCGCAGCGCGCATAGGTGCTCTTGCCCAGACAGATCGTCAATACGTTGCGCGGGATGCGGAAGTACTCCACTGTGCGGGCCAGCGCGAACGAGTTGGGCGGGATGATGCAGCATTCACCCTTGAAGTCCACGAAATTGCGCGAGTCGAAATCCTTGGGATCGACGATGGTGGAATTGATGTTGGTGAAGATCTTGAACTCGTCCGCGCAGCGTACGTCGTAGCCGTAGGACGAGGTGCCGAACGACACGATGCGTCCGCCGCCGTTCTGCTTCACCTGCCGCGGCTCGAACGGCTCGATCATGCCGGTGGCGGCCATGCGGCGGATCCAGTTGTCGCTTTTTATGCTCATGGAATGTTCCGAGAGGAGGGAGGCGGCAGGCGGGAGACAAAAGGCTGCGAATTCTAACTCTGACTCCTCTCTCCTCCCCCATCAGGCCTCACGTATTCTCGATCACGATCTTTGGCATTCCGATCGCCTTGTTCTTGGCCTGCAGCGACAACTGCGCGGCGGCCTTGCGGGCGATCTCGCGATAACGCGCGGCGATGTCGGAGTCGGGCATCGCCGCGACGGTGGGATTGCCGCCGTCGGCTTGTTCGCGGATGCGGATGTCCAATGGCAGCGAACCCAGCAGCGGCACATGGTATTGCCGCGCCATCCTTTCGCCGCCGCCCTCGCCGAACACGTGTTCCTCGTGTCCGCATTTTGAACAGACGTGCGTGGCCATGTTCTCGATGATGCCGAGCACCGGCACGGAAACCTTCTCGAACATCTGCAAGCCGCGCTTGGCATCCAGCAGCGCGATGTCCTGCGGCGTGGTGACGATCACCGCGCCCGCGACCGGCACGCGCTGCGCCAGCGTCAACTGGATGTCGCCGGTGCCGGGCGGCAAATCAATCACTAAAAAATCTAGATCGTGCCAGCGCGTGTCGTTCAACAACTGCGTCAGCGCCTGCGTCACCATCGGTCCGCGCCAGATCATCGGCGTGTCTTCGCCGACCAGAAAGCCGATCGACATCACCTGCACGCAGTGATTCACCATCGGCTCGATGCTGCGTCCGTCGGGCGATTCCGGCCTGCCCTCGATGCCGAGCATGCGCGGCTGGCTGGGGCCGTAGATGTCCGCATCCAGCACGCCGACGTTCGCGCCTTCGGCGGCGAGCGCGAGCGCGAGATTTGCAGCGACCGTGGATTTGCCTACGCCGCCCTTGCCGGAAGCGACCGCGATGATGTTCTTCACGCCCGGCAGCGGAGTGAGCTTGTCCTGCACCTTGTGCGCCACGATGCGCGTGGTGACGGAAACCGTGGCTTGCGCGATGTCGTCGTCGATTTCGAGGTGTTGCTTGATTTCCGCGGCGAGCCGATCGTGATACGACTTCGCGGGGTAGCCCAGTGCGATTTCCACGGCGACGCGGTCGCCATCCACGCCGACCGCGCGCACCGCGGCGCTGGCCACCAGATCGATGCCGGTATGCGGGTCAACGACACCCGCAAGCAACTCGCGGACACGGGATTCGGTGAGGGTGGACATGCGAGGAATCGAAACGACGGATGCAAACAGCGATTATGCCAGAGGAGCAACCACTGCCATTCGTGCTGAGTAGTTCGACATGCTCAGTAAGAACTATCCTCACGAAGCGAACGTAGTCGAAGCGCCGCTCACCCTTCGACTCCGGTCCTGCGGCCCTACGCTCAAGGCGGACGGACGGGAAGCTTGACGCGACCACTTCGGCGCGCGACGCTGCACGTGCCCACATGAGGAACACGCCATGCGCCTCACCGTCCGTCCCGCATTGCTTGCGCTCGCCCTGCTGCTGTCGAACTTCACAGTGTTGGCCGCCGAAGACACGCCGGTCGGCACCTGGACCCAGGTGGACGACGAAACCGGCAAGCCCAAATCCATCATCGAGATCAGCCAAGCATCCGACGGCACCTTACAAGGCGTGGTGAAGCAGGTGCTGTTCTCCGATCAGGGCCCCCACCCGATCTGCAAGGAGTGCGAAGGCGCCCGTCACAACCAGCCGGTCGAGGGCATGACCATCATGTGGGGCGTGAAGAAGGACGGCGACGTGTGGGACGGCGGCCAGATCCTCGACCCCAAGAACGGGAAGACCTACAAGGTCAAGCTGTCGCTGACCGACGGCGGCCAGAAACTCGACGTGCACGGATACATCGGCTTCTCGCTGCTCGGAAGGTCGCAGGTGTGGATGAGGAAGGATTAGATTTTCATCCAAGGGCAGAAATTGAAGCGAATAATTCTTAAAACCAAACTGATGCGCGGCCCGCATACTGAGGCATATCCGCTTCGGGATTTTCATCTGAGAAGCGGGGTCTGGATCGACCGAAAAATCTGTTGTCGTAAATCTAGCGCCTTATGCTCAGTCAATGCACGACTGACTGTTACAGAAAGGCGGCCAAACACATCTACTAAATCGCGGTCATCGCAAAAAACTTCTAGCCGCGCATGCAGATCAGGCCGCTCGTGACCTTCGTACTGCGGATCTCGACTGGAACTGAGGGCTGACGAGCGCTGCGAAGTCCAGCATCAATATTCACAAACGCTGAGCTTGTCAGCCGAGCTTACAAAGGGCTGCGAACATACGAATGATTGACAAGGAGAACATCGTGACTGTACCGCTGCCCGCATCCGCCGTCATTCGCGTTTCGCGCGCCACTTTCGAACCGAGCCGATTCGCGGAGGTCGACGCCATGAACCGGAAGACCTCGGCGTATCTGATCCCAGCCATCAAGCGACTTCCGGGGCTGATCAGTTTCTACTCGGGCGTGTCGCGGCAGGGGACGATGGTCCAAGCGAGCGTCTGGAACTCCGAAGATCATGCCAAACAACTCGATCAACTGACGGAAATGACTGTCGATGCGCGCGCGGAAGCACAGGCGGCTGGCGTCGTGTTCACCCCGATCGTCAATTACCCAATCGGCTGGAGTATCTGAGACACTCGAAAATCGCACGCCAGTTGCGCACACACCTTCAGCGTCCGGCCAACAGATGACCCTCGCCAAAACCCTGCGCACTTTCGATCTGGTGCTGTTCAACGTGGCGGCGATCGTCGGCCTGCGTTGGGTGGCGCTGACCGCGCACAGCGGGCCGTCATCGCTGGTGTTGTGGGTGCTGGCGGCGGTGGCGTTCTTCATCCCGCAGGGACTCGCCGTGATGACGCTGTCCTCGGCGATGCCGAAGGAAGGCGGCCTGTACGTGTGGGTGAGCGAGGCATTCGGCGAACGCCACGGTTTCCTCGCCGGCTGGCTGTACTGGTCATCGAACATTCTTTATTTCCCGACACTGACGCTCTCCACCGTCGTGTTCGCGCTGTACATCTTCAACCTGCGCTTTGCGGCGCTGGAAAACAGCGCGGCCTACACCGCGGGCGCGTCGCTGCTGCTGCTGATCGTCGCGCTGTGGTTGAACATCATCGGCATGAAGAGCGGACGCTGGGTGCAGAACCTGGGCGGCTTGGCGCAGTGGGTGCCGGCGATCGTGGCGGTGGCAGTGGGCGTGATCGCGTTGGTCGAAACCGGCTCGGCCACGCCGATGCCCGCGGCGTCGTTCGCGCCTTCATTCGCAAAACTGGACACGGTGATCTTCTTCTCGCAGATGTGTTTCGCCTTCGCGGGACTGGAGCTGGCACCGATCATGGCCGGCGAGATCATCGACGCGCGGCGCGCGATCCCGCGCGCATTGATGATTTCCGGGTTGACGATCGCGGCGATCTACGTACTCTCCACGCTGGCGCTGATGTGGGCGGTGCCCTCGCCGAAGATCTCGATCATCGGCGGCATCAACCAGTCGATCGCGCAGGCGGGCATCGCGCACGGGTTGCCGTGGCTCGGCCCACCGGTGGCGCTGCTGATGACGGTCGCGGGTTTGGGCGGACTCGGCGCGTGGCTGATCGGTTCGGCGCGGCTGTTGTTCGTCGGCGGATTGGATCGCTATCTGCCGCCTGTCTTCGCGCGCATCCATCCGCGCTGGCACACGCCGTATGTCGCGCTGCTGGTGCAGGGCGGCCTGGCCGCGGTCTTCATCCTCGCCGCGACGATGGGGTCGTCGGTGCACAGCGCGTACCTGATGCTGGCCGACGCCACGTTGATCGTCTATTTCCTGCCCTATCTCTACATGTTCGCCGCGGCGATCGCGATGCGGCGGCGGATCGCGCAGACGCAAGGCGCGCTGACGATGCCCGGTGGCGCATTGGGAAGCTGGCTGGTCAACGGCATCGGTGCGCTGACCACGCTGACCGCGATCGTGCTGGCGCTGATTCCGCCGCCGGACACGCACGACCGCACGGCGTTCTTCGTCAGGGTGTTCGTCGGCTCGTTCGGATTCTTGATTGCAGGCCTGATTTTCTACGCGCTGGCGGCGAGAAGGCGCGCGCAAACGAGCGTGGCATAATCGCCGATCGTTTTCTCTTTGCGAAATCGCGATGCCGCGCGACATCCTGGTCACCTGTGCCCTGCCCTACGCCAACGGGCCGATCCACATCGGCCACATCGTCGAGCACGTGCAGGGCGACATCTGGGTGCGCTCGATGCGCATGGCCGGGCACACGGTGCATTTCGTCTGCGCCGACGATGCGCACGGCACGTCCATCATGCTGCGCGCCGAGCGCGAGCGCATCACGCCGAAAGCGCTGATCGAGAGCGTGTGGCAGCAGCACACGGCCGACTTGCGCGATTTCGGTGTGCATTACGATCACTACTCCAGCACCGACAGCGCGACCAACCGCGAACTGACGTACCAGATCTGGCTCGCACTGGAGCGCGGCGGCCACGTCGAATCGAAGCCGGTGAAGCAGCTCTACGATCCGGTGCGCGAGATGTTCCTGCCGGACCGCTTCGTCAAGGGCGAGTGCCCGGTCTGCCATTCCAGGGATCAATACGGCGATTCGTGCGAAGTCTGCGGCAGCACCTACACGCCGATGGACCTGATCGAACCGTATTCGGTGGTGTCGGGCGCCAAGCCAGTCGAGAAGGAATCGCTGCACTTCTTCGTCAAGCTGGCCGATTTCGAGGAATTGCTGCGAGGCTGGTTGGAAGAACGCCGCGCGGCCGGCGGCCTCCAAGCGGAAGTGGTGAACAAGCT
>JAJPID010000006.1 GCA_021324945.1 Lysobacterales bacterium | reverse complement strand
CCGATGAAACGTAAAGGCTTGTGCGCGATGATCGCGCTGGTCTTGGGAAGTGCCGGCGTCATGACCGTGGCGCATGCCCAGGACACCATGCAGCAGGATCAGACAACTACGACTACCGACCAGACTGCGACCACGACCACCGAAACCACGATGAACACGGATACCGGCTATGGCAGCTGGTACATCGTGCCGCGGATCGGTGCTGTGGTTCCAGATTCGGACCGCGAGGTTCAGTCCAGCGCGGGCGGCGGCATTGGCGTGGGCTTCTGGGTGAATCCGCACCTGACCCTTGATCTCGAAGGGTTCATGGACAACGCGGATTACAAGGACAGTTCTCCGCGTCCGGGCAAGCAGTGGGAGAGCATCCAGGTCGACGCCGCAGCACGCTGGTACTTCATGGATCCGGCTTCGCCCTGGCGTCCGTACATCATGGCGGGCGTCGGCGCGGTGCGTCACGCCGCGGTTTCCAGTGAAGCAGCGAGAGCCGGTGTGACCTATCCGTGCGTAGCTTCGGGGACCAACGGCACTCCAGGCAACCTCGAGCAATGCGTGCTGCAGACCAAGGGCTCGGGTTGGGGTCCGATGGGCACGTTGGGCATCGGCGTGCTCTATAACATCAACGATCGTGTGGCCTTGCGTGGCGAAATCGCGGGCCGCTGGTATCGTGATACCACTTCATCTCGCTTGGCCGGTTTCACCACCACGCCAGGTGACAGGCAGTTCGGCCGTACCCGCGGTGATACCTCTTGGGTCGATGGTCTTGCCACCGTGGGTCTCGTGATCAAGATGGGTCACGCTGCGCCGCCGCCTCCGCCGGCTGCGCCGCCGCCGCCGCCGCCACCGCCGAAGTGCCCGAATCCGCCTCCGGGCGCGATCCTGGGTCCGGATGGTTGCCCGCAGAATGTGGTGATCGACCTGCGCGGCGTGAACTTCAAGTTCGACCGTCCGAAGAAGGGCGAGCACAACATCGGCCCGACCCTGAAGGCGCCGGAATCCGAATCGCTGGCCATCCTCGATCAGGCCGTGGATACGCTGAACCGCTATCCGCAGGTGAAGATCGAAATCGACGGTTACACCGACTCGGTGGGCACCCCGCAGTACAACCAAGGGTTGTCCGAGCGTCGTGCGAACATCGTGGACGAGTACCTCACCTCGCACGGCATCGGTGCCGACCGCATCACCGCGGTCAGGGGCTTCGGCGAAGATCATCCGATCGACACCAACTCCACCGCGGCTGGCCGTCAGCGCAATCGTCGCGTCGAGCTCGTGGTACAAGGGCAGAACGCTGAGGGTGAATCGACCCCGCCGCCTCCGCCGCCGGTGGAGCAGGCGCCGGCCGAGGAGCATCACGCGGTGCGTCATCACCGTCGCCATCACAAGGCGGCAACGAAGTCGAGTAGCGGCAGCAGCACGACCACTACCACGACTACGACGACCACCAACTCGTCGGCCCCGGCCAGTAGCAGCAGCGGTGGCTGAGTAGTTGCAATCGAGCAGTACGAAAAAGCCCGGCGCAAGCCGGGCTTTTTCTTGTGCGATCGTTCGTGTAGTGGGTACGAGATCAGAGATTAATGAATCGAGAGCAGCGAGACTGCAAGCAGCCATCCATGGCCGCACTTCCAATAGAGGATTACTGATTCTTGAGCAAGCCCAATTCATGCCCCACGGCTGTGAACGCCTCGATCGCGCGATCCAGATGTTCGCGCGTATGCGCGGCGGACATCTGTGTGCGGATGCGCGCCTGGCCTTGCGGCACCACCGGGAAGAAAAAGCCGATCGCATAGATGCCGCGTTCCAGCAGCTTCGCCGCAAAGGCTTGCGCAAGTTTTGCGTCATGGATCATCACCGGCACGATCGGATGCGTGCCCGGCTTGATGTCGAAACCCGCTGCGGTCATCTGTTCGCGGAAATAGCGCGTGTTAGCCGCCAGCTTTTCGCGCAATTCTCCGGCTTCACCGAGCATGTCGAACACTTCGATTGCCGCGGCGACCACGTGTGGCGGCAGTGAGTTCGAGAACAGATACGGGCGCGAGCGCTGACGCAGCATCTCGATGATCTCGCCGCGGCCGGTGGTAAAGCCGCCCACCGCGCCACCCAGCGCCTTGCCCAGCGTGCCGGTGAATACATCGATCCGGTCCAGTACTCCGTGCACTTCAGCCGAACCGCGGCCGGTCTCGCCGATGAAACCCGTGGCGTGGCATTCGTCGATGTGCACCATCGCGTTGTACTGCTTCGCCAATGCGGTAATGCGGTCCAGCGGCGCGATGAAACCATCCATCGAGAATACGCCGTCAGATGAAATCATCTTGCTGCGCGCACCCGCAGCGTCGGCAGCCTGTAACTGCTTCTCCAGATCGGCCGTATCGCAATTGGCATAGCGGAAGCGTTTGGCCTTGCACAGACGAATGCCGTCGATGATCGAGGCGTGGTTCAGCGAATCGGAAATGATCGCGTCCTGTTCGGCCAGCAACGGTTCGAACAAGCCGCCGTTCGCGTCGAAGCAGGCCGCGTAGAGAATCGCGTCTTCGGTGCCGAAGAATCGCGCGATCTTCTTTTCCAGTTCCTTGTGCAGGTCCTGCGTGCCGCAGATGAAACGCACGGACGCCATGCCGAAACCGTGCGTATCCAGCGCCTTCTTCGCAGCTTCGATCAGACGCGGGTGATCGGCCAAGCCCAGATAATTGTTGGCGCAGAAGTTCAGGACCTTGCGGCCATCCTGCAGGGTGATCTCCGCCGACTGCGGCGAAACGATGATGCGTTCGTTCTTGAACAATCCGCTGTCGCGGATGGATTCGAGTTCTTCGCTGAAACGTTCTTGTGCGGCGTAGGTCATGATTGTTCCCAGAACGACCGAATGCGGATTCGTCATTCCGGCGAAGGCCGGAATCCAGTAACGATCACGCAGATTGGTGCCGGATCGCCACCGGGCTCCGGTATTCGCCGGGAGCGACAGCTGTGTTCTTGCGCGGCTTCCGGCCTCAATTCCAACTGCATACGACCTTGCCGCAATTTCCCGACGCCATCAGATCGAAACCTTTCTGGAAATCGCGAATGGCGAGCTGGTGCGTCAACACCTTGTGCAGCGGAAAACCGGTCAGGAGCATCTGCGTCATCTTGTACCACGTCTCGTACATGCGCCGGCCATAGATGCCGTGCAAAACGAGGCCCTTGAAGATCACGCGATCCCAGTCGATGCCGGCGCCCTTCGGCAGCAGGCCGAGCAGGGCGATCTTGCCGCCGTGATACATCACCTCCAGCATGTCCTTGAAGGCTTTCGGATTGCCCGACATTTCCATGCCGACGTCGAAACCTTCCATGTGCAGATCGGCGACGACATCCTTCAGCGATTGCTTCGCCACGTTGACCACGCGCGTGGCGCCCATGTCGGCGGCAAGTTTCAGGCGAAAATCGTTGACATCCGTGACGACGATGTTGCGCGCGCCGATGTGCTTGGCGATGCCCGCGGCGATCACGCCGATCGGACCGGCGCCGGTGATCAGCACGTCCTCGCCGATCAGGTCAAACTCCAGCGCGCAATGCGCGGCGTTGCCGTAGGGATCGAAAAACGCCGCAAGTTCGGATGGAATCGCATCGGGGATCGGCCACAGGTTCGAGGCCGGCATCGTGATGTATTCGGCGAACGCGCCGTTGCGGTTCACGCCGATGCCGACGGTGTAGGGGCACAGATGCGGACGCCCCGCGCGGCAGTTGCGGCACATACCGCAGACGATGTGGCCTTCCGCGGAAACCCGCTGGCCGACGGTATAGCCGCGCACGCCGGGACCGACCGCAGCGATGCGCCCCACGAATTCGTGGCCGATCACCAAGCCCGGCTTAATGGTGTTCTGTGCCCATTCGTCCCAGTTATAGATGTGCAGATCGGTGCCGCAGATCGCGGTTTTCTCCACCTTGATCAGCACTTCATTCGGGCCTGCCTCCGGCACCGGCACCTCTTCCATCCAGATGCCCGTGTTGGCTTCGCGCTTGACCAGCGCCCTCATCATCTGCGGCATGGCCTGCTCCTGCTCCTGCTGCGCGAATGCGATCGTCTAATTATAAGCCGGTCGGTTGCGGGTGATGGGCCATCGGTTGCAGCTAGCAACTCCCATCAATCCGCGTCAACAACCTCACGCTTCGATCGCGATCAACGTGTCGCGCTCGTCCTGCAAGGCGCGCCACAAATCCGCTTCCATCGGACGCGCGAAGCGGAAGCCCTGCAGGCGATCGACCTCATGCTGCTCGAACCACGCGAGTTGCGCGGCGGTCTCCACGCCTTCGACGGTGACTTCCAGCCCCAGGCTGTGCGCCAGAGTGACGATGGCCGTCACGATCGCGGCGACGCGCGCGTCCTGCAGCACTTCCTCGGCGAAGCTGCGGTCGATTTTCAGGCAATCCACCGGCAGCGCGC
Organism: Lysobacterales bacterium; assembly: GCA_021324945.1. Lineage (GTDB taxonomy): Bacteria > Pseudomonadota > Gammaproteobacteria > Xanthomonadales > Rhodanobacteraceae > 66-474. The sequence continues at coordinate 7,135 of JAJPID010000006.1, read as the reverse complement.
GCAAATGGCTGAGCGACGAATAACCCGTGCCGAAATCGTCCAACGACACGCGCACACCCAGCGCGCGCAGTCGCGTGAGGCATTCGGTGGCGCGGTCGATGTCGTCCAGCGCACCCGATTCCACCACTTCCAGTTCCAGCCGGCGCGGGTGCAGGCCGGTCGCGGCCAGCACCGCGCGCACCAGTTCCGGAAAATGCTCGCGCTGGAAACTACGCGTGGAAATGTTCACCGCCACAGACAATGGTTTGCCATCGTGCGCGCGCCACTGCTGCGCCTCGCGACAGGCGCGTTCGAGCACGTGGCGGTCCAGATCCTCGATCATGCCCAGCCGCTCGATCTCCTCGATGAACATGTCCGGGGCCAGCAAGCCACGTTTGGGATGCCGCCAGCGGACTAGCGCCTCGGCGCCGGCGAGCCGATGGCTTTTGGCTTGCAGCAAGGGCTGAAAATGCAATTCGAATTCACCGCGCAGCAGCGCGCGCCGCAACTCGGCCTGCAAACCGAGGCGCGTCAGCACCAGCGAATTCATTTCCGTCGAATAGAAACGGAAGCGGTTGCCGCCCTCATCGTGTGCCTGCTGCGCGGCGGCTTCGGCGGCGGCGATCAAAGGCGAGGCCTGATTGGCATCGTCCGGCGACAACGCGATGCCGATGCTGGCCGATAGCGCCAGCTCCCGGCTGCCGCTGTGGAACGGCGCGCGCAGCATTGCCAGCAGGTTGTCGGCGCTGGCAGCGAGATCGCCGGTCGCGTGCACGTGCGGCACCACTTGCACCAGCCGCGATTCGGAAAGCCGCGCCGGGCGCGGCCAGGCGGGCAGGGCGCATTCTTCCACGCGCGATGCGGCTTCGGCCATCACCGCTTCGGCTGCCACCAGGCCCAGCGAACTCGTCAGCATGTCGGCCTGATCGATGCGCACCAGCAATGCCGCGGTGCGCTGGTTGGTCGCGCGCAAACTGGATTCCAGATCCGATAGCAGCCTCCTGCGGTTGGGGAAACCCGTCACCGGATCGAAATCGCGCAGGCGCCGCAGCGCATTGTCGGCGCGTTCGTAGCGCAACCGCTCGTCTTCCAGCAACCACACCACCAAACCGTAACCGATGAACAATTGCGCGATCAGATCGAGCACGCCGATGTAGGGCGCCCAACCGATGTGCAGGCCGAAATCGCGCTCGGCGATCAGGATCGCCAGTGCATGCAGCAACTGCGCGCCGTAGGCCCCGATCGCGAACGCCGCCACGCGCGCGCCCAAGCCCGAGCGCCGCGCCCGATTCCACAGCAGGATCGCGACGATCAGATACGATGCGCCGGTCAACGCATAACGCAACGCGCTGCGCAACACCACTCGCTGCATCGATGCCGCAGGCGGCCCGGCGAACAACAGCGTCGTGATCACGCCCAGCAATATCGAAGCAATCAGAAAACCGCCGATCGTGCGCGGCGTCGGCAGCCGCCGGCCCAGCACCGCCATTGTGCCCAACGCCAGTAGCGCCACCTGCAGGTAGGCCGCGATCAGCGAACAGGCGCCCACCAACATGCGCAGCGGCGCGATCGCGAGCGGTGGTTCGCCCAGATCGATCGACAACAGCGCGAACACCAGATACAGCGCCAGCGCCACGAACGAAAGTCCCCATAGGCGCAGGTGCTCCAGACGCGAAACGCGGTAGTAATAAGCGAAGATCGCGGCCTGCGCGACCGCGCAGCCGGCTTGGGCGAGATAGAAGACCAGCTCGAGTCCGTGCTGTGCGTTCATCGACTCCCCTGCGAACCCAAGCCGGCGCTGATGCGATTTTGCGCGTTCCGTCTGCCTATCAGACTCCGCTCGCGCCGTCGTGTAAAGCTGCACCGCAGCCGCACCTACAATTTCCCAATGCAGCAGTCGCAGTCCATCGATCGCCGCGCGCCCGCGATCTTCCTCATGGGGCCTACCGCTTCGGGCAAAACCGCTCTGGCTTGCGCGCTGGCGGAAGAATTTCCGCTGGAATTGATCAGCGTGGATTCCGCGCTGGTCTACCGCGGTCTGGACATCGGCGCGGCCAAACCGGATGCGGCCACGTTGCGCCGCCATCCGCATGCGTTGATCGACATCCGCGATCCTGCACGGCCTTATTCCGCGGCGCAGTTCCGCGAGGACGCATTGGCAGCGATGCAGGCGATCATGGCGCGCGGTCGCGTGCCATTGCTGGTCGGCGGCACCGGTTTGTATTTCCGCGCACTGCATCGCGGCCTGTCGGAATTGCCGCGGGCCGATCCTGATGCGCGCACGCGCATCGCCGAGAGCGCGGGAAAGCTTGGCTGGCCCGCTTTGCACGCGCGCTTGGCGGGGCTCGATCCGGTTGCCGCATCGCGCATCCGCGCCAACGATGCGCAACGCATCCAGCGCGCACTGGAGGTGATCGAGTTGAGCGGCCGGCCGATGTCGGATTTGCTGGGCGGAACACGCGCGAGGTTTCCCTACCACGTGTTGAAGCTCGCGCTTATCCCGGCGCGCCGCAACCTTTTGCGTGAGCGCATCGCACAGCGTTTCGACGCGATGCTTGCGGCCGGTTTTCTGGACGAAGTCAAGCGGCTGCGCGCGCGCGGCGACCTACATTCCGACCTGCCCGCGTTGCGCGCGGTCGGGTATCGGCAAGCGTGGCAATATCTTGACGGCGAATTCGACGAGAACGAATTCCGCCAGCGCGCGATTTTCGCCAGCAATCAGCTCGCCAAGCGCCAACTCACCTGGCTGCGCGGCGAACACGATGCGCGCGCGCTGGATCCGGACAGCCCGCGCTGCGCCGCGCTGGCGGAGGACGCGCTGCGCCTGTTTCTGGGCCGTTCGGCAGGCGCTTGAGCCGCGGTGCTATGCTTGAGAACCGGCATGCGCCCGGAACTGACAAAAGAAGCAGACGAGCCAGCAAAGGGGACGTCCGATGTCCAAGAGCCAGTCGTTGCAGGATCCTTTCCTGAATGCCTTGCGCCGCGAGCACGTGCCGGTGGCGATCTACCTGGTCAACGGCATCAAGTTGCAGGGCACGATCGAATCGTTCGATCAGTTCGTGGTGCTGCTGCGCAACCAAGTCAGCCAGATGGTTTACAAGCACGCCATCTCGACCGTGGTACCCAGCCGCAACGTCAAGATCGGCAACGGCGACACGCATACGGGGTCGCCCGAAGCTGATGCCGCGCCTCCCTCGGCAACTGAAAATGTCTGATTTGAGAGCATTGAAAAGCGCGGTTATGAATGACCGCTTTTTGATCTTGGCGATCAGGGACGATTGCAAGAATTGAATTCTTTTTTCGAACGTAACCGCAAGGGCGAACGCGCGCTGCTGGTGACGCCTTACGCGCGCGGTGACGGCGACGCGCAGCGCCGCGCCGATGAGTTCACCGAGTTGGCAAAATCCGCCGGCGCACAAGTGTTGGATCGAGTGAGCGCGCGCGTGGATGTGCCCAATCCGCGCTTCTACATCGGCAGCGGCAAGGCGGATGAAGTGCTGGAGCGCGTGCGCGCACTGGATGCCGATCTGGTGCTCGTCGATCATGCGCTGACGCCTGTGCAGGAACGCAATCTGGAAAAACATCTCGGCGTGCGCGTGGTCGATCGTGCCGGCTTGATCCTCGACATCTTCGCGCAGCGCGCGCGTTCGCACGAAGGTAAGCTGGAGGTGGAACTCGCCCAGTTGAAGCACATGGCCACGCGCCTGGTGCGCGGCTGGACGCATCTGGAACGCCAGCGCGGCGGCGCGATCGGGTTGCGCGGTCCGGGCGAAACGCAGTTGGAAACCGACCGCCGCCTGTTGCAGAAGCGCGTCGACAAATTGCAGGAGCGCATCGACAAGGTCGGTGTGCAACGCGACCAGCAGCGCCGCGCGCGCCTGCGCAACACGTTGCCGCGCGTGGCGCTGGTCGGTTACACGAATGCCGGCAAGTCCACATTGTTCAACGCGCTGACGCAAGGCAACGCGTACGCGGCGGATCAGTTGTTTGCCACGCTCGATCCGACCGTACATCGGCTGGAAGGCCTGAGCTGCGGCCCGGCGGTGCTGGCCGACACGGTGGGCTTCATCCGCGAATTGCCGCATGACCTGATCGCGGCCTTCCGCGCGACGCTGACCGAAGCGCGCGATGCCGATCTGCTGCTGCACGTCGTCGATGCCGCCGATCCGGAGCGCGACGAATTGATCACAGTGGTCGACGAGGTGTTGCATGAAATCGGCGCGGGCGAGGTGCCGCAGTTGCTGGTCTTCAACAAGGTCGATGTGTTGAATGGAGACGGGCAGAGTCGATCGCGCATCGATCGCGACGCGGAGAACTCGCCTTCGCGCGTCTGGATTTCCGCCACTACCGGTGAAGGTCTGGACTCTCTGCGCGGGGCCGTCGGCGAGCGGCTCTCCGGCGGGCGGGTGCGCTCCGAACTGCGCCTGCCGCACGAAGCCGGGCGGTTGCGCGCCAAACTGATCGAACTTGGCGCTGTCACGGGCGAACACTACGATGAGCACGGCTGGACGCTGGCGATCGACGCGCCGCGCGCGATGCTGGCGCCGCTGGCCGGCGAGCTGCGCAGCGACGCGCGGTATCTCAAGACGCTGCTGGAACACGCGCCAGATTGAATCGGCGCGCCACGTGGCAGCGTGAGGTAAACTTGCACCCGTTTGCGCCTTGGCTGCGCGCCTCCCATCGAATGTCGAACCATGCCCTGGAAAGAGCCCGGCGAAAAACCGCGCGAGCCGAACGAACCCTGGGGCACTGGCCAACGTCCCGGCAACCGACCCAATCGGCCCGGTGACGGTTTCGATCTGGAAGCGCAACTGCGCCGTCTGCGCCGGAGCCTCGGCCCGTTCGGCAGTGGGCCAGCGGGGCTGCTGGCGCTGATCGTCGCGGCTATCGTGCTGTGGTTCGCATTCGGTTCGTGCACGCTGATCGACGCACGGGAAACCGGCATCGTGCTGCAATTCGGGCAATACCGACGCACGCTCGCGCCGGGGTTGCACGTGCATCTGCCGCGGCCGTTGGCGCAGGTGATCAAGGTGGACACCGGCCGCGCACGCACAGTCAGCGACCAGATGCGCATGCTGACGCGCGACGATCAGATCGCGCTGGTGGATTTCTACGTGCAATACCGCATCAGCGACGCGCGCCGTTTCCTGTTCGCGGTGCGCGATCCCGAAGACGCGATGCGTCAGGCCACGCTCTCTGCGGTGCGCGCGCAGATCGGCTCGCAAACCTTGTCGGAACTGATGGCCAAGAGCGACGCCGCGCTCACCGACCGCATCCGCAGCACCCTGCAACGCGCACTGGATGGTTACGGCAGCGGCATCGCGGTGAGCGAAGTCGGCATTCAGAGCGTTTCCGTGCCTCAGGAAGTGCGCGAAGCGTATGAAGACATCGGCAATGCGCGTCAGGATGCACAGCGTGCGGAAAGCGAGGCGCAGGCTGCGGCCTCCAAGACACTGGCCGACGCGCGCGCGCAGGCCGCGCAGTTGCGCGCCGATGCGCAAATCTACAAGACGCACGTCATCGCTGACGCACAAGCCGAAGTCGCACGTTTCGATCTGGTTTACAACGCGTACCAGGTCGCCCCCGATGTGACACGCCGGCGTCTGTGGTTGCAGGCGATGCAGGATGTGTTGTCGGCCAGCCGCGTCGTAATCGACACCACCGGTCGCGCGGTAGTGCAGTTGCCAGCGCAAGACGCCGAGCACAAGCCAACGTCTCCGACGCCGGCATCGAGCGCTGCGGAAAAAGCTTCCGATTCCGACTCCTCCCGCAAAGGCGGTGCGCCATGAAAACGCTGGGCGCGGCGGTCGTGCTGTTGCTGGCGCTGGCCGCAGCCGACAGCCTGTTCGTGGTGCGCGAAGGCCACGCCGCGCTGCTGCTGCAATTCGGCCGGATCGACAGTGTCGCGCTGACGCCGGGATTGCATTTCAAGCTGCCATTCGTGCAGCGCGCAGACATATACGACACGCGCGCGATCGTCACCGAATCGGAACCGGATCGCTACCAGACTTCCGACGGCAACGCGGTGCTGGTGGGTTTCTATGTGCGCTGGCGCATCGTCGATCCGCAGGCGTATTACCGCGCGACTTCCGGCGAGGAACTGCAGGCGACGCAGGTGATGACGCCGCTGGTGCGCGATGCCTTGCGCTCGCAGGTGCTATCGCACACGTTGTCGGAATTGATCGGCGACAACGGCGCGATCGGCACGCGGCTGCGCACGCTGATCGATCCGGAAACCCGCCAGCGGCTCGGCGTGCAGATCCTGGATGTCGGCATCGAACGCGTGGAATTTCCCGATGAGGCCGCCGACGCCGCATACAAGCGCATGCAGGCGAGCGCCAAGGCCGATGCCACGGCACTGCGCACAGAAGGCGCGGACAAAGCTGCGGCGGTCCGCGCCGCGGGTGAACAGCAGGCGCAATCGGTGCTGGCGCAGGCGCAGCAGGACGCAGCCGTCGTGCGCGGCGAGGGCGACGCGCAGGCTGCGAAGATCTACGCCGGTGCCAGCGCGAAGGATCCCCAGTTCTTCCAATACTGGAGCGCCTTGCAGACCTACCGCGACACCTTCGGCGACGGCCACGCGGTGATCGTGCTCGACCAGAACTCGCCGCTGTTGAGAGACATGGGCGAACCATCACAAGCGAAAGCGCATTGATGCAAGAAAGAAGATTTGTATCGTCATCCCGGCCAAGGATCGGCCGGGACCCAGCGCCATGGATGGCAACGTTCACGTGGATCGAACGTGTGAGAGAACGCCAACCCTGCGTCTACATCCTCGCCAGTAAACGCAACGGCACGTTGTACATCGGCGTCACTTCGGACCCGATGAAGCCATCCGGAAACACAAGAACAACGTCGTCGAGGGGTTCACGAATGGGCAGCGCGGTGCGGGGGATTCGAAGCATTCCATTTTGCCATCTTGGCCATGGATTGGCCGGGATCCAGGACCGGGATGGAAAGTCCGGACACAAATGCACTGAAGCAAAAGCGAGAACGTAATGGGACAATCAGTCGTCATTTTGGGAGCTCAATGGGGCGACGAAGGCAAGGGCAAGATCGTCGACCTGCTGACGCAGGACATCGGCGCGGTGGTGCGTTTCCAGGGCGGCCACAACGCCGGCCACACGCTGGTGATCAAGGGCAAGAAGACCGTCCT
>JAJPID010000017.1 GCA_021324945.1 Lysobacterales bacterium | reverse complement strand
GTGATCGGCGCCGATGGGGAGCAGGTCGGAATCCTGGAGCGCGACGACGCGCTGGCAATGGCCGAGGAAGCGGGACTCGATCTGGTCGAAATCCAGCCGAACGCCGATCCGCCGGTTTGCCGCGTGATGGATTTCGGCAAATTCAAGTTCGAGCAGCAGAAGAAGGCGCACGCGGCCAAACGCAGATCGAAGCAGGTCGAGATCAAGGAGCTGAAGTTCCGTCCGACCACCGACGTGGGCGACTACAACATCAAACTGCGCAACATGCAGCGGTTTCTGGCCGAAGGCGACAAAGTCAAGGTCAACATCCGTTTCCGCGGCCGCGAGATGTCGCATCAGGAACTGGGCATCGCGCTGGCAAAAAGGATCGAGAAGGACATCGTCGAGGACGGAGTGGTGGAGCAGTTTCCGCGCTTGGAAGGCCGGCAAATGACGATGATGATCGGCCCGAGGAAAAAGTAACGAACCAAAGATTCGCGCTTCCGCGGCAATGAAGCGCATCCGTCCGGACGCGGAATGTCCGGCGGCATCGACGTCCAGAACACCGGACGACACAAGCGGACCAGGGCACGGACGGAAAGTGTGATCGCGAGATCGCCGCCCTCGTCAGTAATCAAAACGAACGGAGTTTCACATGCCCAAGATCAAGACCAACCGGGCCGCTGCCAAGCGGTTCCGCAAGACCGCCACTGGCAAGTTCAAGGCCGGCCACGCCTTCAAGTCGCATATCTTGACCAAGAAGGCCACCAAGCGGAAGCGCAACCTGCGCGCCACCAACCACGTGCGTGACTGCGACGCCGGCCGCGTCGCGCGCATGCTGCCTTACGCGTAAGGAGAGACGACCATGGCACGAGTCAAGCGTGGCGTCACCGCGCGTGCGCGTCACAAAAAAACTATCAAGGCTGCCAAGGGCTATTACAACGCCCGGCGCAAGGTCTACCGCGTCGCCAAGCAGGCGGTCACCAAGGCCCAGCAGTACGCCTACATCGGCCGCAAGCAGAAGAAGCGCCAGTTCCGCGCGTTGTGGATCGTGCGCATCAACGCGGCCGCGCGTCAGTTCGGTCTGTCGTACAGCCGCCTGATCGACGGGCTGGCGAAAGCCGGTATCAGCGTCGACCGCAAGGTGCTGGCTGACATCGCGGTGCACGACATCGCCGCGTTCGGCGCGCTGGCGGAGAAGGCCAAGGCCGCGCAAGCTGCGTGATCATTCGTGTGGGCGCGTTGCGCTCGCGTCGATCGAAAGCAGGCAGCGGCGGGCAACCGTCGCTGCCTTTTCATTGGGGCGCAATGAATTTTCAATCGCCACGAAAGCGTACCGGCGTTTCCCGGATATGATCGAAAGATGGACGCGTTGAACGCCCGCATCGACAAAGCATTACATGCGATCCAGTCTGCGCAATCACTGGATGCGCTGGAAGCGCAGCGCGTGGCGCTGCTCGGCAAAAGCGGCGTGATCACGGCCGAGTTGAAATCGCTCGGGGCACTGTCGCCGGAGGAACGCAAGCAGCGCGGTGCGGAGGTCAACACGGCGCGCGACAAAATCGCTGAAGCAATCGCCGCGCGCCGCGCGCAACTCGAACAGGCCGCGCTCGATCAACGGCTGGCTTCCGAGAGCATCGACATCACACTGCCGGGCCGCGGTGCGCAACGTGGTTCGATCCATCCTTTGACCCGCACGCTGGAACGCATCGAATCGATTTTTGTCTCGCTCGGCTATGAAGTCGCGGAAGGGCCGGAGATCGAAGACGACTGGCACAACTTCGAGGCGCTGAATTTCCCCGCCCACCATCCCGCGCGCGCGATGCACGACACGTTCTATTTCGACGACGGCCGCCTTCTGCGCACGCACACCTCGCCCGTGCAGATTCGCGCGATGAAGGGAAAACAGCCGCCGCTGCGCGTCATCGCGCCCGGCAAGGTCTATCGCAGCGACTCGGACCAGACGCACTCGCCGATGTTCCACCAGGTCGAAGGACTGCTGGTGGACGCAAGCGCCACAATGGCCGAACTGAAGGGCACGCTGGCCGCGTTCCTGCACGCGTTCTTTGGCCGCGAGTTCGAGATGATGTTCAAGCCGACGTACTTTCCGTTCGTGGAGCCGGGCGCGGATGTGATCATCCGCTGGGAGTTGCCGAATGGCGACTCGCGTTGGCTGGAAGTTCTGGGCTGCGGCATGGTGCATCCCAACGTGCTGTCGAACTGCGGCATCGATCCGGAGCGTTATACCGGCTTTGCTTTCGGCATGGGCGTGGAACGCTTGGCGATGTTGCGCTATGGCGTTACGGATTTGCGTGCGTTCTTCGAGAACGACATTCGGTTTCTGAAACAGTTCGCCTGAGCCATGAAGATCAGCGAAAACTGGCTGAGGGACCTCGTCGACATTCCCGCCGATCACGACGCGCTGGTCGCGCGCCTGAACATGATCGGTCACGAGGTCGAGAGCGATGCTGTGATCGGCGGCGATCTCCACAGCGTAGTGGTCGCGCACATCGTCACGTGCGAAAAACATCCGCAAGCCGACCGCCTGCAAGTCTGCAAAGTCGATGCAGGCGGAGAATTGCTCCAGATCGTTTGCGGCGCACCGAATGCGCGCGCCGGTCTGCGCGCGCCGCTGGCGAAGCTCGGCGCGATGTTGCCGAATGGCATCGCCATCAAGGCCGCACAACTGCGCGGCGTGGAGTCGCGAGGCATGCTGTGTTCGGCTAAGGAGCTCAGGATCGATGCGGATGCCTCGGGCCTGCTGGAACTGCCGGATGATGCGCCGGTCGGCACGCCACTTTCCGAATATCTGCGATTGCCCGATCACGAACTCGATCTGGGCCTTACGCCCAACCGCGCAGACTGCCTGTCGATGACCGGCCTCGCGGCCGATGTCGCCGCCGCATTCGGCACACGTGTGAAACCGCCGGCGATTGAAACACTGAGGTCCGCGAGCGAGCGCCGCATCGATATTCAAGTCGAAGCCGTCGAAGACTGTCCGCGTTACTGCGGGCGTTACATCGAAGGCATCGATCCGTCCATGCGCACGCCGCAGTGGATATGCGAGCGCCTGCAACGCAGCGGCGTCCGTCCGATCAGCTTGCTGGTGGATGTGACGCAATACGTAATGCTGGAGCTGGGCCAGCCGATGCACGCGTTCGATGCGGCGAAGTTGAAAGGTCCGATAGGTGTGCGCCGTGCGCGCGCCAGCGAGCGACTGAAATTGCTGGACGAGCGTGAGGTGATGCTCAATCCGGATTTCCTGTTGATCACCGATGCCGATCGGCCGGTCGCGCTGGCCGGCGTGATGGGCGGGTGGGACACGCGCGTGACCGAAAACACCCGCGATGTGTTTCTGGAGGCCGCGTACTTCGCGCCTGTCGCGATCGCCGGCCGGTCGCGCATGCTCAACATGCAAACCGATGCGGCGCACCGCTTCGAGCGCGGCGTCGATCCGGAATTGCCGCGGCTGGCGCTGGAACGTGCCGCGACTCTGATCATCGAGATCGCCGGCGGCAAGGCGGGGCCGATTCTGGAAGCGGTTTCACCACAGCATCTGCCGCGACGCAAGGTCATCACGCTGCGCCGCGCGCGCATTCCACGTGTACTGGGCATCGACATCGCGGATGACAAAATCGTGCGCGTCCTCGAATCGCTCGAAATGCGCATCGAATCCGTTTCCGATGGCTGGCGCGTCACACCGCCTTCGCGCCGTTTCGATATCGAACGCGAAGAGGACCTGATCGAGGAGGTCGCGCGCATCCACGGTTATGATGCGATTCCTTCGCGCTTGCCCGCGGGCGAGCCGCCTGCGCCGCACGAGGATGAAACGCTGCTCCCGGAAAGCGCTTTGCGCGCGCAGATGGTCGCACGCGATTTCATTGAGGCGATCTGCTATGCCTTCGTCGATGCGAAGCTGTTGCAAACGTGGCAGCTCGACGCGCAGGGGATTGCGCTTGCCAATCCGCTCTCGGCGGAACTGGGCGTGATGCGCACTTCACTCCTGCCGGGTCTGGTGGAGTCGCTGCGCACGAATCGAAATCGCCAGCAATCGCGCGTGCGGCTGTTCGAGATCGGGAACGTGTTCGAAAAGCGGCACACGGAATCCGGATTGCGGAGGCAGGATGCCGGGGCGAACGCTGGCGAAACCGATGGCCCAAGGGGCCAGCCGCAGGAGCCGCGAGTTTCCGGGGATTCGGGAAAAGCGGACTCCGAAGTGCTGGTCGAGTCCTCCATGCTGGCGGCCGTGGCGTGCGGTTCGGCGCAGGCCGAACAGTGGGGTATCTCGTCGCGTGTGCTGGATTTCTTCGACCTGAAAGGCGATCTGCAATCGCTGTTCGCACTCGCTGGAGCCGAACAAAAGTGGACATTCGATCATGGGTCGCTGCCATCCTGGCTGCACCCTGGCCGCGGTGCGCGGGTTTTGCGTGACGGAATTCCAGTCGGCGCGATCGGGGCATTGCACCCCCGCTTGCTGAAAGCGCTCGATTTGCACGAAGACGTTTACGCCTTCGAAATTCAAACCGCGCCGCTGCGCCGGCGTGCCGTGCCCGTCGCACGAGCGCTACCGCGGTTTCCCTCCGTGCGCCGGGATATCGCGATTGAGCTGCCGCGCACAGTCGAGTGGGCGCAGGTTGAAGCAACATTGCGCGAGGCGCTCGGCGCGCTGCTGTCGCGGATCTTCATCTTCGACGTCTATACTGGCTCGAATTTGAAAGAAGGTGAAAAGAGCCTCGCTATAGGCTTGATTTTGCAAGATGGTTCCCGCACGCTTACAGATCAGGACGCCGACCGTTGCATAAGCGATGCGGTGACGTCGCTGGAAGCCGCGTTTGGGGCAAGGTTAAGGAGTTGAGCGACGTGACGCTGACCAAAGCGGAAATGGCCGAGCGTCTGTTCCTGGACGTCGGGCTCAACAAGCGCGAGGCGAAGGAATTCGTCGACGCGTTTTTCGAGGTGCTTCGCGAGGCACTCGAGAGGGGGGAGCAGGTGAAGCTGTCGGGTTTCGGCAATTTCGACCTGCGGCACAAGAACCAGCGGCCGGGACGCAATCCCAAGACCGGTGAGGAAATTCCGATTTCCGCGCGCCGGGTGGTGACCTTCCGTCCGGGCCAGAAGCTGAAGCTGCGAGTCGAGAGCTATGCTGGATCCGAGAAACAATAACGAACTTCCCGCCATCCCCGCCAAGCGGTACTTCACCATCGGCGAAGTGAGTGAACTGTGCGCGGTCAAGCCGCATGTGCTGCGCTACTGGGAGCAGGAATTTCCAGCGCTGAAACCCGTGAAGCGTCGCGGCAACCGCCGCTACTACCAGCGCCACGACGTGCTGATGATCCGGCAGATTCGCGCGCTGCTGTACGAGCAGGGCTTCACCATCACCGGCGCGCGCGCGCGGCTGGAAGGGCAGCAGGCGCGCATGGAAGCCAGCATCTCCAACCAGATCGTGCGGCAGATGCGGATGGAGCTGGAGCAGTTGCTCGCCATCCTGCGTTGATAACCTGCTCGCTGTTACAATCGCCGTTCTTGTCGGGGCGTAGCGCAGCCTGGTAGCGCATCTGCCTGGGGGGCAGGAGGTCGTGGGTTCGAATCCCGCCGCCCCGATAACCAGTGATTTTCCATTCGTCATTCCGGCGAAAGCCGGGATCCAGTTTTTACGAGCAAAAGCTGGATTCCGGGTTCTTCCCTTCGCGCAGCCCGGAATGGCGATGGTGGAATTCCACGCGTTTCTTTTCGACGTCCGCACGTTTACGCTTGGCGGATGGACACGCAAACACGCCGCACGCTGTATCCCGCCATCGAACCCTACGATTCCGGCATGCTGCCGGTGTCGTCCCTGCACACGATCTATTACGAGCAGTGCGGCAATCCGCGCGGCAAGCCGGTGGTCTTCCTGCACGGCGGCCCGGGTGCGGGCTGCAACGCGAAGTGCCGGCAATTCTTCGATCCGGCGGTATACCGAATCGTGTTGTTCGATCAGCGCGGTTGCGGGCGTTCCACGCCGCATGCGGAACTGCGCGAGAACACCACCTGGGATCTGGTCGCGGACATCGAGCGACTGCGCGAACACCTGAAAATCGACCGCTGGCTGGTATTCGGCGGCTCATGGGGTTCGACGCTGGCGCTGGCCTACGCCGAGACGCATCCCGACCGCGTCACCGAACTGATACTGCGCGGCATCTTCATGCTGCGCCGCTGGGAACTGGAATGGTTTTATCAATCCGGGTGCGATGCACTGTTTCCGGATGCATGGGAAGCGTACGTCGCGGCCATTCCCGAAAACGAGCGCGGCGACATGATGGCCGCGTATCACAAGCGGCTGGTTTCCGACGATCCCGAGATTCGCCTGTCTGCCGCGCAAGCCTGGTCGGTATGGGAAGCCTCGACCAGTTTCCTCTTGCAGGATCCGGCTTATATCGCATCCAGCGCCGGTGATCGTTTCGCGCTGGCATTCGCGCGCATCGAGAATCATTACTTCGTCAATAGCGGTTTCTTCGAATGCGACGACCAGTTGCTGCGCGACGCGCATCGGTTGCACGGCATTCCCGCGGTGATCGTGCAGGGCCGCTACGACGTGGTCTGCCCGATGCGTAGCGCATGGGATCTGCATCGTGCCTGGCCGCAAGCGAAGCTGGAGATCGTGCCCGACGCCGGCCATTCGGCGTTCGAGCCAGGCATCACGGATGCGCTGATTCGCGCGACGGACGGGTTTCGCTGACGTTTCTTGAGCGTCGATCGCGCGCAATGCGCGTTCCAGCAAAAACGCCCGGCAATGCCGGGCGTTTCGTTTCAGAGTGGGCGAAGCATCAGCCCTTCAAGCACGTGCTCATGAAGCTCTTGCGCTCGGAACCCTTCAGCTTTTTGCCGTTGGCGTCGGCATTACAGGCTTTCATCTTGTCCTGCTGCGACATCTTGCCATTGGGCAGCGCGGGCGCGGTCGAAGTCGACGCGGTAGTGGTTTTGCCTTTCAGGCAATCGCTCATGAACTGCTTGTGCGCGTCGCCTTTCATGCCTTTCGACTGCGTGCTGCACGTCGCCATCTTTTGCTGGGACGAACTCATCGGCTTGGCGGCGGTGCTGCTGGCCGCGAAGGCCGGGGTAGCGGCAAGGGCGGCCAGCGACAGGGCCAGCGCCAGCATCGTGGAACGGATCCGCATGATGACTCTCCTCCGAGGTGACCGGCCCATGCCGGCGGCGCGACTATACGCCTGCGCCTCGGTATGAATCTGAGCAGCAGCCTACCGAACCGGCGATTTCAAAACGACGTTCAGCGGAATTGAACGATTGTTTTTTGAAAAGTCCTGTACATGGACGTGCAGGGCCTGCCAGGAGGGCAATTATGCCGCCGCGCGCGCCGGTGCGGTTTTCGTCTGCCGCGGCCCGTGCAGCAGCGCCTGCCGCACGTGCTCGATCAACAGATCGACCTCGTCCGCATCGATCGCGAAGTGCGGTGTAAAGCGCAGCGAGTTGGCGCCGCCATGGATCACGTTGATGCCGCGTTCGCGCATGTATTCCTCGATCGAATCCGCGCCATAACATTTGAACTGCGGCGCCAGTTCGCACGACAACAGCAGACCGGTGCCCTGCACCTTGGTGATCAACGCCGGCAATTCGTCTTTCAGAGCATTTAATTTGGTCACCAGTTGCGCGCCGCGCTCGCGGATGTTCGCGCGCAGTTGCGGCGTCAGTTGCGCGAGCACGGTCGTGGCGATATCCAACGCGCGCGGATTGGCCGTCATGGTGTTGCCGTAGATGCCCTTGCGATAGAGGCCCGCCGCACGTTCGTTCACCGCCAGCACCGACAGCGGGAACTGGCCGGCGTTGAGCGCCTTCGAATACGTTTCCATGTCCGGCGCGGGCAGGTTTTCGAAGCCGGGATAATCCACGATCGACAGCACGCCATGTGCGCGGATACCCGCCTGGATCGAATCGACAAGCAGCAGCGAACCGTGCGCCTGCGTGAGTTCGCGCGCGGCGGCGTAGAACTCCGGCGTGACGGCCCGGCCCGGATCGCCTTCGCCCATCACGGGCTCCAGGAACATCGCCTCGAAGAACCAGCTGTGCTTCTCCGCTTGGTCGAACGCGTGCCGCAGCGCGGCCACATCGTAAGGTTCGATCGTGACCAGCGAATGCTCGTTGCGGAAACTGGCGAGATTCGCTTCGTAGGCCTTGCGCGAGGAATCCGAATAGATCGCCGGCTTCTCGGTGCGGCCGTGGAATGCGCCCTTCACTGCCAACCGCTTGATTGTGCGGCCGGCATAACGGCCGTCTGGGTCGGTCATCAATTTGGCATTGACGTCAACGATGCGGCAGGCCAGCGTCACGCTTTCCGAACCGGAATTGAGGCACATGAAACGCGCATACGGATGCGCGCCGTGCGTGTGCCCGACTTCGCGGCGGAGCGCTTCGGCGAAGCGCAATTGCGCCGGATTGGGCGTCATCACGTTGGCCATCACCTGCGGCTTGGCCAGTGTCTGCATCACCACCGGCGGGTTGTGGCCGAAGCCCATCATGCCGTAGCCGCCGCAGTCGTACAGCACAGCGCCCTTACTGGTGACGATCCACGTGCCGCGTGCGGCCAGCGCAACGAATGGACACACGGCATCGTCCGAGTAGAAATTCACGAAGCCCGATTGCGCGCGTTCGATCTGCGCGGGCTCGGAAAGCGCCATGAACTCCGGCATGGATTCGCGCAGATGTTTCCATTCGGCATGCGCCTCGGCGATGGCGTGGGCCAGCGATTCGTCCTTCTGGAGGAAGTGCTCGATCGTCGCATCGTCCAGACCGTGCGTGCGGGTTTCGCCCGCGTGGGCACGCATTTCTTTCAGCAGACCGATCGGATTCATGACGACACCTCCGCACCGCGACGCCCTCGCATCGCGCGCAAGTGGTTCAGGGAAAAAGAAAAGGTAACGCGATTTTAGCAGGCCGCCGCCGCTGCCGTAACCCCGTGCTTGGACGCTCAGCGGCTGCGTAACAGCACCACCGTGGCGCCGGTGCCACCTTGCGCCGGCCGCGCGGAAGCGAAAGCCAGCACGTCGTCACGGCGGCGCAGCGTGCGGTCGGTCATCTGTTTCAGCACCGGTCCCGCGCTGCCGGAGCGCAGGCCCTTGCCGTGCACCACGCGCACGCATCGCAGGCCGCGGCGTTTGCATGCGGCCAGGAATTCGTCCAGCGTGACGCGCGCGGTACGGCCATCCATCTGATGCAGGTCGATTTCGTCTTGCACGCTGAAGCTGCCGCGCCGCAGGCGCTTCAACAATTGCGGCGAATGGCCTTCGCGCAGGTAAAGCAGTTCCTCGCCGATTTCTGTGGCAGCAGGATCGATCGCCGAATTCAGCAATTCGTCTTTTACCGCCGCTTCATCGGCCTCGAACTGCGCGGGGTTCGGTGCGGGCGGAGACTTGCGCGAGGCGGTTTCGTGGCTTGCGATCTGCCGAACTTGGCCGATCGATTCGCGGAAGAGGCGTGCGTCTTCGGCGGTGACTGCTTGCGATTTGCGCGAACGAGGCATGAGACAAGAATGCCACGGCTCGCGCTGGATGGATCGGCTAAACTTTCTGTTTGCGGCAACGTTTCGCTGTGCCGCGTCTGTAAGGAATGATGGGAGCGAAATGCGCGTTCTGGTCAGCAACGACGATGGCGTGGAAGCGCCGGGTTTGCGCGTGCTTGCCGAACATCTCGCCGAACTGGGCGAGGTGATCGTGGTGGCGCCTGACCGCGATCGTTCCGGCGCCAGCAATTCGCTGACGCTGGACCAGCCGGTGCGCGTGCAGAAGCTGGACGACGGCCGTTACCGCGTGTTCGGCACACCTACCGATTGCGTGCACCTCGCGCTCGCGGGATTGCTGGAACACGAGCCCGACATCGTCGTTTCCGGTATCAACAACTCGGCCAATCTCGGCGACGACGTGATCTATTCCGGCACCGTTTCCGCGGCGATGGAAGGACGTTTCTTGGGTTTGCCCGCGATCGCGGTATCGCTGGTGGCGGAAGATCATCGCGGCACGCACTTCGATTCGGCCGCGCGCGCAGTGCTGCTGCTGACCAAACGCTTGCTGGTCGACCCGCTGCCCGCCGATACCATATTGAATGTCAACGTGCCCGATCGCGATTGGCACGAGATTCGCGGTTTCGAGGTGACGCGCTTGGGAAGACGGCACCGTTCCGAACCGTGCATCGCGCAGAAGGATCCGCGCGGTAGACAGGTTTATTGGATCGGCCCCGCGGGCGACGCGGAAGATGACGGCCCCGGCACCGATTTCCACGCAGTGCGCAATGGTTTCGTTTCTGTGACGCCCATCCACGTCGATCTCACGCGCTATCAGGCGCTGGACAAGGTTTCCAAATGGATCGGCGGCTTGTCGAGTGCATTGGCGCAGGAGCAGGCCGCATGAGCGCGTTGTTCGGTGCCGCGCACAACCACGGCAGCGGCATGACATCGCAACGCGCGCGCGACCGCCTGGTCGCGCGTTTGCGCGAAGATGGGATAAAAGATGCGCGCGTGCTGGATGTGATCCGCACCACGCCGCGGCATGTCTTCATCGACGAAGCCTTGGCTTCCCGCGCCTACGAAGATGTCGCGCTGCCCATCGGCCTGGGCCAGACCATCTCGCAGCCGTGGGTGGTTGCGCGCATGACCGAGTTGCTGATCGAACACGGCATCCCGAAGTGCGTGCTGGAAATCGGCACGGGTTCGGGTTATCAGGCGGCCGTGCTCGCAGCCTTGGTCGATCAGGTTTACACGGTCGAGCGCATCGAGGAATTGCTGCGCGCCGCGCGCCGGCGTTTCCGCAACCTGAAACTGGAAAACATCCGCACACGTCATGATGACGGCAACATCGGCTGGCCAAGCGAAGCGCCGTTCGATGCGATCGTGCTGACCGCCGCCGGGGAATCGGTGCCACGAAAGTTGCTGGATCAATTGGCACCGCAAGGCGTGCTGGTCGCGCCGCTGGGTTCGCCCGGCAAACAAAAGCTGACGCGCATACGCCGCGAGAGCGATGAGTGGCTCAGCGACGAACTGGAAGAAGTTTCCTTCGTGCCGTTGCTTGGCGGCCTTTCATGAAGGCGCGTCGCCGCTCATGAAAATCTTCCGTCCGCTCTACGAACGCGCGCTGGCGTGGGCGGGCAATCCGCGCGCGGAAATCTGGCTGTTCGTGCTGAGCTTCTTCGAGGCCTTCATCTTTCCGGTCGCGCCGGAAGTGATGCTGGCGCCGATGGCTCTGGCGCGGCCGCGCAAGTGGTGGTTGTTCGCATCAATCAGCCTTGCGGGTTCGCTGTGCGGCTCGTTCGTCGGCTACGCGCTGGGTCATTACGCATTCGGCGCGGTGAAACCGTTGCTGGCGCAAATCGGCTGGTTGCCGCACCTCGATGCGCTGGTGAAGCAACTCGGCGCCGACGCGCATGCGCATCCGTGGGAGGCGTTCTGGCTGTTGGTCGCGGCGGGCTTCGTGCCGATCCCATTGAAAGTATCGACGTGGGCCTGCGGCATCGTCGGTCTGCCGATCCTGCCTTTCATTGCCGGCATGGCGATCGGCCGTGGCAAGCGCGTGTTCCTGGTCGCCGGTGTGATCCGGCTCGGCGGTGAGCGTGCCGAACACGCGTTGCACAAACACATCGAAACCACGGGTTGGGTGATCGTCGCGCTGATCGTCGCACTGGTGGTCTGGTTTTGGTTGCGGTGACAGCACCATGACTCCCGTTCATTGGAGCTGCCATCCATGGCAAGGGGCTCCGTGATGACGCGCAGCGCCGGACGAGGGAAATCGTTCAAACAACACCGCAAGCATCCCCCTCACCCTGAGCTTCTCCCGCAAGCGGGAGAGAGAACATCGGTTATCCTTGCCGCGCCATGCGTAATCTGATTCCGTTTTTTGCGTTCGTCGTGGTGGCCGCGCTGCTCGCCGGCTGCGCCAGCAATCCCGCGCCGGTGGTGGATCGCTCGATGGGCGGCGAAGCCGCGCCGCAAACGTCCGGCGTGGAAACGCGCCCGCAGCGCGGCGCAGGCGCCGCCGACCACGCCAACGGCGAAATGACCACGCAGGGCTATGTCGTCGCGCGGGGCGACACGCTCTACAGCATCGCGTTCAAACACGGCATGGATTTTCGCGCGCTGGCGCAGCGCAACGGCATCGCGCCGCCGTACACCATCCATCCGGGGCAGGTATTGAAATTGGATAACGGCATCGCGAGCGCGCGCATCGCTTCGAATTCAGCGGTAATCGCAACGTCGCCGTCACAGACTGCGCATGTGGCGACCAACGCATCGGTGTTCGGCCCGGTCGAAAACAATCCGCCCGCGGCGCAACAAACCACCAGGATCGGCGTCGCGCCGACATCTTCCGTCACCACGTTGCCGCAGGTGAATCTGGCGCAAGCCAGCACGCCATCGAATACGCAGCAGACCAATGTCTCGATACAGAATGCGGTGCGACCCGGTGCGACTCCGCCACGTTCGAACGAAGTCGCTGCGGTGCCCGCATCGGCAGAAAGCGCAGGCAACACGACAAGCACGACGTCAAATATTGCCAACGCGCAACCGCTGTCTCGCGCGGCATCGGGACGCACGCGCACGGTCGATGGCGTGACATGGCAATGGCCGGCCGACGGCGCGGTAATCAGCAGCAGCGGGTCGGGCCTGGACATCGCCGGCACCGCGGGCGATCCGGTGCGTGCGGCGGCCGATGGCACGGTGGTTTATAGCGGCAACGGCTTGATCGGCTACGGCGAGCTGATCATCATCAAGCATTCGGACAATTACCTCTCCGCCTATGGCCACAATCGCAGGCGGCTGGTGCAGGAAGGCCAACACGTGCGCGCAGGACAGCAGATCGCCGAGATGGGTTCTACCGGTGCGCCGCGCGAGGAATTGCACTTCGAAATCCGCAAGGCCGGCAAGCCGGTCGATCCAACGGAGTATTTGCCGGGGCGGTAACGCAATAGTCGCGCAGGCACGCTCCTACACAAGAATGAACGCCGCGACGACGTTGCGATGTTCGCCCGCCAGCACGTTCCAGGTACGCGCGGCAGCGGCGTTATCCATCACCTCCACGCCGATGCCGCGTTGAAGGAACGCGGCGAGCACGGCTTGTGATGGAAACCGCTGATGCACGCCGCTGCCCAGCAGCACCACATCCGGTTTCAGTTCGAGGATCGGTACGAGCTGCTGCGGCGTCAGCGCCGTGATGTCATCCGCGCTCCAAGCTTCCACCACGCGATCGCGCGCCAGGATGAAACTAGCGGTGAGTTCGCGATCGACCACCGTCACCGCGTGCGCGTCAGCGCGGCGGACGAAAAGGAAATCTTCAGGTCGGTCGAGGGTGAGTTCCAATTTTTAACCTTGTCGTCAATCTTCACTTCGGCGTAAGCCGGAATCCATCCTGCTGTTCAAGCAAGCGCAGAATCAAAATGGATTCCCGGTTCCGCTTGCTGGTAAAGTCGGCAGGCGGAGCCGGAATACTGCTGCTGTGTCGTCGCTCACGGTCCACGACTCACATCATCGCGGCAACGCAATCCTCGGCTGCTCCGCGTTGCGACGGTACAGCACGGCGATATGACCGATCGTTTGAACGTTCTCCGCGCCGGAAGCATCCAAGAGCTGTGACAACGACGAAGCGCGTTCCTCGCGATCTTCGCCGGCCAGTTTCACCTTGATCAGTTCGTGATCGTCCAGCGCATGTTCCAGTTCCGCCAGCACGGCTTGAGTCACCCCCTTGCTGCCCAGCAGCAGCACGGGTTTCAGCGGGTGGGCGAGACCGCGTAGGTATCGGCGTTGGCTGGGCGTGAGGGACATCGTTCCGCGGAATGACAGGTTGCAAAGGAATGAAAGGGTATCATGTGGACAAAGGACAGGATCGATGCCGCGCTCCAAGAGCAGCGCCCGCTGGTTGAAGGAACACTTCGACGATGCGTACGTCAAACGTGCGCAGGCAGAAGGGTTGCGTTCGCGCGCGGCGTTCAAGCTGGAAGAATTGCTGGAGCGCGATCGCCTGCTGAGGCCCGGCATGACCGTGGTGGATCTGGGCGCCGCGCCCGGCGGCTGGTCGCAGCTCGTCAGGCGGAAGCTGGGCGAAAACGGAAGGGTGATCGCGCTGGACATCTTGCCGATGCAGGGAATCAGTGGCGTGGAATTCATCGAGGGTGACTTCCGCGAGGACACCGTGCAGCAAGCGCTGCAAACGCGGCTGAACGGGGCCAAGGCCGACCTTGTGTTGTCCGACATGGCGCCCAATATCAGCGGCATAGGCGTGGCCGACCAGGCGCGAGCGATGCACTTGGCTGAATTGGCGTTAGACTTCGCCCGCGACTGGTTGAAACCGGGAGGCTCGTTTCTGGTTAAGCTGTTCCAAGGCGCGGGTTTCGACGATTATCTGCGCGGCTTGCGCGCAGACTTCGCGCGCGTGACACTGCGCAAACCCAAGGCTTCGCGCGCGCGCTCGCGCGAGGTGTATGCGTTGGCTTCCGGCCTGCGCACCCATCCAACCTGACCATGCCCATCCAACGCAAGCGGCGGGTAATCAAAAGTCCGTGCACGGACCTGCGGGCTTTTGCGCAGGATGCGCATAAAGGTAAATTACAATGAGACCCCCGATGAACGATATCGCCAAGAACGCACTGCTGTGGCTGATCGTCGCGGTGGTGCTGATCGTGGTGTACCAATCGCTGTCGCCGAAATTGACCGGCGGCGACCAGCAGATGTCGTACACCGAATTCGTGCAGCAGGTGAAGAACGACAACGTCTCTTCCATTTCGGTCAGTCCGAGCCTGCC
>JAJPID010000018.1 GCA_021324945.1 Lysobacterales bacterium | reverse complement strand
GAAGCGCGCATTGGTTTGTGCCTCGAAGGTGGACAAGTCACCGGCGACATCGGCGACGGCCTGATCGGTATACGCCTTGGCCGAGGAGAGCGTCTGCGCGCTCTGCGCATCGGTGTAGGTCCTGGCCGAACTCAGCGCTTCGGCGGTCTGCTGATCGGTATAGGCATTGGCGCTGGCCACCGTGGCGGCATCGGCCATGCTCTGCATACCGGCCGCTTCCTGCGGCGCGCGAATCGCAGCCGCCGGCGCGGCCGTGGACGCCTGCATCGCATTCACTTCGCTCTGCAATTCTGAGATCTCCGCCATCATCGAATTTGCGGCAGTGTTTGTGACTGCGTGCGCGTTGAAGTACTCCAGGTTCACCGCCGAATGCGCGGCGGTCGGGTCGGCGATGTTGACCAGTTCGCGGTAGACGCCGGTGGTCGAATTGCCGAACGACACGGTGTTTGCCACCGTCGCCAGCGAACCGAAACCAATCGCAACGGAACCGTTTCCCGAAGCGACCGCGGTGCTGCCGAGCGAGGTCGCGCCCACGCCCGTGGCCTGCGACAAGGCGCCCACGGCTGTGGCATTGTCCTGAGTGGCTTGCGATGCAGAGCCCAGTGCCATCGACAGACCGCCGCTGGCGGAAGTGAATTCGCCTGGGTCGATCGTGCCATTGCCGTTGAGGTCGATCGCACTGCCCAGCGCGACGCTGTTGTTTCCCCCGGCGAGCGCCGACGAACCCAGGGCGAAGGATTGGGTTGCGCCTGTGGCTTGCGCGCGATAGCCGATCGCGACGGATTTCCAGCCGGTGGCACTGGCGTGATCGCCGTTGGCCGTCGAGTAGTCGCCCGCGCCGTTGCTGTATGCACCTGTGGCGGTGCTGCAAATCCCGCCGGCGGAACTGTGTGCCCCGGTGGCTGTGCTGCACAGGCCGTTCGCCACACTGTACGCGCCGAGCGCCGTGCTGTTCTTGCCCGAAGCAGAGGCGTGCGCGCCGAAAGCGCTACTGTAATCGCCGCCGGCGGAACTGTATGCCCCGCTGGCCGTGCTCTCCTTGCCGGTGGCCGATCCGTGCGCACCGATCGCGGTGCTGTAATCGCCGCTGGCGGAACTGTTGGAGCCCAGTGCGGTACTGCCGGTACCGGCCGCGTTCGAAAACGCACCCAACGCCGAGCTGTTGTCGCCGCTGGCGTTGGACTTGTATCCCACTGCCACTGCATAACTTCCGTTGGCTGCGGCGTAACCACCCAGAGCGGTGCTGTGGCTGCCGGCTGAGGCGTTGTAACCGCAAACCAGATCGACCTTCAGTCCCAGCAGATTGAGGTCGATGCAGGCGCCAAGTGAAATCAATGCTTGCGGCTGGGCGTCATTTCCGGCGGAAGCGGATTTGCTTGCCCCGGCAAGTTCGTCGTAGGTGTAATACCTGGAAGCGAAAGACCGCGCCTGCTGATTGCTGGTTGCGTCATGATGCGCCGGTGCCGCGACTGCGCTGCCGCATGCGGCCACTCCGAAGCAGATGGCGAGAGTCAGCGGACGAAGACGGAGCTCTATTCTCTTCTTCTGTTGCTTGAACATGACGACTCTCCTCTGTGGATGGCGCCGTCATGCGTGGCCCAAACGGCCACGTATGGGCGTCAGGCGGGAGAAAGCATATTGAGTGCCTCGTGAAGCAGGCGTTTGTATCTGCTGTCACGCAGGTAATGCGCAACCGCGTCACGTTTTGCAATGATTTGCAAAGGAGGCCGCCAAGAGCGGCTGTCGCTAGAACAGCACCGAGGACATCTTGCGGCGAGTGCTCGCCACCAGCGCCTCGTCATCGATGATGCGAAAGGCGTCCAGCAACCGTCTGCGGGCCAGGCCCCCGTTCCATTCGCGGTCTGCTTGCAGAATCGCGAGGAATTGCTCCATGGCGGCGGCCGGGTCGCCGCCCAGCAGCAGGCGCACGCCCAAGGCGTCGCGCGCGGCCAAATCCTTCGGATCCTTGTCGATGCGGGACATCAGTTCGCCGGATGCGGCGGTGCCGGCCAGCGCTTGCGCGAGCTCGACATAGGCCCGCAGGGCCTTCGCGCGGTCGTCGTTTTCAAATTCGATCGGTAGGCTTTCCAGCGCGGTTTTCGCCGCGTTGAGATCGCCTGCACGCGCCTGTGCCAGCGCGAGATCGAGTTTCAGCCCGTTGTCGTCCGGCGTTGCGGCCAGTGCTTTTTGCAAACGCGCGATGGCCGCTTGCGGCGTTTCGCGTTGTGCGGGCGCGGCCGTGTCGTCAGCGACATTCTCCGCGGGCGTCTCGATTTTTTTCGCCGGTTGGATATTGTGCTTCAACAGGAATTCGCGCACTCGAGACTCGGGCAACGCACCCGCGAAGGCATCGAGGATCTGCCCATCGCGGATCAGCACTACGGTCGGGATGCTGCGCACGCCGAACATGCCGGCAAGCTGCTGCTCCTTGTCGCAATCGATCTTCGCGAGCTTGAAGGCACCACCATATTCGCCGGCGAGTTTTTCGAGTATCGGCCCCAGCGTGCGGCACGGGCCGCACCATGTCGCCCAGAAATCCACCAGCACAGGTGTAGTAAGCGAACCTTGCAGCACCTCGCTCTCGAAATTGGCCTGGCCGGCTTCGAAGACGTGAGGCGATTTGGCGGGAGTTGTTTTTTCTGCGGAATGCGGCGAGGCGCTCATTGCGGATCAGTCATCCAAGTCGATCCGCACATGATTGGGGCGGACTGCTTGCGAAGCAAGTTCAAGGCGCGATCGCCACCGGCTTGCCGTTTTGCTTGTAGACCATGCCGGCCTTCATCACGAAATCCATCTGCTTCATCAGCGAGATGTCGTCCAGCGGGTTGCCGGGCACGGCGACGAGGTCGGCGTATTTTCCGGGGGTGACGCTGCCGATGTCCTTTTCGTGCTTCAGTAATTCGGCCGCATGCGTGGTCGCCGCCTGGATGGTGAACATTGGCGGCATGCCGGCCTGAACCATGTAGACGAACTCCTGCGCGTTCTCGCCGTGCGGATACACACCCGCATCGGTGCCGAAAGCGATCTTCACGCCGGCTTTGTACGCCTTTCCCGCGGTGCGCATGATCACCGGTCCGACTTCCTCGGCCTTGCGCGCCACCTGCGGTGGATACCAGCCTTCCCTGGCCTTCTGCATCACGAACTGCCCGGCGATGAGGGTCGGCACGTACCAAGTGCCGTGTTCCTTCATCAACTTCATGTCGGCGTCGTCCATGAAGGTGCCGTGCTCGATGGAATCGACGCCGCCGAGCACCGCGCGGCGAATCGCTTCCGCCCCGTGTGCGTGCGCCGCCACGGTGAACCCGTAATCGTGCGCGGCGGCGACGATCGCCTTGATTTCCTCCGGCGTCATCTGCGGATTTTCCGAACTGGAACTTTCATCCAGCACGCCGCCGGAAGGCATGATCTTGATCAGGTCGGCGCCATCCTTGTAGTGCTGGCGCACGGCCTTCCATGCCTCCTCGGGGGAATTGATGATGCCGTCCTTCGGGCCTGGATCGCCCTGCAGATCCCAGCGGTAGCCATCGGTCGGGTCGGCGTGGCCGCCGGTGGTGCCGATGAATTGCCCCGCACTGAAAATGCGCGGCCCTGGCACCAGTCCCTTGTTCACTGCGTTGCGCAGCGCGATGGATTCGTTGTGGCTGTCGCCGACGTTGCGCACGGTGGTGAAACCGGCGAGCAGCGTGCGTCGCGCGTAGACCGTGCTCTCGATCGCGTAATCCGCGGGATTGAGTCGAAATTGATCGCTGTAAGTCGTCTTGCTGAACTGCGAAGTGAGGTGCACGTGATCATCGATCAGGCCCGGCATGCAGGTGTCGTTGGCAGGCAGGTCGATCACCGTTGTACCGGAACGATCGGCATTGCCGGCCACGACTTCCGCGATGCGGTCTCCATTGATGACCACGGTGGTTGCACCCAGCAGCGTGCCGTTCACCGTGTCAATCAGGTGCGCGCAGTGCACGACAGTTCTTTTCGGTGCAGCGGAAGCATCCGTTTGCGGTGTGTCGGCCGCCTGCGCTGCGGACATCGAAAACGCTGCCACAATCGCGATCGCGAGCGTTCTGGACATGATGGCTTCCCCAAGTTGCGAAACCGCATCATAGCGAGTCGATCCACGAGTGGACGTGCCATTGGGCGTGGACTTGGCGACCATGTTGCACTGCGGTAGGCTGCGCGTTCGCCCGCGTACACGGCAATGCGCAGGCGCCAAGGGTGACCATGCAGGAACACTACGATCCCCGCGCGGTGGAATCCGCTGCGCAGAAATTCTGGAGTGATACGCGCGCCTTCGAGGTGACCGAAGACTCCGCGCGCGAAAAATTCTATTGCCTCTCCATGCTGCCGTACCCGAGCGGCGCGCTGCACATGGGCCACGTGCGCAACTACACCATCGGCGATGTGATCTCGCGCTTCCAGCGCATGCAGGGCAAGAACGTGCTGCAGCCGATGGGCTGGGATGCGTTCGGCTTGCCGGCGGAGAACGCGGCGATCGCGCGAGGCGTGCCGCCGGCGCAATGGACCTATCGCAACATCGATCACATGCGCGCGCAGTTGAAGGCGATGGGTTTCGCCATCGACTGGTCGCGCGAGTTCGCCACCTGCAAGCCCGAATACTACGTGCACGAGCAGCGCATGTTCGTGCGGCTGTTCAAGCAGGGCCTGGTGTACCGCAAGAACAGCGTAGTGAACTGGGATCCGGTCGATCAAACCGTGCTCGCCAACGAGCAGGTTGTCGACGGCCGCGGCTGGCGTTCCGGTGCGGTGGTCGAGAAACGCGAGATCCCACAGTGGTTCCTGAAGATCACCGCCTACGCGCAGGAACTGCTGGATGAGCTGGATCGCCTGCAGGGCTGGCCCGAAGCGGTCAAGACCATGCAGCGCAACTGGATCGGGCGTTCGGAGGGACTGGAAATCCAGTTCGACGTGGAAGGTGCCGATGAACCTCTGAGCGTATTCACGACGCGTCCCGACACGCTGATGGGTGCCACCTTCCTCGCCATTGCGGCGGAACATCCGCTGGCCGCGCGCGCCTCGAAAAACAATCCCGAAATCGCGCGCTTCGTCGAGGAGTGCCGGCACGGCGGAGTTTCCGAAGCGGAACTGGAAACGCAGGAAAAGCGCGGCATCGATACGGGTCTTCGGGCAGTCCACCCGATCAGCGGCGAACGCTTGCCGATCTGGATCGCCAATTTTGTGCTGATGGGTTACGGCACCGGTGCGCTGATGGCGGTGCCCGCGCACGACGAGCGCGACTGGGAATTCGCGACCAAATACGGCTTGCCCAAGAAGATCGTGATCGTGGACGCAGAGACTGCGGAAGCGCTGCGCGCACTCGGCGAACGCGATGCGCTGGCGTTCGATCCGATGTCCGTTGCGCTCGGCCAGGCGTCGGTGGAAAGCGCCAGCGACCGGGAGGCGCTGGAGCAACGTTTGCGCGATTTCGCCCACCGCATCGAGGTCGAAAAGGCTTTCACCGAGCATGGCATGCTGGTGAATTCAGGCGAGTTTTCCGGCTTGGGCTTCAATGACGCGCTGGATGCCTTCGCACGCAAGCTGGAAGCCGACAACCATGGCAAACGCGCGGTGCACTGGCGTCTGCGCGATTGGGGCGTATCACGCCAGCGCTACTGGGGCTGCCCGATCCCGATTATCCATTGCCCGAAGTGCGGCGCAGTACCGGTGCCGGAAGATCAATTGCCGGTGGTGTTGCCGGAGAACGTGGAATTCTCCGGCGTGCGTTCGCCGCTGAAATCCGACCCGGCGTGGCGCAAGACGAGATGTCCAGAGTGTGGCGGCGACGCGGAGCGCGAAACCGACACCTTCGACACCTTCATGGAGTCGAGCTGGTATTACGCGCGCTACACCTCGCCGGGTGCGAAGGAGATGGTGGACGAGCGCGCCAACTACTGGCTGCCGGTGAATCAGTACATCGGCGGGATCGAGCACGCGATCCTGCACCTGCTGTATTTCCGTTTCTATCACAAGCTGCTGCGCGATGCGGGTTTCGTCACTTCGCACGAACCGGCGATCAATCTGCTGTGTCAGGGCATGGTGGTGGCGGAGACGTTCTATCGAGAACAAGGAACAGGTGGCAGGGAGCAGGGCGAAAGGGAGTGGATCAATCCGGCCGACGTGGACATTCAGCGCGATGAGCGCGGACGAGTGATCGGCGCCAGTCTGAAAGCGGACGGCCACCCGGTGCAGATCGGCCCGACCGAGAAGATGTCGAAGTCGAAGAACAACGGCGTTGATCCGCAGACCATGATCGACAAGTACGGCGCGGACACGGTGCGCCTGTTCTCGATGTTCGCCGCGCCGCCCGAGCAGTCGCTGGAGTGGAACGAAGCCGGCGTGGAAGGCATGTCGCGCTTCCTGCGGCGGTTATGGCGGGAAATCGTGACGCATGCGGCGCAAACTGACCACCCCAAAGTCGATCACGTCGCATTGAATGGCGCGCAGAAAACCTTGCGCCGCCAGGTCCACGAGACCATCGCCAAGGTCGGAGACGACATCGGCCGCCGGCACGCGTTCAACACCGCGATTGCCGCTCTGATGGAATTGCTCAACCACGTTTCCAAGTTCGACGACACGAGCGAGCAGGGCCGCGCCGTGCGCCACGAAGCGCTGGAAGCGATGGTGCTGCTGCTGAATCCGTTCACGCCGCATCTCAGCCATGCTTTATGGCAGACGCTCGGTCACGACGAGACGCTGATCGAGGACGTACGCTGGCCGCTGGCCGACCCACTTGCGCTGGTGCGTGACAGCGTGACGGTTGCGGTGCAGGTCAACGGCAAATTGCGCGGCACGGTCGAACTGGTGCCAGGTGTTTCGCGCGGCGAGGCCGAGAGCGCTGCGCTGGCTGAACCTTCCGTGGCGAAGTTCCTCGGCGGCCAGAAGCCGCGCAAGGTGATCGTGGTGCCGGACAAGATCGTCAATATCGTCGTGTGAGCGCGGGCAGCCGATCCTGTACGATTCAGCGCTTGCAACCCGGAATCCGCCCAATGCGTCTACGCCGCCTGCTGAACGCCATACCGGTTTCCGCGGTGCTCCTGCTCGCCGCCTGCGGTTTCCACCTGCGCCAGAGCGCCGCCTTGCCCGCACCGATGCAACGGCAAGTCTATTTGAACGTTGCCGGCGGCGGCGAACTGCCGCGAGAACTGGGACGTGCGTTGAACGCGCGCAAGGTTCAGGTCCTGGACACTTCCACTCGCGGTGTTGCGGAACTAGATGTCTCGGCGGTGTTCCGCACCGATGTGCTCACTTCCACCGGCTTCGCACGCGTGGGCGAGTACGCGGTGCGCTATCACGCCGATTTCTCGCTGAAGGATGGGAACGGCAACGTGGTGGTGCCGAAGCAGAGCATCGACATGTCGCATGAATTTACTTTCGATCCGTTCCAGGCCATCGGCACCGCCGCGCAGACCGAAGTGATCCAGAGAGATTTGGTGCGCGAGATGAGCGACGCGATCATGCGCCGATTGGAGGCAATGAGTCGCAAGGGCACGCTGGTTGTGCCGGCCAGCGAAAACGAATCGTCTTCGATTCCGGCTGTGCCTGCTTTCGCGCCGGCGGCGGCTTCGTCTTCGATTCCCGCACCGGCATCCTCCTCGCCATAACTTGCGATGGCAGTTACGCCTGAGAGTTTCCGCAAGTCGCTCGACAATAACGAGCTCGCCCCCGTCTACTTGATTGCGGGTGACGAACCGCTGCTGCTGCAGGAGGCCGCCGACGCATTGCGTTCGCGCGCGCGCGCGAACGGTTTCAGCGAACGCGAAGTGCTGGACGTCGACGCGCAATTCGACTGGAACGACTTGGCACGTACCGGCGCCGGCCTGTCGCTATTCGCGATGAAGCGATTGATCGAAGTCCGATTACCCAGCGGCCGCCCGGACCGCGCCGGCTCCGCCGCGATCATCGAATGGTGCAAGTCGCCCGTTCCCGACGTCGTACTGCTGATCCTCGCCTCGGAATGGAGCAAGAAGCACGAAGGCGCATGGGTGAAAGAAGTAGAACGCATCGGCGTGTATCTGCCGGTCAAATCGCTGCGCGTGGATGAATTGCCGGCCTGGATCCGTGCGCGCATGCAATCGCGCGGTTTCGCGCCGGACGAGGATGCCGTCGCGCTGCTGGCCTCGCGCGCGGAGGGCAATCTGCTCGCCATCGCGCAGGAAATCGACAAGCTGGCCATGCTGCGCGAAGGCGGGCGCGTCGCGGCGGAAGAACTGGAAGCGCTGGATGCGGACAACGCGCTGTTCGATGTTTTCAAATTGACCGACGCGGCATTCGCAGGGGACGCCGCGCGAGCCTTGCGCGTGTTGCAAGGATTGCGTGGGGAAGGCGAAGACCTGATCCCGATGATGGGCTGGTTGCTCAATCAGTTGGAACTCGCGCTGCGGCTCGCATCGGCGGACGACTTCGCGAGCGCCGCGCGCGCCGAATACAACTTCTGGCCGGCACGGCAACGCTTGTTTGCGAATGCATTGAAGCGCGCCGGCCGCGGCGCGGGGCACTGGGAACGCTGCGTCGCCTGGTGTGCGCGCATCGACCGCATGGCGAAGGGCCGCGAAACCGGCGATCCCTGGCAGGAGCTGGAACGCCTGCTGGTCGCGATCGCGCAGCCGCGCGCGGCTGCCGCGCTTTCGGCGTGAACGCGATGCGCCCGCTGGCCATCCTCGGCGGCACTTTCGATCCGGTGCATCTGGGCCATCTGCGTGCGACGTGGGAGGCGGCCGACGTGCTGGATGCGGAAGTGCGCCTGATCCCGGCGAGCGTGCCGCCGCATCGGCCGGCGCCGGTCGCGAGCGCACGACAACGTGCCGCGATCCTGCGCGCGGCACTGGCAGGGCAGGATCGTTTGAAACTCGACACGCGTGAACTCGATCGCGACGGACCGTCATACACAGTCGACACGCTCGTCTCGCTGCGTGAGGAAATCGGTGCGCGACGTCCACTGGTGCTGCTGATCGGCGCGGATGCATTCGCCTCGTTGCCGACCTGGCACCGCTGGCGTGAGCTGTTCGACCTCGCGCATGTCGGAGTGCTGACGCGACCGGGTCACGTGCCACCGTTGCCGGAAGAATTATCGGAAGCGATCGCCTCGCGCGAAGTGAAATACGCGCACATCTTGCGCGAGCAACCGGCTGGCCACGTGTTCCGCATTACGATAACGCCACTCGAGATTGCCGCCACGCGGATTCGCCAGCTTTTGCGATTGGGCGGAGAGCCGCGCTGGCTGCTGCCCGATGCGCTGCTGGCCGATCCTGAATTGCTGGCGCCGTATCGCGCACAGCAGGAGCCCCCGAGTTGATCTTTCGCGACGTTGCGGTCGCAAGCGCGCTCGCTTCTGCAACAGCCGCTTCGATCATCCCCTTGCACTCTGCAACCGCCGGCGCATACTGAAGTCGCGCGATCCGCGCGTCATTGAGGCTGAGGCCTTCAAAACTTGAGCAAGCAACCGTTCTCCCGCCGCACCACCGCCCCCGAATCCGACTCTCTTCCCGCCTCACAAGTACAGGTCCTGCGCCAGCGTGTGCTCGATGCGCTGGACGAATTGAAAGCCCGCGACGTACGCGAAATAGATGTGCGCGGCAAGACCTCCATCGCCGATCTGCTGATCATCGCCTCCGGCACTTCCACCCGCCACGTCAAGTCGCTCGCCGACGAAGTCGTCAAGTTCGTGAAGCGCGCGGGCATGCTGCCGCTGGGCGTGGAAGGACAGAGCGAGGCCGAGTGGGTGCTGGTGGATCTCGGCGACATCATCGTGCACGTGATGTTGCCGCGCATCCGCGAGTTCTACGGATTGGAACGGTTGTGGACCGTCGGCGATCACGATGGCGCCGCCGCAAACGAATGAGCCCTCCCTTGAAAAGCGTGGCCAAAGCTGCGAGGAGCGCCATTCCTGGCCCAGGGTCCCGTGGCCAAAAGCTCCGTGACCGCTCTTGGAACAGCCAGTGTTGAAGCGAGGCAACTGCTGGTTGGCCGACGAAGCGATCACGGATGATCGCAAGAAATGAGGGCGCGCATCATCACGGTCGGCGAGCGCATGCCCGTGTGGGTCGCCGAAGGCTTCGCCGAATACCGCAAGCGTCTTGCGCGCGAACTGCCGCTGCAATTGATTGAAGTCAGGGCACGCAGCAAGGATCGAGATGCCGCCCATGCGAAGGAAGCCGAAGGCGAGGCGCTGCTTGCCGCCGCACGCGACATGCACATGGTCGCATTGGATGGCCGTGGCGAATCGTGGAGCAGTGAGGAACTGGCCCGGCAATTGTCGAAGTGGCGAATGCGCGGTCGCGGCGTCGCCTTTCTGATCGGTGGCGCCGATGGCCATTCGGCAAACGTTTTGAATCGCGCCGATCAGCGCTGGTCATTGGGCGCGCTGACCCTGCCGCACATGCTGGTACGATTGATCGTCGCCGAACAGCTGTATCGCGCGGTCACGATCCTCGCGGGACATCCGTATCACCGCGCTTGATGCAACTCGATCTGCATGTTGCGCCGCGCTGCCGTTGAGGCCGACAGGCGGGACGAACCCGCCTGTCGAGCCGTTTGCGACTACCACACGACCGCGGCACCAACGCCGCCGCCGAAATTGCCGCGAGTATCGCTGCTGGCGTTGGCTTTCAGGATGTAGCGGCCGTTTTCGGTGATGCGCGACAACCCGATAGCCATGCCGCTCTCACCGCGGAACGTGCCGAAGCCGACGCTGAGCGCGCTCTGGTTCGGCGCATACGGTTGCGGCAGGTTGGCGGCGGCGATGGCCGAGGCGATGCCCGCTTCGGCACGGTTGTTGAGCTGACGTAGTTGCTGATCGGTGTAGTTCTGCGCCCAGTTCTCCGCGGTGGCGACGCCGGCGTTCAACTGGCCGACGTTTACCGCATCGTTGGCCTCGGTGCCGTTCGCCACGTTGTGCACCACCGTCGGCGGACCGCCGGCATCGAGCGTGACGCTTTGATAATTCACGCTACCGTCGGAATTGCTGTCGTAGTGCACACCGCCAGCCTGCGCGGTCTGCAACTGGCTGACATTCACCGCGTCGGTCGGATCGACGCCCGCTGCGACGTTGGTGATGCGCCGCTCGTTGCCTTGCGAGCCGACCGAGACCGTGTTGTCGCCGCTCGCCACCGAACCCGCGCCGATCGCCACGCTGTTGTTGCCACTCGCCTGCGCGCCTGTGCCGATCGCGGTGCTGCCATCGCCTGAAGCATTGCTGTCGTTGCCGACTGCGAGCGAATCGCTGCCTGATGCGGACGCGCCTGCGCCGCCGGCGGCCGAATCGGTGCCGCTCGCCGTCGGCATCGGCTGGTTGTGGCGGTCGCTGCTGGTCTGGAACATGCCTGCGCCGTTCTGGTTTATGGTGTTGATCTGATTCTGCAGATTGCTGATGTCGCCGGTGTTGATCGTCACTTGGTTGCCGATCGCGGTCAGCGCCTGATTGGTCGCGTACAACTGCGAGCCGTTCACCGCATCCGTGCTGTTGGAATTCAACTGTCCGGCCGCGACGTTGGTGATCTGCCGCTCGTTGCCGGCGCTGCCGACGCTCACCACGCTCTGCGGGTCGGCGCCCGCAAAGCTGTAGGCCGTGCCATACAACGTGGTGCCGGAAGTCGGATTGGGCGCAGCGGTCACGGAGCCGGCGCCCAGCGCGACATCGCCGGCATTTTTCGCAACCGCGTTTGCGCCGATCGCGGTGCTGTTGTCGGCAGTCGCCGAAGCGCCCACCCCGGCCGCCAGCGCATTCACGCCGGTGGCGCCATCGTTGTTGTAGTTACCGTCGGGCGTGCCGCCATCGTTGACGCTGTAGTAGTGTGTCTGCACCGCCGCTGTCGCGCCGTCCAGTTGTCCGAGCGTGACGGCGTCGTTGGGATCGGTGCCGGGCGCGAGATTGCTGATCTTCTCGCCGCCCATGTCGATGCCGCCGTTGCTGAGTGTCGGACCTCCGGCGATGGAAAGGCTGGTCAGACCTGCCAGCACCGGATTCAAGCCGATCGCGACCTGCGTGCCGTT
>JAJPID010000023.1 GCA_021324945.1 Lysobacterales bacterium | reverse complement strand
GTCAAGGAAGGCGACGACGTCAAGCTCGACGCGCCGCTGGTTTCGATGGAAACCGCCAAGGCCGTGGTCGAGGTGCCCTCGCCCTACACCGGCAAATTGCTGAAGCAATACGGCAAGGCCGGAGACGTGATCGAAACCGGCGCACCGCTGGCGGATTTCCAGCCCGATCCGAACGCCAAGCAGCGCGCGGAGGCGGAAAGCACCGGCCACGCGCACGGGCCGAAGAAGCCGGTCAAAGGCGCGGGCGCGAGCGCTCCGGACGACGGCAAGAAAGTGGTTGCATCCGACGAAGGCGGAGAGATCGAGGAAACGCAAATCGTCGAGTTGCGCGAAGACGAAGGCACCGTGGTCGGCGCGATGGTCAGCGGCAACACCGTGCACGTCGAACGCGCGGCCGATGTCGGCGGTGTGAAAGCCGTGCCCGCCGTGCGCGCGCTGGCGAAGAAGCTGAAGGTGGATCTCGCGCGCGTCAAGCCGACCGGAGCCGGCGGTGTGGTGACAATGAAGGATGTGAAAGATGCCGCGGCGCGCGGTGATGCTGCTTTGTCGCGCGCCCCCTCACCCGCCTCCGGCACCCTCTCCCTCGCAAGTGTGGAAGAGGGAAGAACCCACGCGAGATCGCTAGAGCGGGCCGGCGTGCCTCAGCGCAGCACGCTCTCCCAATCCGGCAAACCCATGCGCACCACCCCGCCGACGGTTGCGGCGACCGGTCAGCCCGAACAATTGAAAGGCGTCCGCCGCAACATGTCGCGGGTGATGGCCGATGCGCACGCCAACGTGGTGCCGACCACGTTGGTGGACGATGCCGATCTGCATCAATGGCGCGGCAAGCAGGACATCACTGTGCGGCTGATCCGCGCGATCGTCGCCGCGTGCAAGACCGTGCCGGCATTGAACGCCTGGTTCGACGGTGCAAATCTCACGCGCACACTGCATCCGCACGTGGACATCGGCATCGCCGTGGATACCGACGACGGCCTGTTCGTGCCGGCACTGCGCAACGCCGACATGCTGGATGGCGCGGGCCTGCGCGCGGCGATCCAGCGCCTGCGCGCGCAGGTCGAGGACCGGTCTATCCCCTCTTCGGAATTGACCGGCTATACGATCTCGCTCTCCAACTTCGGCATGTTCGCCGGCCGCTACGCGACACCGGTCGTGGTGCCACCGTGTGTAGCCATCGTCGGCGCAGGCAAGTTGTCGCACGACGTGGTCGCCGTGATGGGCGGCATCGAAGTGCACCGGCGCATGCCGATTTCGCTGACGTTCGACCATCGCGCGGCAACGGGCGGTGAAGCCGCGCGGTTCTTGAAAGCGCTGCT
Source organism: Lysobacterales bacterium (assembly GCA_021324945.1). Lineage (GTDB taxonomy): Bacteria > Pseudomonadota > Gammaproteobacteria > Xanthomonadales > Rhodanobacteraceae > 66-474. The sequence goes on along the minus strand of JAJPID010000023.1, from coordinate 26,581 downwards.
GGACGATCTGGCATTACCGCAATGAACGGGCGCCGCCGCGACGGCGGCGCAGCAATGCGTGGCGCAGCAATCCGACTGACAACACTGCGCTGAAACCGGCATAACAGGCCAGTGCCGCGGCAACCTGTTTCCAGATCGCGCCGGCGATGCCGGTTTCCAGCTCATACGTGACATCCGCGCAAACGATCGCCGCCGCCGCGGCGGCGATCAACAACAGCGCGTCGTATCGGGCGCGCGTATGCGCGCCGTGCACACGACGCACGTACAGCCAGTACAACCAACCGAGCACGGCCAACCACGGCGCCAGCAACAGGACGGCGAGAAAACGCATCAGCCGCGCAGCGAATCGAGTGCGGCGTGCAATCTGGCGATTGCCGCGTCGCGCGCGTTCGTGTCGGGATAAGCCGAGCTGACCGCAATGCGTTCGCCTTGCATCACCAGCGCGTAGCGCGTGTCGTCCAACGTTTCGATCGCGGTGATCGCATCGCCGGCCAGCAGCGCGCGCGTGCAGTCACCCAGCGCTTTCGGATCCCCGAATGCGCGCGACAACAGCAATTCCTCCCCATCGGCTGCGAATAGCCGGAAGCGGAAACCTTCGTCGTCTCGGAAACTGGCGAGACGAGCACGTTTGCCGGTCGGTTTTTTGAAGCCACGCCTTTGAACGGTTACGGCCAGCGTTCCGAGCCCCACGGTCTTGCGTAATTTCTGCATGAACGGGGTCGCGATCGCGCGCGCTTTCGTTGCGCCTTCGCGCAGGACGTCTTCGATCTCATCCGGATGCGCCATCAAGCGCGCATACTTCTCGCGCGCCTCGCCCAGTTCCGCATCGATCAAGGCTGCGAGTTTCTGCTTCGCTTCGCCCCAGCTCAATCCGTGCAACAGCGCATCGCGGTACGCCGCGCTTTCGTTCTCGTTCGCGAAGGCTCGGTAGATCGCATAAAGCGACGAGCCGTCCGGATCCTTCGGTTCGCCCGGCGCTTTCGAATCGGTGACGATACGCGCGATGGCATCGCGCATCGCCTTCGCGCCGCCTTCGAACAACGGCACGGTGTTGTCGTAGCTCTTGCTCATCTTGCGGCCGTCGAGGCCCGGCAAGGTGGCGACACGCTCCTCAATCTTCACTTCGGGCAGCATGAACGGATCGTCGTCGCGGCCCGTCGCGCCGCGCCACGCCGCGCCGTAGATGTGATTAAAGCGCTGGCCGATGTCGCGCGTCATCTCAATGTGCTGCACCTGATCGCGCCCCACCGGCACCTGATTGGCATTGAAGATCAGAATGTCCGCAGCCATCAGCACCGGATAGCAATACAGGCCCATGTTGATGCCGGCATCCGCGTCCTCTCCGCTCGTCGCGTTCGCATCCACTGCGGCCTTGTACGCGTGCGCGCGGTTCATCAGCCCCTTCGGTGCGACGCAGGTGAGAATCCAGGTGAGTTCCGGAATTTCCGGAATGTCGGATTGCCGATAGAACGTCACGCGCTGCGGATCGAGCCCGCACGCCAGCCATGTCGCGGCGATCTCCAGTCGCGAGCGCGCCACGCGCGCAGGCTCATCGCACTTCACCAGCGCGTGGTAATCGGCAAGGAAGAAGAACGCATCCACGCCTTCGCGCCGGCTCATCTCGATGGCCGGGCGGATCGCGCCGACGTAATTGCCCAAGTGCGGCGTGCCGGTGGTGGTGATGCCGGTAAGGACGCGGGTGGTCATTTGCCGAGAACCCAACACGGAACTTGCAGAAAATCAATTTGCAGCATGCTGTTCTTCATAAGTGCGGCCATAAATGGCCGCTTCTCGCCGAGATTGTACGAGAGATCAACAGTTCGCCGACCGCGGTATCGAGCAGCGATCATGCATGATCGCAGAGAAAGTCCGTGTCTTTTCGCCTATTGGCAGGCGAGGGCTTTCCTGCTTGGATGCGCGTTCGCCTGGAAGCGCACGAGACCGTCATGCCCCGCACTTCGCTCGAATTCCTGCCCGTCGCCATCATCGCGTTGCTCTCGCCTTGCGCGTTCGCTCAGGATGTTCCGCAGGATCAATCGAAGAACCCGCAACAGTCCGCGCAACCGCTCGCGCCGGTGGACGTGTACGGCCATCGTGCCGACGAAACGCCGGCCAAGCTGGAACATCAGATGCCGGAAGTGGACGGCACGCGGGTCACCGTCACCAAGAAGACCACCGTGACCAAGATGGATCACGTGCCGACGGTGATCGACAATAACGTGCAGCAGTGGTTCGTACGCTCGCCGGGGTTGCTCGTTTCCGAGCAGAGCAGCCCGACGCAATTTAACCTCGCCTATCGCGGCATCGGCAATCCGCAGGAGTCCGAATACGTGCTGGTGTTGCAGGACGGCATCCCGATCGAAGGCGACTGGATCGGCTTCCCGACCTTGTATTATCTGCCGCAGCCGCAGGAAATCGAGGAAGTCGAAATGATCCGCGGCGGTTCGAGCCTGTTGTACGGCCCGCAGGTCGCTCCGGTGATCAATTTCGTTTCGCGCCAGCCGACCACCGACAAGCCGTTCGCCGGTTACAGCGAGAACGTGGTCGGCAATCACGGTCTGTTCGGCAGCTATGACGAGATCGAAGGCAGGGATGGCGCGTGGGATTACCGCGTTGCCGGTTATTACCGCACCGCCGATGGCCAGCGCGAGAACTCCAATGGCCAGGTGCGCGGCATCGATGCAACGCTCGGTTACACGCCGGATGCGACACAGCACTGGGCGCTGGATCTGCATGCCAATACTGCGGACGCGGGCGACGCCGGCCGCATCGGTTACCCGCAATGGCAGCGTGACCGCAATTTCACCAACACGCCCTGGAACCGCACGTGGATCCAACGCTACACGCTGGTGCTCTCGCACGAACACAACTTCGCGAACGACTGGCTGCTGGAAGGCAAACTCTGGACGGGCTATCAGGATCAGGCATCAAGGGCGGCGAACGGTTTCGCGCCGCCGCAACCGCCACCGCCCAACACCACGTTGCAGGACGAGCAATTCCGTTACACCGGCGCGGACGTGCGCATGCGCCACAAGTGGGGCCGCGGCAACGCGTTCACCATCGGCACCACGCTGTATCACGCCGATGCGCCGTTCCGGCAGTGGACCGACACTGACCTCGCCGTGTCGCGCACCGATCATTCCGGCATTCCGCGTTTGAACGAGGCGCGCAGTTCCGATTACGCCTCGGTGTTCGCCGAGAATGTGTTCCGTCTTCCACACCGCATCCACATCGTGCCGTCGGTGCGCTTCGATCACGAGAAGATCGCGATCGATGAAAGCATCAAACCGCCGTTCCTGACGCGGCCGCTGATCAACGAGACCGTCACGCGCAACAAGCCGCTGTTAGGCATCGGCATCGGCAACGATTTCGGTCATCAGAACGAAACGTATTTCAACGTGAGCCAAGGCTGGCGGCCAATCCGTTATTTCGACGTGGCTTCGCCGTTCTCCAATCTGCAACCGGGCAACGTCGCCAATCCGGCGGAATCGCTGTCGTACGAACTGGGCGTGCACGGCACGCCTGTGACCGGCTTGTATTACGACGCGAGCTTGTTCTGGATCGACTTCAAGAACCGGTTGGAGACGCAATTCATCAACGCGACCGATACCATCAACGTCAACACCGGCGACACGCGGCATCGCGGTTTCGAGGGGCAGATCGATTACGACTTCCTCGCTGCGGCGGGCAACGGCCAGCATCTGGAGGCGTTCGCCAGCGTGCAACTACTGAACGCGCGCTTCACCCACAGCATCATCCCGAACCAGGTAGGCAAGATCCCGGCGTTCGCGCCGAAGTATCTATTCAAGGGCGGCCTCACGTGGCGCGCGGACAAACGCTGGAAATTGGCGCTCACCGCCACGTCCGTCGCGTCACAGTATTGGCAGGATTCCGATGCGTCGAAAGGAACGGGCGACAGTTTCCTGCCGGCGAAGATTCCGGCCTACACGGTGGTCGATTTCGCCTCGGACTGGTGGGTCGCACCACGCGTGCGCCTGCTCGGCGGGCTTTCCAACCTCACCGACCGCAAATACTACGACCGGGTGTTCTCGACCGGTCTCGAACCCGCGCCGGGCAGGACGATATACGGCGGCGCGGCGGTGAGTTTCTAGAACTATCTAACCCCCAAACCCATCTTTTTCACACTCGTCATCCCCGCGCACACGGGCACACAGCCACCATAACGCAAGCACCAGGGTGCGCATCGGCACGGTCGTCAGTTGATCGCATCGGCATCGCGCTCAATGCGCGCGGTCGCGCGGCGGCGGGCGGTCGTCCTCGCGCATGCCGCGCTGTTCAATGCGGGCGCGCAGCAGGGCCTTGTCGGCGCGGCGCAGGGTGGAATCCAGCGGCTCGTCGCCTTCGCGCACGGCCCAACCGAGCGAGAAGCTCGCCGGCGCCGCGGCGGCAGATGCCGCGCTCAGGCGCGCGGTGACTTCGCGCGCGGATTGCTCGGAAGCCTGCGCCAGGATCACCGCGAACTCGTCGCCGCCCAGGCGCACCACCGCATCGCCCGTGCGCGAATTGCGTTGCAGCAGCGCGGCCACTTCGCGCAGTACTTCGTCGCCGCGATCGTGGCCGTGGCGGTCGTTGATCTGCTTGAAATGATCGATGTCCACGATCACGCAGCCCCAGCGCTGATCGCGCGCGGCGCGCGTGGCGAACAATTCAAGATAACGCCGGTTATAGCACTGCGTCAGCGCATCGCGCACGTTCTGTTCGCGCAGGCGCGACTCGTACTGCTGGCGCAGCGTCACGTCCTGCGCAGAACCGAGCACGTACGGCATCGGTTCGGCATCGGGGTAATACACGCTGCGGTACTGCCACACGCGCCGTTCGCCGTTGCGGGCGACCAGATGGATCACGCCGGCGTCGCGGCGCAGGTTGTGCGTGCGCTCCAGATATTCCTCGAACACCGCCTGCGATTCGTCGGCGACGAATTCGCTCAGATTGCGGCCGAGCAATTCCTCGCGCTCGTAACCAAGCGCCTGCGCCATCGCCGCGTTGACGCGCAGCAGACGGCCATCGAGATCGTGCATCCACACCATGCCGAGGCCCGATTCCACCAGATCGGCATAGCGGCGCTCGCTTTCGTGCAGATCCTGTTGCAGACGGCGTTCGTTGGAAAGATCGCGCACGATCATGATGCGCGCGGGGACGCCTTCGAAGCGCAACGTGCCGGTGTCGGTTTGCGCATCGAACTCTTCGCCGTTCTTGCGGCGCTGGCGATACGGCACGCTGCCGGCCGGCAACTTGCGCGTGCTGGCGCGCAGGTTCTCCCGCAGGCGCGCGGCATCGGCGCCGGCGCACAAATCCGGCAAAGAGAGTTTCAGCAATTCCTCGCGCGTGTAGCCGTAGCAGCGCAGCGCAGCGGGATTGGCATCCAGCACGCGCAGATCGCCAACAGCAAAGACCAGCACGGGTAGCGGATTGCCCGTAAACAGCGCGCGCATTTCCTCGGCGCGGCGCTCGGCGAGCTGACGCAGATCAAGCTCCTCGGTGATGTCGCGCGCGATGCCGAGCAGGCCGATTACGCCGCCGCGATTGTCGTGCAGGGGCATCTTCGTCACCAGGAAACTGCGTTCGCCCTGGCCCGGCACGTCCTGCTTTTCCCGGAACAGCGTGGGGATGCCGCGCTGCAGGCAGACGCGATCGTTTTCCAGATACGCCGCGGCGTTGCCATCGCCCAGCAATTCGTCGTCGCGCAGGCCGATCACGTCGGCGGCCTTGCGCCCGAACAGCGATGCGGTGGTGATGTTGACGAAGCGGTAGCGGCTGTCGAGATCCTTGACGAAGATCGCGTCGCGGCCTTCGTCGCAGATCGATTGCATCAATTCGCGCAGGCGGCGCAGGCGGCGGCGAGTCATCATCAAACCCAGCCAGGCGGCGAATAGCGCCAGCACGCCCAGCGCGATCAGCGCGATGCGCCATGCGGTAAACGGCGATTGCGCGCTGTCCAGCGCCACCAGCAACAACAGGGCGAACCCGCCCAACGATAGCGCCGGTACTGCGAGACCCATGCACCACCGCGCCGCACCGGATTTGCGGCCCGGCACGGCGTCGATGCTGTCGTCGATGGCAGGCGTCTCGGCCACATGGCCCCCCTGTGCACCGGCGCGCCACGCGGCGCGTCTGAGCTGGAACTGCAAGAGCCATGCTAGCGTGCCGCAAAAACGCCGGCGTAAAAACCGCGCCACGATTGTTGACGATACGGTGCGACGGGCGGCTGCGATCGCCGGAACGAACGGCACAGACGCGCGCGTATGTTCGCGCGCGCTTTCGGCCTATCTGCGCATGAGCGTGGATTTGCCGAACAGGCTTTCGATCAAGTCCACCGCCAAAATCGCCGTGCGGTTGTGTTCGTCGAAGGCCGGATTCAGCTCCATCACGTCCAGCGAGGCCAGCCGGCCGCTGTCGGCGATCATCTCCATGCACAACTGCGCTTCGCGGTAATTCGGCCCCCCCGGCACGGTGGTGCCGACGCCCGGCGCGATCGAGGGGTCGAGAAAATCCACGTCGAAGCTGACATGCAGATGCGTGTTGCCGTCCATGCCGGCGAGCGCCTCGGTCATCGCGCGCTTCATGCCGACTTCGTCGATGTAGCGCATGTCGAGGATTTCCAGCCCGATGTCGTGCACCAGCTTCCTCTCGCCCGGATCGACCGAGCGGATGCCGATCTGGCGGATGCTGGACGCGTCCAGCGCCGGCGCTTCGCCGCTCAACATGGTCAATTCGCTCGGCCCCAGCCCGCACACGCACGCGACCGGCATGCCGTGAATGTTGCCCGAAGGCGTGATCTCGAAGGTGTTGAAATCCGCGTGCGCATCCAGCCACAGCACGCGCAACTTGCGCTGCCTGGCGCGGCAATGCGCGGCGACCGCACTGATCGAACCGATCGCCAGGCAGTGATCGCCGCCCAGCAGGATCGGCAGGCGCTCCTGTGAGAGCTCCGCGCGCACCGCATCCATCACCGCGCGGTTCCATGCGACCACTTGTGCCAGGTGGCGATAGCCGTCGCGCGGCGGCTGCCAGGGGTTCATCGGCCCCGAGAGATTGCCGCGGTCGGCGACATCGAGACCGCGCGCCATCAACGCCTGCGGCAGACCCGCGACGCGCAGCGCTTCCGGGCCCATCGAGGCGCCACGGTCGGCCGCGCCGATGTCTGTGGGCGCGCCGATCAGGGAAATGCGGGCAGGCATGATGTCGTCTCGCGGATGTCAGCCGATAAGGATAACGGCATCCGGCGCGACGTGCTGCTTCGTCTGGTTTCAACCCGCGGCGATGCCCGCGTTCAGCGCCGTCAACAGGTGCGCGACCAAGGGCGCCAGCACACGGAAGTCGCGGCATGATGGCTTGGCTGAAAGCACGCGGTCGATTTCGTGTGCAGCAGCGCCGATTTCATCCAATCCATAACATGGCGCCGAACCGGAAAGCTTGTGCGCCAGCGAATGCAGTTCGCGCCAGTCGTCGCAGGCTGCATCCTGCGCGCAGACCTGCCAATGCGCTGCGACCGCGTCGCGCCGCTGCGGCAGCAGGGACAAGTATTCCTCCCGCAGCGCGCGATATCGCGCTTCGAACTCCGATTCGCCGAGATCGCTCCTCATGTTGATCTCCACGTATCGCTCGACGGATGCCGTGTATCGGCTGGCAATGGTGCCACTTACCTGACTCAAACAGACGCCAACAGCACCCACGGCGCATCATACTGCGCGGCACGGTTTCGAGTGGCGGACGGAACGCCAAAACAAGGAGCAGTGGTGCCGACAGTCTGACTCGAACAGACGACCTACCGCTTACAAGGCGGTTGCTCTACCAACTGAGCTATGCCGGCATGGCAGCAATTGTAACCGGCCGGAATCCGACGCAACTAAAAACAATCCACCGTCTTCGCCTGCAAGTCGCTGCGGCCCGGCAGAAAGGCGCGCCAATCGAAACCGACTTGTTGAGGCAGCACGAAGTCCACCCAGTACACCGGCAGCGTTTCCACGCGCTCGCTCAGTTGCGCGTTGAACCCCAGGCCCGCGATTTCCGCACGCCGCCGCTCGGCATTGCCGCGATCGTGGAACAGCCCGAGCGAAATTGTGTTCTGCTGATCGCCGGCTGTCACCACATAGTAATCGCGCACGTTCTTGGCGGACAGGCTGCGTGCGGTGGCGAGCGCGGCATCGCGCGTTGGCAGCGCCGGCAGATACACCCAGAAGCCGCGCGACTGATGCGCCTGCTCCTCGCGATACTGGATGCGCGGCACACGCGGCGTGAGCGTCTGCATCGCGGCGCGCATGTCGGCCTGCGTCGGGAACGGTCCGATGCTCTGGCAACGGTCCGTCGCCATTTCCGCGCGCGATTCCGGCGCGGCGTTTTGTGCGGCGGGCATGCCCGGGCGCTCCGACAGCAGTTTCAATTCCGGCACGCCCGGATCGCTGGCCGGCGGCAGCGGCGCCGCGGGCGTGCGGCTGAACAACAACCACGCGCCCACGCCGATATTGAATGCGACCAGCAGCAGAAAGAACAGGCGGTATAACACGGGAATGGCAGTCGGGAGTCGGAAACGCGTGAGCTCGGCAAGCTCATCATCCGCTGATGGGCCGGGGTCGATGAATATTAGCTCTCACTGCATCGGATCTTGCATTGCCCACAAAACCAACCCGCGGAGCACGGCATCCTCCAGGATCTCCGCGCGCGCTGCCGTGTCGCCGCGCAAGGATTTGCGCAGTTCCGCCGCGCCGCCGCCGTGTAGCCACAAGGATGCGTCGCCGAGTACGGCACGGTTGTCGGCGTCGTAGCGTTCGACCAGCGCCGCGGCCGCGCGTGTGCAGCCTGCGCGCAATGCCTGTGAGGTGTCGTCGGTTTCGTCATTGAACGCATCTGGGTTGCCCGCTTCGATCGCGGTGCCCGCTTGCAACGAGCGCAACATAAGTTGCGGCGAGGGCGCGATCAAACCTTCTTGCTGCACGCCGTCCGCATCGACAGCATCCAGGGTCAGCGCGGTGCCGCAGCCGATGACGACCACGGAATCGTCTCCCGCTGCCGCGCGTGCCGCAATCATTGCGAGGAAGCGATCGATCCCCAGACGTTCCGGCGAACGATAACGATTTGTGATCCCGCACTTCTGCCGCGGCGAGCGCACCCATTGCACATCGGCTTGCGGCCATGCTTGCAGTGCGGCGCGCAATCGATCCGCGCGCGCAGCGGAAGCCACCGAGGCGATCAGAATGCGCCGCGGCTCCGGCCATTGCGAAAATTGCGCGCGCAGTGCGGCGTCGAAATCCGCGCTTGATCGCGTCTTCATGTTTTCCCATTGCAATGCGAACGGTTGCGACAGTTCCGCGCCACGCAGACATGCGCCTTTCAAGCGCGAATTGCCAAGATCGAACAACCAGATCGGAGTTTCTTCGTTCATGCTCGGCGAATCGAGACTTCGGCACTGTCGATCAATCGCTCGCCTGTGCGCGTGCGCACGCGCAGCGCACCGCGCGCATCCACGCCATCGCCGATTCCATCGAACGCACCGCGGGGGTCGTCAATGTGCAAGCATTGCCGGTACAACGCATCGTGTCGCGCGTATTCCTGCGCGAACACAGCGAAGCCGCGCGCGGCGAATACGTCCAGCGCTTCAGACAACTGTTCGATCAGCGCCGCGGCCAACATATCGCGTTTTGGCGGTACGCCTTGGCAAAGGGTCTCCAGATCGATCGCCGGCTGCGCGATCGATGCGCGCGCCCCGGCAGGCAGGTGCACGTTCAAGCCGATGCCGATCACCGCGTGGCACGGCCCCAGGAATTCCCCGCCCAGTTCGATCAGAATACCTGCGAGCTTGGCTTCCTCCGCGATCAGATCATTGGGCCATTTCAGTTGCACGCCGCGCACGTGCAGGTCACGCAACGCGCGCAGCACGGCCACGCCAACCGCGAGCGACAAACCCGAAAGCATCGCGTAACCGCACTCGAATTTTTTCAGGCACGAAAAATAAAGATTGCCGGCCGGCGGCGATGCCCACACACGTCCGCGACGGCCGCGCCCGGCGGTTTGCGTTTCGGCGAAGATGAAGCTGCGATCGCGCAAGTGCACGGCGCGACGCGCGAGTTCGCTGGAAGTGGAATCCAGTTGCCAGTACGTTTCCAACGCGCCCAGGCGTTCGCGCGTCTGCGGAGACAGCGCGCGTCGGATCCTCACCGCATCCAGCGGTGCGAACGCGCGCGTCAATCGATAGCCGCGGCCCGCATTCGCTTCGATCGGCACGCCCGCCGCACGCAACGCTTCGATCTGCTTCCACACCGCCGCGCGCGACACGCCCAGGCGCTCCGCCAACCGGGCGCCGGAAACCGGCGCGCCGGCGGATAACAGCGTGAGCAACGCAGGCGCGGCGCTCATCGGGACAATTGCGGACGGATCATCCCGGCCACGCTGGCAGGCTGATGCTGTTTCTGTCAAGATGTGCAGTTGCGGTAGGCTCGACGCGGGAGCTGCCTCATGAAACGCTGGTCCCTGTGTTTGACGGTGTTGTGCTCGGCGGGTTTGCCGCTGACGGCGGCCGCATTCGATTACGGCACCGATTCGCGCTTTCTTGCCGCGGAAACCGGCGCCCCCACGCTGCCCGGCGCGCGTGGCGAAGGCAACGCCTACGACGACATGGCATCGCACCGCTCGCATACGGATGACGACGATGCGCCGCCCGCTCCCAGTCCGGAGCAGCCCGAAGCGCATCTCGCTCCGCCCCGCGCGCTGAATGCGCGTCGCAATGCCGCATCCCCTGTCGCGGCGCCCGGATCCGGCGCGCCGCCTCAGCCGCACACGCGCAGTGTGTTGTCCTGGCAATCGTTGCTGCCGGGATCAATTCAATGAAACGCTGTCACAAGTTTGTGGCTCGCGGTTCGCTCGAGCGTAGGCCGCTTCCATAACTTCATCAGAGTCGTCGAGGGCGCCCCGATTGCCCCTTCATTGGAGGGGCAGACTCAAAAGCTACACCGCCGTAAACCGCACGCGAAAGCAGGTGCCGCCCAGCTCTTCGGACCGCGCGACCTGCAATTCGCCGCGGTAGGCGCGCAGCAATTCCTGCACCACGGCGAGGCCGATGCCGTGTCCGGGCACACGCTCGTCGCCGCGCACGCCGCGCTGCAGCAGTTTTTCCACTTTTTCGGGCGGGATGCCGGGCCCGTCGTCCTCGACGGTGATCTCCAAGCCCGGCCGCCACACGCGCGCATTCGGCGGCGGCAATGAACGAGCGCCGAGTAGCACGCGGTGCTGCGCCCACTTGAACGCGTTCTCCAGCAGATTGCCGAGCAGTTCCATCAAATCGCCTTCGTCGCCGTAGAAGCGCGCACCCTCCTCGATGTCGAATTCGCAGAGGATGTTGCGTGAGGCGTGCAGCTTCTCGAGGCTGCGCACCACGGCTTCGGCGTGGCCGGCGATCTGAATTGGCGCGGCGAAAGTCTTGTGCCCGGAAGTGGCCGCGCGTGCCAATTGATACGCCACGATGTCGTCCATGCGTTGCAGTTGCGTCAGCACTTCGCCGCGCATCTGCTCCGGCGATTCGTGCGATTCCAGTTGCGAACGCGCCACCGCCAGCGGCGTCTTCAAGCTGTGCGCGAGGTTGGCGAGCAGATTTCGGTTGCGCGTAAGGTTCTCGCGTTCGCTGTCGATGAAATCGTTGAGGCTGTCGGTCAGGCCCGAAAGCTCCTGCGGATAGGCTCCAGAGAGATGTTCGGCATCGCCGCGCTCGATGCGGCCGAGGTCGGCGGCCACACGCCGCAGCGGCCACAGGCTCCAGCGCAGCAGGATCTGCTGCAGGATCAGCAGCACCAAGCCAAGCGCCGCCAACCAGCCGAACAGCGTGCGCCGGTACGCGGCGAGCTGATCGTCGAATTGCGATTCGCTTTCTGCGATGTTGACCGTCATGCGGTAACTGCGGTGATCCTGCAATTCCCAATCGACGCCTTGCGCGAGCACGTAGACCTCGCCCGCAGGCGTTGGCAGCGGCCCCTTGAATTGCGTCTGCCCCGGCGCGAGCAGCGTATCGAACGGCAACTCGCGCCCCAATGCGGAAGAGGATTCCCAGCGAAAGCCGTCTTGCCCGATCACCACCGCGTACAGGCCGGAACCCGGCCGCGAGAAATCCGGATGCGGCGGCACTTCCGGTGGAATCACTTTGTCTGAACGGCTGGCGATGTCGGTGCCGGCGAGGTAGGCGTACGCGTAGCTTTGCAGGCGGTCTCGCAGCGCAGAGAGCGCGGCCTGTGAATACGCGCGATCGAGCGCAAAGCCGGCAAGGCCGAGAAAACCCGCCAGCACCAGGCCTGTCGCGATGGTCGAACGCGCGGCGAGCGAGAGCGGGCGCGCCTTGACATCGCCGCTTCGTGCACTTGCCGTTTGGGAAGTTTCAGCCGCCATTCTGGGGTCTGCTCTCGCCGGGCCCGGTGAAGCGCGTTGCTTCCGCAGCGGTCGTCAGGCAAGGCGCGCGCCGCAGCACATAGTGCTTCTATGGCCAAAGCACGCAACGTAGTAGGGCGGCCTTTGCGGAGCAACCCCTCGGGTCGGAATCGGTTGCCCGCAAGACTGCGTTGTCGCTCGTCGATGTATCGACATACATCTTTCTCGCGACGTCTGGTCCTGCAGACAACTGATGGGACGGCGCGCTCACCCGGCTCGGCGAAAGCAGACCCGCAGCAAGGCGGACGGGCTTGCAGTTGTCAACTGGCGGCGCTGTCCTCGTTCTCTTCGCGCGGGATGGCGAAGCGGTAGCCGCGGCCGCGGACGGTCTCGATCGGCTTCAGCGCGCCGTCGGGATCGAGTTTGCGGCGCAGGCGGCCGATGAAGACTTCCAGCACGTTGGAGTCGCGGTCGAAATCCTGCTGGTAGATGTGCTCGGTGAGGTCGGCCTTCGACACCAGCTCGCCCGCGTGCAGCATCAGGTACTCCAGCACCTTGTATTCGTATGAAGTGAGGTCGGCATTCTTGCCGTCGACGGTGACGGTTTGCGCAGTGGTGTCGAGCTTGATCGGCCCGCAGGTCAGTACAGGCTTGGACCAACCCGATGCGCGCCGCACCAACGCGTTGATGCGCGCCAGCAGTTCCTCGACGTGGAACGGCTTGACGAGGTAATCGTCGGCGCCGTATTTCAAGCCTTCCACTTTGTCCTGCCACGACGAACGCGCAGTGAGGATGAGGATCGGAAAACTGCGCCCGAGTTCGCGCAGTTGCTTCACCAGATCCATGCCCGACATCTTGGGCAGACCGAGATCGACGATCGCCAGATCGAACGGCACTTCACGTCCGAGATACAGGCCTTCTTCGCCGTCCTGCGCGGCATCCACCGCGAAGCCGTCACGCTTCAGGCGCGCCGCCAGCGTTTCGCGCAATGGCGCTTCGTCCTCAACCAGAAGAATGCGCATGTTTTCATCTCCTTGTGCGATCTTCCATGATCGCGAAGACCAAAGCGAACAAGAGCTGCCATCCATGGCCAAGCGCTCCGCCCGCATTCGATGACGTCAATGTCCGCCCGAACCGCCGTGTTTCTTGTCCTTGGATCCGCTGCCGGCGGGTGTGTCGTTGGAATGCAACTGCATCACGCGCACGTGGCCGTCCGGCGTGAGAACCTTGATGCGATAGAGCTTGTTGTGTCCGTTGGGAATGCTGTCGGCGGCGAGGATGCGGCCGTTGGTCTGCTGTTGCACCTGCTGCACCGCGCCTTCCAGGCTCATCTCCGCGTGCGCACCGCCCGCCTTGGGGGGCGGTGCGGCAATTGCGGCCGCGGTGAAGGCGAGCGCGAACATGGAACCTGCAAAACGAAAGAGCATGGGACGATTCTTGAAAGCGATACGGCAGCTGCACGAGCGCTCGTCACCGCTGCGGCGACGGCATCCGGACGGATGCCACGATCATGCCGCGGGCCATTGAATTCGTGCTGAACCGGGTCTTACGCCGCGCGCGCCGGACGTTGCGATACGGCTTGCAATGCCGCTTCCATCAGTTCCCACCCCGCATCGTCGCAGTGCGCGCCTTCGCTCAACACGCGTCGGAAGGTTCGCCCGCCGGGCTGGCCGTGATACAGGCCAAGCAGATGCCGCGCGATGTGTTTCAGTTTCGTACCGCGAGCCAATTCCGCTTCGATGTACGGCCGCATCGCGCGCAACGCCTGCCCGCGCGCGATCGCTTCGCCGCCGAACAACATTGCGTCGATGCGCGCCAGCGCATGGGGATCATGATAGGCGAGGCGTCCCAACATCACGCCATCGACCTGTTGCAGATGCGCGCGCACCGCGCCGTCCTGCACGATGCCGCCGTTGATCACGATGGTGAGTTGCGGCAGCTCGCGCTTCAATCGATATACGCGCTCGTAATTCAGCGGCGGGATTTCGCGATTCTCTTTCGGCGACAAGCCCAGCAACCAGGCCTTGCGCGCGTGCACGATCAGCGTGCGCACACCGGCATCGATCATGGTTTCGGCGAAGCGCTGCAAATCCGCGTCTTCATCCTGCTCATCCACGCCGATGCGGCATTTCACCGTCACCGGCACGTTTACCGCATCAATCATCGCACTCACGCAATCGGCAACGAGTTGCGGCTCGCGCATCAGGCAGGCGCCGAAGCGGCCGGACTGCACGCGATCGGAGGGACAACCGACATTGAGGTTGATCTCGTCGTAACCGGCCTGCGCACCGAAACGCGCGGCGCGGGCCAGTTCATCCGGTTCCGCGCCGCCCAATTGCAACGCGACCGGATGTTCTTCCCGATTGTGTTCGAGCAGATGCAGGCGATTGCCGTGCATCAACGCTGCGGCGGTGACCATCTCGGTGTACAACCGGGCGTGCGGACTCAGCAGGCGATGGAAATAACGGCAGTGCCGATCCGTCCAATCCATCATCGGCGCGACGCACAGCTTCCATGGCGTGGAAGTCGCATCCGCGCTGGTTTTCTGGTTTTCTAGCGTCATCTCGTCATCCCGCGCAATTCCGCATTGTCCCGTCGAATCCTGACCTTGGTGTACCCAATTTGCACCAAGGTGGGCGTGGTACACCAACCGAAAGCACGAAGCACTGGCTCGCAACGATCGAGCGCGAACACGGCCTGCCCACTGGCCGACTTTTTCACTGTGTGCCCGCATTTGACCATTTGAGCCGCTCCAATCGGGAGCATGGGGTCGCGCGGACCTGATCAACTGATCGCAGAGGAATTGCTGTCGATTCGGCACCGATTGCACTGCAGGAACTGGACGATGCCGCTGAAGACTTGCGACGCAGGAGGCTCATTCAGAAATCGCGGCGCCCTGAGCGGCGTCTGTCCAAGATGGAGGGACGAATGCTGCTTGCGCACTTCGCCTTGCCCAACCGGCGGCCCGGTGTGGTCGTAGAAGCTCTCGATGATGCCGCTGGAGGGGGTCTGCTGCACCCTTCTGTCGCCTGCTGCAGTTAAGCTTGACTGGGTGCCAAGCCGGGGAACTGACATGACGGCGCAACGATTCTGCTTGGCTTGCGCGCTGGTGTTTTCGCTGACCGCCTGCCGTGCGGCTGAAAACGCAGCCCCGCCTGCACCGGTTGCCACGGCGGCGTATGCGCAAACCTCCTTGCGAACAAACGCGCAGGGCACGAATGTGCTTTCGGTTACCCCGCGCTACAAACTGGAAGTCCATTATCCCGCATTGCCGGCCGACGAAGCGCCCCTTGGCGCGATGCTGCGCAAGATCGGTGCGACCGCGCAACGAGATTTCATGCAGGCGCTGCCCGATCCGAAGCGGTTTCCCGAATTTGCCGGCCGACAATTGCAGTTGCGGATCGATTTCAAGGTCGTTGCGCGCACGCGCGATTTCGTCAGCGTACGCGAAACCGGCTTTCAGGACAGTGGCGGCGCGCATCCAATCCCGGTGGATTCAACGATAGTGTACGACGCGCGGGCGCATCACATCGTCACGCTGGACGACTTGTTCGCCGATGCCGACGCTGCGCGCAAGGCGCTTGCGGATTACGCGCGCGCAGAATTGAGCAGCAAGATCATGGCGCAGGCGCCCAAACCGGGCGAAGGCTCGCGCGAAGCGATCCGCGAATGGAAAACCAATGCTCGGAAGATGATCGAGGACGGTACACAACCGACCGAGCAGAATTTCGCCAACTTCATCGTGCGCGCCGGTGCGAGGTCGGATGGCGCGAGCCCCGGGCTGACATTGATCTTCCCGCCTTACCAGGTCGCCGCTTACGTATACGGTACGCAGACCGTGAACGTTCCGGCTTCGACGTTCGCCCAGTACCTGAATCCGCAATATCGCAATGCTTTCATCAGTGGCTGAGCGGTATGCAAAGCCTAGTGAGCGAAGGCAGGTTGCGCGTCGCCGGAGCGCTGGAACCGGGAGCGTATACGCCAGTAGGTGAGGATTCCGAGCGCCGCCAGCGCGCAAGCTGCCGATCGCAGTGGCTTTGCAACCGCTCAGTCGGCCAAATGCGCGATCGCCGCGGTGGCCGCTTCGCGGTTGGCGTCGTCGAACGGCGGCAGCCATTTGCATTGAGCGATTACGTCGTCATCGAGACAGCGCGCGTTGACGCTGTAGCCGTGCGGATGCGAGCGCGGCACGTAAAACGATTTCACACCGCAATGCTTGCAGAAGAGATGCCGCGCCACGCCGGTGTTGAAGCGGTATTCGGTGAGGGCCTTTTCACCGTGCAGCAGGCGGAAACGCGACGCCGGCACGATCAGATGCACGAAACCGGTCATGCGGCAGATCGTGCAGGTGCACTCCTGCACCGTCGGCTGCGCTTGCGCATCGATTTCGAAACGCACGGCACCGCAATGGCAGCCGCCGCTGTAGGTGACCCATCCGGACATGACAGTTGAGAATTGCGAGATCAGCATACCTATCATACTTTCGACACATCCGCGCCGTTGGCGCTGGCATTACGCTGATCGTTCACCTCGAGGGGATACGCCATGTTCAAGCCCGCTCTGACTGCCTTCGCGCTCGCTTTCGCCGCGGCCTCTGCGCAAGCCGCGCCGCCTGCTTCCGGCGCATCGGCCAAGCCGAATCTGACGGCCGACCTTCCGCCCACGCCTGCACCGGCCTGGGTGCGCAAGAGCAATGAAGACGCGATGGTGTTGATGAACGTGCTGGCGCAGTTCAATCCGGAATTCGCCTCGCGCTTCGGCGTGCCCGGTTACGACAGCAGGGTGATCGATCTCAAGCCGAACGTCCATCAGCGCATAGTGCAGGCGCTAACACAGGCGCGTGCGACTTTGCAGCGAGATCTGGCGGACGAGAAGGATCCCAACGTCCGCCAGGATCTGGAGATCATGATCAAGGCCGCCGACCGCCAGATCGATCGCATCAAGCTCGATGACCAGTATCTGCTGGATTACAACGATATTGGCGAAACCATTTTCCAGGGCGAATTCGGCTTGCTGCAGGACGACGTGGCACCCCAACGCCGCGCGCACGCCTTGGATCGCCTGAAGTGCTACGTCGGCATGGCGCCGGGCTGCACGCCGGTGACCAAGGAAGCCGAGGCGCTGTTCGCCGCCAAGCTGGACAACAGGAAATTGCTGGGGCCGTACAAGGCGGAGGTCGAGCAGAACCTCGCGAATACTTCGCGTTACGTCGACGGCGTGCGCAAGCTGTTCGCCAAATACCAACTCGGTGGCGACGACGCGCTGAACGCGCTGCAGAAACAACTGGACGACTACGACGCGTGGGTGAGATCCACCGTGCTGCCACGTGCCCGCACCGACTTCCGTCTGCCGGAACCGGTATATGCCAACAATTTGAAAGACGTCGGCATCGACATCAGCCCGGAGGAGCTGATCAAAAAGGCCGAACTGGAATTCATGGAGACGCAGAACGAGATGCAGATTCTCGCGCCGTATGTCGCGAAGGCGGAAGGCATCAACGCCAGCGATTATCGCGACGTGATCAAGGCGCTGAAGAAGGACCAACTCGACCGCAATTCCATCGAACCGTACTACCACCAGGTGATCGGCAAGATCGAGGACATCATTCACACGCAGAATCTGGTTTCACTGCCGCAGCGGCAGATGCAGATGCGCGTGGCTTCCGAAGCCGAGAGCGCCTCACAACCGGCACCGCACATGGATCCGCCGGCATTGATCAACAACCACGGCGAGCGTGGCACCTTCGTGCTGCCGTTGGGGAATCCGCCGAACGGGCAGGGCAAATCCGAGGCCTATGACGACTTCACTTGCAAGGCCTGCGCATGGACGCTCACCGCGCACGAAGGACGGCCCGGGCACGAATTGCAGTTTTCGGCGATGGTCGAGCACGGCGTCTCGCTGGCGCGCTCTCTGTTTGCGTTCAACAGCGTCAACGTGGAGGGCTGGGCGCTCTATTCGGAATTCATGATGGCGCCCTACGAACCCGCTGGCGGGCAGATGATCCAGTTGCAACTGCGCCTGCTGCGTGCAGCGCGCGCGATGCTGGATCCGATGTTGAATCTCGGCATGATCACGCGCGACCGCGCGCACGACATCCTGGTCAACGATGTCGGTTTGTCGGAAGCCTTCGCACGCGAAGAACTGGACCGCTTCACCTTCCGCTCGCCGGGGCAGGCCACCGCGTATTTCTATGGTTATTCGCGCATTCTCGAGCTGCGCGCGCACACGCAGATCGCGCTGGGGGACAAGTTCAACCTGAAGGCCTTCAATGATTTCATCATCGGCCAGGGCCTGCTGCCGCCGGATCAGCTGGCCGAGGCGGTGGAGACGCAGTTCATTCCGCAGCAGGGCGGCGGGATTTTGCAATCGCGCTGACGTGTATCCCCTCTCCCGCTTTAGGGAGAGGGAAAGGCTTGCGATTTCGTTCTTTCCTCATCCCGACGAAAGCCGGAATCCAGTGCTTTTTCTCGCAAGAATTACTGGGTTCCGCTCGCTGCTGAAGACGACGCTGCGCGCCGGCGCGAACTCGCACATCTCTGTGTTCAAGATTTCAAGTTTCGACACGATTAACCGTTCGGTAGCACGTACCACAGTACCGCAAAAAAGTGCAGGACGCTGCCCAGCAGCACGAACGCGTGCCACAGTACATTGTGATAGCGCAGTTTGCGCCACAAATGAAACGGCACGCCAAGCGTGTAGGCCGCGCCGCCGGCCAGCAGGAGCGTAGTGCCGCCGGCGCCCAGCTTCGCCGACAACGGCGCGAAGGTCAGCAGGCCGAGCCAGCCCATCATCAGGAACAATCCGATCTTCAACCTCTGCCGTTCGCGCAGTCGCGTGAACTGCAGGATGCTGCCGAACACGGCCAGCGACCAGATCGCGCCGAACAGCCACCAGCCGCGCGTACCGCCGAGCGCGATCAGCGCGAAAGGCGTATAGGTACCCGCGATCAGCAGATAGATCGCGATGTGATCCAACCTCGCGAGCAGTCGCGGCGCGATGTGCACCGGCAGCGCGTGGTAGATCGTGGACACCGTGTACAGCAGCACCAGCGCAGCGCCGAACACAGCGCTGGCGGTCACGTCGAGCGCGCCGCCGTTCACCGCGGCGAAGGCGACCAGCGTCGTCAGGCCGACGATGCTGAGCAGGATGCCGACGCTCTGCACCACTCCGTTCGCCACTTCTTCGGCAAAGGTGTAGCCGGCGGATGAAAGCCAGCCTTCGCGCGCGGTATTCATCCGCTCAATCCGCACTGATCGTGAACTTGCCGAAATCCACGCCCAGATTCCATCCGCGTCCGCTGCCGGAAAGCGCCAGCGAAACGTTGCCCTTGGTCATCACCGTGCCGCGCGAAGACCGCACCGCGCCCGCATGCGCCTCGGCATTGACGTACGTGCCGAGCACCTCGCGGATGTCGTAGATGCCGGAGAACTTGCCGATGCCGCTGATTTCGGATTTTCCGAAGGTCAGGCCGCCGCCCTTGCTGGAGAGATGCACGCGCATGGTTTGCCCATTGCTGCAATGGATCGAGCCGGAACCGGACGAGGTCTTGTAGAACGCCGACCAGCCCGCGAGCGAGAACGTCATCCGGCAGGTGATCTCGTGCGCGGCGCGCGCGGCAGGCACGATGCAGAAAGCGCCGGCGATGGCGGCACTCAAAGTGGTGACGGCAAGCAGTTTGCGCATGGCGGTTCCGCTCCATTCAAACCCGTCCGGGCAGCGGGATTATCATGCGCCAATCGCGACAAGGATGCATTCGTCATGCAATTGCCCGGCACGATCTGGACGATCGGCCATTCCACGCGCAGTCTGGAGGAATTTCTCGAACTGCTGATGGAGAACCGCATCGAGGCGCTGGCGGATGTGCGGCGTTATCCGGGTTCGCGCAAATTTCCGCACTTCAATGCCGAGGCGCTGGCGCAGTCGTTGCGCGCGGCCGGCATCGAATACGAGCCGTTTCTGGAACTGGGCGGCCGCCGCAAGCCGCGGGCCGATTCGCCGCACACGGTCTGGCGCAACGCGGCGTTCCGCGCCTATGCCGATTACATGGATACGGTTGAATTTCACGTCGGCATCGAGCGGCTATCCATGCTGGCTCACAGAAAACCCACCGCAATCATGTGTTCGGAAGCGGTGTGGTGGCGTTGCCACCGCCGCATGATTTCCGACTGGTTCAAGGCGCACGGCGTGCGAGTGCTGCACATCATGGGACCAGGCAACGTGACTGAGCATCCTTGGACAAAGACAGCGCGGCGAGACAACGGCGAGTTGGATTACGACGTGAAGGCGTGACGCGTTTGTAGTGTTGCCCTTCCCGCGCAAACGGGAATCCAGTGTCTTTGCTTTCAATGCGTTGAAGTCGCTGGATTCCCGCTTTCGCGGGGGATGACGATTCTGAAAATTCAGAGCACGCCAAATTCGGTGCACGCCCGAATTCGGCTTCGCAAATCAGGCACCTGAAACAAGAGCACGCTTGCTGCGTGCGGCACATCCGCGTGCCTCGTGAAAACTCTGACACATCAGAGTCCTCCTAGTGCCGCACGACCACCGTCGCCGGCCGGCGTGCGAGATGTACGATCAGCCAGATGAAGCCGCCCAGCAACAGCGCGGGCAGCAGCAGTGGCAGCATCACCAGCGCCAGGATCGGCACCACCACCACCGCGGCGATGCCTGCGCCGAGCACCGAGAACATCCCGCCCAGCATCGCGCCGAAGAAACCGAAGATCGCGCCGAACAGCCCGAAGGTCAGCTTGAACAAACCGCCGATCACCGCGGCGATCAGCCAGAACACGCCGATCATGACTGCCAAACCCAACAATCCGAGTTCGATCATCTTTCCTCTCCGTCAACGGTCGCTTTGATGCGTCAAGGCGGCAAAACGTTGCATGACAAGCTTACGCAAGCAGCCATTCCTTGGCGCATTCGCAGATCGAGGTCCATGCCTCACCCGAATCTCGCGCGCGGTCTGCGATCTGGCGGAGACTGCGAACGCGCTCGCTTCGATCATTGTGCTCTTTTTGACAGCGCATGGAAGCATGACTACAGAGACATGCCGGCGCATGACTTCCGACGCATCCACTATTGTGAACTTATCACTATAATTCTCTCCTGTCTATGCTGCACTGAATGCATGCGCCAGTGAGCGAAACCGAAGCCCATCTGAAGAAATTCGAGAAGGAACTGGCCGCGGGCACCGTATCGCTGGTGCTGCTGGCCGTGCTGGCGGCCGCTCGGGAGCCGCTGTACGGCTACCAGATCGCCAAGACTCTGGAAGCGAACGCCGGCGGCGTGCTGGCCGGCAAGCTGAGCGCGCTTTATCCGGTGCTGCGCAATCTTTCTGCGGCAGGTTTGCTGGAGACGCACGTGGAACCCTCGATGGCCGGGCCGCCGCGGCGCTATTACCGCATCACGCCGCTGGGCCGGCGCGTGCTGCGCGAGTGGATCGGCGCATGGAACGAAACGCGCCGCTTCGTCGATGCGACTTTGAAATTCTGACAGAGGAATCGGGCATGAACACCAACGCGGCACCTCTCAGCATCGACGAATACCTCGCGCAGTTGCGCGCGGCGCTATCCGGCGCGGATCCGGCGATGATCCAGGATGCGCTCTACGACGCCGAGGAACACCTGCGCTCGGAGCTGGCAGAGAACCCGCAGTTGAGCGAAGCCGAATTGTTGGAGAAGATCGTCAACAGCTACGGCGCGCCGGAAGAGGTCGCTGAAATCTACCGCAATCAGGAAGTCACGGTGACGCGCGCGCTCCGTCCGCCGCCGCCGCCGCCGCGCAGCAATCCGGTCGCGCGCTTCTTCGGCGTGGCCGGCGACCCGCACGCCTACGCGTCGATGTTCTATCTGCTGCTCTCGCTTGCCACTGGCATCTTCTATTTCACCTGGGCCGTTACCGGCATCGCGCTGTCGATGGCATTCGCGCTGACTCTGGTCGGCATTCCATTTCTGATCCTGTTCTTCGGCTCGGTGCGCATGCTGGGTCTGCTGGAAGGCCGCATCGTGGAAGGCATGCTGGGCGTGCGCATGCCGCGGCGGCCGCCGTATGCCGATCGCGACAAACCCCTCGGCCAGCGCATCATCGCGATGTTCACCGATCCGCGTTCGTGGTCCAGCCTGTTCTACATGCTGACCATGCTGCCGCTGGGCGTAATCTATTTCGTGCTGCTGATCGTCAGCACGGTCGTTCCGGTGGCGTTGATGGCGGCGCCGTTCGCGCAGTTGTTCTGGCATCTGCCGATGGCGCAGGTCAGGGACATCGACTACTACGCGCCGGCGTGGCTGTTGCCGATCGAATTCGTGCTCGGCTTCTTCGGCCTGTTCCTGATGCTGCACGTCGCGCGCGGCATCGGCCGCATGCACGGCGCGATCGCCAAGCACCTGCTGGTGAAGATCGCCGCGGCTTGAACGATGGTTTCACCGCGCCGTCGCTAGCATGGCCGCATGGCGCAACCCGATTTGCTCGGCTCCGACTCCGGCCTGCTGCTCGACGATGAAACCGGCCGCATCCGTTACATACCGGATGCGGTGCCGGGCGAACGCGCGCAGACGTGGTTCGCGCAATTGCGTGATGGCATCGACTGGCATGCACAGCGGCGCGGGATGTACGGCCGCGAAGTCGACGTGCCGCGGCTCACGCATCACTATCGTCTTGACGATCCGGAACTGCCCGATGCCTTGCGCGAAACGGCGGATGCGGTGCGCTCGCTCACGCGCATCGACTTCAACAGCATCGGCTTGAACTTCTACCGCGACGGCCGCGACAGCGTGGCGCCGCACAACGATCGCCTGGAGGATTTGCAGCGCAGTTTTCCGATCGCGCTGCTGTCGCTGGGTGCGACGCGGCGCATGGAAATCCGTTCCAAGCATCCGCCGCGTCGCGCGCTGCACCTCGATCTGGAAGCGGGCAGTCTGTTGCTGATGAGCTGGCGTACGCAGCTCAACTACGATCACGGCATCCCGAAAACACGCGCAAAGGTCGGCCCGCGGATCAGCGTGGCTTTTCGGCGCCGGCCGCAAGATAAAGCCGGTTTTTCACCGCAGCGCGTAGCGCAGCGGATCAACGCAAACGCGTGAACAGCGCGGCGATGTAGGCGATGAACAACAGCGCCGACAGTGGTGCGATCAGCTTGTGCAGCCACTCGCGCCTCGTGAGCGCACCAAGCCCCAGCAATACCATGAAAATCACCTGCGTGATGAAGTCGATTGGCGGCGAAGGCACATGCCCATTCAAAACCAGCTCCTTGCCGATGCTCATCAACAAGGTGATCACGCCCATCGCGAAGAGCCAATGATGATTCGCGTAGTAATATGCGCGTAGATCGATCGGCTCGTCGCCGCGCACGTCGGGCAATACCAGCGCCGCTGCGAGATAGGTCGCGATCGTTTGCGCCAGTATCATCGAGAACCCGGTGAACGTCCAATGTTGGTAAGTTCGCCACGAGAAGAGTGCCCACCATTCCTGCACGCAGATCAGCAGCAGCAGGATCGCCCACAGCAACGACGGCCAGTAGAGCCGCAGCCGCGTACGTGCCTGCATCAAATCACGGAAGCCCTGCAGGATCTGCGTGATTGCCAGTCCCAGGATGATCGAGATCAGGACCGAGAGATAGTTGAAGGCGTCCATGAACGCGTCCGCACGAGAGCCGGCGCGCAGGATACGCGATCAGTGATGGTGGCGGTCACCGGCGCGGGCGGATAATCGAGCACTCTTCGGATGAGAACGTGCCACCGTGACCCTGCGCCGCATCGACCTCAGCCACACCGTCGAGGACGGCCTGATCACCTACAAGGGCCTGCCGGCACCGATCGTGTGCGATCACTTGAGCCGCGAGCAGTCGCGCGCGCTGTATGCCGAGGGCACCGAGTTCCACATCGGCCGGATCACGATGGTCGCCAACACCGGTACCTACATCGACAGCCCGTATCACCGCTACGCCGACGGCAAGGACGTTTCGGAATTCGATCTGGACGAGGTCGCCGAACTCGATGGCGTTGTTGTGCGTGTCGCCGGAGCGAACGATCGCGCGATCGATCCAAGTGCGTTCTGGGGCGTGGACGTGCGCGGGAAAGCCGTGCTCGTGCACACCGGCTGGGACCGGCACTGGCACACCGATAGATACTTCGAAGGCCATCCGTTCCTTACTGAGGACGCGGCCATTTTTCTGCGCGACCACGGCGCGCGCCTGATCGGCATCGATTCGCTGAACATCGACGACACTGCCGACCTGCGCCGGCCCGTGCATTCCATTCTGCTGCGCGCCGGCATCCCGATCGTGGAACACCTCTGCGGCCTGGAACGGTTGCCGAATGCCGCTTTCCGCTTCTCCGCCGTGCCGGTGAAGGTCAAAGGGATGGGGACGTTTCCGGTGAGGGCGTATGCGACGATTGTGGAAACGATAGGTTGACGCCGGTTAGAAATCGAAAAGCCCAGTTTGCTGGTCGTCCGAGTCTTTGGGTTTTGGAGCTGCCGAGTCAGTAGGACGGTTTTGAATCTCAGCCGTTGCTAGATGAAATCCCTCCGCAAAGATGGAAAGCATCTCCATTTTCCTTCTATCGGAAACTCTTGGGATATCTCTTGCGTTTATTATCTTGAGAGTTCGCTCACTTTTAGCGTCTGGAGCACTAAAATCCAGAATCTCAAATTCGGCTTCTTCTAAGTCCGCATCTTGAAGCAACACTTCTTCCACTACTGTCACGAACAAAGAAAGCGCCTCTCCCTTAAGTGGGTTGCTCCGCCAGAAACTAAACCAAGGGAAAAATATTTTACCACCTGACCCATAGATGAGCGGCGGCTGGAACGGAATCGTCAAGTTGCGTCCCACAGGGTAATATCTCGGCGCCACGCTTTGAACAAAACTTGCAGAAACGCCATCAAAGTATTCTCGTACTAGTGGCAAAAGTCCCAAAAAATTTCTTCGGATATCTTCACGCTTTATCCGATTCATACCGGCCACCACTAACTCATATGGTACGGACAAAACTAGCAAGTCGCGCACCGCGTCATAGACCACAGCGTAGCTGAAAGTTGGCCCGTGGTTGACCAAATTAATTAGCGAGCGTCTGATCGCTTGGGGCTCAGCGCGCCAAAGACGAGCCAAGTGCTGCAGGGAAGGAACCTTTAGAGTCGACATTACAGCACTCCATTACTGCTGAGAAAATGGCAGCGGTGTAGTGGAATAGTACTTCTTAATTGCATTGTTCTCTATTCTCATTCCAGGATTAACTTTACCTTGATGGTTCCATACTTGCTCCCATGGACTTCCCGGCGCATGACTGAGGCGAACTAGATCACCGGCATTCATTTGACTGTAGAAGTCCACCACCCTCTCAAGAAGTTTTTCAGTTTCCTCATCGAATCTGTAATCTACTACCTGAGCGGTACCTGTATCTGGATTTAACCGCTTTGCACGCGTCGTAATTGGCTTACCCTCGAAATCCTTAAATTCACGATACAGATACTGAAGAACTGGACCAAACTGCCATGCTTCAAAGTTATGTTTAATCAGCGGTCTTTCTAAACTGATCAAAGACCACACATGGCAAAAATAGATGATTTTTTGGAGCGACAGATTTGTAATCGACCTGTTTCTGGAGGTACAAAAATCCAGAATAAAATTCGCTACCGCTCGACCATCCATAGGCATAGTGGTCACCCGCACTTGCTGTATCCGCAATTCAGGCAGGTCTGGCACCCATCCAGCAGTACCATCGCTGCGGTGTTGCACTTGCCGCAGAGTTGGGCGCCGGGCGGGAAGCTGCCGGAGCTTTCGGATTGCGCTTCGACTTCGCCCGGCTGCGCCGGGCTACGCTCAACGCGAGCGGAACCTGATTCCACCATCGCGCCGCCCATTTCGCCGGCCGTGCTTATTTCAGAGTTTTTTTTTGACGCAGCGGCTTCGTAGGCGGCGCGCTTCTCGGCGATCAGCTTGCGCTGGGAGTCGGACAGTTCCGGGTCGTGCAGCAGGCCGATCATCTTTAGGTGCGTCTCTACGATGTTGCCGAGTTCCGCCACGATCGAGGGCATGTACACGCCGCCGGCCTTGAAATATCCGCCGCGCGGATCGAACACGGCCTTCAGCTCCTCCACCAGGAAGGTGACGTCGCCGCCCTTGCGGAACACCGCGGACATGATGCGGGTAAGCGCCACGATCCACTGGAAGTGGTCCATGTTCTTCGAGTTGATGAAGATCTCGAAGGGCCGGCGCAGTTCG
>JAJPID010000032.1 GCA_021324945.1 Lysobacterales bacterium | reverse complement strand
CCGCACCATTTCACCCTTGCCACGCATCCGAAGATCGTTCGGCGGTATCTTTCTGTTGCACTTTCCGTCGGCTCGCGCCGCCCAGGCGTTACCTGGCACCTTGCCCTTCGGAGCCCGGACTTTCCTCGACGCTCGCGCGCCGCGACTGTCCGGCCGACTCCGCCCTCCATGTTAGCAGCGCGCGGGGATCACTCGCCGTAAAGCGCCTTGCGTGGCGCACCGCTGATCGCGGAGGCGAGTTTCGCCGCCTGCGCGGGCGGCAGCTCTTCTCGCAGCAAGGCGTAGACACGCCGCCCTTCGGCGATCTTGTCGTCGACTTCTTCTCCCGCGCTGGCGATTACCAGCACGAATTCGCCGCGGTGCTGATCCGCATCATTCGCCATACGCGCGGCGATTTCTCCCAGTGTTTCGCCGAGCACGGTTTCGTGCAATTTCGTCAATTCGCGCAACAGCCGCGCTTCGCGTTGCGCCCCGAAGATTTCGCGCAGATCCTCGCAGCACTCGCGGATCCGGTGTGAAGATTCGTACAACACCAGCGTGCGCGATTCGTGCGCGAGTTCGCGCAAGCGCGCGCGCCGCGCCGGCGCTTTCGGCGGCAGAAATCCTTCGAACACGAATCGATCGCTTGGCAGACCCGCGATGGACAACGCCGCAACGGCCGCGCACGGTCCCGGCGCGGTGCCGACACGAATTCCGTTCTCGCGCGCGGCGCGCACCAGACGATAACCCGGATCGCTGATCAATGGCGTGCCGGCATCGGAAATCAGCGCGATGTCTTCGCCCGCCCGCAAGCGCGCCAGCAGCGGCGCGATCGCCTCGCGCTCGTTGTGTTCGTGCAGCGCGCTCAACGGCGTACCGATGCCGAAATGCGCGAGCAGTGGCTTGCTGTGGCGCGTGTCTTCGGCCGCGATCAACGTAACTTCGCGCAGCACTCGCTGTGCGCGCGGCGAGAGGTCTTCCAGATTGCCAATAGGCGTGGCGACAACCCACAACGTACCCGTTTTGTGAATGGCCATCTGCATCCTCATTGCCGCGCCATGCTTGGGCTATGATCGTGGAAAAGGACGGCGAGGACAGCAATGATGCGCGCAATCCGGATTCCCGCGGCCCCACTGGCTTTCCTTCTGTGCGCCGCCGCGCTGCTCGCCGGTTGCGCGAGCGTCGGGCAATTCCTTTCCAGGCCCCCTGAAGAAACTCCAGCGGAATCCACATTGCCGCCGCAACAGCAGGCGCCGGTGCTGGAATCGCAAGCGCAGAAGCAGGAGCTCGCCGGCGACAACTGGAGCGCCGCGCGCACGCGGGTGCAATTGTCGCCGCTGTTGAAGGGCCAGCAGCGCGAGCAGAATGATCGGCAGATTCGCGATCTGCTCGCCTCGCTCGGCAAGGACCAACTGAAAGCCCGCTACGCCACCCTCACCGAAAATGACCCGCTGAAGTCTTACGCCGCGGCAACACTGGAGCAGATCGGCGTGGCGCTGCCGCGTGAGTTGCCGCAACTGGATCATCCGGTCGGCACGCAGATGGGCGAAGGCAATGCCGTGCACCGCGAAGGTTATGCAATGCCTTCGAAGATCGCCTTGCTGCTGCCGATCGATGGCGCGCTGGCCGTGCCGGCCGCCGCCGTGCGCGACGGATTCTTCGCCGCGTATTTCGACGACAAGAGCGACACCACGCGGCCCGACGTGCACAGCTATGACAGCGGCAGCACGCCCGCGCAATCGCTCGCGGCGTACAAGCAAGCGGTGAACGACGGCGCGCAACTGGTGATCGGTCCGCTGGGACGCAACGATGTCGCCGCAATGTTCGCGCAAGGTTCGCTGCCGGTGCCACTGCTGGCGCTCAATCATCCCGACAACAACACGCCGCCGCCCGACGGCAGCGCCGAGTTCGGCCTGCTACCCGAAGCCGAAGGCGCGCAGGCCGCCGCACACATGAGCGAGCGCGGGGTGAAGCAGGCGATCGTGTTCCTGACCCACGACGATTCCGCACGGCGTGCGGCTGCGGCATTCAAAACGCAGTTTGAGAGTCTCGACGGAAAAGTGACAAGCCAGACCGAGTTGCCTGTCGGCAACGTGGACTACTCGGATGCGATCAAGGCCGCGATGGCCAATGCCGGCGACGGCAGCGGGATCCTGCTGCTGATGCGCGCGCAGACCGCCCGGTTGTTGATGCCGCAATTGAAACTGGCAGGCGCGCCACAGCCGGTGTTTGCCACTTCGCTGATCTACACCGGCGGCGACAATCCCATCGCGGATCGTGACCTGGATGGCGTGGAGTTCTGCGATGCCCCGTGGCTGTTCGATGCGCAGCCGGGCCTGCCAGATCACGGCGCGCTCGCCGCGCAATTGCCGGACGCACGCAACGCCGCCGCGCGATTGTTCGCGTTCGGCATGGATGCGTACTCGCTGACGCCGTATCTCACATGGCTGCGCACGCATCCCGGCACCTATCTGCCCGGCGCGACCGGCCAATTGACCGAAGACGCGCAAGGCCGCGTGCATCGCGTGCCGATCTGGGCGAGTTTCCAAGGCGGCCTGGCGCGCCCGGTCGCCGCCGGCCTGGACAACGCGCCCGCGCCTGCGTCTTCCGCGCAGTGAACGCGCGCGTTTCCGGCGCGATTTTCGAGGAACACGCGTTGGCGCATCTGCAACGCGCAGGCTTGCGCCTGCTCGCCCGCAACTTCAACACGCGTTTCGGCGAACTCGATCTGGTGATGCGAGATGCGGACACGTTGGTGTTCGTGGAAGTGCGCTATCGCAGACACGGCGCGTTTGGCAGCGGCGCGGCTTCGGTCGGTGCATCGAAACGCGAACGCCTGATGAAAGCCGCGCAACTGTTTCTGCAAGCGCATCCGAAACTCGCGGCATTGCCTTGCCGCTTCGATGTGCTAGCGTTTGACGGCGAGCCCACTGCGCCGCGTTGCGATTGGCATCGCGCCGCGTTCGATTTCGATCTAACTGGATGATGTCGATGCGCAAATCCCTGCTGCTTCTGCTCGCGATGCTGACGCTGGCCGCGTGCAGCACCTTCAACGACCGCCGCGGTTTCAACCGCGTGTTGAACGACCGCAACGTGCAGCTCAGCGCGCAGCGTACGCTGGACAACGATTCCACGCTGAAGGGCAAGGTGCGCATCGGCACCGCGGTATACGACGGCGTATTGCTGTTGATCGGCGAAGTGCCGAGCGAAGACTTGAAACAGCGCGCGGAAGCCGACGTGACCGGTTTCGAAGGCGTGCGCCGCGTCGACAACGAGATCGACGTGATGCCGATCCCGCCGCTGTCGCAACGCGCATCCGACGCCGCGCTGACCGCGCGCGTCAAGACTTCGCTCATCAACATCACGAGCTTGCCCGGTTTCGATCCCGGCCGAGTCAAGGTCAGCACCGCGCACAGCAACGTCTATTTGATGGGCCTGGTCAGCCATCGCGAAGCCGACGCGGTGACCGATGTCGTGCGGCATGTCGCCGGCGTGCAAAAAGTGGTCAGGGTGTTCGAGTACACGGATTGAAGCGAGGGATTAGGGATTAGTAGCGAGGGCACAACCGGAGCGCCCTCGCCCCTCACCCCCGCTCCTTCTAAACTTGCAGCATGCCGCTGTCCACAATCCTGCAATCCGCGCTGCGCGAAATCTTCGCCGTCGATGCATTCGCGCAGGATGAAGCGACGCGAGCAGCCTACTCGTACGACAACTCGCGACGTGCCGCGCTACCGGATGCAGTGGTATTCCCGACCACGCACGAGCAGGTCGTAGCACTGATGCAGGTTTGTCGTGAGCACCGAACGCCGCTGATCGCGCGCGGACGCGGCACCAACACCACCGGCGCGACCGTGCCCGACAGCGGCGGGATCGTCGCCAGTTTCGAGCGCATGAACCGCATTCTCTCGATCGAACCGGACGACCGCATCGCCGTCGTCGAGCCCGGCGTGTTGAATGCCGATCTGCAACGCGCTCTGGCCGAATACGATTTGTTCTGGCCGCCCGATCCGACCTCCGCGCCGTACTGCACCATCGGCGGCAATCTCGCCTGCAACGCGGGTGGCCCGCGCGCGGTGAAATACGGCGCCACGCGCGAGAACTTGCTCGGCCTGAGCGCGGTGGCGGGTAGCGGGCAACCGTTCCGCTGCGGCACGCGCACCACCAAGGGCTCGGTCGGCTACGACCTGACGCGTTACCTGATCGGTTCGGAAGGCACGCTGGCGCTGATCACCGAAGCGACGTTGAAGCTGACGCCGAAACCGTCCGTGATCCGCACGTTGCGCGCCGACTACATCGATATTGCCGCGGCGGCGGAAGCGGTCGCGCGAATCATGGCGCAGCCGGTGACGCCTTGTGCATTGGAATTTATGGACGATTCGGCGCTGAAGCTGGCGCGCGAACACGGCGGCAACATACCCGCCGGCATCGGCGCGCTGCTGCTGATAGAGGTGGACGGCGAGGAAAGCGCGATCGCATCATCGGTCGACGCGGTGTCGCACGCGGCGCGCGTGCGAGGTCTGGTCCAGTTGCATGCGGCCGCGAACGCCGCCGAAAGCGCTGCGTTGTGGAACGCGCGCAAGGCGTTGTCGCCGGCGCTGCGTACGATCTCACCGCACAAGATCAACGAGGACGTGGTGGTGCCGGTTTCACGCGTGCCGCAACTGATCGAACGTCTGCGCGCGCTCGCAAATCAATATGCATTGCCGATCGTCAGCTTCGGTCACGCCGGCAACGGGAATCTCCACGTCAATCTACTACCGCGCGACGAGGCCGAGCGCGAACGCGCGCATGCATGCCTCGCCGAGGTGTTCAAGGCCGTGATCGAACTGGACGGCACGCTGTCGGGCGAACATGGCATCGGCACCGCCAAGCGGGATTTCATGGCGCAGGCGATCGATGCCCACGCGCTCGAACTGATGCGCGGCATCAAGCGCGTGTTCGATCCGGACGGAATTCTCAATCCGGGGAAGTTGCTGCCGGATGCGTGAGTCGCCTGTTTCGTTCGGCCGGCTGCTGACGGAAATCCGCTCCTGCGATCTCTGCTCGGCATATCTGCCGCACGGCGCGACCGGTCTTGCAGGCGCATCCTGAGGCGCGGCTGCTGATCGTGCCCTTGCCACCTCCAAGTCCGCGCAACAGCGCGTGGTTTGTATACCACCCGTGGTTTGAACGTAAGGCGATTCCGTCGCTGCGGAGGTGCGTGAAAGAAATCCTTGAGCGCGCTCATTGCATGTAGTGCACGATCGCCGCCGCAATCTGCACCACGATCAGCGCGTAGACGCCGGCCAGCACGTCATCCAGCATCACGCCCAAGCCGCCGTGCACGCGACGATCCGCGACACGAATCGGCCAGGGTTTCCAGATATCGAACAGTCGGAACATCAGAAATCCGGCGGCCATCCACGCCCATCCAGCCGGTGCCAGGCACAGCGCGATCCACTGCCCGACGAATTCGTCCCATACCAGCGCGCGATGGTCCTCTACGCCGAGACGCTTTCCCGCGACATCGCATGCCCAGACGCCGACCGCAAAGGCTGCGATCAGCACCACGATATACCACCCGATCGGCAAGCCGCGCAGTACGAACCACCACGGAATCAGCGCCACCAGCGAACCGGCCGTGCCGGGCGCGATGGGCGACAGGCCTGCACCGAAACCGCTGGCGATCCAGCTGGCCGGATGCGTCAGCAGCGCGCGCAATTGTTCGCGCGTGAGCGTCTTCTTCGTCGCGATGGTCGCGGTCACGGCGCAAAATGCTGCCAGCCGCGGCGCGGCGGTTCCACCACATTGCCGTTTGCGTCTTGCACGCGCACGCCGGGTTCGGCGACGATCCGGCCGATGCGCGTGACACCGCAGTCGAGTTGCGAGAATGCTTCGGCGACACGTTGCGCGTTCTCTTCGCTCACGGTGAAACACAGCTCGTAGTCATCACCGCCCGACAGCGCAAAATCGCGGCATAGCTCCGGCGCGGATGCCTGACGCAGCGATTGCGAGATCGGCAACGAATCCGCTTCGATCTCAGCGCCGACGTTGCTCGCCCAGCAAATGTGACCAAGATCGGCGAGCAATCCGTCCGAAACGTCGATGCATGCGTTTGCGATGCCGCGCAACGCGCGGCCGGAGAAGATGCGAGGATCAGGACGATGCAGACGTTGCAGCAATTCGCTGCGTGCCTGTTCATTCGACGAGTCCCGAGTCCCGAGTCCCGAGCCCCGAAGCAAGGACAACGCCGCTGCCGCATCACCCAATGTTCCGGTCACGAATACCGCGTCGCCGGCGCGCGCGCCGGAGCGCAGCAATGCTTGCCCTTGCGGCACAAAACCGAACGCGCTGACGGTGACGCTTAATGGGCCTTGCGTGGTGTCGCCGCCGATCAGCGCGATCTCGTGCTTGCTCGCCAATTCGGCGAAGCCCTCCGCGAATCGCTCGACGAATCGTTCGTCGGCCTCCGGCAACGTCAACGAAAGCAGTACCCACGCAGGCTGTGCACCCATCGCGGCCAGATCGGAAAGATTCACCGCCAGCGATTTCCAGCCGATGTCCTCGGGCGTGGCGTCATGCGGAAAGTGCACGTCCGCGACCAGCGTGTCGGTGCACGCGGCGAGTTGCCGACCCAGCGGCGGTTCCAGCAGCGCGGCATCGTCGCCGATGCCGAACACCACATCGCCGCGCGAGTGGCCAATTCGCTGGCGAATGATTTGGATCAGATCGAATTCGGACACGTCAATGCGACGCGGTTTCGGCGCCGCGCCACTCGCGCGCCAGCTTGTCCAGCACGCCGTTGACGTAGGTGTGGCCGTGCTCGGAGCCGAAGCGCTTCACCAATTCGATCGCTTCGTTCAACACCACGCGATACGGCACATCCGGGCGATATTTCAATTCGTAAGCGCCCAGGCGCAACGTGGCACGCTCGATTGGATCGACCTGCTCGATGCCGCGATCGAGAAACGGCGCGAGTCCCGCATCCAGCTCCGCACGATGCGCATCCACCCCGCGCACCAAGTCCTCAAAATATTCGAGATCGGCGACCTGCATGTCCTGCTCGTGCCGGAACTGTTCCATCACCGCGCGCGCACTGGAGCCGCTCATCTGCCATGCGTAGAGCGCCTGCAAGGCACGACGGCGCGCGCGGGAACGCGCGGCGGGGTCGATGCCTTGTGGATTTGCGTAAGTGCTCACACGCAGCATTCTCTCATCATCGCCGCCATTTCCACCGCTGCACGCGCCACTTCTTCGCCCTTGTTGCCCTGCGCACCGCCGGCACGTGCTCGCGCATGCTCTTCACGCTCGACCGCCAGCACGCCGTTCAAGACCGGCACGCCGTGCTCCAGCGCCACGCGCATCAAACCATGCGCGCACTCGTCGGCGACGTGTTCGTAATGGCGCGTCTCGCCACGCACGACGCAGCCCAACGCGACAATCGCGACATATTTCTTCTTGGATGCGAGCTGCGCCGCCAGCATCGGCAATTCCCACGCGCCCGGCACGCGCAGGATCGCCAATGCATTTTCATCTACGCCGCACTCGGCAAACGCACGCCGCGCGCCTTCCACCAGCGCGTCCACGATTTCCGCGTTCCATCGGCTGGCGATGATTGCGTAACGCGCGCCGAGCGGCGATCGCAATGCAGATTCGGATGCGGTGCGATTTCCGGACATGCGCGACTACTCGACGTACCCGACGACTTCCAGCCCGAAGCCCGACAACCCGACCAGCTTGCGCGGCGTGCCGAGCACACGCAACCGGCGCGCGCCCAGATCGGCCAGAATCTGCGCGCCCAAGCCCAGTTGCCGCCATTCGCTTTGCGCATCGTCGCGGGTTTTTGGCGCGGAATCCGTATCGTCGCGATGCGACAGCCGCCGCAACACATCGGCCGAGTCGTCCTCGACGCACAAGATCGCCACCACGCCGCGATCTTCCTCGGCGATGCGCCGCAATGCGGAAGACAGGCTCAGACCGCAATCCTCGCGCTGCAAGTGCAACACGTCGGACAAGGTGTCGCGCACGTGCACGCGCGCCAGCACCGGCGCGCCGTCGTCCACCCGGCCGCGCACCAGCGAGTAGTGCAAGTCGTTGCGCAGCGAATCCCGCCAGGCCACCAGCCGGAACCGGCCGAATTCGGTCTGCACGTCCGACTCGTGCACGCGCGCGATGGTCTTCTCGGTACGCAGGCGATGGCGGATCAGATCGGCGATGCTGCCGAGTTTCAATCCGTGCTTGCGCGCGAACGTTTCCAGTTCGGGACGGCGCGCCATCGAGCCGTCCTCATGCAGGATTTCCACCAGCACACCGGCCGGTTCGCAACCGGCCAGCATCGCAAGATCGACGGCCGCCTCGGTGTGCCCCGCGCGAGACAGCACGCCGCCCGGTTGTGCCATCAGAGGAAAAATGTGACCGGGCTGGATCAGATCGGAAGGTTTTGCATCGGGCGCGACAGCCACTTGAATGGTGCGCGCGCGATCGTGCGCCGAGATGCCGGTGGTGACGCCACTCGCCGCCTCGATCGACACGGTGAAATTGGTATGGTGCGTGGAAGCGTTGTCCTGCACCATCGGCCGCAGACCCAGGCGGCGGCAGCGCTTTTCATCCAGCGCAAGGCAGATCAATCCGCGCCCCTCGCGCGCCATGAAATTGATGTCTTCCGCGCGCACCTTGTCGGCGGCCATGATCAGGTCGCCCTCGTTCTCGCGATCTTCGTCGTCCAGGATCACCACCATGCGGCCGGCGCGCAGTTCGTCGAGGAGTTCGGGGATGGGTGAGAAGGACATGAAACTTGTGAGTAGTGACTGGTGAGGGGCGAGTTGTCAGGGTCGAGTTGGAGCCTTCCACTCACAACTCACGACTCACGACTCGCATCTCATACCTGCAGAAGTCTTTCGGCATAGCGCGCCATCATATCCACTTCCAGATTCAACGCGTCGCCGGGCTTGCGCTGCGCGAAGGTGGTGACTTCCACCGTATGCGGGATGAGGTTGACGGAAAAGCGTGCGCCGTCCACTTCGTTCACCGTCAAGCTGACTCCATCGAGGCACACCGAACCTTTCGCGGCGATGTAGCGGGCGAGTTCCTGCGGCGCTTCGAGCCACCAGCGCTGCGAACGCGCATCCGGTTCGATGGAGACGATGCGCGCGATGCCGTCCACGTGGCCGGAGACGAGATGTCCCCCCAGCCGGTCGGATAACCGCATTGCCCGTTCCAGATTCACCGCATCGCCGATTCGCAGCGCACCCAATGTGGTCAACGACAGCGTTTCGTTGGAAACATCGAAGCCAAGCGATATGCCTTCGCGCGCGATCACGGTGAGACAGCAACCGGACACGGCGATGCTTTCACCGATCATGACGTCGGAAGGATCCAGTGCCGGTGCATCGACGAACAGCCGCAAATCGCCGCCGCGCGGTTCGCTGCGCACGAGGGTGCCTGTGCATTGGACGATGCCGGTGAACATCAAGTGTTTTTCCTCGAGCGCAACAGCAATCGCCAGTCTTCGCCGACGTTGCGCCGATCGATCACTCGTAGAGCACGCCGCTGTGCCATGCTTTCCCATGGCGGCATCGACAGCAGCGGCCGTGCACCATCGCCGAGCAACACCGGCGCGACGTAGAGCAACAATTCGTCCACCAATCCAGCTTCGAACAACGCGCCGCACAGGCGCGGCCCCGCTTCCACTTGCAATTCGTTGACCTGTTTTTGCGCGAGCAGCCTCATCACCGCACGCAGGTCGAGCTTTCCGGTGGCATCGAGTTCGATTGCGGCGAGTTCCGTTTGTGCGTACCGATCGTTCGATGGTTGCGCATGCGGCGCGTGCAGCACCAGCGTCGGCGCACTGCCGTCGAGGAGATGGGCGTTAGGTTGCAATGCGTCGAGATGAGGATCGAGCACAACCCGCAGGGGCGAGACAAAGCGTGCGCCAACATGTTTCTGCCTCTCCCCATCGGAGAGAGAGTTGGGGCGAGGGGGGACTCTTGGTGAGAGCTTCGCTGCCCCCTCGCCCTTCCCCTTCGCCACTGGGGAAAGGCGTTCAAAGCCGGGCAACCGCACCGTCAAGCGCGGATCGTCCGCGCGCGCGGTGCCGGATGCGGTGAGAATCGCACTGCTGCGCGCGCGCCAGCGCTGCACGTCGGCACGCGCCGCGTCGCCCGTGATCCATTTCGATTCGCCGTTGGCCAACGCGGTGCGCCCATCCAGGCTCATCGCCAGTTTCACGCGCACCCATGGCCGGCCGCGCTCCATGCGCGAGAGAAATCCGCGGTTCAACTCGCGCGCGGCTTCGCGCATCAATCCGCCTTGCACTTCGATTCCCGCTTCGCGCAGGCGGCGCAAACCCGACCCAGCGGTTTTTGGATTGGGATCCTCGCACGCGGCAACCACGCGCGCGACCCCAGCCTCAATGAGTGCATCCGCGCAAGGCGGCGTGCGGCCGTAATGCGCGCAAGGTTCAAGCGTGACGTAGACGCAAGCGCCGCGCGCGCGCATTCCCGCCGCGCGCAAGGCGAACACTTCGGCATGTGGTTCGCCCGCGCGCGCATGCCAGCCTTCGCCGACGATTTCCTCGCCACGTGCGATCACGCAACCGACACGCGGATTGGGTTGAGTGGTGTACAAGCCGCGTTCGGCGAGGCGCAGCGCGCGCGCCATCCGGGCGTGGTCGGTCGCGGAGAACTCCGCCATCAACGCTTCTTGTTCTTGTCGATGCGCACGATCTCGGCGCCGCCAAGCAGCGGCAACTGGGTATCAATCGGCAGGTCGCGCTCAAGCCGATCCAGTTCCTCGCGGAAATCGGCGACGTCCTCGAACGAGCGGTACACCGAGGCGTAGCGCACGTAGCCGACGTGGTCGAGCTTGCGCAGTTCGTTCATCACGAATTCGCCCACGCGGCGCGAGGGCAGTTCGCGCTCGGTGGTCATTCGCAACTGGTGCACCACCGCACGCACCGCCGCTTCAATCTGCTCCTCCGATACCGGCCGCTTGTGGAGCGCGCGGTCGAAGCCGGTGCGCAGCTTGCGCGCATCGAAAGCCTCGCGTCGACCGTCGTCCTTGATGATCGCGGGCAGCTTCAGCTCCACCGTTTCCAGCGTGGAGAAGCGCTCGCCGCAGGCCGAACACTCGCGCCTACGCCGGATCGTCGCGCCGTCCTCGGACACGCGCGAGTCGATCACGCGAGTGTCGTCGTGTTGGCAGAAGGGGCAGTGCATGAATGCGAGGGACTAGGGGTGAATCGTGAGGGCGCTTCGAATGTAACGCAAATCGTTCATGAGTGCCCTGGAGCACAGTGGTCTTGCGGGCCACGCGGCGCAGAGTGCCCGAGCCACCAATCCCTGATCCGCTGCTTCACCCATACACCGGAAATTTCGCGCACTGCGCCTGCACGAGATCGCGCACATTCGCGATGACCTTTTCGTCCTCTGGCGCGTCCAGCACGTCGGCGATCCAGCCGGCGAGTTCGATGCAGTCCGATTCTTTGTAACCGCGCGTGGTGACAGCGGGCGTGCCGAGGCGCAGGCCGGAGGTGACGAAGGGCTTCTGCGGATCGTTGGGCACGGCATTCTTGTTGACGGTGATGTGCGCGCGGCCAAGCGCGGCTTCGGCATCCTTGCCAGTAATGGGCTTGCCGATCAGATCGACAAGAAATAGATGATTTTCGGTGCCGCCGGACACGATCTTGTAACCGCGCTCGGCCAACTTCTTCGCCATCGCCTTGGCGTTCTTCACCACTTGTTGCTGGTAGGCCTTGAACTCCGGCTCCAGCGCTTCCTTGAAGGCCACGGCCTTGGCCGCGATTACGTGCATCAGCGGTCCGCCCTGGATGCCGGGGAACACGATCGATTGCAGTTTCTTCTCGATCTCTTCGGCCTGTTCGCCCATTGCAGAACGCTTCGCGACGATCAGGCCGCCGCGCGGACCGCGCAGGGTTTTGTGCGTGGTGGACGTGACCACGTGCGCGTGCGGCAGCGGCGAGGGATACACACCCGCGGCGATCAGGCCCGCGACGTGCGCCATGTCCACGAACAGGTACGCGCCGACCTTGTCGGCAATCGCGCGGAAGCGCGCCCAGTCCATCACCTGGCTGTACGCGCTGAAGCCGGCCACGATCATCTTCGGCTTGTGTTCGAGCGCGAGCTTCTCGATTGCGTCGTAATCGACCAGACCGTGATCGTTCACGCCGTACTGCACGGCGTTGAGAATCTTGCCCGACAAATTGACCTTGGCGCCGTGCGTCAGATGCCCGCCGTGCGCCAGCGACATGCCGAGTATGGTGTCGCCCGGATTCAGCAGCGCGAAATAGACGGCCTGATTGGCCTGCGAACCCGAATGCGGCTGCACGTTGGCGTAATCGCAGTCGAACAGTTTCTTCAGCCGTTCGATCGCAAGTTTCTCGGCCACATCCACGTATTCGCAGCCGCCGTAATAGCGCTTGCCTGGATAGCCTTCCGCGTACTTGTTGGTCAGCACCGAACCCTGCGCTTCCAGCACGCGCGGGCTGGCATAGTTCTCGGACGCGATCAGCTCGACGTGATCTTCCTGCCGCTGCTTCTCTTGCATGATCGCGCGGGCCAGTTCGTCGTCGTAGCCGACGATACGCATGTCACGTGGAAACATCGCTGTGTCTCGCGCTGAGAGGAAAAGCAGGATGTTAGCCGAGCGCAACCCTCAACCCAACTTCCTGCGGCCCGCGCCTGCACAGCGGGCACTGGCGATGCGCCAACGGCACGCTGGCATCACTGTGCGAGGGCGGCGATAATACGCGGTTGGCATCTTGCGCAATCGCAAGTGTTTCCCTCACCCGGCGCTACGCGCCCCCTCTTCCGCTTGCGGGAGAGGGGAAAGCAGACTTCGGATCGCAGCGTCGCCGCGCCCGGAATGACGAACAGGAACAACGATGCAATACATCTACACCATGATCGGCGTATCCAAGGTGGTCCCGCCCAAGCGCGAGATCATCAAGGACATTTCGCTGTCGTTCTTCCCCGGCGCCAAGATCGGGTTGCTGGGCCTGAATGGCGCGGGCAAGTCTACGGTGCTGCGGATCATGGCTGGCGTGGACACCGAGTACAACGGCGAGGCGCGGCCGCAGCCAGGCATCCAGATCGGTTATCTGGCGCAGGAACCGCAGCTCGATCCGGAGAAGACCGTGCGCGAGTCGGTCGAGGAAGGCCTGTCGGAAATCCTGGACGCGCAGAAGCGGCTCGAAGAAGTCTATGCGGCTTATGCGGAAGAAGGCGCGGATTTCGACGCGCTTGCCGCGGAACAGCAGCGGCTGGAAAACATCCTGGCCGCCGGCGATGCGCACACGCTGGAGCGGCAACTGGAAGTCGCGGCCGATGCGCTGCGCCTGCCACCGTGGGAAGCGAAAATTTCCACGCTGTCCGGCGGCGAGAAGCGCCGCGTCGCGTTGTGCCGTTTGTTGTTGAGCAAACCGGACATGCTGCTGCTGGACGAACCGACCAACCATCTCGACGCCGAATCGGTGGAGTGGCTGGAGCACTTCCTGCAGAACTTCCCCGGCACCGTGGTCGCGGTGACGCACGATCGCTACTTCCTCGATAACGCAGCCGAGTGGATTCTGGAACTTGATCGCGGCCGCGGCATTCCGTGGAAAGGCAATTACTCCTCATGGCTGGAGCAGAAGGACGAACGCCTGAAACAGGAAGCCTCGACGGAAAAGGCGCGCCAGAAGGCCATCCAACGCGAGCTGGAATGGGCGCGCCAGAACGCCAAGGGCGGCCGCAGCAAGGGCAAGGCGCGCTTGGCGCGGTTGGAAGAATTGCAATCGATCGACTACCAGAAACGCAACGAGACGAACGAGATTTTCATTCCGCCGGGTGAGCGCCTCGGCGACAACGTGATCGAGTTCAAGCACGTTTCCAAATCGTTCGGCGATCGTCTGCTGATCGACGATCTCTCTTTCAAGATTCCGCCCGGCGCGATCGTCGGCATCATCGGTCCCAACGGCGCGGGCAAATCCACGCTGTTCAAGATGATCATCGGCTCGCAGAAGCCCGACAACGGCGAGATTGTGATTGGCCAGACGGTGAAGCTCGCTTACGTCGATCAGAGTCGAGAGAAACTGCAAGGCACCCATAATGTGTTTCAGGAGGTGTCCGGCGGCTCCGACATCCTCAACATCAACGGCATCGAGATCCAGTCCCGCGCCTACATCGGTCGCTTCAATTTCAAGGGACCCGATCAGCAGAAACTGGTCAGCACCTTGTCTGGCGGCGAACGCGGCCGTTTGCATTTGGCCAAGACGCTGCTGCAGGGGGGTAACGTGCTATTGCTGGACGAGCCGTCCAACGATCTCGACATCGAAACCCTGCGCGCGCTCGAAGACGCGCTGCTGGAATTCCCCGGCTGCACGCTGGTGATCTCACACGATCGCTGGTTTCTCGACCGCATCGCCACGCACATCCTTGCCTTCGAGGGCGACAGTCACGTGGAATTCTTCCAGGGCAACTACCGTGAATACGAGGAAGACAAGAAACGCAGGCTGGGTGAGGAGGCGGCCGGACCGCACAGGATTCGATACAAGAAACTCGCTTGAGTCGGGACTCTGGATTCGAGATTCGGAGATCGAGAGGGGCTCATCTGACTCGCCATTCCGGGGCCGGCCCATTCATCGGGCTAGAACCCGGAATCCAGTGACTTTTGCTGCGATGAAACAAGTCATTGGATTCCGCCGCGTTCTTGAATGATGATGATAGATTGCGG
>JAJPID010000045.1 GCA_021324945.1 Lysobacterales bacterium | reverse complement strand
CTGCATGCGTTTACTGGGCAACCACTGCCAACTGATGAGGAGCTGAGACGAACCATGGCCATGAAGAAAGCTGCAAAGAAATCCGCCAAGAAGGCGGCGAAGAAGTCCACCAAGCGCAAACCCGCTCGCGCGAAGGCCGCTTCGGCCCGCAA
Source organism: Lysobacterales bacterium (assembly GCA_021324945.1). GTDB lineage: Bacteria > Pseudomonadota > Gammaproteobacteria > Xanthomonadales > Rhodanobacteraceae > 66-474. The sequence goes on along the minus strand of JAJPID010000045.1, from coordinate 15,229 downwards.
GACCGGCAAGCGCAAGACGGCCCGCAAGGCCGCGAAGAAACCGGCGCGCAAGCGCGCGGCGAAAAAGGGTGGCCGCAAGGCCGCGGCGAAGAAGGCGGTGATGGCGAAAGCCGCACGCGCCACCAAGGCCTCCAAGGCCAAGACGAAGTCCAAGAAGAAGTAAGCAAAGGTCTAGCGTCAAGCAACAAGCGCAAGGTCATAATTACAAGCTGCGCTCTCCCCGCGATGCCCAGCGTGGGGAGAGCAAGGCAAGTGACATGATTCGAACCCCGGCCTCCGCCGGGGTTTTGCTTTGTGGACGGCCGCGCGAGGCCCCCTTTCGTTGCCGCTTCCTGTCAAACAATGTGACGCTGCGCGCACGTATTTGCCGCGGCGCTGCAGTGGCGTTATGTTTTTACGGCCGCAGGACGCGGCCTGGGGACCGGATCGCCGCTTGACGAGCATGCGTGCCGCGTTGTGCGTGGAACGTTTCGTGCAAGACATCCGGCGGGGGCGCATAACGCGCATCAGCTACGTGAGTTCAGCCATGTCCGCACCAATTCATTTTCGATCCGCCTTGTATTTGGGCGTAGCCGCTGCGCTGTTGCTCGAAATCACCGCCTGCGGCAACAACAATATGCCGGCCAACAACACCGCGACCGCCTCCAAGCCTGCGGCTTCGGCGAGCGCACCGGCCACTGCGAACCCGGCCCCGGCGGTGGCTTCCACCGCTGCACAGGCGGCTGCGCAGGCCCAAGCCAAGGCACAGGCCGCGCAGGCCAGGATGGAAACCATGAGCGTCAAGGACCTGCTGGCTGCGGGCAACACCGCCATCAACCAGCAGAGGCTGGTGGCGCCAAAGGGCGATAACGCCTTCGAGTATTACGAGAAGGCGCTTCAGAAGGACCCAAAAAATCAGGCGGCGCAGGATGCATTGCGCGAACAGTTTCCCTTCGGCGCCAACGCGGTCGAGGGCGCGATCGGGCAGAACAATTTCGATGAAGCCCAGCGCGAGATAGGCTTACTCGCGAAGGCCGACCCCAGCAATTACACGCTGAAGATCCTCAATTCAAAACTGGATGCGGCGAAGAAGGCGCAGGCACGCGCCGACGCGCTGAAGGCCAAGCAGGCCGCCGATCTCGCGGCCAAACAGGCGGCCGATGCCAAGGCTGCGGCTGCCAAGGCGCTGGCTGAAACCAAACCGACGCCTCCGCCCGCGATCGAAAAGCCGGTAGTACAGCAGGCACAACCCACGCCGGCACCCGTGCAGGAGGCGCCCAAGCCCGCGCCGGCGCCGCAACCAGTCGGCGAAACGCGCGGCCCGCAAGTGATCAGTGCCGCGGCGCCGGACTATCCGATCCAGGCTGCGCGCAACAATCAGTCCGGTTACGCAACAGTCGAGTTCACCGTCAATCCGGATGGCTCGGTCAGCAATGCACACGTGATCGCTTCGCAACCCGGCCGCGTGTTCGACAGCGCGGCGATCCAGGCCGTGTCGCGCTCGAAGTTCAAGCCGGCGTTGAAGGATGGGCAGCCGGTATCGAGTACGTTGCAGCGCCGGATCGATTTCAATCTGGGTGGGTGAGAAGCGGCGATTGCGACAGGCCTGGAATGGCATGTCGCGCCGCTTCGCACCGACAACACGCTTCAAGAATGGCTGCTTGCCAGAGATTTTTCGGCCAACGCCGCGCACCACGGATGGCTGCTTGCAGTTTCCGTGTCGCAGAGAAACAAATGCTGCACTGACGGCGCGTTCAATGCCTCGCCGGCCTCAGCCGCTTGTGCACACGCCGCGGTGCGGGACGCGCCGAGCGCACCGGCGCGTTCAATTCCGCCCAGTCCACTTCCGGTAGCCCAAGCAGCTTGTCGAACACCATTGGCATCAGGCCCGCCGGTTCGGCGCACTCGCAGTTCCACATCACCACCATGCCGATGTGGTATTCGGGAAAGAAACCGATCTCGGCGCGATAGCCTTGCACCGCGCCGGCATGGAAGATCAGCGTGTGGCCCATGTAGTCGTACACGCGCCAACCCAGCGCGTAATGCGCTTCCTTGACGCGCGCGCGCCGCCACGGCGAAGCCATGCGCTCGCTGGGCGTGTCGATGCCCGGCGCGTGCAGCACTTCGAGCAACTGCTGCGGCAACACCATCGGCCGGCCGCCCATCTGCGCGATCAGCCATTGCTCCATGTCGCGGATACTGGCGTTCACACCGGCCGCAGGCGGCACGTAGAAATTGTCGTTCGGTTCGAACGCCACCCAGCCGCTGCCGCGGCGATAGTGCGGGCGCGCCCAACTCTTGCTTGATTCCAGTCCATCTCGGCCGTAGCTCGCATCCGTCATGCCGAGCGGCAGGAACAGCCGCTTGTCCACCAGGTGATAGAAGAAGTCGCCGGTCTCGGCGTAGATCACATCACCGATCAAGGAGAAGGCGACGTTCTGATAGCCGTAGCAGTCGCCCACGCCGCAACTCATGTCCACTTCGTCCAGCTTGCGCGCCAGTTCCTGATACGGCACGCCGCTGGAAAGCATGTTGTCGTAGGCGTTGCGCGGCAGGCCTAGACGCTGGCCGAGAATGTCGCGCACCGTCGCCTGTTCAGTAGCGTGCGCGTCCTTCAACTTGAAGAAGGGCAGCACTTCGGAAAGCCGCGTATCCCAGCTCAGCACGCCTTCGCGCACCAGGATGCCGGTCAGCGCGGTGGCGAACGCCTTGGACAGCGAGGCGAGGCGGAATGCGGTATCGGGCTGCACCTTCTCGCCCGTCTGCGCATCGGCGTAACCCAGCGTGCGTTCGAAGCGCACCTTGTCGTCCAACACCACCGCGGTGGCGAGCCCCGCGACGCGATTTGACGCGGCGAGCTGATCCAGCCACGCGTTGTAGCTCTTGATCGTGTCGTCGATCCGCACCGGCGGCAACCGTTCGCGTTGCGGCTCGGTATGGATCACCGTGGGTTCTTGGGGGGGCGCACCGCGCGCGAACGCGGGCAACACGAGCAGCGCCGCAAGCGCGCAGGCCGCGAGTCCGCGAAGTCGCAACGGACGCGTGATAAGCTCGCCAGCCGTGAGAGAGAATCGTGCGCCGAGCGCACGCAGATGCGAGGAAAAACGCATGACGGGCATCATCGTACTGCTGATCATCATCGCGGTGATTGTGGTGTACTTCATCGCGATCTACAACGGACTCGTGACCGCGCGCAATTCATACAAGAACGCGTTCGCGCAGATCGACGTGCAGTTGACACGCCGTCACGACCTGATCCCGAACCTGGTGGAAACCGCAAAAGGCTATCTCGCGCATGAACGCGAAACCTTGGAGGCTGTGACTGCAGCGCGCACGGCGGCCGTGAACGGCCTGGCCGCGGCCAAGGCGCAACCGGGCGATCCCAACGCGATGCAGCAGTTGTCGGGCAGCGAGAACCAGTTGACGCAGGCGCTGGGCCGACTGTTCGCGGTGAGCGAGGCGTATCCGGATCTGAAGGCCAACCAGAACATGATGCAGTTGTCGGAAGAGCTGACCTCGACCGAAAACCGCGTGGCCTTCGCACGGCAGGCGTACAACGATGCGGTGATGAGCTACAACAACCGCCGCGAGACGTTCCCGGGCAATCTGCTCGGCGCCGCGTTCCAGCCCGCGCAGCCGCTGGCGATCGACGATCCGGCCAAGCGCGAAGCGCCGAAGGTGAGTTTTGGAAGCTGAAGCTGTGAGTAGTGAGGGGTGGGAAGTGAGTAGAACAGCTGGATATCGCTGGCATCTGCTCTAGACAATTCACAACTCACGACTCACAACCCATAACCCACGCCCATGGACTTCTTCGCCCAACAAGCGCGCGTGCGGCGCAGCGCCCGCTGGCTGGTGCTGCTGTTCGCGCTGGCGGTGACGGCGATCATCGCCGCGATCGATCTGATCTGCGCGTTGTTCCTGGTCGGTCCGCGGCCGCAGGCGCTGCTTGGCATTTCGATTGCGGTGTTGGTGCTGATCGGGTTGTGTTCGCTGTTCCGCATCGCCTCCCTGCGCGGCGGCGGCGGCGCGGTGGCGCGCAGCATGAATGCCACGCCGGTGCCCGCCGATACCACCCATCCGCAGTGGAAGAAATTGCGCAACGTGATCGAGGAAGTGGCGATCGCCTCGGGCGTGCCGGTGCCGGAAATCTGGGTGATGGAGAACGAGCCCGGCATCAACGCTTTCGCCGCCGGTTACACGCCGGCAGACGCCGCAGTGTGCGTGACCCAGGGCTGTCTGGACAAACTCGACCGCGACGAGTTGCAGGGCGTGATCGCGCACGAGTTCAGTCACGTGTTGAACGGCGACATGCGCCTCAATATCCGCCTGATCGGCCTGCTGTTCGGCATCCTCGCGCTCGGCATGATCGGTCGATTCCTGATGTATTCGAGCAGCGGACGCAGCCGGCGCGACAGCGGCAACATCGCGCTGGTCGGGCTCGCGGTGTTCGTGATCGGCTACATCGGCCTGTTTTTCGGGAAGATCATCCAGGCTGCGGTGGCGCGCGCCCGTGAGTCGCTAGCGGATGCCTCGGCGGTGCAATTCACCCGCCAGACCACCGGCATCGCCGGCGCGCTAAAAAAAATCGCCGCGCTGGAATTCGGTTCGCAGTTGCAGGCGAGCGGCCGCGACGAAGTGCGGCACATGCTGTTCGGCGATGCGGAAATGTCCTCGCTGTTCGCCACGCATCCGCCGATCCTGGAGCGCATCAAGGCGCTGGAGCCGCAGTTCGATCCGCAGGAACTGGAACAGATCGTCAAGCAGTGGGCGGCCGCGGGCGGCAATCCGGATTCGATCGAATTGCGACATCCCGATCATGAGTGGAATCGTTTTGCGCACCAACTGGTGGACGCAGACGGTGACACGCTCGGAAATCCGTTGCCGGGATTCCCGCCGGACCATCCGCCATCGCATGCCAGCGCCGGTGCGTTGCCGCCGCGCGGTGCGCAGGTTGCGATTGCGGCGGCGGCTGTCGCGTCGCAAGTCGGCACGCCAGGATCGGACGACTATCGCGCCGCTTCCGCGCTGCACGCGCGAATTCCCGATACCCTGGCTTCCGCCGCACGCGATCCACGCGGCGCCTTGGCGGTCGTATTCGCGCTCGCCTTGTCCGATCAGCCGGATTTGCAACAACGTCAGGTGCAGCTGATCGCGCAAGCATTCGACGCGTCGCTCGCGGAGGCCGCGCGCGGCTTGATGTCGCACATGGGTGAATTGCACCCGATGTTGCGCCTGCCGCTGGCGCAACTGGCGTTTCCCGCATTGAAGCGCAGGCCGCGCACAGAATTGGAAAACTTCACGAAGACGCTAGACGCATTGATTCGCGCCGACAATCAGGTCGATCTGGACGAATACTGCCTCGCCAAACTGGTGCAGGTGCAAGTGATCGCCGCGCTCGATCCGTCGGCGAATTTCAAGGTCGGTTCGGTGCGCTTGTCGGACGCGCAAGAGGCGCTGCGCGATCTGTGCGCGCTGATCGCACACTTCGGCAACGACGACATGGATGCAGCGCGGCGTGCGTTTCTGCTGGCGATGCAGGAAGCGCTGCCCGGCTCGACGCCGCTGTTCGCGATTCCGGAAGACTGGCAAACCGCATTGGACGATGCATTGCAAAAACTCGCGCGGCTGAATCCGGAAGGCAAGGAACTGGCCGTGCGCGCGCTGGTTCGCGCGATCGCGGAAGACGGTCAAGTCAACGTGGCGGAATCGGAAGTGCTGCGGGTGGTGTGTGCCGTGCTGGGCTGCCCCCTCCCGCCAATCCTGTCAAATGGCTGAAAAGAGCGAGCACGGATTTTGGGTGGTGCGCTCCGGTGAAGGCCGCGCGCTGTTGCTTGCGAGTCTTGCGTTCTTCTGTCTGCTGACGGCGTATTACGTGATCCGCCCGGTGCGTGATCAGCTCGCCGGGGCCACGGGCTCGACCGCGTTGCCGTTGTTCTACACCGGCACCTTCATTGCCATGTTGGCGATCGCGCCGCTGTTCGGCTGGCTGACCGCGCGTCTGCCGCGGCGCGCGCTGCTCGGCTGGAGCTACGGTTTCTTCATCGTCTGCCTGATCGCATTCGTGCCGCTGTTCATGCGTCAGGCGCAGATCGGCGCGCGCACGCTGGGCAGCGCGTTCTACATCTGGGTCAGCGTGTTCAACCTGTTCGTGGTGTCGCTGTTTTGGAGCGTGATGGCGGACGTGTTCGACAGCGCGCAGGCGCGCAGGCTGTTTCCGCTGATCGGCATCGGCGGCGCGATCGGCGCGCTGTGCGGGCCGGCGTTGACGTCGCTGCTGGTGCTGCGCATCGGCGTGCCGCCGCTGCTGGTCGTTTCCGCTGCGCTGTTGGTCGCGGCATTGATATTGACCTGGCGCATTTCGTCGTCACGAACCTCGCGCTCGGCACCGGATGAAGAGGGCCCGATCGGCGGTTCGATACTCGCCGGCCTGCGCGCCGTGTTCACCATTCCGTTCGTGCGCGACATGGCCTTGCTGATGTTGCTGTCGGATGGCGTCGGCACGCTGGCCTATGCGTTCGTGGCCGATTTCGCGAAAGCGCATTATGCCGATGCCGCATTACGCACCGCGTTCTACGGGCACCTCGATCTGGCGGTGAATCTCCTGCAGATCATTTTGCAGTTGAGCCTGACGCGCTGGATGCTGGTACGGCTGGGATATGCGGCGGGCCTGATCGTGCCGGCGGCGGTGAACGTTGCGCTGCTGATTGCGGTGTTCGTGTTCGGCACGATCCAGTTCGGCCTGCTGGGTTTCACCGTTTCGATGGTGACGCTGATGCTGGTGGTGACGCGCAGCTTCGCCTACGGCGTCACCAAGCCGGCGTACGACGGCCTCTACACGCGCGTCAACCGCGAGATGCGCTACAAGGGCAAGAATTTCGTCGACACAGCGGTGTGGCGCTTCGGCGACCTCGGCGTGACCAGTGGATTGAATGCATTGCGCGCGGCCAGTGTCGATCTCGGCACGATCATCCTGATGGCGGCGGCCGCAGCGGGCTGTGCGGGATGGTTCGGCTGGCGCGCGGCGCGAGAGAGCCGCGCCGCGGATCGCAACGCCACTGGCAATCAGCCCGCGATATAGCGTTGGAGTTGATCGATCTCCACGGCCTGATCGTCGATCACCGCTTTCACCAGATCGCCGATCGACACCACCCCCACCACGCGCGCGTTGTCCATCACCGGCAGGTGCCGCACACGTTGATCGGTGCACAGGCGCATGCATTCGTCCACGGTGGCAGCAGGATCGACGCTGATCGGCGAAGCGGTCATGATTTCCGCCACCGGCGTGTCTTTCGAGGAGCGGCCTTTCAGGATCACCTTGCGCGCGTAATCGCGCTCGCTGACGATGCCCACCAGTTCCTCGTTGCGCATCACCAGTAGCGCGCCGATGCCGCGCTCGGCCATGGTGCGGATCGCTTCCAGCACGGGCGCTTCAGGCGCGATCGCGTACACCGCATTGCCCTTGAGTTCCAGCAGATGCTTCACTTGGCGCATGTGCATTCTCCTTGCGATCATTCCTGATCGCGAGAGTCAAAAAGCAGACATCCCTGTCTGTCCTTTCAAATGGCGGCGATGACGCGGAAAGTTTAACTCGGCTCAATGATGCCGGCGTGTGCTAGCGCGCGACAGCGGCGGGTTCGGGTTCAGCACATAGGAAACGCCACCGAGCTGCGCCATTTGCCGCTCGATCCAGGCGGCGCGGCGCTGCACATAGACGGAAGGGTGATTCGCGTGCAACCGACGCGGATCGGGCAGCACCGCAGCCAGCAGCGCAGCCTGATGTGGGTTCAATTGCGATGCGTGTTCGCCCCAAAAGGTCCGCGCGGCGGCTTCGACGCCGTAGATGCCATCGCCGAATTCGGCGATGTTGGCGTACACCTCCAGGATGCGGCGCTTGGGCCAGGTCGCCTCGATCAGCACGGTGAAATAGGCCTCGATGCCCTTGCGCATATAGCTGCGGCCGTTCCACAGGAACAGATTCTTGGCCGTCTGCTGGCTGATGGTGCTGGCGCCGCGCAGGCGCATCCCTTCATCGGCATCGCTGATCGCCGCGTGGATCGACTCGAAATCGAAGCCGTGATGAAACGGGAATTTCTGGTCTTCGCCCGCGACCATCGCCAACGGCGCCACCGGTGCGATCTGTGGCCACGGCACCCAGCGATAACGCAACTGGAAATCGTGTTCGCCGTGCAACGCGGCGCCGATGCGGCGCTCGATCATGAAGGCGCTGGTGACTGGCGGGATGAAACGCAGCAGCAGCACCGGCAACCAGGTGATCAGAAAGAGGAGTAGGAGTGCGAGCGCTGCGCGGCGCAACCAGCGGCGCCCGCGCGGCTGAAACCCGGCAGCCATCACACCTCGGCCTTCGCCCAGGTCTCCGCCGGTTGCGCGCGCGCGAACAGGAAACCCTGCCCGCATTCGCAGCCGAGTTTTTGCAGCACTTCGCGCTGCTCGGCGGTTTCGATACCTTCGGCGATCACCTGCATCGACAGGGTTTCGGCTAGCGTCAGGATCGCGCGTACCACTGCCACGCTGCCGCCGCTGTCGCCCTCGGTGAGGCTGGCCACGAAGGACTGATCGATCTTCAATGCCTGCAACGGATACTGATGCAGATACGACAGCGAGGAATAGCCGGTGCCGAAATCGTCCAGCGCCACGCTGATGCCGTGCGATCGCAGGCTTTGCAGCGTACGCTTCACATCGGTGGGATTCTCCAGCAGCGCGCGTTCGGTCACCTCGATGCGTAACCGGTGCGCGGGTACGCCGTGACGTGCCAGCAGGCCGAGCAGATGACGATCAAGATCGGCGCTGCAAAAATGCCGGCCGGAAAGATTGATGCTAATGAAGGCGCCGCTCGCGCTCAACGCCGGCGCGTGCGCGAACACCTGTTCGAAGATCTGCCAGTCGATCGCTTCTGACAGACCGCTTTCTTCGGCGACGGAAAGAAACTCGCCCGGCAGCAGCACGCCGCGTTCGGAATGATGCCAGCGCATCAGCGCCTCGTAGCCGATGACTTCGCCATCGGACAGCCGCACGATCGGCTGGTAATGCGGTTCGAATTCGCCGCGCGTCAATGCGCGGCGCAGATCGTTCTCCACTTCCAGCAAGGTCAATGCCTGCTGGCGCAGGCGGTCGTCGAACAAGGCCCAGCGATGACGACCCTCGGCCTTGGCGCGATACATCGCCGAATCGGCGTCGCGCAGCAATTCTTCCGGCCGGCGATATCGCGGCGCGGCGATGGCGATGCCGATCGAGGTCGAAGTGAAGAGTTCCTTGGCCGCGAGCCGGAACGGCGCATTCAATTCGTTGATGATACGTTGTGCGATGTGGCACGCGGCATCGGCGTCGCCGATGTCTTCCAGCAGCACGCCGAACTCGTCGCCCCCCAGGCGTGCGACCACGTCCTGTGATTTCAGGCAGGCGCGCACGCGGCCACCGGCCTGGAACAACAGGTCGTCGCCGATCAGATGTCCCACCGAATCGTTGATCACCTTGAAGCGATCGAGGTCGAGGAACAGCACCGCGAACAGTTTCGATGGATCGGCCTGATAACGCTCGAGCGCCTGTTCCAACCGTTGCATCAGCAATGAACGGTTCGGCAGGCCGGTGAGCGAATCGTGCAGCGTTTCGTATTTCAAACGCGCTTCCACGCGCTCGCGCTCGGCGATCTGCTCGCGCAGGTCGCGATTGGCCAGAGCCAGCGCGCGCGTGCGTTCGCCTACGCGGCGCTCCAATCCGGCGTAGGCCTGTTTCAGCGATTCGGCGGCGCGCACGCGCTCCAGCGCGTTGGCGATGTGGTAAGAGACGAAGGTCAACAATTCCTGGTCGCGCAGCGTGTAACGGTGTTCGGGCGTATAACTCTGCACCACCAAGGCGCCGACGGTGCGTTCGGCACAAACCAGCGGCACGCCGAGCCAGCACACCGAATCGTGACCGCTCTGGACCACCTCGCCACGCTCGCGCATGCTCCTGATGTCATCGGTGTTCGCCAGCAGCGCGGCGCCGTTGTTGAGCACGTATTCGGTCATGCCTTTGCCGAGCTTGCGCGTGCGGCGTTCGGGATCGCGTTCATCCACCGAATAGGGAAAGCTCAACTCGTTGCCATCTTCCGACAACAGCGCAATGTAGAAATTGCGGGCGTACAACAAGCCGCCGACCACGCGATGCACTGCGGCATAGAACTCTTCGATACTCTCGGTGGTGTTGGCCAGTTCCGCGATGCGGAACAGCGCCGCCTGGAGGCGCTCGCCGCGCTGGCGTTCCAGCACCTGCTGCTGCAGCACGCGGTTGGCTTCACGCAGGGCTTCGGTGCGCTCGTCCACGCGCCGCTCGAGTTCCGCGTGCGCGAAACGGCGCTCCAGCGCAGTCTGAATGTGCTGCGCGACGTAGATCAGCAATGCCTTGTCGCGCTCGCCGTAACGTGCGCTTTCGGTATAACTCTGCACCACCACGCCGCCGACGACCTGATCGCCGCGCAGCAGCGGCACGCCCAGCCAGCACACACAATCGGGACCCGTGCCTCGATACGGCCCGCCCACGTGCGCGGCGATTTCGTCCAGCGAGCCCATCAGCGGCTGGCCGTGGCGGATCAGGTACCACGTCGGGCCGTACTTGATTTCGTCCATCGGCTGCACACGATTCGGATCTGGCGGATCGGGATCTGCGACGTCGGCGAAATAGGCGAAGCGGATGGTGTCGTGCAGCGGATCGTGCAGCACGATGTAGAAATTCTCGGCATACATCAGGCTGCCGACGATGCCGTGCAACGCGCGCAGCGTTTCGTTGATGTCCTGATTGGCGCTGGCCTGATCGGCGATCGCATACAGCGCGCGCTGCAGGCGCTCGGCTTCTTCCAACCGCACGACCGACGCGGACAATTCCTCGTGTTTCGACCACGAGGCAAGGCTAAGATCGATCAGACGCGCCGCAGCTTGCAGCAACTCTTGATCGGCATTTGCCGGCGGCGGCTGAAGTTCCAGCGTGCGGCCGTATTGCAGCGGAAACCGCTGTGCGGGCTCGTCGCTTTTTTCGGCAGCGGCTTCCAGGATGCGTGCCCGCGTGCCCGGAAAGAGCCGGCCGATCAGTTCGTCGGCGATTTGCTCGATCGCGCTGCCGCCAGAAGCGGCCCACAGCCGATGGCACAGATCCAGCAGCGCCGGATCGGGCAGGGGCATGGCGGCAGCCATGGCGGCGAGAGGCTGAACGCGGCTCACGAGAAAGTGTCTAAGTCCTTGTACGGCAGGCAGTGTAGCGGCGAAAAGGCTGCACGAAACATGCCGTCCGACGAGGCAGATGAGGGCTTCGGGCGGTGGCTTGACGATTGTTAGCAAAATGTAAGTATTTCGCTGTATACTCGTTCCAAAGCTCGAGAGAGCGCGGGTTGTCCGCGCGCAGCCGATTGATGCGCATTGCGATTGCCAATGTATTGTTCGCCAGCCTGACGCTGGGCCTGCCGTTGCTCGCCAACGCGCAGACCCCGGCGACGTCGCATGCGCACGCCGGGCAGAAAACTGCGCAACCCGCGCCACTTGCGCTGTCGGGCAATGTCGATGCCGAGCCGGTCTGGCGCTCGAATGATGGCCAATCCGCGTTGACCTTGTCGGGCGCCGCGTCGGCCACGGAATCAGTCCCGGGCACGGCGGCCGAAAGCAAATCGGCCGCCGCGGCCACGGGATTGCAATTCAACGTCTCGCCGAACATCTATGCGCGAGCCGGCGTGTCGCAACGCAACTGGTCGCCGTCGCTCAATCCCGCCTGCGAAACCGCGCAGCCAGGCGAACGCAATACCTCATGCGTGGAAGCGCCACTCGCTGCCTCGCAAGGCGGGGAAGTCGGCGCAGGGTTCGCCAACAGCGCAGTCAAGCTGGATCTCTCAGTCGGGCAGTCCCGCACGGATGCAATGCCCGCGGCCGCTCTGCACGGTGTGGCGGCATTACCGCGCGTGCTGCCTTCCGGCAGCGGCGCCGCGATCGCCGCGCCGCTGATGTTTCCGGACAGCACCACCACAAGCGTCAACGCGCGTGGTCAAGTGCGTGTCCTGCCGAATACGCAACTCGACGTCGGCGCAAGCCAAGGCCGCGTGCATTTCCTGCCGGGCGCAGGACTGCTTGGCAATGACGATCTCAATCAGACCACCTTGAGCCTCGGCATCGAGCATGGGCCGGTCAGCGGCGCGATCGTTGGCCGCGTGCTGCAGCCCGCGTTGCCCGGCATGCCGCTGGATTCCACTCAGCGCTGGAGCGGCATCGATCTGGGCGTCAGCGTGCGCCTGCCGTGGCAGGGTGAACTGAGCTTCGGCGCGCAAAACGTGTGGTCTTCCGGCAAGCAACCGCTGCTGATGAATCCGCAGGACATCAGCCCCGAGCAGGCGCGCGTGCCGTATGTGCAGTATCACCAGGAACTGTAAAAAAACGGCATAGTTTCATCTGCTTTTTGCCGGAGTGCTTGTCTTGGCTGGTTCCGGGGGTCCGCTTCTTCAGCGAAAGTGACGGCTGATTTGCAATCGGCCTTATCGCTCCTGAGGGCGGGACAGCATTCACCGGCCCGCAAGCTGCTGTTGGAAATATTGAACGCGCAGCCTGAACTCGTCGACGCGCATTGAATGCTTGCAGGCTCTTTGTTTGAGACCGGTGATCTTCCCGGCGCGCAGCGAGCACTGCAATCTGTAATTCGGTTGGATGCCCGTCGCGTGCCCGCTTACGCGATGTTAGGGCGCATCTTCATTTCTCTGGGAAGATTCGATGCTGCCATTCAAGTATTGAGACAGGCGCTGCAAATCAGTGCGGACTCGGAGATTGCCGTCAGCCTCGCACGAGCACTGCTGATGCAGGGCAATCCGGAGGAGGCTATTTCGGTTCTTCGGCCGTTCCTGCGGTCCCAGGCTGCGAGCGAACAATTGCTGCTTTATGGACATGCCTTGATGCAGTTGAGGCGACATGAAGAAGCGGCTGCTGATTTCAAAGAGCTGGTGCATTTGGCTCCACAAAACGTCGAAGCCAAGCTCAGGCTTGCCGCAGCATTGAGCGATGCCGGTCAATTACGCTGAAGCGGAAAAGAATGCTCGAGCCGAAGCCCATTTCATCTTGGGTCGCGCGCTGATGGGGCAGAACAGATTCGAGGAGGCCGAGTCAGAGCTGCGACAGGCCATTCGCATCCGACCGGATCATCTTACCGCGCTGACCAATCTCAGAGTTGATCTGGATGCGCTCGGGTGATCTGCACCTTGCAAGCGAAGCAATCGACTCGGTTTCGCGCAAGAAACCGCACCTCACACCGTTGCGAACTGCCAAGGCGAAATTGCTGATTACCGCCGGCGAGCAGAATAAAGCGCTTGCAGAAATAGAAGCAGCGCTCTCTTTCGCGCCAGCGAATGTGGAATTGAATGTGGCCGCTGCCCGAATTGCTGTGGACATGGGTTCTGCATGTGCAGTGGATTACGCCCAAAGGCGCTGCGGCTGAACGGCCATCATTCTGGTGCCCTCTCAGTCCTGGATGATGCGTTCCTCGCTAGCGGTGAGGCGGAAGGGGCCGCGAACGTTGCAGAGAAGTTGCTTGAGATGAATCCGAATGACGGGCGTGCAATAGCGTTGCTGGCTTGTGCTTAGCGCATGGGCGGAGATGCGCGTTATCGGGAATTATTCGATTATGAGAATCTCGTGCGAGCTCAGCCGATCGATGTGCCGCACGGTTGGGCCGACTTGCCCGAATATCTTGAAGACTTGGCACTGGCTCTCAATCGAATGCATTTGCTCAACACCCATCCGGTCGGACAATCGTTACGACAGGGAAGTCAAGTTGAGCTGGAGTTGGATCGCTCACCGGAGCCGGCGATTCGCGCTTTCGCACAGGCGATCGATCGACCGATTCGGGATTACATTCGCATGGCCGGAAACGGAGACGACCCACTTCGTCGCCGCAACACTGGACGCTATCGATTGAAGGGTGCGTGGTCTGTGCGCCTGCGACCGCATGGCTTCCACGTCAACCATTTTCACCCGGAGGGAGGGTTGTCCTCGGCTTGCTACATCCAGTTGCCTACCTCGGTAAACGAGAGCCCACACGAGGGCTGGTTACAATTTGGCGAGCCGGGCTTTCCCATACGTCCGAGGCTTCCTGCAGAGCACTTTATCAAGCCGGAACCGGGCCTGCTTGCTCTGTTTCCATGGTACATGTGGCATGGAACGGTGCCATTTGCGGGCAAGCCCAATGAAGCCCGCCTGACAATCGCGTTTGACGTGTTACCCATCAATTAACCAAAGGGCTGCCATAGAACGCGAGGCAGGCTTGAGTAGAGACGCTTCAGAATCAGCGATGGCGCTTCACAGCAACTAAGCGGTGGACGTGACGATTGTTCAGAATGCATGCTTGCAATTAACACAGTTTTCACGTATTGATGGCGCCATCCGAAGCGGGACGGGTAGGCCGGAACGCCGGATCAACAAAACGAGGGGGCGGGTAGCGGCTGATTGATTCCTAGGGACTCCTTCTATTCAGCACGGCGAGGACCGTGCTGGATACGTGTGCGTATGTTACAGGGGGATTCCCAAAGGGTTAGGAAGTTGTTAGCATCCGTCACTGCCGAGGGTTTAGTGGCGGCTCTGGTGTTTTTCCGGAGCGGAGCACTTGTCCCGAAACTGTGTCACATCTGACGTTGGAGAGTGAAATGAAACTTGACCGCAACGAGCTTTCCAAAGCCGTGCGCATGGCTCTTTCGATGGGTGCCGTCGCCGCCGTGGGTGCGGTGGGTACAGCCTACGCGCAAGACCAGAACGCCACTCAAGGGCAAAACAACCAGCAGCCGCAGACCCTGCAGACCATCGTGGTTACGGGTTCGCACATCCGCCGCGTGGACTTGGAGACGGCCAACCCGGTTGTCACCGTCGATGCCGCGCAAATCCAGAAAGCGGGTGCGGTGACGGTCGGTGACCTGATCCAGCAGCTGCCGGCCGTGACGGGTTCTCCGCAAAACACGCGCGTCAACAACGGCGGTGGTTCGGGCGGCACCTTCGCTAACTTGCGCGGCTTGGGCACCGGCCGCACGCTGGTGCTGGTCGATGGCCACCGGGTGCTGGACAACGACTTGAATCGCATTCCGGCCGAAATGATCGAGCGCGTCGAAGTTCTGACCGACGGCGGCGCGGTGACCTACGGTTCGGACGCGATCGGCGGCGTCATCAACTTCATCCTGAAGAAGAACTATCAGGGTGCGCAGTTCACGGCCGATTACGGCATCTCCGATCGGGACGATGCGGAG
>JAJPID010000044.1 GCA_021324945.1 Lysobacterales bacterium | reverse complement strand
TTGGTTCTTGCACTGGTGCTTTTGCTTCGCGGTGCTCGTAAGCTCATACGCAACGCAATTCCGGGAAGGGCCAATGCGCCCTAACAACTCATTCCAGCGGACGCTCATCCGCTACGCGGCTTCGCGCCGCTAAATTCAGGTGTTAGACAACATGAGAAACATTGCGCTCATTGTGGCTACGCTGCTTCTCGCGTGTTGCAGTTCCAAGCATGACATCACGGTCACGGAGTCCGTGCCATCGCCCGATGGCTCCATGGACGCTATCGCGTATGCGGATTCAGGCGGCGGAGCCGCCGGGTTTTGTCTTATTTGCACTGACGTGGTGCCGGCAGGTAGCTTCAACAAACAAACGGCTAGGTGTTCGCATAGCGTGCAATGGTTCGAGTGTCCTACATCGCTCAAGTTGCGTTGGCTGTCTTCGCAAAGCGTGTTGGTGTCATATGCTGGGCAACTGTCGTATCCAACGGTTCCACGGAGCCAGCCAGCACCCAGCACGCACTCGGTCACTTTGCACTATCAGGCGGCCAAGTAATGTTGTCTAACTATTCATTCCAGCGGACGCGCTGCGCGCGCCGCTGAATTCGGGCGTTAGGTGCCAATGGATAAGCCGTTTCAACGTGTAGGTTCCAGATCAAACGCTCACGTTGGCCGCGAGTTCGAGCTGGTCGCGCAGCGATTCTTTGCACTTCAAGGTATCCACTTGCAGTCGTGCCACGTCGTGGAGATCGGCATCGGTGTCGCAAAGAAGTCACACGCCTTTGACTTGGGCTGTTCTTCGCAGAAGGTTCTAGTCGAGTGTAAGTCTCACCGCTGGACGTCCGGTCACAACATTCCAAGCGCAAAACTGACGGTTTGGAATGAGGCTATGTACTACTTCCATGCCGCACCATCCGAGTACAGAAAGATCATGTTCGTGCTCAAAGACCTTCGCCGTGGCACTGGTGAAAGCCTCACCAGCTACTACCTGCGTACATGCGGGCATCTCGTGCCCGCTGGCGTGGAGTTCTGGGAGTACGATGAGTCAACGGGTGTCGCTGTCCGGGTTGGCACCTAACAATTCGTTCAAGCGGACGTGCGTACCGCACGCCGCTTAACTCAGGCGTTAGCCGCCAACAATGATCCGCGCCGGAACTGCCGCCGAAGCCAATCGACACTCGGGTGAGTGGGTGTTCGTTGATCTCGGCTTCGCCGAGAAAGCGAAGAGTTGCGGGCTACTGCTTGGAAATGGAGAACCCGACGAGGTTTCCTTTTCGCAACTCAAGGCAAGGCTGCTGGCGGTTGTCGCCTCCGATGACAGGCCGCTCAACCTGCTTATCGAAGCGCCCTTATCGGTTGCGTTCAACGAGCATGGAAACCCCACGGGACGCGGAATCGAAAAGAGAGAGAGCCAAATTCCATCCTTTATTTCAAGGTGTCGGACGTTGACGCCACGCACTCGGCTTTTATTGCACGCGGCGCCACAAACGAGCGGGCGCCACAGCTCACCGCAAAGATGCCAGACCATGAGTTATGGATTGGGTTCCTACGTGACGAAGATGGCAATCTGGTTGGCTTACTGGAGGAGCGGCGGTGAGCCAATCGCGGGTGGCGCCTGACAATTCGTTCAAGCCGACGTCCCAATCGCTGCGGCTTGGTACGCGGCTTAACTCGGGCGTTGGGCGCCAGGCGTCGCGCTTGACAGTATATTTTTGTACTTGACACAATATGGTATGTGGCGCATCGAGGAACACCGCACAGTCGACAAGGAACTTTCGTCTGCGCGCGTTCCAGTCGAAATTCTGAAGCGCTACGAGAAGTGGAAAGACATCGTCATGCTCTCTGGTCCGACCGGTCTTCGCGCTATCAAAGGCTTTCGCGATGAGGCGCTTTCGGGTGAGTGGAAAGGCTTTCGCTCGTCTCGGCTCAATGAGCAATGGCGTGTCATCTACAGCGTTGTCGCAGACACTTTTCTAGTTCGCGTCGTGCGCGTAACGCCCCACGACTACCGGAAGGCATGAGCATGCGAAATTTCATTCCTGCAAAGAAGCGTGTTGACGTCTCGCCGGGCGAGTCTGTGCGCATCATCCGTGAGCTACAGGGTCTCAGCCAAAGCCAGCTTTCGGAGCTCTGTGGCATTCCTCAAACGACCATCTCCGGCATTGAAACGGGCCGCATTAATCTCGGTGTCGAGCGCGCCAAAATGCTCGCCAGTGCGTTACGCTGCCATCCGGCTGTGCTTGTTTTCCCGGGTTGGCAAATTGCCGCCTAACTATTCGCTCAAGCGGACGGCTGCGGGTATGCATGGTTTGATCACACCTCATCGCGGCAGCGGCCGCTTAGCTTAAGCGTTAGGGTCCAATGGCAACATCCGCGAAGGCGCAAAAGCTTGAGGGTGGCACCGTCCATCCGCTGCCCACTGATTTCCGAGAAGCCATCGAGCTTGATGACACAGTGGCCGCCCTTTGGACTGCTATCACTCCACTGGCGCGAAACGAGTGGATCTGCTGGGTCACCTCCCCCAAGCAAGAAGCAACCAGAACACGTCGCATCGCGGTCGGCATCGATAAGATGCGGAAGGGGATGCGGCGGCCTTGTTGCTGGCCCGGGTGCCCACACCGCTGATTCGATCGAGCGGACCGGTGCGGGTCGGTCGCGCTAGACTGTTGTGCACGCGGGGCGCAGTCGGTTAACTCAAAAGTTAGAGTTTCCAGGGCAGATTCTGCTTGTGGGTATCTTCGTTCTCCACCTGGAGCACAGTTGGCCTCTTGCGGCAGCGGCGCTTGTGCTGGCTTTCTTTCTTGCCTTCGTTCTTCTTACCGGCGTCCTCCCAACAAACCAAGGCAAAATCCTCAGGTCGCGCGAACCCGTCATCTATTGGCGCTGGCTTCGTCGGCTCTCCGTGCTGTTTTTGCTTTCTGTTTTAGTCCTTGTCGGCTCATATTTTCTTCGCTCGTAGCCGTTGCTGAAGCATCTGAAGCCTAGTCGGCCAGGTTCAATCCTGGCCCGTCCAGCTTCGGCGGCGGCATGGGCAACGTGACCTCCTCCATCGCCACCAGTTTCCACTCGCCGCCGCGGCGCACGACATGTGCGGGCGGTCCTGCGCATCTCGACAGCGCAGCGCAGCGCCGTCATGCTCGTATCCCCGCAGTGAGGGCGCGGAGTCGAAGATGAGTGCAGCGGACAACGATCTCGCCACCACCGCGCAAACGGCGACGCACGTGACCTACGCGCGCCGTGTGGGTCCTTGGTCGGCGGCAATGGTGGTGGTCGGCGGCGTGATCGGCTCGGGCATCTTCAAGACGCCTTCTTCGATCGCGCAGCAGACCGGCTCCAGCATGGAACAACTGCTGGCCTGGGTGATCGGCGGCGTGATCGCGCTGATCGGCGCGCTGTGCTATGCGGAACTGGGCGCGCGGCGGCCGCAGGCGGGCGGCGGCTACGTCTATCTGCGTGAATCGTTCGGCTTGCTGATCGCCTTTCTGTACGGCTGGAGTCTGCTGGTCGCCAATCATTCCGGGTCGATCGCTGCGGTCGCCATCGCGTTCGTGGAATACGCGAGCGCGGCGCTAGGTTACACCGTCAACAATCCGGGGCCTTGGGCCGTCGGCACCATCGTGTTTCTCGCCGGCATCAACTGGTTCGGCATCCGCTCCGGATCATTGACGCAGAATATTCTGACGGTGCTGAAGCTGCTGGCGATTTCCGCGCTGATCGTGGCGGGATTGCTGGTGCGCGGCGCGCCGCCACCGGCTGCGCCGCCTCCGCCGATCAATCCGATCGCGCTGGGCGGGGCGTTGATGCCGGTGCTGTTCTCCTACGGCGGCTGGTATTACGTCAACGACATCGCGGGCGAGATCCGCGACCCTCAGCGCAATCTGCCGCGTTCGCTGATCTATGGCATGTTGCTGGTGGCCGCGTGCTACATCCTCGCGAACCTCGCGTATCTCGCGGTGCTGGGGCATGCAGGCCTCGCCGCCAGCAAGGCGCCTGCGGCGGATGTGATGCGCCACGCATTGGGCGAACCCGGCGCGCGCGCGATCGCAGTCGGCATCGCGATTTCGACGCTCGGCTTCTGCAACATCTCGCTGATGGGCGCCTCGCGCGTGTTCCAGGTGATGGGCGCGGACGGCGTGTTCTTCCGCGTGGCCGGCCGGCTGCATCCGCGCTGGCGATCACCCAACGTCGCACTGATGATGCTGGCGGGCTGGGCCTGCGTGCTGGTGCTGGTCGGCGACAACTTCACCTGGCTGGTGAATTTCTCCACGGTGGTTGACTGGGTGGGCATGGCCGCGGTGATCGCCACGCTGTTCTGGTATCGCAGCATGCGTTCGGCGGAAGCCGCGCCCTTCCGCACACCGTGGTACCCGTTCCTGCCGCTGCTGTTCCTCGCCGCGGTGGTGTGGATAGCGGCCGTGACCATCTGGCAGCATCCGGGCGATGCCGGCAAAGGCGCATTGCTGACGATCGCAGGGCTGCCGGTGTTTTTCATCTGGCGGTATGTTTTGGGCAGACGCACGGGATGAAATGCCTTGCAGTAGGAGCCCGCGCGCCGGCAACCCGGCATGCTTGTAATTACAGAGATGCCGCCATGCATTCGGTGCGAGCACACTCGCTCCTGCATTGCGGGAGGCAATCTTGATCCGTTCGATGCGAGCACCTAGACTCGCGCCTCGCAGGTGTCCGACCACTTGCAGTCGCGCATCCCTTTCGCTTTGGCGAAACCAAATCGTGACTGCAAGAGGGGGGATGAAACGGGAATCTGGTTGAAGCCAGAGCTGCCCCCGCAACGGTAGGCGAGTTACATCGGATCATCGAAGCCACTGCGCGCGAGCGCGGGAAGGCGATCCGATCCGGGTTCCGCAAGGGACCCGCTCGCAAGCCCGGAGACCGGCCTGCAAACGGTGCGCGCGAACGCACCATCGACAGGCGCTGCGGCGGGCGGCGGCCGGACGGCCGCTGAGCCCTCCTGCCCTCGTTCTCCGTCGCGCTCCACGCGGGTGTGCGAACGGAGAATGATGATGAAAAGAAGCCTCTTGCTGTTTGCCGCGCTTTGCGCGGCGAGTTTCTGCGCGCATGCGCAGGACGATCAGAACGTCGTCGACGAACCCACTGTGCAAGTGACTGCCACGCGCCAGGCGCAGACGGTCGATGCGTCGCTCGCCGACGTCACGGTGATCACGCGCGCAGACATCGACGCCAGCGGCGCGGCCGACCTCTACGATCTGCTGCGCACGCAAGCTGGGGTGGATGTCGCGCGCAGCGGCGGCCCTGGCGAACAGACCTCGCTGTTCCTGCGCGGCAGCAATTCCAATCACGTGCTGGTGCTGGTGGACGGCGTACGCATTGCTTCCACCGGCACGGGCGGTGTGGACTTTTCGCTGCTGCCGCTGGATGCGATCGAGCGTATCGAGATCGTGCGCGGCCCGCGTGCGGCGTACTGGGGTTCGGATGCGATCGGCGGCGTGGTGCAGGTGTTCACGCGCAAATTGAGCGGTCCGGCCGCCGCTGTGCAGTACGGCAGCTATGACGACGCATCGCTCAGCACCGGCATCGGCGACTGGAACGATCGGGGCGGTTTCAGCGTGCTGGCCGGCATCCGCCACGTGCGGGGATTTTCCGCGCAGAATCCGGAGGGTTTCTCCTACGACCCCGACGACGACGGTTTGCGCAACCGCAATCTCGCAGCCACCGGCGAGGTCAAGCTCGGCACACAGACGCTGTCCGCCAACACGCTTTACAGCGATTCGGTCAACGAATTCGATCAGGGTGTGTCGCACACGATCGAGCAGGATCTCGGCGCGGCGCTGGCCGGCGATGTCACGGACCGCTGGTTCCAGAAACTCAGCCTCGGCAGCGCGCGTGACGATTTGAACACGCCCGATTTCTTCGAACTGTTCCGCTCGCGCCGGCAGAGCGCGACGTGGTTGAACATCTTTACGCTGGATGAGCATCAAACGCTCACCGCCGGCATAGAACGCGTGCACGAAAGCGGCGAGAACGTGGACACTTTCGCGAACTCGGATGTATTCGATCAAAGCCGCGACAACACCGCTCTGTTCGGCGGCTGGAGCGGACATCTGCAAACCTTCGATTGGGAAGTCGCGGCGCGCCACGACCACAACAGCGTGTTCGGCGGTGCGACGACCGCGTCCGGCGCGCTCGGCTGGCGCGTCGCGCCTGCACTGCGGATCACCGCAAGTTTCGGCCAGGGCTTTCGTGCGCCGAGCTTGAACGAGCAGTTCTCGCCCGGCTACGGCGGTTTGTTCGCGGGCAACCCGGAGCTGCGCCCGGAACGCTCGCGCACCAGCGAAATCGGCGCGGAGTGGACGCCAGCCGGTGATTTCTCGCTGAAACTCGCCGCCTATCACACCGATATCGACGATCTGATCGATTTCACCGGCCCGCTGTTCCAGGCCGAGAACACCGAACGCGCGCGCATCGACGGTGTGGAATTGGAAACCCACTGGCAGCGCGACGGTTGGCGTGTCGACGGCAATGCGACTTGGCAAAATGCGCGCGACCCCCAAACCGGCGAACACCTGCTGCGCCGCGCGTCGCGCAAGGGCGATGTCGCGCTTACGCGGATTTTCAACGACCGATTGAATGCCGCTCTCGAGTTGTACGCCGAAGGTCCGCGTCCGGACCTCGGCGGTCCGCTGCCCGGTTACGGGCTGATCAACGCGCGCATGAACATCGTCCTTTCGCGCGCATGGCAACTGCACCTGCGTGCCGAGAATCTCGCCGATCGCACTTATTCGCTGATCCGCGGCTACAACACGCCCGGGCGCTCGGGATGGATCGAGCTGGCATGGTCCCCGCATGGATGAGCCGGGACTTTCGCGAGATGCCTCGACTGCGCGCGTCTTGAACGCGCGCGAACAGCAAGCTGGCCGAGGGCGAGCCCCATGGATGGCGTGAGTCATCGCATCTCGCGCCGACGGACGCCCGCACAGGCATGTGCGGGCTGGAAAGCGCTCCCGGGATGACTGCTTGCGTTAAAGCAACGCGAGTTCGCAGCGATTCTTTTCATTTGCGACGTGCCCATGGCTTGCCAATGTACGCTGGCATAGAATCGCACCCGCGGCGATGCTTCGCCGCAGGGGGGAACAATGCCAGCCGACCGTACGCCGCAGACGCTCGCAGAGCGCGCCGATTTGCCGGCGCGCGTGCGCAGCCTGCTCGAAGAGCAGCTCGCCGAATGCGGCGCGCGCATCGAACCCACACTGCGCGCCAGCCTCACCGAACTCGAACAACAGCTTTTCAAGTCCGCCGAGCAGTCGCGCAACAGCGCCGAACAGCAGGTCGCGATGGAGAGCCTGCGCGAGGTCAAGCGTACGCGCGCGGATGCCGCACCGCGCCTGCTGCTGATGCTGGAGGCGCGGCTGGCCGCGCTCGGCCTGCCGCAGGTGCGCAAGGCGGATGCGCGTATCGATCTGACGCTGGTCGATCACGACGAATTCGACGAGGCGATGACGCTGGACGACATCGCCACGCGCGCGGACCTGCACGTCAGCCAGACCTTGTTCGAACTCGGCCACCGTTACGGCGTGCTGGCGGCCTCGCCGTTGCTCGACGCCGAAGCGCTGCCACTCGGACCGCACGCGCTGGTGCACGGTCTGCGAGAAATCGCGATGCACATGGGTCTGCCGCGCGAGCATCGCATCTTGTTCTATCGCCTGTGCGACCGCCGCGTGCTGGCTGTTTCCGAACCGCTGTACGGCGGTCTGAACGAACACCTGATCGCGCACGGCATCCTGCCGAATCTGCGTACCTATCTGCCCAAGCGCAACGTAGAAGCGCAGTCGCGCAAGCGCGATGCCGAAGCAAAGGCCAAAATCGAACCCCCCCCACCGCCTTCGCCGCAAGCCGCGGCGGACGCGGCGCTCGGCAATCTGCGTGAGCTGCTGGAACAACGCCGCGCCTCGATGCACGAGCGGCAAGAGGAAGCCCCCACCGGCTACGTCGCTTCGGGTGAGGAATTGCAGTCGGTGTTGGCCGCGCTGCAAGCGAAGCCCCCCATGCCGGTGCAATTGGGTGGTCGCGGCGTGCAGCGCACCGTGCAGCATCTGCGGCAGGACATGCTGGCGGAATTGCGCCGCTACGCACCGGACGGCCGCGCCCCGCAGTTCGCGCCCGAACACCGTGACGTGCTGGAACTGGTTTCGCTGCTGTTCGACCGTTTGCTGGATGAGACCCGCAGCGGCGGTACGGCGCAGCAGCTGCTGGCGCGTCTGCAGGCGCCATTGCTGCGCGTCGCGCTGGCCGACCGCAGCTTCTTCACGCGTCGCGCGCATCCGGCGCGGCGACTGCTCAATACCGTGGCCGAAACCGCGAATCTGTGGCTCGATTCCAGCGACGGTGAAACCGACACCGTGTTGTCGGACAAGCTGCAACGCGCAGTGGATCGCGTGCTCAACGAATTCACTGGCGATATCTCGCTGCTGGAACGTCTCGTCGACGAACTGGATGCGCACGTCAACGCGCTGCGCCGCCGCGCGGAAATCGCCGAGCGCCGTCAACTCGAAGCCGCGCAGGGCCGCAACCGCCTGGAGCAGGCGCGCGCGCAGGCATCGAGCGCGATCGGCGAACGTCTGGCGGGCAGGAAGGTGGCGCCGCTGACCCGCGCGCTGCTGGAACAGGCCTGGTGCGACGCGCTGGCCCTGGCCATTCTTCGTCATGGCGAAGACAGCGAGGCGTTCCATCGCCGCCTCGCCGCCGCCGACGAACTGCTTCGCGACGCCAAAGAGCGCGACAACGAACGACTGTGCGTGGAGCTGGAAGACGGTCTCGCGCAGGTCGGCTTGCAGGGCGCGGAAGCCGCGCAACTCGCCCGCCGTGTGCTCGACCTTCCGGTACAGCCGGCGCCAAATGCGGAAGCGCCGACGCAAACAGAACTCGCCGTGCGGTTGAAGACGCGCCAGCGGCTGGGTGAGGACGAGACGCCCGCAGCGAAAGCGGAAAGCGAGCCTGCGCTGTTGACGCCGCCGAGCACCGAAGAGCAGCACGCGCTGGCGCGACTCAAGACATTGCCGTTCGGCACGTGGTTCGAATTCACCATCAATCAGCAGGGGCAACGCGTGCAGCGCAAACTGGCGTGGTACGCGCCTGCAACCCACCGCTGCCTGTTCGTCAACGCGCGCGGCGCAGCCGCGCCGGAGCGCAAGCTGGAACAGGTCGCGCGCCTGATGGTGCTGGGGCAGGCGCGACTGGTGCCGCAACAGGAAGAATCATTGATCGACCGTGCATGGAATGCGCTGATCTCGGGCCTGAAGCAGTTCGGCGGCAGGGCGCCGAAGATCGCAGGAGCCACGCCATGACCCCATCCGAACAACGCCGCGCGCTGCGCAAACGCGCCATCGATCCGATCGAAGTGAGCGACGCGATGACAGGCGAGAACCTTGGCCGCATCGGCAATCTGTCGCGCGACGGCATGATGCTGATCGGCCGCCGCAAGCTCACCGACGACGCGCTGTATCAGTTGCGGTTCCAGTTGCCGGACCGCAACGGCAAATTGCGCGTGCTGGAAGCCGGCGTGCACGAGCAATGGAGCGAACCCGCCGCCGTGCCCGGCCAGCATTGGGCCGGGCTGCGCATCATCGCGCTGTCGGATGACGATACCGCGGTGTTGAACGAATGGCTGGAACGGCCGGAAGAGTGAGGCGTGATTTCCGGCAAACGCCTTCTTGCCATCGCCATCGCCGCGTGCGCAGTTATCGCGCTCTAAGCCAGCGGCGATCAGCATTAGCGAAGATACCGGCTCGCGTTGCCAATGATCCCGGCGCAGCGGGACGCGGTTTTTGCAGCCGGCCGCCAATCGCGGCACCATTGAGCTTTCCGCAGCCAGGACCGCCATGACCGCCGCGCCGCAAGACAATCTCGCCGGGCTCTATCCTTCGCATCTGGCCGAGTTGAAGCGCCGTTCCGAAGCCGCATTGCGATTGGCGCAGCGCGATCATCTGGTGATCGCGGCAGGCCGGCCGATCCTGCGTTTTCTGGACGATTCGCATTACCCGTTCCGCGCCAATCCGCATTTCGTGCACTGGCTGCCGCTAGGCGATGCGCCGGGAAGCTGGATCGTGTTCACGCCGGGCGCGAAACCGAAACTGATCTTCCTGCAGCCGCGAGATTACTGGCACGTTGTGCCGGCCGCGCCCGCAGGTTACTGGGTGGAACATTTCGATATCTTCACGGTTCGCGAACCGGATGCAGCGCGCGCGCTTCTGCCGAAAGATCCCGCGCGTTGCGCGATCGTCGGCGATGCGACCGCGGCGTTGGAGGGCTATGCGCCGGACAATCCGCAAGCCTTGATGGATTGTCTGCACTGGCAGCGCTCATTCAAGACCGATTACGAAATCGCGATGATGCGCGTGGCCAGCCGCATCGGCGCGCGCGGGCATCGCGCGGCGGAAAAGGCGTTCCGCGACGGGGCTTCCGAATTCGAAATCCACATCGCTTATCTCGCCGCCACGCACCTGGCCGAACACCAATTGCCCTACGACAACATCATCGCGCTGGATCGCCATGGTGCGGTTTTGCATTACACGCACTTCGACCGCAATCCGCCCGTGCACGCGCATTCGTTCCTGATCGACGCGGGCGGCCAGTTCCACGGCTACAACTCAGACATTACCCGCACTTGGGCCGCGGCGGATGCGGGCGAATTCCAGTCGCTGATCGACGCGGTCGAAAGCGCGCAGCAGAGTTTCTGTGCAAAAGTGCGCGCAGGCCAGAGTTATCCCGAACTGCACGTGCACGCGCATCATGTGTTGATGCAGGCGATGCGAGAGCAGGGCTTTATCACTTGCAGCGCGGAGGCAGCGGTGCAAAACGGCATCAGCAGCACGTTCTTTCCGCACGGTCTCGGCCATCTGATCGGCCTGCAGGTGCACGATGTTGCCGGCTTCCAACGCGACGAACATGGCGGCACGATCGCAAAACCCGAAGGACATCCGTACCTGCGTCTGACGCGCACACTGCAACCCGGCATGGTCACGACGATCGAGCCGGGCGTGTATTTCATCGACATGCTGCTGGACGAATTGCGTGGCAAACCCGCCGCGCGCGAGGTGAACTGGAGCAAGGTCGATGCCTTCCGCAAGTACGGCGGCATCCGCATCGAGGACGACGTGGTCTGCACGCATGGCGAGCCGCTGAATCTGACGCGCGAGGCGTTTGCGGCGGTTTGATGCGGAGGGCTTGTCGGTTCGTGGTTCGGTGCGCGCAACGTACGCTGTGCTGGGCTTGTCGAAGCACCATTACGAACGGTTCTCCAAAGCAGAGGCGCCATGAACGACAGCGTCTTCATCCATTTCGAATTCTGGCTGCTGCTGCTGGCGTCGCTGATCCTGCCGGTGGCGATCTATTTTGCGCTGCTCTCGATCCGGCGCATTTCCCGCTACACGGTGCTGCTGTTCGCGCTGGCGCTGATCCTGCTTTCGGCACTCGACGTCTTTCTGTTGCGTCATCTTGGAACCGCGGCCCGCGCCACGCCATCGCTGCTGGACGACAAGGTGTTCGCTTCGGAATTCTCGCTGGCGTTGTACCTGCTGCCGCTGCTGTCGGCGGGCGTCGGCGTCAACATCTTCTCCGACGTGCTGCTCAATCACCTGCGCCGCGTGCTGCGCGACGCCGGTGCACGGCATTGACGTTACCCGCGCCAGACCTGCCCTTCGCTCACGCGCAGCGGCACGGCCGTGAGCGATTCCCCGCGGCACGGCCCGTGCACGCACAAACCATTCTGCGCCAACGCGAAAGTTGCGCCGTGCACCGCGCAGGTGAGCAGCCCGTCCTTGAACAGGAACAGGTTGGGCGCGTAATCCATGCGCCGGCCGGTATGCGGGCAGACGTTCCACCATGCGCGCACCTGATCGCCGGTGCGCATCAGGATCAGGCCATCGCTGTCGGGCTCAGCCGGATCCAGGCCCAGCACGCCGCCATCGGGAATGTCAGCGAGGCGGCACAGCGGCGCGCGGCGGGTGTCGTTCGCGTTCATCGAGGCCCCATCTTGCCACATCGCGCAAGAATCGGATGTTCGCGCAGGGACGTGCGGCATAGCATCACGGCATGGACATGAAAACGAACCGCAACACCCGCACTGCCGCCGCCGTCGCACGCGCCCGCGCGATCCTGGACGATCGCGAACCCACGCCGGGGTTGAACGAACTTGCAAACGAGGTCGGGCTGTCGCCCAGCCATCTGCAGCGCGTCTTTCGTCGCGTATACGGCATCTCACCGGCCGAGTATCTCCGCGCGCGACGCTTCGGCGAATTCAAGCGCGCGCTGCGGCGAGGTGCCCACATCACCGACGCGATTTTCGACGCGGGTTTCGGATCGGGCAGCCGTGTGTACGAAAATACCGATCGGCTACTGGGCATGTCACCGGCGAGTTATCGTAAAGGCGACCCGGGGGTCGCGATCCGTTACACCACGATGGCATGTCCGCTGGGGCGCGTGTTGATCGCGGCGACCGAACGCGGACTGTGCGCGGTGAAGATCGGCGGCGAGGATTCTGAACTGCTGGGCGAACTGCGCGAGGAATTTCCGCGTGCGCGCATCACGCGCGTGGATGCGGGCCGGGACGAAGGGCTGTCTGCGGTGGTGCTGCGCATCGCGCGGCAATTCGAAAGCGGCGAAGACGATGCGCAACCCTTGCCGCCGCTGGATGTCGCCGCCACCGCGTTCCAATGGCGCGTGTGGGACGCGCTGACGCGCATCCCAGCGGGCAAAACACGCAGCTACGGCGAAATCGCGCGCGAAATCGGCGCGCCGAGAGCCGCGCGCGCGGTCGGCCGTGCCTGCGGTTCCAATCGTCTCGCCCTGATCGTGCCCTGCCATCGCGTGGTGCGAGAGGACGGCACGCCCGGTGGCTGGCGCTGGGGCGTGGCGCGCAAGCAACAGTTGTTGAAACGGGAGCGCGAGCGGCACCCTACGCGCTGAATCCGTTTCAACACTGCACAGCAAAAATGTCATGACGACGGCGGTATTTCCGTCATGCCGCGCCGCGTAAAATTCACCAATGAACGACACCACGCTTCCCATCGCTGCAACGAATGTGAGCGAGCGCCGCTGGCTGGTGCCGCTGGCGCTGATCGTCGTGTACCTCGTGTGGGGTTCGACGTATCTCGGTATCCGCATCGCGCTCACCGGCTTTCCTCCCTTCGTGCTGGCCGCGTTTCGCTTCGCCGCCGCGGGTGTTGTGATGTACGCCTGGTTGCGCCTGTGCGGCGCGTCCCCGCCGACGACATTGCAATGGCGCAACGCCGCCATCACCGGCGTGCTGCTGCTTGGGTTCGGCAACGGCATGGTCTGCTTCGCCGAGCGCTACGTCGCCTCGGGCGTGGCGGCTGTGGCGATCGCGGCGGAGCCGCTGTTCGTCGCGGTTCTGCTGGTGTTCTATCGCGAGCGATTGCGCCGCGCGGAAATCGCCGGATTGATCGTGGGCTTCGTCGGCGTGGTGGTATTGAACAGCAGCGGGGGCTTGCGCGCTTCGCCATGGGCCGCTGGTGCGTTACTGGTCGCCACCGCGTCGTGGGCATTCGGTTCGATCTGGAGCCGACATCAGGACATGCCGAAAGGCCCGATGAACGTCGCGGCGCAGATGTTATGCGCCTCCATCGCATTGGGCTTGATGGCGGTGATCTCCGGGGAACGTTTTCCCACGCATGTGCCGCTGACATCCATACTGGCCTTGGCGTATCTCGCCGTGTTCGGTTCGATCATCGCCTTCACCGCGTACCTGTTCCTGCTCAAGACGGTGCGGCCGGCGCTGTCGGCCAGTTACGCCTACGTCAATCCGCCGGTGGCGGTGCTGATCGGCATGCTGCTCGCCGGCGAGCGCGTCGGCGTCCTGGAGCTCATCGGCATGGCCGTGATCCTGATCGGCGTAGGGCTGATCACCGTTGCGCGCTTGCGCTCGCAACCGGAGGCGGTGTGAGGAAGCGAAATCGCGATGGCGCTAGAATATGAACCGCGCCGTTTCATATTGCTCCCATGACCAAGTGGATCATCCTCGCAATCCTGATCGCCTGCGCGATCTACGTGCACCTGCGCGGCCGCGTGCGGCATGGCTTCGCGCGCCAGATCACCGATCACTCCACTTTCATGGCGCCCATCAACATATTGATGTACGCGTTCTCGCGCGTGGCGCGCACACCGTATCTGCAACCTGCCGATTTCCCCGAACTGGAGAAATTGCGCAGCCACTGGCAGACCATCCGCGACGAGGCTGTCGCGCTGTCGCAGGCCAGCCACATCAAGGCTTCCGACAAGCACGACGATGCCGGTTTCCACTCCTTCTTCCGCACCGGCTGGAAGCGCTTCTATCTGAAGTGGTACGACGACGCACCACATCCGTCCGCATTGCAACTGTGCCCGCGGACGGTGCAACTACTGCATGACGCGCCGCATGTGAAGGCGGCGATGTTCGCGGAACTGCCGCCGGGCTCGCGCTTGGGCAAGCACCGCGATCCTTACGCCGGTTCACTGCGTTATCACCTGGGATTGATCACGCCCAACGACGACCGTTGCTGGATCCGGGTCGACGACCAGCCCTACAGTTGGCGCGACGGTCAGGGCGTGCTGTTCGACGAGACCTACATCCACTGGGCCGCAAACGAAACCGACCAGAACCGGATCATTCTTTTTTGCGACGTCGAGCGGCCGATGAAATACCGCTGGGCGCAGGCGTTGAACCGCTTCGTCGCGCGCACGCTGCTCGCGGGCGGCTCCGCGCCCAACATGGAAGGCGACCGCACCGGTGGCATCAATCGCGTGTTCAAGTACTTCTACGCGATCCGCCGCGTGGGCAAGGCGTTGAAGCAGCGCAACCGCACACTCTATTACGCGACCAAATGGGCGCTATTCATTGCGATCCTGGCGGCGATTTTCGTGCCGTGGTCGAAGTTGACGCGCTAACGCGATGCCTTGAATGGCATCGCGTGCGTCAATTGAGGAGAAAGCAGGGACGTTGACTTGAAGGCGCTCCAAGGATGGATACTCGCCAAAAGAAAAGTCAAAGCTCCCTCAGTGCCGTCGTCACCGGCAAGCGCGCGGCGCGCACGGCCGGGAACAATCCGCCGATGAAGCCGATCGCCAGCGCCCATTTGATGCCGGTCCACAGCAGTTGCGGTGTGACGCGGAACTGGAACACCACCTGGCTGAAATTGCTGCCGAGAGTGGAAGCGGTGTAGTTGTTGAAGATCAGCCACACGATCAGCGCGCCGAGTACGCCGCCGAGCAGCGCCAGCAGCATCGTCTCCAGCATCACCGACACCACCACCGGCGAGCCGCGGAAGCCCAGGGCGCGCAGTGTCGCGATTTCGCGCGCACGCGTGGCCACCGCCGCGAACATCGTATTGAGCGCGCCGAAGATCGCGCCGATTGCCATGATCACGCCGACGGTGATGCCGACGACGCGGATCACCTTGGTCAATTGTTCCGATTGCTTGTTGAAGTAATCGCGCGTGGTGCTGACATCCACCTTGAGGGTGGGATCGCTCATCAAGGCAGCCTTGAACTGGTCGAAGGCGGAAGGCTGCGTGAGTTTCACCGTCACGGACTGGCGGCTGCCGCCGCGGCGGTAGGCCGAGGCCACGGATTCGGCATCGCCCCACAGTTCCGATTCGTACGCGTCGTTGGAGGCGAAAGCTCCAACCACGGTCCATTCCTGACCGGATAGACGCAACTGCTTGCCGATTTCCAGCCCAGCGAATTGTCTCTGCGCGCCCTTGCCCACATCTAGTTCGCGCAGACCGGGCTTGAACTTGCGGCCATCGATGATCTTCACGTTCGGATGCAGCGTCCAGGCCTCCTCGCCCACGCCGCGGATAGGCACGTTGGCTTCCACCGTCGGATCGTGCTTCTTCGGCAGATTGGCGATCACGCCGAGTTCCGCCGAAGCGATGGGATGGCCTTGCGCGTCGTGCGCGACGCCGGGTTTCTGTTCGATTAGGTCGATGTTGTCGCGCGACAGCACCGAGTTCAGTTCCGCCTGCGAACCGCCGCGCAGCACGATCGCAGTGTCGTCGTTGCCGGTCTGCTGCAAAGTGGCCTGGAAACCCTCGCCCATCGCCAGCATCGCCACCAGTACGCCGACCACGCCGGCGATGCCGATCACGATCACCGACGAGGAACCCAACCGCTGCGTCAATGTGCTCAAGCCGACCCGCATCACCGAGAACGTGCGCCGACCCGAGCGTGTGAACGCCAGCCACAGCGCGAGCACGATCACCAGCGCGAGGATCACGAACCACGGCAGCGCCGTCCATACGATCAACCAAGCGATCACGATCGCGAACAATCCCAGCCCGAACAGGAATTTCTTCATGATGTGTTTTCCTCAGCGGCCGGCCAGTGCGTCGACGATCTTCAGGCGCATCGCGCGCACGGCCGGCAACGCGCCAACCACGATGCCGATCACGATCATCACGATCACCGCCTGCAACCAGTTGCTCATCCCCACCGGCGGCAACTGCACCATGCCTCCGCTGCCCTTGCTGACCCCAGGCGCGACAATCGCCGCCAGCGCCATGCCGATCACGCCGCCGATCACCAGCAGTAATACCGATTCGCCCAGCACCAAAGCCAGAACGCCGCGTCCGGTGAAACCGATGGTCTTCAGCACGGCCAGTTCCGGGATGCGCTCGCGCACCGCTTGCGCCATGGTGTTGCCGGTCAGCAGGATCAGGGTGAAGAACACCGCCGCCATGATGGCGCCGACGATCAGACCGATATCGCCGATCTGCTTGGCGAACGAGGCATTGAACGCGCTTTCCGTTTGCGTCCTGGTTTCGTGATCGGAATTGGCCGAGATCGCATCCACCGCGTGCGCCACGCGGTCGGCCTGCTTGGGATCATCGAGTTTCAGCACGTACCAGCCGACATCATGACCGCTGAAGCCATTGGCCTCATCGAAATATTTCCAGTGGAAGAGAAACAGCTGATCGAGTCCGTTGGCGCCGTTCTTGTTCTCCTTGAAGATGCCGACGATCTCGAACGGCCAGGTTTTGTCGCCGTTCTTTTGCGGGAAGATCGTCGATTGCAACGGAATCTTGTCGCCGATCTTCCAGTGGTAACGCGCGGCCAGCGCCTCGCCCACCACCGCGCCGGTGCGGTCCGCGTCCCAAGCCTGGCGCTGCTCGGGCGGCAGTTCGATTTCCGGGAACAGGTCGATGTAGTGCGGACCGACCGAAAAGCTCAGCACGAAGTTCTTGGGATCCTGGTAGATGCCGCCGAACCAGTTGGCGTGATCGACGAGTTTGACGCCCGGAATCGCCGCGATCTGCTGCTGCAGGCCCTGGGGCAAGCCCTGGATGATCGAATAGCGCGAGGTCACGACCAGACGATCCACACCGGCCACGCTCTGGCTGCCGGAGGTGAACGCCACGCGCACCGAATTCAGCAGGCCGAATAACAGGAAGGCCGCCAGCACCGACAGCATGGTGAAGATCGTGCGGGTCTTGCGCCGCATCAGCGCGGCCCAGATCAGGTGGAAATATTTCATCGAAAGAGTCCTCGCAAGTAGCCATCCATGGCGCGTCTCCCGATTGGCATCCATGCCTCACCCTCGCAAGCCGCGCGTGATGCCTTGGGGCATCACGCAAGCACGGCTTGCTCGACCAGCGTGCCCTTGTCCAGATGCAGCGTGTGACTCGCGTATTCGGCGGCTTTCGGATCGTGCGTCACCATCACGATGGTCTTGCCGTGCTCGCGATTCAGCCGCTGCAATAGCGTCAGCACTTCCTCCGCCGATTGGCGGTCGAGATCGCCGGTCGGCTCGTCGCACACCAGCAAAGTCGGGTCGGACACGATCGCGCGTGCGATCGCCACACGCTGCTGTTGTCCGCCGGACAATTCCGAAGGTTTGTGCGAAGCGCGGTCTGCAAGGCCGACCAGTTGCAGCGCGATGCTCGCGTTCTTCTTGCGCTGCGATGAGGACAACTTGGTTAGCAGCAACGGCAATTCGACGTTCTTTTGCGCGGACAACGCCGGCATCAGGTTGTAAAACTGGAACACGAAGCCGACGTTGGACGCGCGCCAGCGCGCGAGCTGGCCCTCGCCCATTTGATCGATGCGCTTGCCGTCCACGCTGATCGAGCCGTCGGTGGGCGAATCCAGCCCGCCGATCATGTTGAGCAGCGTAGTCTTGCCGGAACCGGACGGCCCCATCAGCGCGAAGAAATCGCCGCGCGCGATGTCGAGGTCGATGTGATGCAGCACCTCGAGTTTCTGCTTGCCGCGTTCGTACACCATGGACAGATTGCGGATCTGCACCAGCGGCTGACTGCTGCTCAGCACTTCTGCGACGGCTACGTTCATCTCGGTCTCCTACGTCTGACCTTTTCCCGCTCACACACGGGAACGAAATCACTGATTGCTGCTCGAGGCGATCTTCACCTTCTCGCCATCCTTCAACTCCGCCGGCGGCGCTTTCACGACCTGCGCGCCGGCGCTCAGGCCGGATGTCACCTGCTTCATGTCGGAGAAATCACCGCCGAGCGTCACCTGCATCTGCTTCGCGCGATCGCCGTCCACCACGAACACCACATCGTGTCCGTCGCGCTGCGCGATCACATCCTTCGGCACCAGCACGCCTTGAATCGGCTGCGCGTTGCCGGATTGTTTCTCCAAGAATGACACGCGCACGCCCATCTCCGGGATGATGCGCGGATCCTTCTTGTCGAACGCGATGCGCACCTTCACTGTGGCCTTGCTGCGATCGGCGCTGGGGATGATCGCGATCACGTGCGCGGGGATCTTCAAGTCCGGATACGCATCCAGCACCGCTTCCGCCGGCATGCCCGGCTGCACGCGGCCGATGTAGGATTCGTTGACGTCGACATCAACTTCGAGCGAATCCATGTCGACGATCGTGGCGATGCCGGTGCGTGTGAATCCGCCGCCGGCGGAAAATGGCGACACGATTTCGCCTACCTGCGCGGCCTTGTCGGTGATCACGCCGTCGAACGGCGCGCGCACCGTGCAGTAATCGAAATTCACCTGCGCGGACCTCGCCTGCGCTGCCGCGGCCTGCACGTTCTTCTGCGCGGCCAGCAATGCCGCGCGATCGGTCGCGACCTGAGTGCGCGCCTGCTCGGCCGCCTGTTTCGACACCAAGCCGCGCGCAGCGATCGTGTCCAGACGCTGCGCGTCGTGCTGCGCCTGAATCAATTGTGCCTGCGCCTGTCCCGCTTGCGCTTGCGCCGCGGCATATTGCGCCTTGGCCGCGTCCAGACCGGCCTTGTAGCTGCTGTCTTCCAGCCGCGCCAGCACCTGATCCTTCTTGACGTGTTCGCCTTCCTCGACCAGCACTTCGGTGAGCGTGCCGGTGATCTGCGCGGAAACCGTAGCCTCGCGCCGCGCGACCACGTAGCCGGTCGCCTGCAAGACCGCGGCGCTGTCGCCTGCGGCGGCCGGCGGGACCGCGGTCGCCGTCTGCACCGTCACGGCTTCCTCGCGCAGCAGGTAGAACGCCACGCCCGCAACGATCAGCGCGAGCACGATCACCGCACCCACGACCCACGGCCAGCGTCGCGCGCCGGTCGAGGCCTCGTCGCGCTGATCGCGCTCGATGCGCAATTGCTTCAGCAAGTCGCCGTGGTCGTTCAAGTTGAATCCCCGATGCATTCCGAGCGTGCGAGTCTGCCATAGTTTTGCAGTTCAGCCGTCGTCGTTGCATCGGCACGAATCAAGTATCGCTGCTGACAGGTGTCATCCCGCAGCGGCAAGGCACTGCTCGCCTCTTGACAAGACAGGGGGGCGGCGACAGTACCAATACAGGGGAACCCATTTGGAGACAGAAGCTTGAACATAAATTCGCTCTTGGTTGTGTAACAACCGTGTTCTCGCTGATCGGCACCTCTGGCATGGGCAGCGTTTTCGCTCCGTCGCTCGCACTCAGCGCAGGAAGTTGGATGTCTGGCTAGTGGGTCCGGTGGATCGTGTGGTGCAATGTTATGGATCGTGGCGTCGCTACCCCAACTGCGCAAAACAAAACGTAGCATTGGGCGAGAGTCACGCGCCGTCGGCGTTCACGGCTGACGAATCCTGATTCTGACTTACCTCTTCGATCATCGGCAGTTCTTGGATTTGGAGTTGATGTCGCAACTCCGATCCGAAACCGCCGATGATTTTTTGTTGTACCCGCGATATATCCGGAAGACCTGCTGGAATTGCAGTCCTTCGGCCAGGTACATACCCTGATCGGCTACACGGGATTGATTGGTTACAGCAATCGTTCGCGAAGACGGATCCTCCAGGAATGCGGAATTCGTGTCCGTTTTCGATGTTCGAAACGGGCGACTGACCGTTCAAACCGAACCCCTTGCTGACAATGGATAAAATCCAGTGCACCCATGATCCTTATACCGTATCTGCCGCATGCACATGGACGGCGCAGTCGTAGGTTGGACATTCGCGTACCTGTTGCTGCTCGGTTTTCTCGGCGCGTTCTGGCCCATTGCGCGCGCCGTGCGGGCGCCGTTGACCCGGACGTTGCAGGACGAGTGATCCATCCGCGAGCGTCACGTCGACTACAATCGCTTCGTTTTCGTTTCGGGCAAGGTCGATGTCTTTCGTTTTCGATACTCTCGCGATCCCGAGCGTGCCGGTCGTCGGCAGCCATGCGCGTTTCCCCGTGCACCGCATATACTGCATCGGCCGTAATTACGCCGAGCACGCGAGGGAAATGGGCGCAGAAGCGGTGAGTTGCGCGCAGCCGGTGTTCTTCCTGAAACCCGCCGATGCGATCGTGTCGAATGGCGGTGAGGTGCCCTACCCGTCCGCGACTAAGGAATTGCATCACGAAGTCGAGATGGTGGTCGCATTGCAAAGCGGCGGCCGCGACATCGAGGCATCCCGCGCGCTCGATTGCGTGTTCGGCTACGGCGTCGGACTCGATCTCACGCGCCGCGACTTGCAAGCCGCGGCGAAAGCGAAAGGGCTTCCGTGGGATATCGCCAAAGGTTTCGATGCCTCCGCGCCGGTGTCCGCCTTGCGTTTGGCGAGCGAGATCGGCCATCCATCGCGCGCGCGATTGTCACTGCGCGTCAATGGCGAACTGCGTCAAGACACAAACATTGCCGAGATGATTTTTCCAGAGGCGGAAATCATCGCGGAACTGTCGAAGCTGTTCGAACTGAAGGCGGGTGACCTGATTTTCACCGGCACGCCCGCCGGCGTCGGCCCGCTCGCGCGCGGCGACACGTTCCGCGCGGAACTTGAAAATATCGCGGTGCTGGAAGGCCGCATCGTCTGAACAGCACGGTTTGGCGCGCCGCTCCCGGCTGCGCTACAGTTTGCGAGCGACACGTGGACAAGGGCCGTCAACTCGGAGGGTCACACGATGAGCATCGTCAGCGACTTCAAGGCTTTCATCATGCGCGGCAACGTGGTCGATCTGGCCGTGGCCGTGGTCATCGGCGGCGCGTTCGGCAAGATCGTCAGCTCACTGGTGGCCGACATCATCATGCCGCCCATCGGCCTGCTGATCGGCGGAATCGATTTCTCGAATTTGAAATGGATCATCAGGAACTCGCCCGATCCCAAGCAGGTCGTGTCGATCAACTACGGTACCTTCATCAATAACATCATCACCTTCCTGATCATCGCGTTGGCAATCTTCATCGTGATCAAATTGATGGAACGAGTGGTGCCGAAAAAGGACGCGACCCCGCCCGCCCCGCCGGCGGATGTGGTGCTGTTGACGGAAATTCGCGATCTGTTGAAGCAGCGTTCGGCTTGATCGAAATTCTGCAAGGGGACATCACGACGCTACGCGTCGACGCGATCGTCAACGCCGCGAATGAGTCGTTGATGGGAGGCGGCGGCGTCGACGGCGCGATCCATCGCGCCGCCGGCCCGCGACTGCTGGCGGCGTGCCGCAAGATCCCGGAAGTGCGCCCGGGCGTACGCTGTCCCACCGGCGAGGCGTGCATCACCGAAGGTTTCGACCTGCCCGCGCGCTTCGTGATCCACACGGTCGGGCCGGTGTGGCGCGGCGGAGATTCGGGCGAGCCGCAACGGCTGGCCGATTGTCACCGCAACGCGATGAAGCTCGCGCGCGAACACGGCATCGACAGCATCGCGTTTCCCGCGATCAGTTGCGGGGTGTATGGCTATCCGCGCGACGCAGCCGCGGCGGTCGCGTTGAGCGTCCTGTCCGAAGAAGGCGCGTTGACGCGAACGCCGCATCGGATCGTGCTTTGCGCGTTCGACGCGGGCATGGCGAATGCTTGGCGCGAGGCAGTTCAAAGATTGCATATTGCCGTTACGAGCGAATCCCTGGAATGACCAATCCGTCATTCCGGGGCTGACGCGAACCTGTCCGCGGCAGAACCCGGAATCTGCCCTCGATCAACTCAAAAGCAGATTGCAAAGTCCATCCCCCTGGATTTTGCCCTGCGTGCCAACCTTCGGTTGTCCAAATTCGTTCCTGACGAATTTGTCTGGAACGGCGGTGACCCAAACGTTTCGCGCTCAGGTTTTTTGTGGATACAACGGCGGCAATTCGCCACGCGTGCGCGGGGTTGCATCGCGCGTTTCCGACCAGACGAATCCTCGCGCGAAGGCCCGGGCGATGGCATCGCATGCCGCCCGCGCATCGCCACCCTTCCATCGCACGCGTTGCAATTGCTCCAACGCAGTGCGCTGTGTGGGATCGGAAAGCGCTCCACGCAACGCACTCGAATTGCGCACTCCGGCGCGCTCGCCGCGCGCACAATCCAGCAGCGCGCGCTCGCAGGCCGCGGCATCGCCACGCTGCGCCGCGTCCGCAAGCCGCTTGCGCAACGCGCCGCGCCGCCGGTCAATTTCATCGGCGTCGAATGCGGTAGCCGCCGCGCTCCGGCTCGGACGTCGCGCAAACCACCACCATGCGAGTGCCGTGAGTGCAATCAGCCACAAGGCGATGCTCGCGAGCGCCACGTCGCGCCAGATCGCTGCGACGACGTTGCCGGCGCTTGAGTAATTCGCGTGGCCCGTGATCGCATTCAGGGATGCCGCGCCGGCCGCATTCGGCCGTTGTGGTGTGACATCGCCCGCCGCACCGACCACCGTCAGCGTGTGCGCCGGCAAACGCGCCTGCTCTGGCCGATCGGTCTGCACGTTCCACCAATTCAGCGTGATCGCCGGGATCGTCAGCGTGCCGCCGCGATTGGGCACGATCGCGAAGCTGCGCGTGCGCGCGGCGTGCAGCCAGTGGCCGTCATCGCGCGTGGAATCCTGCGTCTGATCCGGATAGAGGCGCGCGCCGTCCAGCGGCGGCAACTGCGGTTGCGGCAGCCGCGACACGCTGGTGCCGACCGCATCGATGCCGAGCGTCAGCGTCAACGGTTCGCCGGCCTTGATGCGTCCGTTGTCGGGCAACCCGGTCAGTTTCAATTGCACCGATTGCGCGGGCAGCCAGGGCGTGCCGGCATTCGCGGGCACGGCGCGCGCGTCTAGCGTGATGTCGTCGGCGCGTGCCTGCACCGGCGTGCCGTCGTCAAAGAAGCTGTCGAACGGATCGTTGCGGTTGGATGACAGCGTCTGACCAAGAAAGGTCGGCCCGCGCACCACGATGCGGCCTGCGCGCTGCGGGATCAGCGCGTAATGGCGCTCGACCACTTGATAAGTTTGTCCGCCGCGCGTGGTCTGATAACGCGTGTCGCCATTCAAATGGATGACCTGCGCGCCGTCGATTTGCGGATCTTCCAGTTGTCCGCCGGTGAGATTGCCGGTGTAGAACAATCTCAACGTGTAAACGATCTGCTGACCGATGTAAGGCGCGTTGCTGTCAACGTCGACTTCGAGAAACGCCGGATCGCCCGCATGTCCCAGCGCGCCGCTGGGCCCTGGCGTCACTTGCAGCGTGAGCGCTTGCGTTTGTTGATTGCCGATCCGCAACGAGGGGATCGTCAGCGTACCGGCGCGTTTGGGCCGCAGCGCGATGCCGAGCTGTGTGCTGCTGTGCGAAACGCCGTTGACGATTTCCACTTTGCTGGAACTCGAAGAGCCCAACACGTCGAAATCTGCTTGCAGCGGTGACAGGTCGGGTGTGCCTGACAATGCGCCCGCGCCCTCGATGTTGAGCGTGACGGTATCGCCGAGCGCGGCATGATCTCGATCCAGGAACGCGTGCAATGCTTGCGGGGCGGCCGCGGCGAAGGCCTGCGCGGCGACCAGCACCATCGCGAACAAGATCGTCAGGCGCGCTTTCATCAATTGCGTTTCATTGGTCATCGTCGTCGCTCGCTTGCCCGTGACGATGCTGCCACTCCAGCAGGAACTTGCGCCGCAGCAGCGCGCCGGGATCATCCGGCACCGCATCGAGCATCGCGCGTTGTTGCGGATCGAATTTGCCTTCGTCATCGGCCGGTCCGGCGCCGAGCGCATAGGCTTGCAGCGCGTCGCGCTTCGAGCCCTGCCCGTTCACGCCGCGCCACGCCAGCTCCTGCTGCAGCGCGCGCTGCGCGCGCTGCGCTTGTGCGCGCTGCTGCGCATCTTCCGCGAGTGAAGCACCGCTGTCGCCATTGCGTTGTGCGCTGCCGTTGGCCTGCCCTGCCGCGCTGTCGGCCTGACCGGATTCGCGCGTACTGCCGGAATTCGCGCCGGCCTGCGCGCGCTGGTTCTGCGCCAG
The DNA here is from genome assembly GCA_021324945.1 of Lysobacterales bacterium. Taxonomy (GTDB): domain Bacteria; phylum Pseudomonadota; class Gammaproteobacteria; order Xanthomonadales; family Rhodanobacteraceae; genus 66-474. Next base: position 29,448 of record JAJPID010000044.1, on the reverse strand, counting down.
CGATTGGCCGGATTCGCCGTTGCGGGTCTGCTGCGAAGGCGATGCTTTCGAGGTCTTGTTCTTGCCCGCGCCATTTTGCGAGGGTGTGCCGCTGCCCTGCGCGCCTTGCGCGTTTTGCGATTGTGATTGCGGCGGATGCTTCTTGAGCCATTCCATCACGGCCTGCTTGTTGGCGCGCGCATCGGCGAGCCGCGGATCGCGCTGCAAGGCGCGGTCGTAAGCCGCGATCGCTTCCTGGTACTTGCCGCTTTTTGCCAGCGCATTGCCGAGATCGTATTGCGCCTGCGCGCCGTCGCCACGCGCGAACTCTCGTGCCGCCGTGGCGTAATCGCCTTTGCGATAAGCCGCCGCGCCGCGCAATTGCGGATCGCGTGCCAGTTCCTGCGCGCGCGCGTAATCGCCATCCTGCAACGCGTGCGATGCGCGCTGGTCGGGACGCCACCAGAGCGAATCCAGCTCCGCCGCGCGCGCCTGCGGCAGCACGAACGCCAGCGCCAGAACACAGACCCAACCGCGCCGGAACGCCAGCGCCGCCAATGGCAACAGCGGGATAAGCAGCCACGCGCCGCCGTCGCGCCAGAGATTCGCACGGTCGCTGCTCGCCGCGGTCGATTGCATCGCGGAAGGCGCGCCGAATGCCTCCACGCCGCCGCCGTCAGCGCCGAGCGGCGCATAATGGCCGCCACCGGCTTCCGCGAGGTTGCGCAGCGCGTTGTCGTCGCGCCGCGCGATGCGCACGCCGCCGTTCGCATCGCGCGCGAAGCCGCCTTCGGCTTGCGGCACCGGCGCGCCTTGTGCGCTGCCGATGCCGAGTACATCCACACGCACGCCTGCCGCGCGCGCAGCACGCGCGGCGGCGGTCGCGCTCGCGTCCGCATCGTCCGTCACCAGCACGATCTCGCCGCCTTGCACGTGCGCCTGCTTCAGCAAATCCAGCGCTTGCGCGATCGCGCGCGCTGCATCGTTGCCGGGCTCCGGCATCACGTCCGGACTGAGCGCCTGCAGCAGGTTCAACACCGTCGCCTTGTCCGGTGTCAGCGGCGCGACCACAAAGGCATCGCCCGCATAGCCGATCAACGCGGTGCGTGCGTCGCCGGCCTGATCCAGCAGGTCGCGCACGGCGTAGCGCGCGCGCGTCATACGATCGGGTTTTAGATCCTGCGCGCGCATGTCGTTCGACAGCGAGAGCGCGATCACGCGCGCCGCGCCGTTGGCATACAGCGGCATCGGCGCGTGCTGCCACGCGGGCCCGGCCAGCGCCGCGACCGCGAGCAACCAGATCGCTGCGGCCAGCGCCAAGGCCCAGCGCTGCCGCCGGCCGCCGTCGCGTATCAAGTACGGCAACAGCGTGGCATCGGCTAGACGCGCGAGTGCCGCGCGTCCGCCTTGGTTACGCAGAATCGCGAGCAGCATCAACGGCAACGGCAACGCGGCCAGCCAACACCAGGGGCGCAGGAAGTGCAAATCCGTGATCACGCGAACGCCTTCGTGCGCGGACGCAACGTGCGCCAGGGCAACAAGGAGCAGGCCAGCAGCATCGCCGCACCCAGCGGCCACGGATACAGCTCCTCGCGCGGACGTAGCAGCAACCGCCCGCGCGCCAACGGTTCCAGCGCGTCGATGCTGCGGTACGCGTCGGCGAGTTGATCGGCATCGGCTGCGCGGAAGAATTTCCCGCCCGTATCGCCCGCAATCGCGCTCAGGGTGGAGACATCGAGATCTTCATCCGGCCCTGGAATGCGCATGCCGAACACGGAGAGGCTTTGCGATTGGGCAGAACCGATGCCGATGGTATAGATGCGAACGCCCGCCGAGGCTGCGAGTTTGGCCGCATCCAGCGGGGCGACAGACCCTGCCGTGTTGACCCCGTCGGTCAGCAGCACCAGCACGCGCGAACGCGCGGGCAATTCTGCAAGATGCCGGGTCGCCAGCACGATCGCATCGCCGAGCGCCGTTTCGCGCCCGGCCAATCCGATCGCCGCGCCGTCGAGTTGCTTCGCCACGGTGGCCACATCGAAGGTCAACGGCGTCAGCAGGTACGCGTGTGTTCCGAACAATACCAGCCCGACTTCATCGCCTTGCCGGCGCGCGATGAAATCGCCGGCGATGGCCTTGACCGCCGCGAAGCGGCTGACCGTCTGCGCGCCCATCGGCATGTCCTCGATCGACATGCTGCCCGACACGTCCACCGCCAGCATCAACGCACGGCCGCTGCGGGTGAGGGATTCCGGCGGTGCCATCTGCTGCGGCCGCGCCGCGGCGGAGACCGCGAAAATCCAGGCCAGCGCCGCGATCCACATCCGCCAGCGGTGCACGTCCGCCCGCGTAGGCACGACGTTGTCCAGAGCGACACGATGCGGCAGATGCAACGCCGCATTCGGCGCCGCAGGCGGCAGCAACCGCCGCAGCAGCCACGGCAGGGGCAACAACAGGAACATCCAAGGCCAGGCGAAGTGGGTCATGGCGGATCGCCCGCCATGCCCGCACGCGGGCGCAATGCCCGCTCGCACCACTGGCGTGTCGCCTCGATCAATGCAACGGCGTCGAACGATGCGTACGGACGATAGGGTGCATCGATCAAGGCTTCGACTTGTTCGTTCGTGAAAGCCGCTTGCGCGCGCGTCGAGAGAAATTCTCGCCAAGCGGATTCGTTGTCCGCGACCACGTCCGGTTGCAGCAACAGGGCGATGCGGCGCAGTAGACGCGAAAGTCCAGCCGCCAGCGCGACGTCGTCGCCATCCCGCGCGTACCGCGCGCCCAACGTCGCCAATTCGTTCCGGGCCGCACGCCGCAATGCTCGCGCATTTCGTCCGCGCAGCCAGATGAAAACCGCTGCGATCAGCGCGAACAACACCGCTGCGGTGAGCAACCACCAGCCGATCGCCGGCGGCCACCAGGACACCTGCGGCAGGTGGATATCGCGCAATTGCGGTCCCGTCGCGTTCATCGCAGCACTTTGCGTGGGTCGAGCAGCGCGGAAACTGCGGGCAGCGGATCGTCGCCGCCTGCGATGCGGCGCCAACGCACACCGGCGGTATCACAGGCTTCGATCAGCGCACGTTGCCCCACCGACAGCGCATCGCGGAAGCGCAGCCTCGTGGCCGCCGCCAGCAAGTCCACCTGTGTGCGCCCTTGCGGAGTTTCGAACGCGTAGCTTCCGGGCGGTGGCACGTGCAGCTCCAGCGCGTCGGCGACGATCAGCACGCGCGTTTCCGTGCGCTTGGCGAGACGCGCCAATGCGGCCTGCGCATCCGCATCGGTGCACGTTCCGTCTGACAACAGCAGCACCCGGCTCGCCGGCAGTGCGAGCTGCCGCGCACGCGCCAGTGCTTCGGAGAGCGGTTCGGTTTGTTCGCCGGCGCGCGCATCCCAGCGAGCCAACGCGCCGAGCACGGTGAGCACGCCGCGCGTACCGCCGTGCGGCGTGACCGCATCGCGCAACGCACCGAAGGCCAATGCCCCAACGCGATCGCCTGCACGCGCCGCGCTCCACGCCACCAGCGCCGCCGCGCGTGCGGCCTGCACCGACTTGAAGCGTGCGCGCGTACCGAAGCGCATCGATGCGTGCGTGTCGACCAGCAACAGCAGGCTGCGCTCGCGTTCCTCGCGAAACAACTTCGTATGCGGGCGGCCGCTGCGCGCAGTGCGCCGCCAATCGATGGCGCGCGCATCGTCGCCCGGTTGATACGCGCGCGATTCCGCGTAATCCATGCCCCGTCCGCGCAGATGCGAAGTGTGCGCGCCGGCCAAAGGCACGCGCATTCGGGCGGAGCTTGCGTAGGTGCGCAAGGCCTGCCGGCGCAGTGCGATCAGTTCGGACAGCCCGACCGCCGTCACGCCTTCGATCGCGGCTATCGCCTGCATCGCGGTTTGTCTCAGGGCAACGGCACGCGATCCAGCAATCGCGCGACCACAGCATCCACGCGTAAGCCCTCGGCTTCGGCCTCGTAGCCCAGCAGCACACGATGTCGCAACACATCGGGCGCGAGCGTTTGCACGTCTTCGGGCAACACATAGTCACGGCCGCACAGCCACGCACGCGCGCGCGACGCGCGTTCCAGCGCGATCGTCGCACGCGGGCTGGCGCCCCAGGCGATCTTTCCGCCGAGTTTCAGATCGAACGGACGCGGATCGCGCGTGGCCAACACCAATTGCACGATGTACTCCTCCAGACCTTCCGCCAGGTGCAGTCCCAGCACCTGCTTGCGCGCCGCGAAAACGTCGGCTTGCAACAGTAGCCGTTGCGGCGGCGCATGCTCGATCAGCTCTTCGCGTGCGCGCTCGCGTGCCAGTTTCAGAATGGCACGTTCCGAATCGCCTTGCGGATAATGCACCGGCACATGCAGCAGAAAACGGTCGAGCTGCGCTTCCGGCAGCGGGAATGTGCCTTCCTGCTCGATCGGATTCTGCGTCGCCATCACCATGAATAATTTCGGCAGCGGCCACGAGCGGCGCCCGATGCTGACCTGACGTTCGGCCATGGCTTCCAGTAATGCCGATTGCACCTTGGCCGGCGCGCGGTTGATCTCGTCGGCCAACACGAGATTGTGGAACAGTGGACCGCGTTCGAATTCGAACAGACCGGTTTGCGGACGCAGCACGTCGGTGCCGGTGAGGTCGGCAGGCAGCAGGTCCGGAGTGAACTGGATGCGGTGGAAATCCGCCTCGATGCGAGATGCCAACGCCTTGACCGCGGTGGTCTTGGCCAGGCCTGGCGCACCTTCCACCAGAAGGTGGCCGTCCGCCAGCAGCGCGATCAGCAGCCGCTCGGTGAGCGCCGTTTGGCCGATCACTTCCGAGTTGAGGGCCTCTCGCAACGTGGCGAAGCGCTGCTGCAGGACGGACTGGGCGACGGTCTCGGGTGGCATTGGAGACGCAGACGCGGCCGCAACGGAAACGGGCTCGGTATTCATGCGCCCTAGTTGACCACAAACGGACTGGAAAGTTTGTGGTTTCGCAGGAGCAGGCCCTGCCATGAGGCACGAAAGCAGCGCGCTTGCGGCAACCTCCGACAAAAAAACGGCGCGGAGAGCCGCGCCGTTTGTCTGATAGATCAGCCGCGCGCGTTATTCGACCATCTTTTCCTGATTGAGGATGCGCGGAGTGATGAAGATCAGCAGTTGCGCCTTGTTGTTCTGGTTGTTGGTGTGACGGAACAGGGCACCCAACACGGGTACATCTCCGAGAAACGGCACCTTCACGGTGTCGATGCTCTTGGTGAATTCGTAGACTCCGCCCAGCACCACCGTCTGGCCATCATCCACCAATACGTTGGTGTCGACCTCGCGCTTGTCCAACTGCGGGATCAGGCCACCGCCGGGATTGGCCACGAAGGAGTTGATCGCATCCTTGGTCACCTTGAGCTTCATGAACACGCGATCGTCCGCGGTGATGGTCGGAGTGACGCGCAATTCCAATACCGCATCTTTGAACTGCACCGTGGCCGTGCCCGCGCCCGCGCCGCCACCCGAGTTCTGGAAAGTCACGTAGCCGATTTCCTGGCCTTGTTGGATCAGCGCCTCCTGATTGTTCGCAGTAATCACCTTGGGCGAGGAGATGGTTTCGCTGCGGCCTTCGGTCTGCGCCGCCGAAAGTTCCAGATCCAACATGTAATGACCGGAGATGATACCCATCGCCAATTGCCCGGCTCCCGTTACGCTTGACGGGATATTGAAATTCAGTCCGCTCGGGTAGGTAATGTTCGGCGGCAGAGTGGGTGCAGTGGGCGTAGCTCCGGGCAACAACCCGCCGCCTTCCGAAACAGGCGTGGTGTTGAACTCATTCTGGGCGATGGCCGTGTTACGCGCCTGGACGCTGTTGTTCAAACTCGTAAGATCGCTGATCGAAGGTGCCGTGTAGACATTCTGACGCCCGCTCTTGCCCCAGGAATCCAAGCCGACTTTCGCACCCAATTCGCGCGCGAAATTGTCGGTGGCGATCACGATTCGCGCCTCGATCAACACCTGCTGCACGGGCTTGTCCAGCATTGAGATCAGTTGTCGGATTTCCTGCACCTTTTCGGCGGTGTCGTTGAGCAACAACGTATTGGTGCGTTCGTCGCATGTCACGCTGCCGCGCGAAGACAGGAATCCGCGCTGCTGCTGACCGCCGGTGGCACCGCCTGTAGTATTGGTCTGGGTGTTGGTTGTCAACAGCTTGCTGATGTCGCAAGCGCTGCCGTAAGAAATTGGGATGTAATCCGACACTAGCGCGGCGTTGTCCAGCGCCTTCAGCCGAGCATTGGCGATGTTTTCCTCATAGGTGGCGAGCTCCTGCTGCGGCGCCACCCAGATCACGTTACCGTCCTGGCGCTTGTCCAGGTTCTTAGCGCGCAGGATCACATCCAGCGCCTGATCCCACGGCACGTTGACCAGCCGCAGCGTGACGTTGCCCTGCACGCTATCGGACGCAACGATATTCGTGCCCGACACGTCGGCCAGCAATTGCAGCACCGAACGCACCGGAATGTCCTGGAAGTTGAAGGTGACGCGGCCACCCTTGTACACCACCGGTTTGGGCGCGCCGATCAAATTGGCAGCGTTCTGCTTAGGCGGCGCGAACTCGACCACGTATTGGTTGCCGCTTTGATAACCTGCCGGTACGGTCAGGCCATCGGTGACCACGTCGATTTCGGCACCGCCGGGCATGGCATGCGTGGTAACACTTTTCACGGGCGTGGCGTAATCGGTCACATCCAATCGCCGTGCTTGCGAAGCCGCCAGGCGAGCACCCAGCACGTTGATCACCACATGATCGCCTTCAGGATGCATGCTGGTGGCCGCGCCGGGCGCATTGAAGCCGATCACCAGCTTGCCGGCGCCATGATCGCCGCGGCGGAAATCGACGGTTTCGATCACGTTGCCCGATGACATCGGGATCGCCTTGGAAGGGTCGGTGGACGCGGTGGCCAGCGCCATCTGCGAAGGCGGTGCGGCCGGCACAGGCGCCAGCGGCACGCTGGTGGTCGTGGTTTGGGGGGAGGTGTCTGCCGCGGGCGCGTCGGCCATGTTCATGCCGTTGCCGACGGTGACGATCACGTCGTCGCCCTCGACACGCGTGACGTAAGCGGAAGGTTGCGTCAGATCGACCACCACGCGCGTGCGGCCGTTGGCTTCGACCGCGCTCACCGCGGAAGCCGAACCGCTGTTGACGGCGACGCTGCGCTGGCTGAGGCCGTTGTGCGTGTCGGCGAAATCCAGCGCGATGCGCGGCGGCGTATCGGTGCTGAACGCACGCGGTGCGGCGACCGGCTGCGCGAATTTCAGGGTCAGTTGCACCTTTCCGCCCGCCAGCGGCGTGGAGGTGACGTCCTGCAGCGTGTTCGCGGCAAATGCGGGCGCGCATGCCAGCAAACCGAGCACGGCGACGATCGCTGCGAGCGCCCTCGCGGACCCGCCGCGCGGCCGGAGGAGGCTCGCTTCGGTGCGGCCGGTTTGATGAGCGGGTTTCGTGATCATGACGTCATCCCCAATGAACTTCATTTGTCGCCCAGCGCAATGCTCGCGTCACGCTCCATCCAGCCGCCGCTGCCGTTGGGCACCAGCTCGACAAGATCGACGTGGTCTTCCGCGATATTGGTGACATGGCCGTAGTTCTGGCCGAGATAATTGCCGACGCGGACCGGATGGATCACGCCTTGCGGATCCTTGATCAGCGCCTCCATGCCGCCCTTGCCGCCGATGGTGCCGACCATCTTCAGGCTGTCGAGCGGGTAGGACTCCAACGGCTCGCGCACGCGGTTCTGATCCGGATGTGGACCGGGCCCGTTGAGCGAACTGGCGGCTTCAGTGGGACCCGGACTGAACGGATCGCGTTTGTCCTGATCCTGATAGACGAAGCTCTCGAAGGTCTTGACCACCGGCAGCGGCGGCAGCGGCGCGCCTTTCTTGGCCTTCTCCTGCGCGACCCATTGGTGCAGGTCGTCCTGTCCGCTACACGCGGCGAGGCCCAACAGCATAGCGACGAGCATGCCGGCGAGGCCGAAGCGGGCGAGTATGTGGCGCATGCTCATTGCCCTCCCGCAGTGGATGCCGCGGCCGGCTGCGTAGGCTTGCCGGTAGTGGCCGCGGCGGTTTCCTCATCGCCGAGGTACCGATAGGTCTTGACCGTACCCTCCATCACCAGTTGTCCGCCGGGCGGCGGCGCGTTGGCCGGTCCCGTCGCCTGCTGCGGATGCAGCGAGACATTGTGCATCGTCAGGATCACCACGCGCGGCAGCGAAGCCACGCCGCTGATGAAGGTGCCGAACTGGTGATAGGTGCCCTGCATACGGATCGCGATCGGTTGTTCGGCGTAGAACTCCTTGGGGCTTTCCGGACCGGGCTGGAACAGCTCGGTTTCGAGGCCCGCCGACAATGCCGTTTGCGAGATGTCCACCAGCAGCGCCGGCATTTCGGTCTTGCTGGGCAATTGGCGCAGCATCTGCCGCAGCAGGTCATTCATTTCGGCAAGCTGCACCTTGAGCGCCTGTAGGTTGACCACCTGCGCCTGCTTGCTCGAGAACTCCTGTTTGAGTTGCTCTTCTTTCTGCTGCGCCTGAGCGAGTTCATCCTGCTTGTCGCTAATGAAGAAGTACCAGCCCGCCAGCAGGATTACCACGATCACCAGCACCGTGAAGAAGGTCTTGACCGATTTCGGCCAGCCGCCGATGTTGTTGCGGTCGAGGTTGCGCAGATCATCAAGCAGTTTCATTGCGCGCCCCCTTTGCTCGCCGACGCGGCCGGCACCGAGGCGGTTTTCTGCGCACTACTGGCAGCGGAGGCAGGCGCCTTGGCCGCACTGCCGGCTGCGGCCGGACTGGCTGTCACGCTCGCGGCGGATGCAGGTGCCGCAGCCACGGTGCTGCTGGATGCCGAACCCGGCGCACCGTTTTCGCCGTCCTTGGGCTTGCCCAGATGCACCACTAGCTCGAATTCGTAGGGTGTGCGGCTGTCGCCGTGCTTGTTCTCGGTCTTCACCAGATCGGCCGCTCCGAGCCAGGGCGAAGCTTCGATGTTGCGCATGTATTCGGCGACCGTAGCGTTGGATTGCGCCACGCCGTCCAGCGTCAGGATATCGCCGTTCTGCTTCAGCGCAGTGAGGCGCGCGCCGTCGGGAATGGTCTTCACCAGTTCGTCGAAGAGGTGCACCATCTGCGCGCGGTTTTCTTGCAACTGCTCGATGATCTGCTTGCGCGCCAGCAGTTGCGATTTGGTCTTCTGCAGATCCTTGATCTCGGCGATCTTGGCGTCCAGCTGCTTGATCTCGCCGGTGAGATAGTCATTGTCGCTGTTCTGGGAAGCGATGCGCGCATCCATGAACAGCACGCAGAGGATCACCACCGCGACGGCGGCCGCGGCCGCGATGCCGAGCTGCATGAAGAACTCACGCTTGCGCTGTTCGCGTCGCTCCGCACGCCAGGGGAGAAGGTTGATTCTGGCCATCAGTCGAAACTCCTCAGGGCCAGGCCGCAGGCGATCATCAGCGCCGGCGCGTCCTGCGCGAGGGTCTGCGCCTGCAGACGCGGGGAGAGTGACATGCTGGCCAGCGGGTTGGCGACCACGCAAGGCACGCCAAGTTGTTCCTCGACCATTTCGCTGATGCCTGGAATCGAGGCACAACCGCCGGCCAACACGATCTGGTCGACCTTGCCGTATTCGCTGCCGGCGAAGAAGAACTGCAACAGACGGCCGATCTGCTGCACCATCGCTTCCTTGAAGGGCTCCAGCACCTCGATCTCGTAGGACTCCGGCAGGCCGCCTTGGCGCTTGGCAAGTCCCGCTTCCTCGTAGGAGAGGCCATAGCGGCGCATCACCTCATCGGTGAGCTGCTTGCCGCCGAACACCTGCTCGCGCGAATAGATTGTGCGCTGGTTCTTCAACACCGACAGGGTAGTCATGGTGGCCCCGACGTCGATCAAGGCGACCAGCGCGTCGCGCGAAACGGTCAGCTGATCCGCGATCAGCTTGAAGGCGTTCTCCATCGCGAACACCTCCACGTCGATCACCTTGGCGGTGAGCCCGCCCAGATCGAGCGCGGCCACGCGCATGTCGACGTTTTCCGTGCGCGATGCGGCCAGCAGCACGTTGATCATCTCGGGGTTGTCTTTCACCGGACCGAGCTTCTCGAAATCGAGGCTCACTTCCTCGATCGGATAGGGAATGTACTGGTTGGCTTCGACCTGGATCTGACCTTCGAGGTCGTCTTCGGACAGGTCGGCCGGCATCGGGATCACTTTCGTGATCACCGCCGAGCCCGCGACCGCGGCGCAGGCAAACTTGGTGCGGGCGCCGGTGCGCGTGAACGCGCGGCGGATCGCATCGCCCACCGCCTCGACTTCGACGATGTTCTTCTCGACCACGGCGTTGGGCGGCAGCGGCTCGACCGCGTAATGCTCCACGCGATAGCGCGCGCCGGCCTGCGTCAGTTGCAGCAGCTTGACTGCCGTCGAACTGATGTCGACACCGATCAGGGGCGGCGCCTTTGGCGTTAGCAAGCTCACGGAATTTCCCCTTCCCCACGCGCCCTTACGAGCGAAAGATGCGCAAACGCATTAGATCGGAAAGTTAACGAAATATCAACGGGTCTGCGCATTCCTTGTAAACCGTTGATCCTTTGGGCTTTTCATCCATCATCTGCGCTCCGCCCCCGAATCCAGCCCAAGACGAAATCTGAAATCTGCGGGGCGCATCCCATTTTGCTCGCCGAGGTTTGCAGGATGTCTGCCAACCAAGGTCCCGGAATGGAGATACATTCCCTCGCCGCATTTGCGGCGTGCATCTATACTCGTGTTGCTCCTTCTGCGTATTTGATTGTCATCACAACTAGCCATCTCGGTTGTATACCGGCTTTCGCCCCGCCTTGCGCCAGAGTACTTCCATAACCTTTGATCAAAATCCTGCGCGCAGGATTTTGATCGCCCCCGTCACCAAAGGGGGCAATAGAGCAAAAGCCACAGCCCGAGGCTCTTGAATGCGAATCCTTTTGCGCCTGCTGCGCGTCGCGGCGATGCTGATGTTGTGCCTGTTCCTCGCCGGCGTGCTCGCGGTCGGGTTCACCTACTGGCTGATCTCGCCGCGCATTCCCTCCGTGGCTTCGCTGAAGGACGTGCAGTTGCAGGTGCCGCTGCGCGTCCAGTCCGCTGACGGAAAATTGATCGCCCTGTTTGGTGAGACGCGCCGCATTCCGGTGCGTATCGATCAGGTGCCCGAACAATTGAAGAATGCCTTCCTCGCCGCAGAAGACGCCGATTTCTATCACCATCCCGGTGTGGACTGGGAAGGCACGGCACGCGCGGCATGGCACGTGCTGATCACCGGCGGCGAAAAGGCGCAGGGCGGCTCCACCATCACGCAGCAGGTCGCGCGCAATTTCTTCCTGAGCCCCGAGAAGAGCTACACGCGCAAGCTGATCGAGATGTTCACGGCGTTCCGCATTGAGAGCGAACTCTCCAAGGATGAAATCCTCCAGCTCTATCTCAACAAGATCTTCCTAGGCCACCGCGCCTACGGCGTGGCCGCTGCGGCGGAGTTCTATTACGGCAAGAAGCTTGATCAATTGACGCTGCCCGAGTGCGCGATGCTGGCTGGTCTGCCGCAGGCGCCGACCACCGGTAATCCGCTCTACAACATGCAGCACGCGATCGCGCGCCGTAATTACGTGCTGGCGCGGATGCGCGACAACAACTTCATCACGCAAGGGCAATATCAGGCCGCGATCAATGCGCCGGACGATGCCGCGCCGCACGAGCCGCCGGTGGAAGTGGATGCGCCGTATCTCGCCGAGATGGTGCGCCGGCAGGCGATCGAGCGTCTCGGAGGCCGTGCGCTCACCGACGGTTATGTGGTGCGCACCACGCTCGACAGCCACCTTCAGGAACTCGCCAACGACGCGCTGCACACCAAGCTCGAGGAATACGATCACCGTCACGGTTATCGCGGGCCCGAAGCACACGTCGATCTGCCGCCTCAGGCGACGAATGCCGATTTCGATCGCACACTCGCCGATTACCACGCCTTGTCCGGCCTCGCGCCGGGCGTGGTCACGGCGGTCGACCGCGCTGGTGCAACGGTATATCTCGGCAACAACCAGTCGATCACATTGGACGACAAGGCGGTCGCCTGGGCGCAAGGTTACGCACGTAAGGCGAAGACCGGCGGCAAGGGCGTGGCGGCGATCCTGCAGCGCGGCGACATCGTGCGCGTGACGCAGTTGCAAGCGTCCGCGAAAGACGACGCCGCCAATGGCAAAACCGCGGCGTCGAACGTGGGAGCCGACGTCGTCACAAAAACCACCGATCCGCAATGGCAGCTTTCGCAGGTGCCTGCCGCGCAATCGGCGATGGTCGTGCTCGATCCCGAAGACGGCGCGCTGAAGGCGCTGGTCGGCGGTTTCAGTTTCGAACTCAGCAAGTTCAACCGCGCGGTGCAGACCGCACGCCAGCCCGGTTCCAGTTTCAAGCCTTTCATTTATTCCGCGGCGTTTGATCGCGGCTTCACGCCGGCCTCGATCATCAACGACGCGCCGATCGCGCTGCCCGATCCGTCAGTGCCGGGCGGGCTGTGGACGCCGAGCAACGACGATGGCAAGTTCCGCGGGCCGATGCGCTTGCGTGAAGCGCTGGCGCAATCGGTGAATCTGGTTTCGATCCGTTTGCTGGAAGCGATCGGCGTGCGTTATGCGCGCGAATACATCACGCGTTTCGGTTTTCCGCCGGATGCGATGCCGTCCAATCTTTCACTGGCGCTGGGCACCGCATCTGTATCGCCGATGGCCATGGCGCGTGGCTATGCAGTATTCGCCAATGGCGGTTTTCTGGTGAACCCGTATTACGTCTCCGAAATCGACGACCGCGACGGGCACGTGGTGTACCGCGCGAACCCGCCGCGCGCCTGCCGCACCTGCGCGGAACGTCTGCTCGATGAAGGCAAGGCGGTGGCGAATGCGCCGGTGCAGCCATCGGAAGCCGCGGCCGATCCCGGCGCACTGCAAGTTTCCGCGCCGACACCGGCAACCAGCACTGGCGGTGCGGCGTCCAATGCGCCGAATCTTGCGCCGCGCGTGATCGATGCGCGCAACGATTATCTGGTCACGTCGTTGATGAAGAGCGTCATTGACCACGGAACCGCCTTTGCCGCCAAGAAACTCGGCCGCACGGATCTTGCCGGCAAGACGGGTTCCACCAACGACCACCGAGACGGCTGGTTCTGCGGGTTCAACGGTGACCTAGTGGCGACGGTCTGGGTGGGTTTCGACAACTACGATTCGCTGGGCAAGGGTGAGTTCGGCGCCGAGACCGCGCTGCCGATCTGGATGGCCTTTATGGGCGGCGCGCTGCAAGGCAAGCCGGAGAACACCCTGCCGATGCCGCCCGGCATCGTGACGGCCTCGATCGACAGCGTCACCGGCTCGCTCGCCGGCGCGGGCGATCCGAATGCGATGAGCGAAATATTCAAGGTGGAAGACGTCGATCGGCTGCGCACGCAGGCGCAGAATCAGCAGGACCAATCGCCGGCGTACGATATTTTTTGAAGCGGGATTGGGGAGCGGTTGTGTGGGCGCTGGGTGACCTTCGAGAGCAATGCAGATGCCGGTTCGAGGTGCTTTGAGCAAGGCGCCCACGCTATCCGCCCTCCGACCCCTGCTTGCCCTTGCTTGAATCTGCACGCGCGGATCGCCACACTGCCCTCAACGCGGATGATGGAGGAAACGGCGATGCGCAAGACCGCACACTTCCATCGCATCCACGCCGAAGGCCGAAGCCACCAGATGCGCCGCCGCGTCGCGATCGAGGCAGCGCGTCTGATCAGCGAGCACGGCATGCGGGATTACCGTCAGGCCAAGCTGAAAGCCGCGGAGCGACTGGGGCTGCACGATGAGCAGCAACTGCCGCGCAACCGCGAGATCGAAGACGCACTGCGCGAACACCAGCGCCTGTTCCAGTCCGATTCGCAACCGCAGGCGCTGCGCGCGCGCCGCGAAGCCGCGACGGAAGCGATGCGTTTTCTGAAACCCTACGACCCGCGTCTGGTCGGACCGGTGCTGGAGGGCACGGCCGATGCGCATTCGGCCGTATGTCTGCATGTATTTTGTGATTCGCCAGAAGAGGTCGCGCTGTTCTTGCAGGAACGTGGCATTCCATTCGAGCAACGCATGCGCACGCTGCGGATCGATCGCCAGCGCAGCGCCGATCAACCCGTGCTGCTGTTTGCGGCCGAAGGCATCGCGATCGATCTCACCATCTTTCCGCGCGATGCGTTGCGACAGCCGCCACTTGACCGCATCGATGAGAAACCGATGCGGCGCGCGTCACTCGCCGCGCTGGAAATGATGATGGCGGAAGAGGAGATTGCGCAGTTCGAGAGAACTGCAAGTGGTGAGTTGTGAGATACGAGTGGCAAGAAGCAGCGCATCGACTGTGCTCTTGCTCACTGCTCACCACCCACAGCTCACCACTCACATCTCACCGCCTCTCGATCCCCACATAATCCCTTTTGACCGCGCCGGTATAAACCTGCCGCGGGCGGCCGATGCGCGCGTCGTCGGATTCATGCTGCTCGATCCAGTGCGAAATCCAACCGGCGGTGCGCGCGATCGCGAACATCACGGTGAACATATCGGTTGGAATGCGCAGCGCCTTGTAGATGATGCCGGAATAGAAATCGACGTTCGGATACAGCTTGCGCTCCACAAAATAATCGTCTTTGAGCGCGGCCTCTTCCAGCTTGAGCGCAATATCCAGCAGGGGATCGCTGACTCCGAGCTCATTCAGCACCTTGTGCGTCATCTCACGGATGATCTTGGCGCGCGGATCGAAGTTCTTGTAAACGCGGTGTCCGAAACCCATCAGACGGAAACCGGAATTCCTGTCCTTGGCGCGCGCGACGGCCTTGTCGACGTTTTTCACGTCGCCGATCTCGGCCAGCATCTTCAACACGGCTTCGTTCGCGCCGCCGTGCGCCGGACCCCACAGCGCGGCGATGCCTGCGGCGACGGACGCATACGGATTGGCGCCGGTGGAACCGACCAGCCGCACCGTCGAAGTCGAAGCGTTCTGCTCGTGATCGGCGTGCAGGATGAACAGAAGATCGAGCGCCTTGGCTGCCACCGGATTCAGCGCCAACGGTTCGCTCGGCACCTCGAACATCATGTGCAGGAAGCGCGTGACGTATTCCAGATTGTTGCGCGGATAGCGGAAGGGCCAGCCGATCGAATAGCGATACGCCGCCGCCGCGATGGTCGGCATCTTGGCGATCAAACGGATCGCCGCCAGTTTGCGCTGCGCGGGATCGTTGATGTTGAGCGTGTCGTGATAAAACGCAGAGAGCGAGGCGATCGAGCCGCACAGCATCGCCATCGGATGCGCATCGTGCCGGAAGCCGTGCAGGAACGACTTCAGCGATTCGTGCATCATCGTGTGATGCGTCACCGCGTCCTCGAACGCGCCGAATTGTTCTGGCGTCGGGAGCTCGCCTTCCAGCAGCAGGTAGGCAACTTCAAGGAAGCTCGACTTCTCGGCCAATTGTTCGATCGGATAACCGCGATAGAGCAACACGCCCTTTTCGCCATCGATGAAGGTGATCGCGCTCTTGCAGGCGGCGGTCGCGGCGAAGCCCGGATCGTAAGTGAAGTGCCCGGTTTCCTTGTAGAGATTGCCGATATCGATGCAGCTCGGGCCGATCGTGCCGTCCACCAACGGCATCTGCATGGAATGGTTGGCGCTGTCGGTCAACGTGACGGTCTTGGACACGGAGAACTCCTTCTCAGGAACGAATGGAAGCGCGTGCTTCCGGCCGCTCCTCATACAAGTGTTGGCGCTTGGTGCAAACTGCAATTATCGCACAGGGCGCACGCTGGACGCCGTGACGATGGACATGCGCACGCAAAAACGCCGGCGCGAGGCCGGCGTTTTCACAAATCGCAGCGGAGGCGCTCAGGCTTTCTTGGCGCCCGCCGCGTAGCGCCGCTTGAACTTGTCGATGCGGCCGCCGGTGTCCATCACCTTCTGCTTGCCGGTATAGAACGGATGTGAAGCGGACGAGATTTCCACCTTGATCAGCGGATACTCGTTGCCGTCTTCCCACTTGATGGTTTCCTTGGACGTCATCGTCGAACTGGTCAGGAATGAGAAGTCCGAGGAGATGTCTTGGAATACCACCGGCTGATACTTCGGATGGATGTCGGCTTTCATGCTGGCTCCGGGCGCGGATTTTCGCGCAGGAAAAGAGCGGCAGCATAACCGAAAACAGGGACGAGTAAAAGAGCAAGTAGCCTGGTTGCAGTCAGCGGGAGCAGTGCCCCCGGCACCTTCTTTGCCTCTTTCGCTGCGGGAGAGGCAAAGGGTGAGAGACAATCCCCTAATCGTCTGTCTGCACGCCCAGTGCGGCCGCCACCAGCGTCTCGAAACGCTGTCGGTCCACCTCCATCGCGATCCGCGCGTTGGATTTGCCGCCACCGAAGCCGGTCCAATCCACCACCGTCGCGCCGCGCGTGAGGCGCCCTTCAATTTCGACCGTCACATGCCGCGTTTCGGCGCGCGTGACGATCTCCGGATCAAGTGCCACGGCCATTGCCAGCGCATCGGCCGCCATCAAGCCTTGCCGTCCACGTTCGATGTTCGCTCTGCGTGCGTGTGCGGAAATCGCCTCAAAGAATTTCGCGCGCGCATCGCCACGCTCGAACCATTGCTGCAACAAGCCATGATCGATGCCATACCGCGTCGTCGCTTCCCAATCGACAAGATCGAATTGCTGAAAGGCCTCGAACACGATCGCTGCCGCTTCGGGATCGAAGCCGATATTGAATTCCGTCGGCACGCGTTCGTAGTTACCGCGGCCGGTGACGGCGCCGCCCATGATCACCAGACGCGCCACGCGCCGCGGCAGGGCCGGATCGAGCTTCAGCGCGACCGCGAGATTGGTCAGCGGCCCGATGCACACCAGGGTGATTTCGTTCGGGTGTTCGCGGGTCAGGCGCAGCATCGCCAGCGACGCGTGTTCGTTTTCCGGTTCGCGCACGGCAGGCACAAGACTCGCGTCGCCGAAACCGTCGCGTCCGTGGATGAGGGACGCATCGGCTTCCGGTCTGCGCAGCAGCGGCGCGTCGCAACCCGGATAAACCGGCGTGTCCGCACCAATGATTTCCATCAGCTTCAGCGCATTCGTGGTGGTCTGCGCCAGACCGACATTGCCGGCGGTGACCGTCAATGCGAGCACGGATGCGTGTGCGTGCGCCATCAGGATCGCCAGCGCATCGTCCACGCCGGGGTCGGTGTCAATCAGGAGCATCGAGTCATGCATTGCGCGGGAAGAACAGGTGAGTTTAGCGGACTGATAGTTTCAAGCATCCGCGAATCGCGCCGACGCGCCGATCCAGCGCGTTACCAGCCGCGCCGCTGGTTCCGGATATTCCTGCAAAATCGCGGCGCCCACGCGTTGCACGGCCGGCAGCAGATGCGCATCGCGGACGATGTCCGCGATGCGAAATCCCAACTCGCCCGTTTGTCTCGTACCCAGCAGTTCACCCGGACCACGCAATTGCAGATCCTTCTCCGCGATCACGAAGCCGTCATTGGTTTCGCGCATCACTTCCAGCCGCTGCTTCGCCAGTACAGAGAGCGGTGGCTGGTACAGCAGCACACAATTCGATGCCACGCTGCCGCGCCCTACCCGTCCGCGCAATTGATGCAGTTGTGCGAGGCCGAGGCGTTCGGCGTTTTCGATCACCATCAAACTGGCGTTGGGGACATCCACGCCGACCTCGATCACGGTCGTCGCGACCAGCAATGCAAGTTTGCCGGACTTGAATGCATCCATCGTCGCCTGCTTTTCCGCAGGCTTCATGCGTCCGTGCAGCAAGCCGATCTTCAGTTGCGGCAATGCATGCGACAGTTCCGCGTGTGTCACTTCTGCCGCCTGCGCGATCAGTTGCTCCGATTCCTCGATGATCGTGCACACCCAGTAAGCCTGCAGTCCCTCGGCGCAGGCGGCGCGGATGCGCTCGATCACCTCCGCGCGGCGCGCGTTCGAGACCGCCACGGTTCGCACCGGTGTGCGGCCCGGCGGCAATTCGTCCAGCGCGGAAATGTCGAGATCGGCATACACGCTCATCGCCAGGGTGCGCGGGATCGGCGTGGCCGTCAGCACCAGTTGATGCGGAAACAAATCCGCATCCGCACCTTTGTCGCGCAAGGCCATTCGCTGTTGCACGCCGAAACGATGTTGCTCGTCCACAATGGCAAGTCCCAGCCGCTTGAACACCACGCCTTCCTGCATCAATGCGTGCGTACCGATCACGATGGGCGCGCCGCCCGCAACCGCCGCTAACGCGGTTTGCCGTGCGCGGCCCTGTACCTTGCCGGCCAGCCAGACCACGTCGAGGCCCAGCGGTTCGAACCACTGCCTGAAACTCCGCAGGTGCTGTTCTGCCAGCAATTCCGTTGGCGCCATCAGCGCGACCTGATGATCGTTCGCGATTGCGCTCAATGCGGCCAGCGCGGCCACGACCGTCTTGCCGGAGCCGACGTCGCCCTGCACCAATCGCAGCATCGGCGCGGCACGCGCGAGATCGGTAGCGATTTCCGACGACACGCGCCGTTGCGCATCGGTCAAGGCGAACGGCAGCGCTTCGATAAAGCGCTTGCGCAACGCCGCGCTTTCGCGCAATGCCGGCGCGCGATGCACGCGCACCTGCGCGCGCAGACGTTTCAGACTCAGGTGATGCGTCAACAATTCCTCGAATGCCAGCCGCTGCTGCGCGGGATGTGAACCGCGCATCAGGGCGTCGAGATCCGCATCGGGCGGCGGCCGGTGCACCGTCAGCAACGCATCGCGCAGCGAAAGCAATTGCAGCGGCTCGCGCAATGCGCCGGGGATCAGTTCCAGTTTCGTTTCATCGGGCAGGCGCGTCAGCGCTTTCGCGATCAATGAGCGCAGGCGCTGCTGGCCCAGGCCTTCCGTTGCGGGATACACCGGCGTCAGGCACTCATCGACCGTGCTCGTCGCATGCACGATCTGATATTGCGGATGCACCATCTCCGGACCGTGCGCGCCGTGCCGCACCTCGCCGTAACAGCGCAATCGCGCGCCGGGCATCAGGCGCTCGACTTGCGCACGGCGAAAATGGAAGAAGCGCAATACGAGCGTGGTCTGCGAATCATCGGTGATCGCCACGCGCAACTGCGCGCGGTAGCGGAATCCGGTTTCCACCGCTTCGATCACGCCTTCAACTTGTGCGGCGTGGCCGATCTTCACATCGCGGATGGCGGTGATGCGCGTGCGGTCCTCGTATTGCCGCGGCAGGTGGAACCACAGGTCCTGCACGCGGACGATGCCGAGTTTCGCCAGCGTCTGCTGCAACGCCGAGCCGACGCCAGGCAGCGAGCCTACCGGCGCCAGACCGGGCTCGTCTTCATCGAGCGGAGTGCGCGTGCGATCGGTCATCGCGCAAGGGTAGCGAGTGCGCCGTGCGGCGGCGATGCGGAGAATGCGTATCCCGCTGTCAGCGTGAGCCGACAAGATCAGCTGCGGCTTCCGCGACCAGATCGATTTCCACCGCCGCGCCGCGAGGGAGTGCCGCCACGCCGATGGTCGAGCGCGCCGGATACGGTTCGCGGAAATAGCGCTTCATCACCTCGTTGACGGTGGCGAAGTTGCCGAGATCGGTCATGTAGATGCCCACGCGCACCACGTCGTCGAATGTCGCGTCCGCCGCCGCCAACACTGCCTTCAAGTTCTCGAACACGCGCACGGCCTGCGCCTCGATGTTGCCTGCAACCATTTCGCCCGTGGACGGGTCGAGCGGTGTTTGGCCGGAGAGATACAACGTGTTGCCGCTGCGGACGGCTTGGGAATAGGGTCCGATGGCTTGCGGGGCGTGGGGCGTGTGGATTGGAGTCCGGGGCATGACGTTTTCCAATTCGGGAGGCTGTAAGTGTAGTTCAGGGGAGAGAGACGAGTAGCGAGGGCGCGAGGTTGAATAGCGCGACGAGTGCAGCGCGCCCTCGCTACTCATCCCTTGTCCCAACTCTCTACACCGGATACCGATACACCCCATTCACCACCCCCGTTCGCCGCACGCGGCGCATCACGTCCGCGAGGTGCTTGCGATCCTTCACTTCCAACGTGAACAACAAGGTCGCGGCGAACGGACTGCGTTCGGTGTACTCGACGTTTTCGATATTGGAACCGGCTGCTGCGATCGCGGCCGCGACGGTGGCCAGCACCCCCGGGCGGTTGACAACTTCGATGCGCAGTTGTGCGCGGTAGTCGCCTTGCACGTCGCGATCCCATTCGATCTCCACCCGTCGTTCGGGATGCTTGGACAATTCCGGCATGTTCGGGCAACCGGTCCGGTGCACCACGATGCCCTTGCCCGGCGAGAGGAAACCGACGATGTCGTCGCCCGGCAAGGGATGACAGCAATTGCCGAAGGTGAGGATGCCGCGCTCGGCGCCGCTGATGCGGATCTTTTCGCGTCCGCGCACCGCCTGGCCAGCCGCCGCGCCGTGCAGCGCGATCAGTTGTGCGGCCACCTGATCGGGCATGCGGTTGCCCAGCGCGATATCGGAAAGCAGTTCTTCCAGCCGCCGCTGATTGTGCTGGTGCAGATATTTCTCCAGCGCTTCGGCCGGAATTGAATCAAGGCTTGAACCCAGCGCATCCAGCGCACGATCCAGCATGCGATGACCGAACTCCACCGCATCTTCGTGCTGCAGGCGTTTCAGGAAATGCCGGATCGCCGTGCGCGCCTTGCCGGTCGCGGCAAAATCCAGCCAGTGTGGATTCGGTGCGGCTGAGGGTGCGGTGACGATCTCGACGGTTTGTCCTGACGCCAGCAGCGCGCGCAGCGGCGCGAGTGTGCCATCGATGCGTGCTGCCACCGCGTGATGACCGACATCTGTGTGCACCGCGTAGGCGAAATCCAGCGCAGTCGCATTCTTCGGCAGCGAAAGAATGTCGCCGCGCGGCGTGAACAGATAGACCTCTTCGGGAAAGAGATCGATCTTGACGTTCTCCAGGAATTCCAGCGAAGACGGCAACGCCGCCTGCCTGTCGGCCAGTCCCGACAACCACTCTCGCGCGCGCGATTGCGCGCTGTTTGAGGGTCCCGTGTCGGTCTTGTACATCCAGTGCGCGGCGATGCCGCGCTCGGCCACGGCGTCCATGTCCTCGGTGCGGATCTGGACTTCGATCGGCGCGCCGAACGGCCCGAACAGCACAGTGTGCAGCGACTGGTAGCCGTTCGCCTTCGGGATCGCGATGAAATCCTTGAAGCGCCCTTCCACCGGCTTGTACAGCGCGTGCACCGAACCCAACGCCTGATACGCATGCGCGACCGAATCCACCACCACACGCGAGCCGTACACATCCATCAATTGCGTGAACGATTTTCGTTCGGCGCGCATCTTGGACCATATGCTGTAAGGGGATTTCACACGGCTGATCACGCGCGCCTCAATGCCGTCGGCGGCCAGCCGCGCGCGCAGCTCGTTCTCGATCTTGGCCATTGCCTCGCGGCGGTTGCCGAGCGCGCTCTGGATGCGCGCGGCGATCACGCGATAGCGGTCAGGATACAACGCGCGGAAACCGAGATCCTGCAACTCCGCCTTGAACGCGTTCATGCCGAGGCGCGCTGCGATCGGTGCGTAGATCTCCAGCGTCTCGCGTGCGATGCGCCGGCGCGATGCCGGATCCATCGCACCAAGCGTGCGCATGTTGTGCAGACGATCGGCAAGCTTGATCAGGATCACGCGCAGATCGCGCGCCATCGCCAGCAGCATCTTGCGGAAACTTTCCGCATCCGCTTCCTGGCGCGAAGCGAAGTCGATGCTGTCCAATTTGGTGACGCCGTCGACGAGTTCCGCGACGGTGGAACCGAAGCCCGCTTCGAGCTGCACGCGCGTCAGGCCGGTGTCTTCCAGCGTGTCGTGCAGGATCGCGGCGATGATGGTTTCCGCATCCAGATGCAGGCCCGCGAGGATGCCTGCGACCGCCAGCGGATGCGTGATGTAGGGCTCGCCGCTGCGGCGCCTCTGGCCGCCGTGCGCGCGCTCGCCCACCGCATACGCGCCGCGAACACGCGTGATTGCTTCCGCAGGCAGGTATTCGGCGAGCCGCGCAGTCAGCGCATTGATGTCGGTGATTTCGCCGCGCGCATCGCTTGGCGCCGGCTCGGCGGCTCCGGGTTGCGCGCGGGCTTTAGCTCTGGCCATATCCGCACGCTAGACAGCCGGGGCGCGCGAGTCAATGCCGGAACAATGCGAACGCCATTCGCCCCGCTTCGAAGCCAGCCGGGCAGGCCGGTATCAATCAATTCCCGTACTTAGCGATACCTCGCCACGAACGGAATACCGTCACAAATCGTCGCCGCCCTTGATGTCTTCGTCCACTTCGGCCGCGGCCCATTCCAGCGCTTCGCGCTCGCGGCGCTCGCGTTCGATGCGGTCGATCTCGTCGATGGTGGCCATGTCGATGCGGCGGCCGGCGATCTCGCGCAGCGCGATCACGCTGGGCTTGTCGTTTTCCGGATCAATGACCGGCTCCGCGCCCTTGGCCAATTGCCGGGCCCGGCGCGTGGCCATCAGCACCAGTTCGAAGCGGTTGTCGACTACCTTGAGGCAGTCTTCGACGGTGATACGTGCCATCAGGAACCCTCTGGGTAAAACCCGGTTGAATTCGGTTCTTTCCGCGCTGTCATGCTTTCACAACCACCCTCAAACGCTTGCGCGTTTGATCGCCCCCTTTACAAAAAGGGGCTGGGTTGCGGGTTGTAGCGCACTCAAACTTGCGGATTCTATCAGCAACCTGCGTGTCTGGCGAGCCGCGATCCTCACTTGAGTCCTCGCGGCGAGGCTCCATGTAGAATCGCGCCTTTCCCGCCGCGCGGTCGCGCGAATCCGCGAATCCCATGCGTCCGTTCAACGTCGTCCGTCTGCGCCGTGCCCTGTTGTCCGCCGCCATCGCCCTGCTCGCAGGCTGCGCCAGCGTGCCGCCACCACGCACGGACGATCCGCTGCAGAACTTCAACCGCAAGATGTACGCATTCAACCGCACGGCCGACAAGGTGGCGATCCGGCCGGTGGCCGTCGCATACCGCAAGGTCACGACGCCCAAGGCGCGCGAGCACATCAGCGATTTCTTTTCCAACGTGCGGCTGCCGATCACGATCGCCAACGATCTTCTGCAGGCGCATCCGGTGGATGCGTTGAAATCCACCGGACGGCTCGCTGTCAACACCACGCTGGGACTGCTCGGCTTCTTCGATCCGGCCAGCGAGATGAACCTACCGCTGGACGAAACCGATTTCGGCGTGACGCTGGCGCACTGGGGCGTGCCGGAAGGTCCTTTCCTGGTGATTCCGTTCGTGGGGCCTACCACCGCGCGCGACATCTGGCGGCTTCCGGTGGACAGCTATTTCGATCCGCTGTCGTGGTACGCGCGCGAACACGATCTCAAATTCCACGCGCAATATCTGCCGAGCCTCGCATATCTGGTGACGCTGCGCTCACGCGGGATCGATGCCGAAAGTTTCCTGAACTCGGCCTATGATCCCTACATCTTCGAGCGCGACGCGTATCGACAGCGCCGCATCTACGAGATCTATCACGGCAATCCGCCGGCGTCGGTAATCGAGCAGTTCCAGGGTGTCAGCGACAACGGCGGCGACGACATCGATCAATTGCTGGAACAGCAGCACGCCTACGAAAAGGCGCACGGCATCAAGAACGGCGGAGTGCCCGCGAGCGGTTCGAGTTCGGGGCTACAGATGTAACGCCGGCGCGAAACGCTACGCCGCGCTCAACAGCATCTCCGTGTCGGATACACGAGCCAACGCGCGCAAGCCGTCCGGCAGGTTGAGCACATGCAATCTGCGGCCATTGCGGCTCGCTTCCGCGACCAGCGCCAGGATGCAGGCGAGACCCGCGCCGTCGACGCGCGTCACGCCTTTCAGATCGAGCCGCGAAGGCGCGCCCGCAGCGAGCGCATGTGCGCCTTCGCGCAAGGCTTGCGCCGCTGTGGCGAAGGTCAATTCGCCGGACAGCGCGAGCGTGTCCGCGTCCGGACTGAAGCAGCGCACGTTTTCTGCGGCGGATGCACCCATGCGCGTGCAGATCAGTGTCCTGCCGGTTGCTGCGCCTGCTGCTGCAGTTGATCGATGGCTTTCGCGCCTTCGGTTTCCAGACGGTTGTTCAAGCCATCGATGCCTTCCTTCTGGATTTCCGCATCGACCTGGTTGCGGTAGTTGGTGACGTAGGAAATGCCTTCGATCACCACGTCGTAGGCTTTCCAGTCGCCAGCTGAAGTCTTGCGGAACACGTAATCCACCGACAGGCTTTTACCATCGTCCAGCAGCACTTCGGTGCGGACCACGCTGCGCTTGGCGTTGAGATCGCCCTCGAACGGCAGCAGCTTGACCTTGCCTTTGGTGTAGTTCAGCAGGCCTTCGGCGTAGCGGTGCGTGATCGAGTTGTAGAACGCGCGCGAGAAGCGCTCGCGTTGCGCCGGCGTGGCCTCGCGTGCGTGCTTGCCCAGCACCAGCAGCGAGGCGTAATCGACATCGAAATGCGGCAGCAGGATTTTGTCGATCACCTGGATCAGTTTTTCCGGATTCTGCCGCAGCTCCTCGCGATGGCCATCCAGCGCGTTGCCGAGCTGATCGATGATCGACTGCACCACTTGTTGTGGCGTCTGCGCAGATTGCGCGGAAGCGGGCGCCACGAATGAGGCGACGCCTGCCAGGCAGATGACGAGCGCCAGTGCAACGGAACGGATGATGCGCGACATGAAAGCTCCAAATGCTTGATGATTTTCAGCCGCCGGAAGCGGCGGGTTTGGGTGGCGTACTCGACGGCGGTGCGGACGAGCTCTTCGGCCCACCGTTGACCAGGAACTTGCCGATCAGATCTTCGAGCTGCATCGCCGATTGCGTCAGCACGATTTCATCGCCGTTCTTCAGGTTTTCCGGAGAGCCGCCCGGTTGCAGACCAACGTACTGGTCGCCCAATAAACCACTGGTGAATATCGCGGCACCGGAATCGTCCGGAATGTCGTTGTACTTGTCGTCGATCGCCAGCGTCACCAGCGCGTCCATCTTGCCGCGCTCAAGTTGGATCGACTGCACCGAACCCACGCGCACGCCGGCGATCTTCACCGGCGCGCGTTCCTTCAATTGCCCGATGTTGGAGAAGCGCGCCTTGACGAAATAACTGTGACCCTGATGCACGTTGGCCACTGATGTCGTCTGCGTGGCGAGATACGCCAGCGCCGCGAAGCCGAGCAGGATGAACAAACCGGTGCCGATGGCGTAGGAGGGGCGAGAGTTCATCGTTTCAATGCCTTCTATGTTGGAGCTGCGTGCAGACGATCGCATGCAGTCGCGAGCACGTTGGTTCCTACGTCAAAAAAGCCGTCATCACGAAATCGACCGCGAGGATCACGATTGCGGAGAACACCACCGTGCGCGTGGTCGAATACGCGACGCCTTCGCTGGTCGGAGGCGCGTTGTACCCCTGAAACACCGCGATCAATGTCACGACCGCGCCAAACGCGAGGCTCTTCCACACGCCGTCGATGATGTCCTTCCACAAATCCACGGTGGAAGTCATGTTGCCCCAGAACGTGCCGTTGTCCACGCCCAACCAGGTCACTCCGACCAAGTGTCCGCCGAGGATGCCAAGCGCGTTGAACAGGCACATCAGCAGCGGCATCGCGATCACGCCGGCGAGATAACGTGGTGCGACCACGTAGGCAATCGGATCCACCGCCATCATTTCCATGGCATCGATCTGATCGGTCGCGCGCATCAATCCGATTTCTGCGGTAACGGCGGTCCCCGCTCGGCCGGCGAACAGCAGTGCCGTCACCACTGGCCCCAATTCGCGGAACAACGACAACGCCACCACGGTGCCGAGCGCGGCCGTGCCGCCGAAGATCGACAATGTGTAATAGAGCTGCAACGCCAGCACCATGCCGACGAACATTCCGCAGGTCATGACGATCGTGAGACTCATCGCGCCGACGAACCACACCTGCCGGCAGATTTCGCGGAAGTGACGCAGGCTTTTCGGCAGCGCAACGAGGATGTCGAGGAAGAACAGTCCGCATTCACCGAGTTGCGCGATGCCGTTCAACAACCAGTTGCGGCGCACGAGCGTGTTCATCGCGCGAACCCAAGTTCCGTCGCGTAATCCGGCGCCGGGTAATGGAACGGCACCGGGCCGTCCGCTTCGCCACCGAAGAACTGCCGCGTCCAGGGGGAGTCCTCGCGCGCCAGCTCATCCGGCGCGCCCTGCGCCACCAGCTTGCCGTTGGCGATCAGGTACACGCGATCGGCGACGCGCCGGACCGCGGCCAGTTCGTGCGCCACTAGGATCGACGTGATCCCGAGCGTCTTGTTCAACGTGCCGATCAGACGCAGCACCTGATTCAACGCGATCGGATCCAGGCCCACGAACGGTTCGTCGTAGAGGATCAGCATGGGATCGAACACGATCGCGCGCGCCAGCGCCACGCGCCGCGCCATGCCGCCGGAGAGTTCGCTTGGACTGAGATTCGCCGCGCCGCGCAAACCCACGGCCTGCAACTTGGTCAGCACGATGTCGCGGATCAGTACTTCCGGCAACTCCGTGTGTTGCCGCAGCGGGAAGGCGACATTTTCGAACACGTTGAAATCGGTCAACAGCGCTGAGTTCTGGAACAGGAACCCGATCTTCTCGCGCAGCGCGAACAACGCGGCGCGCGACAAACGCGCTATGTCTTCGCCAGCCACCCGCACGCTGCCGGACACGTCGTCGAAACCGGCGCGCAGCTGTCCGGTGATGTGTCGCAGCAGCGTAGTCTTGCCCGTGCCGCTCGGACCCATGATTGCGGTCACGCTGCCGCGGGGCACGTCGAGGGAGAGTCCGTCGAAGATCACCTTGCCACCCAGGCGCGTGTGCAGATCGCGCACTTGCACCAGCGGTTCGGCAATGCTGTCGATGGAAGCTGTGACGGCGGACATGACCGCGCTACGTTAGCGGAAGCACCTCACCTACGCCAAGCGGCAGATACGGATGCGCGGCTATCATGCGCGTTTGCAGGAGAGGCGCATGACCGCACAACTCTATCCCGATTACATCTGGCACAACGGCGCGATCAAGCCTTGGGCGGAGGCCACCGTGCACGTTATGGCGCACGCGCTGCACTACGGCTCGTCGGTTTTCGAAGGCATCCGGAGCTATGCCACGCCGCAGGGCACGATCATCTTCCGGCTCACCGATCACCTCAAACGCCTCTATCACTCGGCCAGGGTGTACGACATCGCGATGCCGTACACGCCCGATCAGCTCGCGCAGGCTTGCCGCGACGTGATGCACGCGAACGGGTTGACTCAAGCCTATCTGCGACCGATCGCGTTCCGTGGCTTGGGCGGTTTCGGCCTGAGCGCGGAAACGCCCACAGATGTCGCCATCGCGGCATGGCCGATGGGCCCGTATCTCGGTCCCGAAGCGCTGGAGAACGGCATCACCGCTTGCGTCTCGAGTTGGCAACGTGTCGCGCCCAACACGATTCCGATGGGCGCCAAGGCCGGCGGCAATTATCTTTCGGGACAACTGATCGCGCGCGAAGCACGGCGGCTGGGTTTCGGCGAAGGCATTGCGCTTGCCCACACCGGCTTGTTATCGGAAGGCGCGGGCGAAAACCTGTTCCTGGTATTCAATGGCGCGCTGCACACGGCGCCGGTGAGCGCAGCGCTTCTGAACGGCATCACGCGCGACACGCTGATGACGCTGGCGCACGCCAACGGCATCGTCGTGCTCGAACGCGATTTGCCGCGCGAATATCTTTATCTAGCCGACGAAGTCTTCATGTGCGGCACCGCGGCCGAGATCACGCCGATCCGCAGCGTGGACGGCAAGCCGGTCGGCGCGGGCAGGGCCGGTCCGGTAACGCGCAGAATGCAGGAACTGTTCTTCGGCCTGTTCGACGGCCGCACGAAGGATGAGTGGGGATGGCTCGAAAGAGTGTGAGTAGTGAGTTGTAAATTGAATAGTGAATTGGAAGAGCGAAGAGCTTCTGCTTTCTCTGATCACAACCCACGGCCCACAATTCACGTTTTCTGAAAATCCAAAGTCGCCGCTGCGCCGCGTTCTGCGCGCGGTGCCAGCGACACGCGCCAGCCGTAGAGTTGGCACAGGCGGCGGACGATGGCGAGACCCAGGCCCGCACCTTTCACCGTCTGCCCTTCGCCGCGCACGCCGCGTTCGAACAGGCGTTCCGCGTCCTCCTGCCTGATGCCCGGACCCGTGTCCTCGACGCGCACCCGGCCGTCCTGCACGCGCACCACCACCTCGCCTTCCAGCGTGTACTTGCAGGCATTTCCGACCAGATTGCCAAGCGCCACCGCGACCACCGACGACGGCGCTTCCACTTCGCAAGGATGTTCGATTTCCAGCCGCATCATCACCGGCTTGTTGCCGATGTGCTGCTGATTGGTGTCGATTACGTCCGCCGCGACCTTTGCAACGTCTGTTGTTTCGCCATCCACCGGGCCTGAGCGCTCCGCGCGCGACAGCAGCAGCAGTGCCTGCGTCAATTCGGTCGATTGCCGCACCGCGCGTTCAATGCGTTTCAGCCGCGTCTTGATCTTCTCGGAAAGATCGGGATTATCCAGCAGCAACTCGGTAGTTGTGGCGATCACTGCCAGCGGCGTGCGCAATTCGTGGCTGACGTCGGCATTGAATTCGCGGTCGCGCTCGATCATCGCGCTTTGCCGCTGCGCGTAGTCGTCCAGCGCCGCAGCCAGTTCTCCGACCTCGTCTTCGGCGAAATACGGTGCCAGCGGCTCGAACTTGCCGCCGCGGCGCGCACGCAAACGCGCGGCCAGTTCCGTCACCGGACTCATCACGCGCGCCGAGAGCCAGAAACCGACCAGCAGCGAAAACGCGCCCAGCAGGATCACCGTCACCACCAAGGCAGTGGTCAATTGACGCTTGCCCAGTTCATCCCGGGTGACGTCGTATAGCTCGAACACGTCCCAATCTGGCGCGCGACGAACCGCAATCTTGTAATGATGCAGGCGCCCGTCAGCGCCGCTTTCGGACCAGTCGTGCACGCCCGTGTCGAAATTCTGCCAAGCCAGCGGGATTTTGTATTCGGCACGCTTGCTGAAAACCCAAGGCACTACCAGATTCGTTCCCACCGGACCGGTCGGATCGGCGCGCTTCTGCTGCACGATGCTGTCCACGTCGCTCTGCAACTGTTGGTTGATCAGACGATCCTCGACCGTGTTGCGTACGTACACCGCCGCGAATGCGAACAGGATCGCCAGCCCGAAACCGAGCAGGGCGTACGAGAGAATGATGCGGCTGCGCAGCCTACGCCGGGGTTGCATCCGGATCGACCATGCGATAGCCGATTCCGTGGCGGGTGTGGATCAGCGGCTTGTCGAAGGGCTTGTCGATCGCCGCGCGCAGGCCGTGGATATGCACGC
>JAJPID010000024.1 GCA_021324945.1 Lysobacterales bacterium | reverse complement strand
TTGGCTGATCGTGCTGCTGATCGTGCTGGTGATCTTCGGCACCAGCCGGCTGAAGAACGTCGGCGGCGATCTCGGCAAGGCGATCCGCGAATTCAAGCATTCGATGAACGGCGAAGACGAGAAGAAGCCCGAACC
The DNA here is from genome assembly GCA_021324945.1 of Lysobacterales bacterium. Lineage (GTDB taxonomy): Bacteria > Pseudomonadota > Gammaproteobacteria > Xanthomonadales > Rhodanobacteraceae > 66-474. Next base: position 41,826 of record JAJPID010000024.1, on the reverse strand, counting down.
ACAGCTGCGTGCCGACGCGCCGCAGCCTCCGCCCGCGGGCGCGGAAAGCAACGCCCCGCCGCGCGATCGCGCGGAATGACGCTCGCAGGAGCCTGCTTGCAGGCGAATGATCGCGGGCAAGCTCACTGCTGCGCAGTCGTATGTTCGACATCTCCTTCGGCGAAATCCTGCTGATCGCGGTGGTGGCGCTGGTGGTGCTCGGCCCGGAGCGTCTGCCGGGCGCGGCGCGCACCGCGGGCGCGCTGTTGCGCCGCGTGCGGCGCGGCTGGGACAGCGTGCGTGCGGAAGTGATGCGCGAACTGGAAGCAGAGGCACTGCGCGCGAAATTGAAAGAAGCGCAGGAAGCCGCGCGCGCGGCCATGGACGAAACGCGCAAGCACGCGAGCACGGCCGCTGACGCGCTGGGCAGTGCGGCACGCGAAGCACGCGAACGGATCGATGAAGCGCGTGCGGAGGTTTCGCGTTCTTCGACCGAGATTTCCAAAGCGAAAGAACCGGCGTCGGCAGACGACGAATCGCGTGAACGACCATGAGTGCGTCCGACACGCCACCGTCGGAGCGCAACGAAACCCTGCCCGAGCAGGGTTTCATGAGTCATCTGATCGAACTGCGCGCGCGCCTGTTGAAAGCGATTCTCGCGGTGCTCATTGTGCTGCTGGCGCTGGTGCCGTTCGCCAGCAAACTCTATTCGTATTTGGCGCGGCCGCTGGTGGCGCGCATGCCGCAGGGCGCGCACCTGGTCGCGATCGATGTCGCGAGCCCCTTTCTGACGCCGCTGAAACTGGCGTTCTTTGTCGCGCTGTTCGTCGCCATGCCGGTGGTGCTGTATCAATTGTGGGCATTCGTCAGCCCCGGTTTGTACCGCCACGAAAAAAGACTGGCGCGGCCGCTGCTGGTGTCGGCGGTGGTCCTGTTCTACGCCGGTTGCGCGTTCGCTTATTTCCTGGTGCTGCCGATGGTGTTCCGCTTCCTGACGGCAGTCACGCCGGCTGGCGTGTCGATGATGACCGACATCGGCCATTACCTCGATTTCGTGCTGGTGGTGTTCCTCGCTTTCGGCCTGTGTTTCGAGATGCCGGTGGCGGTCGTGTTGCTGGCCGCGATCGGCTTTGTCGATCTGCCGAAACTGAAGAAGGCGCGCGGTTACGTGATCGTCGGTTGCTTCGTGGTCGCGGCGATCCTGACACCGCCGGATGTGATCTCGCAGACGTCCCTCGCCGTGCCGATGTGCCTGCTCTACGAGCTGGGTCTGATCGCGGTGCGCGTGCTGGTGAAGCCGAAAGAGGTGAGTGCGGCAACGAGCGCGTAGCGCTTCAGAGCAACTTTCCGCGCAAATCCTTCTCCTCGAACGGCCCGCGCTGCGCGATCAGTTCGCGCGCGGCGTCTTTCTTGTCCCAAACGTTCCACAGCAGCACCCCGCGTACGCGGCCGTCCTTCAGGTAATACACGACACCTTCGCGGAACGGTTCCTTCCAGTCTTCGATGGTTTGCATTCGCGCATCCAGTTCGCCGACCGCTTCGTAGCCGAGGTCGAACAGATCGGAGTAGAAATACGGCAGGTGCGTATAGGGCGCATCCGCGCCGGCCATGTTTTTCCCTGCGTGTTCGCCCATTGTTAGCGCGGCGTCTTCGTGTTCGACGCGTCGGCGTTCGCCCAACGTCGCGTCTGGATAGTTCGCCGCATCGCCCGCCACCCAGATATCCGGCGCGGCGAGGAGTTGTTCGTCGACCACGATGCCGTTATCGACCTCTATACCGGCGGCTTGCGCGAGTTGCACATTGGGCGTGATGCCCAATCCAGCGACCACCCATTCGGCTTCGACGCTGTCACCGCTCTCCAGTTGCAACGTGACGCCTTCGTCGCTCGCGCTGCCGCCCTTCACACGAGCTCCCGTGTGAATCTCCACGCCCTTTTCGCGGAAGTACTTCGTGACGAATTCGGCCAGCGCGCGCGGATAAACCCGTCCGCCGATGAACTCGCCATCGATCAGCAAGGCGACCTTGGCGCCGTTCATTGCCAGTGCCGCAGCGATCTCGCTGCCGATGAAGCCGCCGCCGATCACCGCCACGCGCATGTCCGGATGCAGCGCATCGTGCAGCGCGTGGTAATCGTCCAGCGTGCGGTAGTAGATCACGCGCTCGTTTTCCAATCCGGCGATGCGACGTGGCGTGCCGCCGGTGGCGATCAGCAGCTTGCCATAACGGTAATGATCGCCGTGATCGTCGCGCACGGTTTTTGCCCGAGTGTCGATGGCAGTCGCGTGCCGACCGGGAAACAGCGTGGCGCGCAGGCCCTCGATGTTGCGCCAGATTTGCTCCGGCGATTTCTTGCCGCTCCACAGATCCTTGCTCAGCGGCGGGCGGTCGTAGGGCGGGTGCGGTTCTGCGCCCAGCAGCGCGATGGTGCCTTTCGGATCGCGCGAGCGGATGCCTTTCGTCGCGGCCGAACCCGCCATGCCCGCGCCGAGGATCAGATAGTCGAAGGTATGTTCCATGATCGTCACCACCGTCCGTGCTGTTGGTGAAAAGTGCGACCAGAGCCGCCATTCATGGCCCAGAGCTCCCTGGCCGTCTTTTGATTCTCGCGATCAGGCATGATCGCACAAACTATTGTCTCGCCATCCGCACATTCGGCGGCGGCATCGCGTAACCCGGCGTGGCGCGCCAGGGATTGATGTCCAGCCCGCCGCGGCGGGTGAAGCGCGCGTAGACGCTCAGCGCGCGCGGTGCGCAGCCTGCCATGACGTCCACGAAGATGCGCTCCACACAGGCTTCGTGGAAACCGCAATGTTCGCGGTAGGAAACCAGATAGCGCAGCAGACCCGCGCGATCGATCGGCACACCGATATAACGGATTTGCACGGCGGCCCAATCCGGCTGTCCGGTGACGGGACAATTGGAACGAAACAAGCGCGTGATCAACGATTCCTCGACCTGCCTTGCGCGCGTATTGGTGCGCAGATGTTCCGGCTGCGGCGGGCCGTAGTCATTGATCGCGATTTCCTGCTCGTCCAGCGAGACGCCGGGCAGTTCCGAAAGGGTCTGCTTCGGGAAATCGTCCGATTCGATCAAGGTGATTTCCACTGGCGCGCCGGCCGTTTCGCTCAGGTCACGCGCGATGGCGTTGCGCAAGTCGATTGCGTCGTCAAAACGCGACTGCGCGTACGCATTCAAATACAGTTTCAGCGATTTCGATTCGATGAGATTCGGCGAATCGGCCGGTACGCGCAATTCAGCGATGGCCACCATTGGCTTGCCGCGCGCATCCAGCCACGAGAGCTCGTAGGCGTTCCAGATATCGACGCCGACGAAGGGCAGCGCCGTGGTGCTCAATCCGATCTCCACGCGCGCCTGCACACGCGGCACCGGAAACAGCACGCTTGCATCCGGCGCGGTGGGCGCCTCGACCCGGCGCCCCAGCGGCGATTCGCTCACGTCCTTGCGCGACTCGTACGGCATCGAATCATTGTACGCCCGGCCCCGATCAAGGCATCAACACGAAGTGTGTAATCGCATCGGCGATTTCCTTCGGGCGTTCCAGGATCGCCATGTGGCCGCAGCCGTTGAACTCGGTCACGCTGATCTTGGGCGCGGCGGTCAGTGCGTCGCGAATGGTATCCAACGCGGAAATATCGATGATCTTGTCCTGCCGGCACCAGATCGTCAGGGTTGGCGCGGTGACTTTCGGCAGCGCACGCGTCAGCACGTTGCGCTGATCCGGTGCGAACAGTTGCTTGAGCACGCGATCGTCAAAAGCACGATCATCCCGCGCTTGCGCAATGATCACGTCCTTGAAACGCGGTGGCAGCCACGGTGGATTTTCGAATCCCAATTTTTGGCCGCGTTCGAAATCGGCGCGATTCTCGATGGTGAAAGGATTGCGGCCAGCGTTCACCTCGCGCAGGAAGGCGTTCTCCTTGAATGGCGCGCCGGCGCTGTCGATCAGGATCAGCGCGCCCACATCTTGAGGATATTTAGACGCATACACGCCGGCGATGCCGCCGCCCATCGAGTGTCCGGCGACCGCGATGCCGCCGAGATTCAACTTCTGCACGAACGCGCGCAGGCGATCGGCCTGCGCGGTGTAGTCGTAATCGGCATCCGGATCGCGCGAGGAACCGCCCCAACCGGGCAGATCGGGGATGATCACACGGAAGTTGGGCGTGAGATATTGCGCGACGGGCAGCCAGACTTCCTTGCTGTCCTCGTAACCGTGCAGCAGCAACAGCGTCGGCCCCTTGCCGCCTTCGTAGTACGACCAGCGTGTGTCGCCGGCCTGCACGGATTTTTCGCTGACCTGCGCGCGCCGCGCCTGCCAATCCACCTGCGCCTGCATCAGCCACTGCGGCGCGGCGAAGTAGATCACGATCAGCGCGAGCACGATCAGGCCGAGCAGCGCGCCCAGGATTTTCAGGCGGCGCTTGACGCGGGCGATCACGATGGCGCGTGGATCTTCGGCCATGCTCAATGCGCCGGCGCTTTCGACTTGCGCTCAGTCTTGGCTTTCGCAAACACGCGCTCGATCGCCATGCGCGTGATCGGGTGATAGCCGTCCTTCGCTTCCGCGTACACCTGTTCGGCGAAGGCCAAACCTTCCGGCGTTTTTGCGAAGGCCGAGTACACCGGCAGCATCAGATAGATGCGGCCGATGCGCGTCATGTGCTCGGCCGCCGCATTCCACACCGCCTTGTCGCCCGCCGCGATCGCATGCACATACCAGCGCATGCCGATCTCGGCGTTGGGCGTACCGGTGAGGTGCCACGCGGCATCCAGTGCCTGCATCTTCCCCAGCGGCGGCGCATCGGGCAGGCGATCGAGGAAATACATCCATTCCTGCGTGTTCCAGTTTTTCGCATCCAGTTTGTCCGCTGCGAGTTTTCCTGCCAGAAATTGCGCGCGTTCCTTGTCGATCGCATCGAACTGCGGCGAGTCCGGGATCGGCGCATCCTTGGGAATGCCCGCACCATAAACCCATTCCTTCACTTCATCCCAGCTCATCTTGCCGGGATATTTGTCGATCAGATTCGGTTTCAGATAATCGAGCATCTGCTCGGTGGTGATGCTGTGCCAGGCGAAATGATCGAAATAGCCTTTCAGGTAATCGTCGAAGGGCTTGCGGCCGAAGCGCTGTTCCAGCGTGCGCAGGAACCATGAGCCCTTGTCGTAGGCGACATCGGAGAGTTCGTCGTCTGCATCGATCTTGCGCGGCTGCGGCGCAAGACGTTGCGCGTTGGCCGGCATCGTGGCGATTTCCTTCTGCAGGTTGCGGATGGCCAGCAGCGTTTCTTCGTCGGCGAGGCGTTTGCCGTACAAGGCTTCGGTGATGCGGCCCTGCACGTAAGTGGTGATCCCTTCGTTCAACCAGATGTCGCGCCAGCTCGCCGCGGTCACCAGATTGCCCGACCAGGAATGCGCGAGTTCGTGCGAAACCACGCTGACCAGGCTCTTGTCACCCACGATGATCGTCGGCGTGGCGAAGGTCATGTTGGGATTTTCCATGCCGCCGAAAGGAAACGACGGCGGCAGCACCAGCAGATCGTAGCGGCCCCAGCGGTACGGGCCGTACAGCGACTCTGCCGTTTCGATCATCTTCTCCGTGTCTTCGAATTCATGCGCCGCTTTTTCGACGACCAAGGGTTCGGCGTACACCGCGCTGCGCGGGCCGGTTTCGCGCACGGCGATGTCGCCCGCCGCGATCGCCAGCAGATACGAAGGAACAGGGTGCGTCTGCGTGAATTCGAAACGGCCATCCAGCGGATGTTTCGGATCGTTCGGCGCGCTCATCACCACGCGCAGGTGCTTCGGCGCTGTCACCACCGCGTGCCAAGTGAAGCGGATCGCCGGCGAATCCTGCAACGGCACCCACGAGCGCGCGTGAATGGATTCGGATTGCGAGAACATGAAGGGCATCTTCTTGCCCGCGGTCTGTGCCGGATCCAGCCATTGCAAGCCGGATGCATCCGGCGAAGTCGCATAGGCGATGCGGATGTGTGCCGGACGATCCGGCGTTTCGATCGTCAGTTTGCTGCCCAGCGATTTGTCCGCCGGTGCCAGCGTGTATTTTAGGGGCGTGGCGTCGCCATTCGCGCCGATCGCGTCGATGCGGGCGATATGCAGATCGCGCGTATCCAGCACCAGTTGTTTCGCGTCCGGATTCTTCCAGTCCAGATCCAACGTGGCCGTTCCGTTCAATTGCTTCTTGTCGAAATCGACGGCCAGGTTCATGTCGATGTGCTTGACCAGCACCCGATCGGGTTGCGCCCAGGAGTGCGGGTCGGCCGCAAAGGCGGCCGGCGGCAGCAATAACAACGCGGCAAAAAGAAAATGGCGGAACATCGTGGACTCCGGCTGGAAGTGTTCAGGCGAATGGCCGAGTATGCCAGCGGCACGTCATGACGTGCTCGTGCAGAAAGGCGCGGCCGCGGCGTGCGTCCGGCATCGCTAAAATGTCGCATTCACGACCGGGAGTGCGCCATGTACACGCTTTACATCGGCAACAAGAATTACTCCTCATGGTCGTTGCGGCCGTGGATCCTGATGAAAACGCGCCGGATCGATTTCGAGGAGAAATTGTTCCAGTTCGATGCCGGTTCGAGCTGGAAGACGTTTCGCACGTTTTCGCCCAGCGGCAAAGTGCCCTGTCTGGTCGATGGTGACACGGTGGTGTGGGACTCGCTGGCGATCACCGAATATCTGGCCGAGCGCCATTCGGGCGTGTGGCCGGCCGATGCAAAGGCGCGCGCGTTCGCGCGCTGCGCCGCGGCGGAAATGCATTCCGGGTTCACCGCGCTGCGTACACAGTGCGGCATGAGCTGCGGCATCCGCGTGAAACTGCATCGCGTCGACGATGCACTGCAACGCGATCTCTCGCGTATTTCCGAGTTGTGGAACGAAGGGCTGCATCGCTTCGGCGGCCCGTTCCTCGCGGGCAATGAATTCACCGCCGCCGACGCGTTCTACGCGCCGGTCGCCTTCCGCATTCAGACCTATTCGCCGCCGCTGGATGACAACTCGAAGGCGTATGCGCAACGGTTGCTCGCGTTGCCGCCGATGCAGGAGTGGTATCAGGCCGCGCTCGCAGAAACCTGGCGCGATGCGGGACACGAGCGGGAAATCACGCAATGGGGAAACATCGTCGAGGATTTGCGCGCGGCTTGATGCGTGTTCAGATCTTGTAGCCGCGATGGATCGCGACGATGCCTGCGGAGAGATTGCGCACTTGCACGTTGCTAAAACCGGCGCTCTCCATCATCGCGCGCAACGTGTCTTGGTCCGGATGCTTGCGGATGGATTCGGCGAGATAGCGGTAACTCGCCTCGTCGTCGGCGATCAATTTTCCCAGCCGCGGCAGCACCTGGAAGGAATGGAAATCGTAGAGCGGCTTCAGCAGCTCGCTTTGCAGGCGCGAGAACTCCAGGATCAGCCCACGGCCGCCGGGTTTCAGTACGCGCTGCATTTCGGCAAGCGCCTTGTGCTTGTCTGTGACATTGCGCAGGCCGAACGCGATGGTCACCGCGTCGAAGCAACCGTCTGGGAACGGCAGCGCTTCAGCGTTCAACTGCGTCCAGCGCAGGCGCGCGTGCAGACCGCGATCGAGTAAACGATCGCGGCCGGTGCGCAACATCGACGCGTTGATGTCGCCGACGATCACTTCGCCTTGGTCGCCCACGCGCGGCAAGAGCAGCGCGGCGATGTCGCCCGTGCCGCCGGCCAAGTCCAGCACGCGGTCGCCGGGCCGCACACCGGAAGTCGCCACGAAGAAACGCTTCCACAAACGATGGATGCCGAACGACATCAAGTCGTTCATCAAGTCGTATTTGCCAGCGACGGAAGTAAACACCTCGCCGACCAACTTCTGCTTTTGCGCGACCGGCACTTCGCGGTAGCCGAAGTGCGTGGTACCGGAGGATTGTGGATCGCTCATGCGCGCAGTCTAGCCGGAGCTCCCCGAAACCGGATACGTCTGCGCGCCGCTGCCCGCGGGCATCGGCGCGCTGAAGGGCTGTGGTTGCGAATTCTGCGGTGGCGGCGGAGGCGGATAGTTCGATTGCGACGGCGCGCTCGGCGGCGGCACGTCTTCCACCGGCGCGCCGGAACCCTGCGTATTCGGGGACGGAGCGTAGTCGTTGGATGGCGGCGCATAACCCTGCGGCGCCACCGTGCCGCAGGAATACGCTTCCCACGATTGCTCGCCGTCGCGCGGGTCGCCCAGCGGCGTGATCGTGTCGGCGTGCATCTGCGCGGCCTGGTTGCGCGCCATGATCTCCAGTTCGTCGCGCACCTTGATGTCGCTGCGGTCGATCGGCCCGACGCGGCTCATCACCGACACCGTCACTTTGCCGATGTCGCGGCAACTGGCCACGCGCTGGCCGTTCCAGTCGGTGCTGACGCTCTGTCCGCCGGCATCCAGCACGATGCCGTAGGTGCATGCGGAAAGCAGGGCGCCGCCGAACAGCGGCGCCATTCGCAAGAGGGATTTCATGGCGATCTCCGGCGCATCGAACATGCGCAAGATAATTCGCCCCGGCTGAATGGCCGTAGGACTAAACTAGATCAATACGCGGGAGTTCGACATGCAGCGCTGTCTGGTCACCGGCGCCAATCGCGGATTGGGATTGGAGTTCACCAAACAATTGCTGGAACGCGGCGCGCGCGTGCTGGCCTGCTGCCGCGATCCGGTGCAGGCGGACGATCTGAATGCGTTGCGCAAAAAACATGGCGAAGAATTGATCGTGCATGCATTGGATGTCGCCGCTGCGAACGAGATCGCTGCCTTGCCGGAAGTGGCGGTGAAACATCTGCAACGCGTGGACTTGCTGGTCAACAACGCCGGCGTGCTGGTGTCCGGCGAGCGCTTCGGCAACGTCACTTCCGAATCGCTGATGCAGAGCTTCGCGGTCAATGCCGCCGCGCCCTTGCTGATCACGCAGGCGCTCAGCGCACTGCTGGCGCGCGGGCACAAGCCGCGCGTGCTGTGCGTTTCCACGCAACTGGCGTCGATCGCGCAGGCGTCCAGTTTCCGCACGCTCAGTTACGCGATGAGCAAGGCCGCATTGAACATGGCGGTGAAGCGGCTGGCTGCGGAGCTGGGTCCGCGCGGCATCATGGTGATGGCGATGCATCCGGGCTGGGTGAAAACCGACATGGGTGGCGCGGGTGCGACGTTGGAACCGGCGACTTCGGTGAAGGCGATGCTGAGTCTGATTGAGCGCGCCAAACCCGAGGACGGCGGCAAGTTCATGGCCTACGACGGCGCGCCGCTCCCTTGGTGATGCTGCATGTCATCCTGCACAATCCGGAGATCCCGCCCAACACCGGCAACGTGATCCGGCTGTGCGCCAACACCGGCGCGTCGCTGCATTTGGTCCGGCCGCTCGGGTTCGAAATGGATCACGCGAAATTGCGCCGCGCGGGTCTGGACTATCACGAATTCGTGCGCGTGGCGGTGCACGACGATCTGGATGCATGTCTTGCCGCGTTGAATCATCCGCGCACGTTCGCCTTCACCACGCGCGGTGAAGTTCGCCATACCGATGTGCAATTCCAGGATGGCGACGCCCTGCTGTTCGGCTGCGAGACAAGCGGGTTGCCGGATGAAACTCTCGACCGCTTTCCGCCGGCTCGGCGCGTGCGCCTGCCGATGGTGCCCGGCAACCGCAGCATCAATCTCTCCAACGCCGTCGCGGTGGCGGTGTACGAGGTGTGGCGGCAATTGGACTTTGCGGGCGGTGCGTGAGGCTAGAATTACCGCATGCACTCGACCGCCGCCAATGCATGGATGCCGAAACCGTTGCGGCGGCTGGCCGGCCGCGCGCTAGAGCGCGCGTTCAACCGCGCGCTGAAACTCGATCCGGATACGCAGACGGCGCTGGCAAAACTGGATGGCCGCCGTATCGGCGTGCATCTGCGCGGGCCGGAGATTGCTTTCGACATTGTGGTGCGCGAAGGCGCTCTGCACGTGCAACCTCCGCAATCGGAGGAATCGCAGCAAGGCAAAACCGACCTGCGCGTTTCCGCCACGCCCGCTTCGCTGCTGGCGATGGCGCTCTCGCCCAATGGCGAAATGCTGCCGGGCAAAGTCGAAATCGCAGGCGATGCGGAATTGGCGCGGCGAGTGGAGAAACTGGCGCGCCAGTTCGCGCCGGATTTCGAGGCAGCATTCGCGAATGTGTTTGGGGAGGTGGCAGGCGTTGCCATCGCGCGCGCCTTGCGCGAAGCGGCGCAATGGGTACGGCAGCGCGCGCAGCACGCTGCACAGGATTCCGCCGACTGGCTGCGCGACGAATCGCGGCTGGTTGTGCCGCGCAGCGAGCTGGACGATTTTCTGGATGAAGTGGATGCGGTGCGCGAACGCGCCGAGCGCTTGAACGCGCGCTTGAACCGATTGCGGGAACAAACCGCATGACACCGCTGCGGCTGTTCCCGCGTGTGCTGCGTGTTCTTGCGGTGTTGGTGCGCTACCGGCTGGACGATCTGATCGACGAAGCGCACGTGATGCGTCCGCTGCAATGGGCGCGCGCTGTGTTGCCGAAACCTCGTACGGAGATTGCATCGATGCCGCGCGGTGCGCGCTTGCGCCTGGCATTGACGCAACTGGGGCCGATCTATGTCAAGGCCGGGCAGGTGTTGTCCACGCGCCGCGACCTCTTGCCGCCGGACGTAGCCGACGAACTGGCGCTGCTGCAGGATCAGGTGCCGCCGTTTCCCGGCGCTCAGGCGCGCGCCATCGTCGAGGAAGCGCTGGATGCGCCGATCACCGCGTTGTATGCGCGTTTCGATGAAACACCACTGGCCTCGGCTTCGATCGCGCAGGTGCACGCGGCGGCATTGCCGGACGGCCGCGAGGTCGTCGTCAAGGTCGTCCGCCCCGGCATCCGCAAACAGATCGCACGCGATCTCGATCTGCTGCACGCGCTGGCCAATCTCGTCGCGCGTTGGCATCCGCAGGCAGACAAGATTCGGCCGCAGGAAATCGTCGAGGAAATCGAGAAGACGCTCTATCACGAACTCGACCTGCAACGCGAAGCGGCGAACGCGAGCCTGCTGCGGCGCAATTTCACCGACTCGCCCGATCTGTACGTGCCTGAGGTGCATTGGTCGCACACCAACGAGCGCGTGTTCACGATGGAGCGCGTGCACGGCATTCCGGCCGACGATATCGCCGCGCTGGATGCGGCCGGCATCGATCGTCGTCATCTCGCCGCCAAGGGCGTGCGGCTGTTCTACACGCAGGTCTTCCGCGACAACTTCTTTCACGCCGATGCGCACCCGGGCAACATCTGGGTGGACACGACGCGCGTCGAGGATCCGCGTTTCATCGCGCTGGATTTCGGCATCATGGGCACGCTGCCGGAAGCCGACCAGTACTGGCTGGCCGAGAATTTCATGGCGCTGTTCGAACGCGATTACCGGCGCATCGCGGCATTGCACGTCGCGGCCGGCTGGGTGCCTGCGGACGTGCGACTGGACGAATTGGAAACCGCAGTGCGCACGGTGTGCGAACCGTATTTCACCCGGCCGCTGTCGGAAATCTCGCTGGCCGAGGTGATCGCCAAGATGTTCAACACCGCGCGGCAGTTCGAACTGACGCTGCAACCGCAATTGATCCTGTTGCAGAAGACGCTATTGAACATCGAAGGTCTGGGCCGGCAGCTCGATCCGCAGATCGACATCTGGGCAGTGGCGTATCCGGAACTGAAGCGGATTCTGGCGCGCCGCTACAACCCGCTGCGCGCGCTGCGTGAGATCCGCCGCCGCGTGCCGGAGTGGCTGCACATCGCGCCGCAGATTCCCGACCTGGTGCACACGGGTTTGCAGAAACTGGCGCAGGGCGCCACGCGCGTGGATGTCACCTCGCAGGAGTTGCAATTCCTGCACGCCGCGCAGCGCGACACGCAACGCAGAATCCTCGCCGCCTCGTTCGGCGGCGCGCTGGTGGTCAGCGCCGCGCTGATGTTCGTCCTCGCGCCAGCGCGGGCGCCGTGGTTGGAAATCGTGGCGCTTGCAATTGGATTGGGCACGTTTGCGATCGCTTGGCCGTGGCGAAGTCGGTAGCTGAAAGTTCGGCCAAGGATGGCCCTATCGAGCAGGCTTTCAGCGCCGTCTTCGGCTGCGAGCCGAACCAAGAGATCTTGTGAAAAAAGTCACTGGGTTCGGGCTTTCGCCGGAATGGCGGAGAGTGTGTAAAGTCGTCGTATGCGCATCACTTCCGCCCTCGCCATCCCCGACTCCGAACTCACCGAGCGCTTTTTGCGCGCGGATGGTCCGGGCGGGCAGCACGTCAACCGCACCGAGAGCGCGGTGGAATTGCGTTTCGACGTGGTGCATTCGCCATCGTTGCCGGATGACGTGCGCGAGCGCTTGTTGGCGCGCAACGATCGCCGGCTGACCGACGACGGCGTGCTGGTGATCCAGGCGCGGCGTTTCCGCGATCAGGCGCGCAACCGCGAAGACGCGCGCGAGCGTTTGATCGAACTGATCCGCAGCGCGCTGCATGTGCCGAAGAAGCGCATCGCCACGAAGCCGACGCGCGCTTCGAGAGAGCGTCGCCTGGCCGGCAAGCAGAAGCGCGGCCGGATCAAGCGCAATCGCGCGCGCGGCTGGAGCGAAGATTGAGTCCGCTGCCTTCGCGGTTGCCGCCGCACGCACCGCAATTTCGGCAGCGTGCCTGGCGGAAGCTCTTTCGCGGCATCGTGCGCGTCAGCGGCTGGCGGTTCGAAGGCGAGCTTCCGGACGTTCCGAAAGCCGTACTGATCGCCGCGCCGCATTCATCGTGGTGGGACGGCGTGCACGGCCTGTTGTTCAAGGTCGCGTTGGGCGTGGACATCTCGTTCATGGCCAAGCGCGAATTGTTCGCATGGCCCCTCGGCCCGTTGCTGCGCAAGCTCGGCGGCATTCCGATCGAACGCCGCGCCGCGCACGGCGTGGTCGAACAGATGGTGCGGCAGTTCCAAATGCGAGAACGTTTCTGGCTCGGAGTCGAACCGGAAGGCACGCGCAAGCAGGTGGCCCAATGGAAGAGCGGCTTCTGGCGGATCGCGCGCGAGGCGGGCGTGCCGGTCATTCCCGCCTATTTCGATTATCCGCGCAAGGTGATCGGCGTCGGCCCGCTGTTCCAACCGACCGCGAATATGGCCGCCGACATCGCCGCGCTGCGCAGCTTTTACGCGCCGTTCCGGGGGAAAAACCGCGGTATCTAAAATCCGCGCGGCGGCCCTGTCTTGATCAGCGAGTTGCGGTACTATCGGCAGCTGTGTGCCTTCAAGGGGGAGGCCGTGTCCCACGCTGAAGCCCAAGCCACAGCCGAGCGCGAAGCGCCGCACGTGAGTGCGCGCGTGGCACGGCTGCCGCGCCAGTTATCGGATGCGGAATTCTCGCTGCTGGTTTCCGCCGGCGAGCGGCGCGAGCTGATGCCAGGGCAGACCGTTTTCCGCCGCGGCGAGTTCGGCCGCGCGATGTTCGTGATCGAACAGGGCCGCGTGTTGCTGGAATTCTGCGGCGACCTGCCGGACAAGCTGATCGGCCCGCGCGAATTCTTCGGCGAGCTCGCGCTGTTCGTCGGCAACCACGCGCGCTCGGGCAGTGCGGTCGCGGCCGAACATTGCGTGCTGCGCATGATCGAGCAGGAAGCCTTCGACGACTTGCTGGAACGCGAGCCGCAACTACTGGCGCAGTTCATGCGCCGCTCGTTTTCCTATCTGGTGGCGAGCGAGCAGCAACTCATTACGAACTACAAGCGCCGCAACGAGGATCTGATCCAGACGCTGGATTCGCTGCGGCAGACTCAAGATCAACTGCACCTCGCGCGCCGGCAGGTCTGCACCGACGACCTCACCGGTCTGTGCAACCGGCGCGCGCTGTACCGCTATCTCGAAACGATGGGCGAAATGCGCGAACGCACGCGCATGCTCGGCCTGCTGCTGATCGATCTGGATCATTTCAAGCAGATCAACGACCGCGCGGGCCATCTGGTCGGCGACGAGGTGCTGCGCGCGGTCGCGGCCGAAGTGCAGGAGGCGTCCACGGCGATCGATCTGCCCTGCCGTCTGGGCGGCGACGAATTCGCATTGCTGGCGCAGGTGCTGGATCAGCGCGAGCTGGCCGACCGCGCATTGCGCATCGCAGAGGGCGTGCGGCAGTTGCGCTTCCGCAACGCGCCGGCGGATTTGCGCGTGTCGGTGAGTGTGGGCGGCAGCCTCTGCCGTGACGAAGCCGGCTGGTCGGTGTGGTACAGCGAGGCCGATTGCGCGCTCTATCACGTCAAGGGCTCCGGCGGCGACGGCGCGCATGTGTTGATGTGACTTTCCCCGGGACGAACGTTCTTGAGGTTCGTCCTGAGCGCGGGCCCGCAGGGCCGTAGTCGAAGAACGCTTCGACTCCGTTCGCTGCGCTCACTACGCTCAGCGCGAACGGAGCTGTAGTCATGAACGCCTCAATCCACGAACTGCCTCCCCGTCCCGGCCACCTCGCCACGCCGCAACTGCGCACGCTTGTGGTGTGCGACATCGCCGATTCCACCGCGCTGGTCGAGCGCATGGGCGATCAGAACGCGGCCAACATCATCCGCAAGCACGACCGCCTGGCGCGCGCGCTAATCGAGCAGCACCGCGGCCGCGAGATCGACAAGACCGACGGGTTCCTGCTGCTGTTCGACCGCCCGATTCAGGCGGTGGCCTTCGCGCTGGATTACCAGCGCGGACTGAAACATCTTTCCGCCGCCGAAGGTGTGGTGCTTCGCGCGCGCGTGGGCATCCACATGGGCGACGTGGTGATCTGGGAGAACGCGCCGGAAGACGTGTCGCGTGGCGCCAAGCCGATCGAAGTGGAGGGCTTGGTGAAGCCGGTCGCCGCGCGGCTGGCGCAACTGGCGCTGCCGCAGCAGATATTGAGTTCGTCCGCCGCCGCCGATATCGCGCGCCGCGCGCAGGGCGAACTCGGCCGCGCCGCCGCGCACGTGCACTGGAAGGACCACGGCCGCTACCGTTTCAAGGGCCTGCCCGATCCGCTGGAAGTGATCGAGATTGGCGAGGAGAAGATCGCGCCGCTGCACGCGCCGCGATCGATGCGCAACGCGAAAAGAATCCTGCCGTGGTGGCGTCGGCCGCTGACGCTGGCCGCGGAAGCCGCGCTGGTCGCGATCGGCATCGGGACGGCTGCGTGGTTCCTGCTGCAAAGCCCGCCCACGCTCGCCTTCGGCAAGCGCGACTGGGTGGTGGTGGGCGACCTGCAGAACCTCACCGGCGAACCGCGTTTCGACCAGTCGGTCGACACCGCGTTGCACATCAGCCTGGAGCAATCGCAGTACGTCAACGTGCTGCCGGAACTGTCGGTACAGGAAACCCTGCAACGCATGCAGCGTGATCCGGACAAGACGAAAGTGAATCGCGCGATCGGTTCGGAAATCGCCATCCGCGAAGGTGCGCGCGCGCTGATTCTGCCTACGCTGGCCGAGGTCGGCGGCCGTGTGCGCATCACCGCCGAGGTGATCGACCCCAACACGCAGGCCACGGTGTATTCCGTTTCCGCCGATGGCGTTGGCGCGCAATCCGTGCTGCCCTCGCTGGATGACGTCAGCAAACAACTGCGCGGCAAACTCGGCGAAGCGCTGGCGATGGTTTCAAAACAGTCGCAGCCATTGTCTGACGTCGCAACTGCAAATCTTGACGCGCTGAGAGCCTATTCACTTGGTGAACGAGCTTACGACAAAGCCGAATTCAATAATGCAGAAGCTTATTTCGTCCAGGCACTGCGAATTGATCCTCATTTTGCATTAGCGCGTATCGCGCTAGCCAACATCTTCGATAGCGAAGATCAACCAGACAAGGCTCTGACAGAAATCCGTGCCGCTCAAGCGGAGCGTGCACGTCTGTCCCCGCGAGATGCCTTGTATATAGATGCCCGGGCAACTCGTTACACAGCACCACGGCAGGAATTGGAGAAATGGAAGCTGCTGGCAACCATTTACCCAGATTATTTCCCGGGCATCGGTGCATATGCCTATTTTCTCTCGCTGTACGCCAATCGCTTCGAGGAAGCTATCCCCTATCTTGAACAATCAGCTTCGTCCAAGAATCCCCATCGGGCAACCAGTGAATATTTACTTGGTGCGTTTTACGTCGAAGCTGGCAGATACACTGACGCAGTGCGCGCATTCTCACGGTCGGTTGCTGATGGCGCTCATTATCAAAACTCCCTTTACGCCTGCGCGTATGCAGCTCAACGAAAATTCAAAGAAGCCATTGGTTTGATTGAGCGCGGCAAATCGTCCGGTACTGACAGTTTCGACGTCATCAATAACAGCACAAGCATTGCAATAGCACTCGACCAGGGTAACTGGGCCGATGCAGAAAATTTGCTCGCTGGAGCGCGCCTGAAGGCAGATTCGCTAGGGCCGCGTATCGCTGGACGTTACATCGCCATGGAATTGAGTTTGCAAGCGCTGGACGGAACATCGTCTGAGGCGCAAGTGAGGGCGGTCAAGAACTATCTCGCGCGAGAGGAGAGAGCCCTTGCGCAAGCCAATCTGGTCGATCGATCCGAATTGAGATTCCAGATTGCGTTGGCGGCGTATCTTGCTGCGCATGCGGGTGATACAAAGCTGGCAGAGCACGCATTGATCGCGAGTGGGCCGAATTCCGAAGCGGACACGCCAGTACTTGACAATATGCGTGGTGTAGCAAAGGCTGAAATTGAACGCGCGTCCGGCCATCCACAGAACGCACTCGCAATTTTGAAGTCGCTGGTGAACGGCAGCGAGTTGTACATTACACACGCTGCGCTGATGGATGCCTATGTTGATGCCCATGACAGCAATGCTCTTGCGGAAGCTCGCTGGTTGTCGAGTCATCGCGGGCGTGCCTATGTGGAGAGCAACATGCTATTCACGCTTACGCCATTTAACGTCGCAGTATCCGATCTTGCGCTGTTGCGGATAGCAGAGTTGGCCAAGATTTCGGGTGATGCGATCGAAGCGCAACGTTCTCTGGCCTCTTTCGAGAATGCATGGCCTTCGGCAATACAACTGCCGTGGGTGGCGTCGCGGATTGAGAAATTGCGCTGACTTTGAAACAAATCCAGTTTATCGTTTTGATCCCATGTCCAGTTGAGCGTTGGGTATGACCATCATCAAGCAATTTTCGGCTGCTGCATTGGACAACTCTTGATGCGCCTGGATGAAACGCGGCTTGTCCGCCAAAGTAGCCGGCGCCAGGCATGATGCCTTCAGATTGATGATCGTCTCATGTGGCACGCCCAGTTCGGCCAGCGCGGCAGCGGGCTTCTGTTCGAAACGACTGCGGAAATCGTCATCTGTGGCGAGCTTCTGCAACAGGGCGAGCGAATGCTCGCGCGAAAGCGACGAATCGGCCACGGTGGGTTCCTGATGGATGGACTGGCAGACTCCTATGCAAGCGTCCTGCCAGCCGCCGTCTTCGTGCCTCTCAAACTTGCTCAGTCACCCATTTTCCGAATTGTTGGGCTCATCAGCTCAGCTTATCGTGCTGCAAACGCAATCCGGGCGCGCCGGTGGTACATCGGATTGTGCCCCGATTGAAAGGCCGAGCTGCGGTGCGCATTGACATGCCGCGATTTTCGCGGCGCCTTGTTTGAAGTGTCTCAATGCATCCGCGAATGTCTGTCGCGGAGCAAGCCGCATGGACGCCGTGCTGCTTGCTGAAAAGACTGTCGATCAGAGTTTGCGGCACACCCAATGCGGCCAGCGCAGTCGCGGTCGTCTTCCCGCCGGCCGTGTCCACGCTTTCGCTGTTCCAGTCACTGCGTGTTCCTGTGTCGCGGTGAAATCGGGCATCTCGGTCTCGCCGTTATTGGAAACAACACGCCAGCAGAGACTTGCGTCCTTGTACCGCCGCCGCCTAGGCTGGCGGGCTTTGCGAATCGGGGAAAGCCATGCAAGTCCGTCGCTGCGCGACGCTGCTGATCGAGCCGCGCGAGTCGATCGGTTTCGATTTGAATGCGCTGCTGGGCGGCGAAACCGGTGTGCGCAGCGTACTCGAATGGATCGCGTTGACCGCGCATCGCGACGATGAGATCGCGCTGGATGCGGCGGAGGTCGCGCTGTTGGGCGAGTTGTCGCCGAATAGATGGGTGTCGTTCGATGGTCTCGCGCAACGCCATCCACGCGCTGTGCTGGATGCACTGCTGGCGAAAGGATTGCTGATCGCGCAGGACGGCGACGGTGCGGCCTCGAGCGAACATGCGCAACACGACGAAGCGCTGCGCGCAACGCATTGGCGCGATCTGGCCGCGGTGATGCACCGGCACACGCGCTGGCGCGGCGTGGACACCGAGGAGGCCGAGCGGCGCTTTTCCGAGGCCAGCGAGCAGACGTTTCTGGAACGGCTGGGCGCTTCGCCGCCGCCGGTGCGCGAGCGCGTCGATGCTCGGCAGCGTTTGTCTCTGCAGCGTCCGCCGCATTCGGCATTGGATGCGCTGACCGAACGCCGCGTCACCTGCCGCAATTTCGATGCGCATCCGCTTGCGCAAGCCGATTTCTCCGCCGTGCTGTATCGCGCGTTCGGCGCGCGTGCGGTCAGCGATTACGCGCCCGGGGTGCAGTTGCTGAAAAAATCCTCGCCTTCGGCCGGCGGCCTGCATGCGGTGGAAGCCTATCTGCTGGTGCAGAGCGTGGCAGGCATCGCGGCGGGTTTGTATCACTATCACCCGACCGATCATGCGTTGGAGCCGCTGCATTTGTTGTCCGCCGACGAAGCCGCCACGCTCGCGCGCACTTTCGTCGCGGCGCAGGCGTACTACGCCCAGGCGCCGGTGCTGATCGCGCTGTGCGCACGTTTCCACCGCAATTTCTGGAAATACCGCAACCACGCCAAGGCCTACCGCGCGGTGATCCTGGATGCGGGGCATCTGTCGCAGACGCTGTACCTCGCCGCCACTGAATCGAACCTCGGCGCCTTCATCACTGCCGCGATCAACGAAGCCGACATCGAGCAGGCGTTCGATCTCGATCCGATGGCCGAGGGCCCGCTCGCCGTGTGCGGATTCGGGGCGCGCGCGAACAAAAGGGTGACGGTCGAGTTCGATCCGGAGGGAAAAGTCTGGACAAACTCCGGACATTGATGCCGCGTTGCATTTGATTATTACCCGGTTCTTTGCTCGTTACGCTCGGCGAAAGCCGGGAGCAGCGACTGAGACAGGGGCTGCGGGTTCCAGACTGGGGAATGACGATTGAAGTCTCCGCAAGAACTTCGGTTCACTGGTTCGACGCGGCGTTTATTCGCCGGTACTGCAGCGCCTCGGCCAGATGCTCGCGGCCGATGCGATCGCTATGCGCGAGGTCGGCGATGCTGCGGGTGACGCGCAACACGCGGTGGTAGGCGCGCGCGGACAGGCCGAATTTGTCCAGCGCGCGTTGCAGCAACGCGCGTTCGTTGGTCCCCAGTGCGCAATCGCGTTCGATCTCGCGCGTGGTGAGTGCGGCATTGGGCTTGCCGCTGCGCGCCATCGCGATCGCGCGTGCGGCGATCACGCGTTCGCGCACCGCGGCGGAAGGTTCGTCCTGCGGGCGGCGCGCGCCGTCCAATTCCGACAACGGCAGGCGCGGCACATCGACGGTGAGATCGATGCGATCGAGCAGCGGCCCGGAGATGCGGCCGCGATAGCGCGCGATCGCATCGGGCGTGCAGCGGCAGCGACCGTTGGGATCGCCGGCGTAGCCGCAGGGGCAGGGATTCATCGCCGCGACCAGTTGGAAGCACGCGGGAAATTCTGCCTGCCGCGCCGCGCGCGAGATCACGATGCGGCCGGATTCCAGCGGTTCGCGCAGCACTTCCAACGTGTGCCGGTCGTACTCGGGCAATTCGTCGAGAAACAGCACGCCGTGATGCGCCAGCGAAATTTCGCCGGGCCGCGGATGCGAACCGCCTCCGACCAGCGCGACGGCGGAAGCGGTGTGATGCGGGGCCCGGAACGGCCGGCGCTTCCAGCGGTCCGGCTCGATCGGCAAGCCGCAGACCGAACGCACCGCGCAGGCCTGCAACGCTTCGCTTTCCGACAGTGGCGGCAGAATGCCCGGCAGGCGTGCGGCCAGCATCGACTTGCCAGTGCCGGGCGGCCCGATCATCAACAGGTGGTGCGCGCCCACCGCGGCGATCTCCAATGCGCGCCGCGCATGCAATTGTCCGCGCACGTCGGCGAGATCGGGCTCGTCGTCGTTGGCGGTGGACGATTCGGTTTCCACCCTCGGCGTCGGCAACGGTTCCACACCGCGCAGATGCGCGCAGACGTCAGCCAGCGTGCGCGCCACGCGCACTTCGACGTCGTTCAACAATGCCGCCTCGTGTGCATTTTCGATCGGCACGATCACGCAGCGCTTGCCATGGCGCGCGCGCAACAGCGCAGGCAACACGCCGGTGACCGGGCGCAATTCACCGGATAGCGCGAGTTCGCCCAGGAACTCGCAGCCGCGCAGCGCCTCGCGCGGTAACTGTCCGCCCGCTGCAAGAATGCCGAGCGCGATGGCAAGGTCGAAACGCCCGCCATCTTTTGGCAATTCGGCTGGCGCGAGGTTCACCGTGACGCGCCGCGCAGGATATTCAAACTGCGTGTTCTGGATCGCCACACGCACGCGGTCGCGCGCTTCGCGCACCGCCGCCTCCGGCAAGCCGACGATGGACGTGCCGGGCAAGCCGCCGGACAAATGCACCTCCACCGTCACGAGCGGTGCGGCGACACCTTCCTGTGCGCGGGTTAAAGCGACGGCGAGAGACATGAGGGCATGTGTCAAAAAGAGGACTCGCAAGCAGTCGTCCGTGAATCGCTTTCCCGCCCGCACGTTCCAGTGCGGGCGCTCGCCGACGCGAGCTGCCATTCAAGGGAGCTCGCGTCAAATCCTGGCCCGCCCGTCATTCCGCATGCCTTCCCCTCCGGGCATCCGAATCCAGAATGTTCTTCCCTGCTCTGGCTCCCCCGCAACACGAGACGACGGCAAACATTGCAGCGCTGCATGTTGTCGAAACTCGGGCAACAGCGGGCCATCCCTCCGCATTCACGGAGGGCTGAAAAATCTCCAACATGGATCACTTCGTGCGCTGCACTTCCAGCTCCGCCATGCGCGCTTCCAATTGCACGACCATTTCGCGCGTGCGCGCGAGCACCGCGCGTTGCGAATCGAATTCCTCGCGCGTCACCAGATCGAAACGGCGCAAACCATGCGTCAGCACGTCGCGAAAGTTCGCCTGCAAGTCCTCGCGCGCGGCGTTCAGGCCCGGCGGCACCAGCGAGGCCAGCCGCTGCGCAAGCTGGTCGATACCCTGCACGTCGATCATTGTGTCCACTCCTTCCGATTTGCGATCAGCGTACGCGCGGCCACGCGTGAACGAAAGCAGCGAACGTTGCGAGCGCGTGTCGGAATTGTCCTACACGCGTCACGACCAATGCAGGGCGGCGTGCAGGCGTCCGTCGCACAACGCGAAATCCAACCGCATTCCCATCGCGTTGGCTGCCGCTGCGGCCAGTGCGAGACCCAAGCCGGCGTGTCCGGCGCCGCCTTCGCCCCCGTGCTTGCGCCAGAAGCGCTGACCGAAACGCGCCAGATCTTCATGGCGCAAATCCGGTGCGGCGTTGTCGATCACAAGCATCTCGCGCGCGCATCTCACGCACACCGCACTGCGCGGCGGCGCGTAGGCGATCGCGTTGCCGAGCAGGTTGTCCACCACGATTTCCAGCAACGCTGGATCACTTTCGATGTGCAAATCCGCCGGTGCGTTCTCCCGCCGCAATTGCAGCTCGCGTCCGTGCAGCGCTTCGGCGTGGCGCGTCAGCGCGCGCGTCAGCAAGGCATTCGGATCGAGGCGCTCGCGCTGCGCGGTCTGCACGCCGAATTCGATGCGCGTCAGTTGCAGCAATGCACCGACGGTAGCTTCCAGTTCGCCACCGATCTTGCCGATCTCGGCGAGCAGCGCGTGCATATCGCGGCCGCTGGGATAGCGTCTCTCCACGTCGACCAGCGCGCGCAACTCGGCCAGGCGCGTACGCAATTCATGCGCAAGTCCGGAAGCGAAACGCCGCTCGCGCGCGAGGCCTTCGTCCATGCGCGCCAGCACGCCGTTGAATCGCTCCACCACCGGTGCGAGTTCGCGCGTGTGCGCATCGGGCAGACGCGCGCCCGGCGTATCCGGGCCGATGCGCGCCATGGCGTCGCTCAAACCCGAGAGCGGGCGCAAGCCGCGGCGTACCAGCCACGGCGTCAGCGCGAGTACGATCAGGCACGCGCCGAGAATGCTGCCGAGCAGGATCCAGTCGAGCGTGTCGAGGATTTCATCCAGCGGGCCGCGATCCAGCGCATAACGCAGCGCGCAGGTGGGTGTCTGCACGTGCATATCGTCGTCTTCGGCCGGATGGAAACGCAACGCGACTTCGCGCACCGTACGGCCGGCGAGTGACGCGTTGGCGAAGCGTGGTACGCCCGTCGCCGCCAGCGCGGGCAAGTTCTGCGCGCTGCGCGCTACGACGATGCCGTTGCAACGCAAGTCGTACCACTGCGCACCGGTGGCGCCGGGAAACAGGTCGCCGCCCGCCGCACCGGTTTCAAGTTGCACGCGGCCGCG
Organism: Lysobacterales bacterium; assembly: GCA_021324945.1. Lineage (GTDB taxonomy): Bacteria > Pseudomonadota > Gammaproteobacteria > Xanthomonadales > Rhodanobacteraceae > 66-474. The sequence continues at coordinate 19,246 of JAJPID010000024.1, read as the reverse complement.
CTCGCTGCGCGCCAATGCCGCGAATGCCTGCGCGCGCGCCAGCAGCGCAGTGTCGAACCGTTGCTGCATCTCCGCATCCGCGCGCCAGTCCACCACCCAGGCGGCCGCGCCCAGTGCGATCAGCGCGGCGAGCGCCAGCAGCAGGGTGAGGCGCAGACGCAGCGAGAAATTTCGCATCAGCGACGCGCGCTCATCGGATCAAATAACCCGCGCCGCGGCGGTTTTCGACCACGTCCTCGCAACCGGCTTCGCTCAGCTTGCGGCGTAGGCCGAATACCAGCACTTCGATGCTGCGGTCGGACGCATCGCTCTCGCTGCCGGCGATGCGTTCCAGAATCGCCGCGCGCGCGAACACGCGGCCGCGATGGCGCAGCAGCAGTTCCAGCAATGCGAACTCGCGCGGCGTGAGATTCAGGCGTTGGCCGTTGAAGCTTGCCTCGTGCGCGCGTGCATCCAGTTTGATGCCGGCGTGCTCGAGCACGTCGGCGCGTGTTTCGGCCGGACGGCGCGCCAGCGCATGCAAGCGCGCCAGCACTTCCTCGAAAGCGAACGGCTTCACCAGATAATCGTCGGCGCCGGCGTTCAACGCTTCCACGCGGTCGTTCACCTGATCGCGCGCGGACAACACCAGCACGCGTGGCCGTGCGCCGCCTGCGGGCATCGCACGCAACACGCTCAGGCCATCCATGCGCGGCAGGCCGAGATCCAGCAGCACGAAGTCGTAATCGAAACCGGCGAGAAAACCGTTTGCCTCGACGCCGTCCGCCGCGACGTCCACCGTGAAGCCCGCCGCGCGCAGGCCGCGCGCCAACGTGTCGCGCAGACGTTGCGAATCCTCAACGAGCAGCAGTTTCATGGCGCGATTGTAGGGCGGGTTGCAACCCCGTGATCGTTGAACGAGCTCGATTCAGCGCGAGGAAACGTATTTCTCGCGGCGGATGTGCTGCACCGGCAAACCGGCTTCCTTCAGCGTGGTGAACACCGCGTCCACCATGTTCGGATTGCCGCAGAGATACGCGATGTCGCGGTGCGGATCGGGCTCGAACTCCGGCAGCACATTCTGCACGTAGCCGAGGCGATCATGTTCGCGCGGCGTTGCGCGCGCGCCGCGCGAGAAGCAGGGATGGAATTCGAAACCGGGATGCGCGCGCGCGAAAGCCTCGAATTCTTCGCCATAGAGCAATTCCTGTTCGTTACGCGCGCCGTACAACAATTTCACCTTGCAGCCACGCTCGGCGATCACTTTTTCAAGGCGCGGCAGCATTGCGCGATAGGGCGTGACGCCGGTGCCGGTGGCGATCAGCAGGTAACGTTCGTTGATATCCTTGTCGTCGAGGCAGAAACGCCCGTACGGACCGCTGGCTTCGACCTGCCCGCCGCGCTCGAGGCCGCCAAGCAGCTTCGTTGCCGCGCCGCCTTCGACGTAACTCACCGCGATTTCCAGCCGTCGCACCTCGCCGGATTGGTCACCTACCGTGCCCACCGAATAGCTGCGTTTGGTCGGCTTGCCGTCGTCATAGTTGAAATGGATCTGGATGAACTGCCCCGGCACGAACGCGAACGGCGCACCATCGGCGCGTGCGAACGCCATGTGGCGCACGGTGGGCGCCAGCATGAAGCTGTCTTCAAGCGTGAGTTGAAATTTTTCAGGCACAACAAACAAGAAGCTTGGATAAAGCTCGTTATAATAGCCGTTCGCGGTGAGGTATCGAACCGCGAACGCTCCGGTTTTCACGGTTCGTCCTTCGATACCTGAGGGCGAACGACTGTGCTGGAATCCGCGCTGCATGACCGACACCCCGGCACTCGAAACCGTCGACCTTCGCAAGACTTACTCCAACGGCGTGCAGGCGCTGAAGGGCGTGAACCTGCGCGTGGAACGCGGCGATTTTTTCGCATTGCTCGGCCCCAACGGCGCGGGCAAATCCACGCTGATCGGCATCCTCTCCTCGCTGGTAAATCCCACCTCGGGCGATGCGCGCGTGTTCGGCATTTCCATCCACCAGGATCGCGGCGCGGTGATGCGGCAGATCGGCTTGGTGCCGCAGGAAATCAATTTCAACCAGTTCGAAACGCCGTTCGAGATCTGCGTCAACGTCGCCGGCTTCTACGGCATTCCGCGTCCGGTCGCCAAGCCGCGCGCGGGAAAATATTTGAACGAGCTGCGCATCTGGGACAAGGCGCATCAGCCCACGCGCATGATGTCCGGCGGCATGAAGCGGCGGCTGATGATCGCGCGCGCGATGATGAACGAGCCGCGTCTATTGATCCTGGACGAACCGACCGCGGGTGTAGACATCGAGATCCGCCGTTCGATGTGGCAATTCATCACCGGCATCAATCGCGCGGGCACCACGGTGATCCTTACCACGCATTATCTGGAAGAAGCCGAGCAGCTCTGCCGAAATATCGCGATCATCGACCACGGCAACATCGTCGAGAACACCTCGATGCGCGTGCTGTTGTCCAAGCTGGATGTGGAGACATTCATCCTGGATGTCAGCGGCCCATGTGAGCCGCTGCCGGAAGTGCCGGGCGTGAGACTCGTTTGCCGCGAAGGCAACACGATTGAAGCGGAAATGTCCAAGCAGCACGATCTCAATTCGCTGTTCGCGGCGCTCTCCGCGCGTGGCATCACCGTCACCTCGATGCGCAACAAGACCAACCGGCTGGAGGAATTGTTCGTGCGGCTGGTCGAGCAGAGTGCGCGGGAGAAGGCTGCGGCATGAATGACTTGCACAGCGAGGCGCTGATCAATGCCGAGACGCGCGATTTCTCTGTCGCGCGCGCGAATGCGATCGCGCTCTACACCATTACGCGCCGCGAAGTACGACGGATGGTACGCATCTGGTCGCAGACGCTGGTACCGCCAGCAATCACGATGACGCTGTACTTCGTGATCTTCGGCACGCTGATCGGCCGCCGCATCGGGCCGATGCATGGCTTCAGCTACATGCAGTACATCGTGCCGGGCCTGGTGATGATGAGCGTGATCACCAATTCCTACGGCAACATCACGTCCAGCTTCTTCGGTTCCAAATTCGGCCGTTATGTCGAAGAACTGCTGGCCTCGCCGATGCCGAGCTGGGTGGTGCTCTCGGGTTACGTGGCCGGCGCGGTGTTGCGCGGACTTTTCGTCGGCGCGATCGTGCTGGCCATCGCGCTGTTGTTCACCTCGCTGCATCTGGCGCATCCGCTGGTCGCGATCACGACCGTGCTGCTCGGCTCGACGATCTTCTCGCTGGCCGGTTTCATCAACGCGATGTTCGCCAAGAAATTCGACGACATTGCCATCGTGCCGACCTTCGTGCTGACGCCGCTGACCTATCTCGGCGGCGTGTTCTACTCGGTGAACATGCTCGGCGAACCGTGGCATACGGTGTCGCTGGTGAATCCGATCCTGTACATGGTCAATGCCTTCCGGTACGGCGTACTCGGGGTTAGCGACGTGTCACTGTGGATCGCCTATCTCGTGATGTGCGCCTTCACCGCGGCGCTCGGCGCGGTCGCGCTGACGTTATTGCACAAAGGGGTGGGCTTGCGTTCGTGAGCGCGGCCGGGCGCATAATGGCTGCCCGGTTTTCAAGGAGGATCGAAATGCCAAGGCCCATCTGGAGCGGCACCATCACCTTCGGTCTGTTGAACATCCCTGTGCAATTGATGACCGCGGAACGGCAAACGGACCTGCATTTCCGGATGCTGGATTCGCGCAACAACGCGCCGATCCGCTACGAGCGCGTCAACGAGGAAACCGGCGAAGAAGTGCCGTGGAAGGACATCGTCAAGGCGTTCGAATACGACAAGGGCAGTTATGTCGTGATCGAAAAGGAGGATTTCGCCAAGGCCGCGCCGGAATCCACGGAATCGGTGGACATCGAGGCCTTCGTCGATCCCGAGGACATCGGCGTGGAATATTTCGAGAAGCCGTATTACTTGGTGCCGGCGAAGAAGGCCGAGAAGGGTTACGTGCTGCTGCGGGAAACCCTGAAGCGCTTGAAAACCGCAGGCCTTGCGCGCGTGGTGATCCGCACGCGCGAATACCTCGCATTGGTGATGCCGCGCGACGAAGCCTTGTTGCTGATGCTGCTGCGCTACCCGCAGGAATTGGTGAGCGCGGATGAATATGCATTCCCGGACAAGAAACTCTCGGCTTATCGCGTCAGTCCGAAGGAACTGGACATGGCTGAGACGCTGGTGAAATCCATGATCGGCGAGTGGAAGCCGGAAGCATATCGCGACGATTTCCGTGCGCGCTTGCGCAAGGTCATCGAGGAGCGCGTGAAAGCACAGGAGGGCACGGTGCGCGCGCCGAGAACGGAAGAAACAGAGATGCCCAAGAACGCCGCCACCAACGTGGTGGATTTCATGTCACTGCTGAAGAAGAGCATCGAGAGCAACAAGCGCACGCCGGCCGCCGAACGCGCATCCACGAAGACGGCGAAGAAGGCGGCGAAGAAATCCGCGAAGTCCGCGCGGAAACGGCCGGCGAAGAAGCGCAAGGCGTCCTGAGCGCGGCGGTTCGACTGCGCTTTTGCCACAAGCTGCGGCACGGTTATACTTCAGCGCTTTGGGCGTGCCGCAAGGGCTGGTGCGGCCGCTGCCTCGGCCAGAACGGCACGCCAGAACAACCGGGAGTTCATCCGTGAGCGATCATCTGACGCCCTCCGACCGCACCTTCATGCGCCACTTCGCGATCATGATCGCGGCGCTGGCGGCCGTGGCCGTCGGTTTTGTCGTGATCGGCCTGCTGGTGCACGCCTCGATGCCGAAAGAGGCCGACACCGCGCAGATCCGCGAAGCCGGCGAGCGCATCATGCCGGTCGGCGGTGATTACGCGGGCGCCACGGGACGCGAGGCGATGCTGGAACAGCAGGCCGCCGCGGCCAAGGCCGCGGCCTCGCAGGTGGCCTACGGCGGCACGACCGACGGCAAGACGATCTACGGCAATCTCTGCCATAGCTGCCACGATGCCGGCGTGACCGGCGCGCCGAAGCTCGGCAACAAGGCCGACTGGGCGCCGCGCATCGCCGAAGGCATCGACACGCTGGTCAAGCACGCGATCGGCGGCTACACCGGCCCGGACGGCAACCACATGCCGGCCAAGGGCGGCAACCCCGCGCTCACCGACGCGCAGGTCGAAGCGACGGTGAAGTGGATGGTAAGCCAAGTGCACTGACATTCGCTTCCGTCATTCCGGCGCAAGCCGGAATCCGGTTTGCTTTCCAGCAAAATTGCTCTGGGTCCCGCTCGCTGCCACGAGCGGGCGACTTTTCTTTCGGCAAAAGTCGCCAAAACGATCGCGCCGGCAAGACGGTCGAGCCAACATCCGGTTGGCTGCAAATTATCCGCGAGCAGCCATCCTTGGATTGCTTCCCGGCCGGCATCCATGTGCAGGTGTTCGGCAGCGCAGCCGATGCCATTCACGGCAACGGCTATGCGCGCTGCCTCACCCCCGCGATTCTCGCCGAGCGCGTGCCGGTGCGAATTCGCGCGTCCCCGTGCTCAAACTGGCGCGCCTTTCCCGCCTGCCCGGCTGCGATGGTCAGCTTCATGCGACGGCGCTGGAAGCCCGCTCAATGTGGCCATCCGTGGCCTGCGCTTGCTCGCCTTTGTGCTTCGGTATCATGTTCCGATGAGCGATCCGCAGCCGTCGACGTCTTTCCACCCGCCTACGGAGTTCCCGCGAGGCGCTCAGGAATATGCGTTTCCAGGCCCGGCAGGACGGCTGGAAGTGGCCACAGCCACGGCCAGGCCGGACGAGGCGCGAGCGGGCACGGCGGCCATCTGCCATCCGCATCCGCAGCATGGGGGCAGCCTGCGCAACAAAGTCGTGACGATGCTGGAGCGCAGCTTGCGCGAATCGGGTTTGGACACCGTACGCTTCAACTTCCGGGGCGTGGGCCAGTCGCAGGGCGAATACGACGAAGGCGACGGCGAGAGCGGCGACCTGGTTGCGGTTGCGCAATGGGTACGGCGCGTGCGTCCGAACGATAAGCTTTGGCTGGCCGGATTTTCGTTCGGCTCCTATGTCGCTCTGCGCACCGCGCGTTCGCTCGCGGCGGATGCGCTGATCACGATCGCGCCGCCGGTCGGCCGCTGGGATTTTGAAGGCGTGGCAATGCCGGAGTGCCCTTGGCTGATCGTGCAGGGTGAGGACGACGAGATCGTCGAGCCGCAGGGCGTGTTCGACTGGATCGAAACGCTGGAAGTACACCCGACGCTGGTGCGCATGCCTGAAACCGGACATTTCTTCCATCGCCGACTGATGGATCTGCGCGGGGCGGTGAAGAATGCGGTGCGAGCGTGGTTGCCGCCATTACGCACGGAAGCGTGATCCGGTCGCGTGGATTCCGCCCCGATCGAAAATGCCTCGATGTTGTCGCAGCGCTATGCGCAAGGCGTGGCCGCGCATGAGTGGCAGGATGACGCGGCTCAGCGCGCGCTGCTCGCTGAATTCGACCGATTGCGCGTGCAGTTGCTGGCGCCGAAGCCGTGGTTGACGCGATTGCGCCGAGAGGCCGCCCCGCAAGGCATCTATCTGTACGGCGCGGTCGGACGCGGCAAGACGATGCTGATGGATCTGTTCGCGCAATCGCTGCCGCCCGACATCGTACGCCGCGCGCATTTTCACGTCTTCATGCTGGACGTGCACTTGCGACTGCGGGACTTGAGCGAGCGCCGTGACCCGCTGCGCGAAGTCGCCGCAAAATTGGCGGAACGCACGCGTGTACTGTGCCTAGACGAATTCATGGTGCAGGATATCGGCGATGCGATGATTCTCGCCAATTTGTTGCAGGCGCTGTTCAAGCGCGGCGTCGCGCTGGTGGCGACATCCAACACTGCGCCGCGCGATCTCTATCGCGACGGCTTGCAGCGCGCGCGCTTTCTACCTGCGATCGCGCTGATCGAAAAACATTGCCGCGTGCTGGAGCTGGCATCACCACACGACTGGCGGTTGCGCGCGCTGACGCGCGCGCCGGTGTATCTGACGCCGCCGGGTCCGCAGGCCGAGCGCGGGCTGGCTGCATTGTTTGACAGCCTGGCGCGCGGGCCGATGCAGCAAGGCGGCACACTGCAAATCAACGGACGCGAAATCCCGGTGCGGCGCACGGCCCGCACCGTCGTGTGGTTCGATTTCGCCGCGCTGTGTGAAGGACCGCGCGGCACGGCCGATTACATCGAGCTGGCGCGTGAGTTTCCGGCGATCCTGATTTCCGAGGTGCCGCAGTTCACGCCGACGAGCGAAGATGCAGCGCGCCGTTTCGTGCAATTGATCGACGAGTTGTACGATCGCCGCGTGAAAGTGGCGCTATCGGCAGCCGCGCCCGCGATCGAGCTCTACGATGGCAAACGTCTGCGCGCGGAATTCGCGCGAACCGCCAGCCGGCTGATCGAGATGCAGAGTGCCGAGTATTTGTCGCAGCCCCATCGTTGAAGGCCCACTATTCCACCCAAAGGTTGCCAGGCTTGGACTTCCTTCGACCTCGCCAAGCAACCCCCTTGGCTCCTGCTGTGGGCACTCATCGGCGCGCAAACCTGCGGTCCTCAGCGCGCCAGTTTCCCCTTGAAGGGGGCGGAAAGCTGGTGCACTCGTCCCCTTCGCCTTCGGACGGGATGGGAATGGCATCAGCGAGACCTATTCCAGACGCGAATCGCACATGGCATTGGTCATGCCTTGCATCTTTTTGGTACGGACACATGTCGAAACGCCGCGGTCACGTTCGTCATCGAATATGGGTCTATTGAGTAAGACGAGTCCCGCCATACATGACGGATGTCATGAGCGAGGGCCGGGACTTTCGACCCTAGCTTGAACAACATTTGCATTTGAAAATAAATTCCAATATCTTTACCGACCGGTTCAATTATGGCCGGGCGCTCTGACCCGCCGCGTTGCGAGATTCCCGGCATCCCGATGATCGATCTCAAACCTTTTCCCTCGCTGACGCCGCGCACGCTGGCCGGCGCCCTGATGCTGGCGCTCGCCGGTTGCGCGGTGGGGCCGAACTACCATCGCCCCGACGCACCGTCGGTGGACCGTTACACCGTGCAGCCGTTGCCGGCGCAGACGGTTTCCACGGACACGGCCGGCGGCGACGCGCAGCGTTTTCTCGAGGGCCAGGACGTGCCACAGCACTGGTGGACGACGTTCGGCAACGACGAACTGAACCGTCGCGTGAATGAGGCGCTGGCGCATTCGCCGACGATCGCCTCCGCGCGCGCCACCCTGCGCGAAGCCGAAGAGAACGCCAAGGCCGCACGCGGCGGTTTGTTTCCGTCGCTGGATGCCAATGCCGGCGCGACGCGCAGCAAGTTGTCCAGCGTGCAAGCCGCAGGCGGCGCAACCGGCCCGTACACGGTCTACAACGCGGGCGTCAGTGTCGGCTACGTCTTCGACATCTTCGGCGGCGTGCGCCGCGGCGTCGAAGCGCAATCCGCGTTGGCCGATGCGCAGCGCGCGCAACTGGATGCGACCTACCTGATCCTCGCCACCAATGTCGTGACCGCGTCGCTGCAGGAAGCCTCCCTGCGCGAACAGGTGCGTGCGACTGAGGAAATCGCCGATTCCTTGCGCAAGGAACTCGATATCGCGCGCAAGCAGCAGGCGATCGGTGCGAAATCGCTGTCCGATACGCTGGCGGTGCAGTCGCAGCTGGCCGCAACCGAAGCCACGCTGCCGCCGTTGCGCAAACAGCTTTCCGCCACGCAGGATCAACTGGCGACGTATCTCGGCATCCCTCCCGCGCAATTGCAGTTGCAGCCGATCGAACTGGCGAATGTGACGCTGCCGCAGGACGTGCCGGTCAGCCTGCCCTCGAAGATCGTCGAGCAGCGGCCGGACATCCGCGCATCCAGCGCGCAATTGCATGCCGCGACCGCGAACGTCGGCGTGTCGATCGCCAACATGCTGCCGCAGATCACGCTCTCCGGCAGCGCCGGCTCGCAGGCATTGAAATCGGGCGATCTGTTCACCGCCGGCACCGGGGCGTGGTCGCTGGGTTTGAATCTGTTGCAGCCGATCTTCCATGGCGGCGAATTGCTGCACAAGAAACGCGCGGCGCAGGCGGCGATGGATGCTGCGCTCGCCGATTGGCAGCAGACCGTGCTGACTGCCTTCCAGAATGTCGCCGATTCGCTGCAGGCGTTGGATTTCGACGCGCAAGGTTTGGCCGCGCAAAACATCGCCGAGCAATCGGCATCGAAGCGTCTCGATCTCACACGCAGCCAGTATCGCGTCGGCGCGGTGGACTACCTCACACTGCTGGATGCCGAACGCCAGTACCAGCAGGCGCGCATCGCGCTGATCCAGGCGCGCGCCGCGCGCCTGTCCGACACCGCTGCGCTCTACGCCGCACTGGGCGGCGGATGGAATGATGCCGATTCGAAATTGGCATCAACCACCGCCCCGGCAAAGAAATAGCTTTTCTTGAAACCGCGCACGGGACGTGTGCTTTGACTTTCGGATAGCGAGAGCACGACAGACGCGCCATCCGCTTGTCGACAAGCCATCAAGGACGATCGCACAGACAAACCGATCGGGGATGATCGCAAAGGGACAATTATGCAAACGCTTGTGGAAAAGCAGCCGAGTACCAGGAAGCGCATGATCCTGATGATCATCGGCGTGGTGGTGCTGATCGCGATCATCGCCGGCATCAAGGTGCTGCTTGTGATGCGCATGATCGCCAGCTTCCCGAAACCCGCGCCGGCGGTCGTCACCACTTCGATTGCGAAATATCAGCCGTGGCAGCCTGCGATCTCGGCGGTCGGCACGGTGCGCGCGGCGCGCGGCGCCGATCTCGCGCTGGATGTCTCCGGCCTCGTCACCGCGGTGAATCTGAAATCCGGTGACGACGTGAAGCAGGGTCAGGTGCTGCTGCAATTGCGCGACAGCGAGGACGTGGCACAGCTGCACCAGTTGCAGGCCGCGGCAGCGCTGGCCAGGATCACCTTCGAGCGCGCCAAGCAGCAGCTCGCCGTGCAAGCGATCAGCAAGGCCGACTACGACAACGCCGCGGCGGACCTGAAGGCCAAGGAAGCCGCGGTGGCGCAGCAGCAGGTCAACGTCGACAAGAAGCAATTGCGCGCGCCGTTCTCCGGCCGCGCGGGCATCATCACCGTCAATCCCGGCGCCTATCTCAACGCCGGCACCACCATCGTGACCGTGCAGCAGATGGATCCGCTGTACGTGGATTTCTACGTGCCGCAACGCGAACTCGCGCGCGTACACGCGAACCAGAGGGTGTCGCTGCACCTGGACGCCTTCGGCAAGCGTGAGTTCACCGGCGAAGTCACCGCGATCAATCCCAAGGTGGACAACGACACGCGCAACGTGCTGGTCGAGGCCACGGTGCCGAACCCCGACGGCGTGCTCACGCCCGGCATGTTCACGAATGTCAGCGTGGATGTCGGCGAACAGGTGCGCTATCTCACCTTGCCGCAGACGGCGATCGTCTACAACCCATACGGCGAAACCGTGTATGTGGTGATGACCGAACGCGAATTCGAGCAGGTGCAGGCCGAGGAAGCGAACAAGAACGGCGACAGCACTGATGCCGGCGCGTCCAAGAGCGACGGCAAGCAGCAGGGCACGTCGCAGACGCCGCCGCCGGATGCGTTGGTGGTGCGGCAGACTTTCGTCACCACAGGCCCGACGCGCGGCGACCAGGTGGCGATCCTCAGCGGCATTCCGGAAGGCACGCAGGTCGTCACCAGCGGCCAGTTGAAGCTGAAGAACGGCGCGCAGATCAAGATCGACAACAAGTACAAGCCCGCCGACAACCCCAACCCGACACCGCAGGAAGATTGATCCCGATGCCGAGCCGGAATGCCCGGCTTTTCGGCCCCCTTGAGTCAAGGGAGGCGTTCGGGCCGCAGCGCGGCTCGAACGGGGGGTGTGGAGAGGCGTGGTGCATTCGAAGCCGAGGCAATAGGGCTCTTTTCCCCGTATGAAATTTACAGACCTTTTCATCAACAAACCCGTCATCGCCATCGTGGTCAGCCTGCTGATCCTGGTGCTCGGTTTGCGCGCGGTCACCAGCCTGACCGTGCGGCAGTATCCGAAAACCGAGAACGCCACGGTGACGATCACGACCGCCTACTACGGCGCCGATGCGCAAACGGTGGCGGGCTTCATCACCCAGCCACTCGAGCAGGCGATCGCGCAGGCGCAGGGCATCGATTACCTGACCTCGAGCAGCACCAGCGGCGTGTCCACCATCGTCGCCACGCTGCGCCTGAACTACGACGCCAACAAGGCACTCACCGAAATCCAGACGCAGGTGAGTTCGGTGCGCAACCAGCTGCCGCCGCAGGCGCAGCAGCCAGTGCTGACCGTCGCGACGGGCCAGACGATCGACGCGATGTACCTCGGCTTCCGCAGCGACACGCTGCCCTCCAACAGCGTTACCGATTATCTGACGCGCGAAGTCAAGCCCAAGCTGGATGCCATCGAAGGCGTGCAGACCGCGGAAATCCTGGGCGGCCGCCAGTTCGCGCTGCGCGCGTGGCTGGATCCCGCGCGCATGGCCGCGCACGGCGTGACCGCGGCGGACGTGTACCAGGCGCTCGCCAACAACAACTATCTTGCCGCGGTCGGCTCGACCAAGGGCCAGGCGGTGTCGGTCGATCTCACCGCCGACACCGATCTGCACTCGGTCGATGAATTCAAGCAGCTCGCGATCAAGCAGAAGAACGGTGCGATCGTGCGCTTGCAAGATGTGGCGGACGTCACGCTCGGTGCCGAGGACTACGACTTCAACGTGTCCTTCAGCGGCAAGCAGGCGGTGTTCGTCGGCATCAAGGTGGCGCCGGATGCCAACGTGCTGGATGTGGCCAAGCGCGTGCGCGATGCGATGCCGGACATCCGCGCGCAGTTGCCGGCGGGCCTGAGCGGGCAGATCGTCTACGACGGCACCGAGTTCGTCACCGCCTCGATTCACGAAGTGATCAAGACGCTGGTCGAGGCGCTGGTGATCGTCACCATCGTGATCTTCCTGTTCCTGGGATCGTTCCGTGCGGTGATCATCCCGGTGATCGCGATGCCGCTGTCGCTGATCGGTACGTTCTTCGTGATGCTGCTGCTTGGCTACTCGATCAATCTGCTCACCTTACTCGCATTGGTGCTGGCGATCGGCCTGGTGGTGGACGACGCGATCATCGTCGTGGAGAACGTCGACCGCCACATGAAGGAAGAAGGCAAGTCACCGCTGCAGGCCGCGCTGCTCGCCGCGCGCGAACTCGGTGGCCCGATCCTGGCGATGACAGTGGTGCTGGTCGCGGTATACGTGCCCATCGGTTTCCAGAAAGGTCTGACCGGCGCGCTTTTCACCGAATTCGCGTTCACGCTGGCGGGCGCAGTAACGGTGTCGGCGATCGTCGCGCTGACGCTGTCGCCGATGATGTGCTCGCGTTTCTTCAAGAGCGAGCAGGAGGGCGGGCGCTTCGTGCAGTTCATCGACCGCCAGTTCGAGCGCGTGCACAGCGCGTATCAGCGGCGTCTGCGCGGCGGGTTGATGACCTGGAAGGTGATCGTGGTGATGGGCGTTCTGCTCGCCGGCGCCACCTTCCTGCTCGGCATGACCGCGCAGTCGGAACTGGCGCCGGAGGAAGACCAGGGCTTCCTGTTCTACCAGTTGAACGGACCGCCCAATGCGACCGCGGCCCAGATGCTCGGCTATTCGAAACAGATGTTCGCGCTGGGCAGCAAGCTGCCCGAATACGAGCAGATGTTCCAGATCGTGCAGCCGGGCCAGGGCTTCGGCGGCATGCTGTTCAAGCCGTGGAGCGATCGCAGCAAGAGCGCGCACGAACTCTCGCAGGAACTGCAAGGCATCTGGAACAACATCGCCGGCGGACAGGTGTTCGTGTTCGCGCTGCCCGCGTTGCCAGGTGCGCAGGGCGCACCCGTGCAGTTCGTGATCAACACCACCGAACCGTTCCAGAACTTGAATGAAGTGGCGCAGGCCGTGCTGCAGAAGGCCAAGGACAGCGGCAAGTTCTACTTCGTGGATTCCGATCTGAAAATCGACCGTCCGCAGAGCACGTTGGAGGTCAACCGCGACATGGTCTCTTCGCTCGGCCTGACGCAGCAGGACATCGGCAGCTCGCTGGGCGCGGCGCTGGGCGGCGGTTACGTCAACTACTTCTCGATCGCCGGCCGCTCGTACAAGGTCATCCCGCAGGTGCTGCAGGCCGATCGCCTGAATCCCAATCAGGTGCTGGATTACTACATCCACGCCGCCGACGGCTCGGTGATTCCGGCGGCGACAGTGGCCAGCATCAAGAGCCAAGTGGTGCCGCGTTCAATCAACCGCTTCCAGCAGTTGAACTCGGCGACGATTTCCGGCGCGACCGGCATGGCCCAGGCCGACGCGCTGCAATTTTTCCGCGACGCGCTGAACGAGGTCGCGCCCAGCGGCTATCACGTCGATTATGCCGGGCAATCGCGGCAGTTCATGCAGGAATCCGGCGGCTTCGGCACCACGCTGCTGTTCGCGGTGATCATCGTGTTCCTGGCGCTGGCCGCGCAGTTCAACAGCCTGCGCGACCCCATCGTGATCCTGGTGTCCGTGCCGATGGCGCTGTTCGGCGCGCTGATCTTCGTCAACCTGTTCGCCAGCCTGAACATCTACACACAGGTCGGCTTGGTGACCCTGATGGGCCTGATTTCCAAACACGGCATCCTGATCGTGCAGTTCGCCAACGAGTCGCAGCGCGCCGGCATGAGCAAGTTCGACGCCATCGTACACGCGGCCGGCGTGCGTCTGCGCCCGATCCTGATGACCACCGCGGCCATGGTGCTGGGCGTAGTGTCGCTGGTGATCGCCTCCGGTGCCGGCGCCGCCGGCCGCTTCAACATGGGCTTGGTGATCTCCACCGGACTCGCGATCGGCACACTGTTCACGCTATTCGTGGTGCCGGCGTTCTACATGCTGCTGGCGGCCGATCACCACGCGCAACGCGAAAGCGAAGGCGCGCTAGAACCACAGCCGGAGTAAAGCTTTTCCCTCTCCCGCTTGCGGAAGGGGTGTCTGACCGTTTGATTCAAATGGTCGGGCGGGAGAGGGAAAACTCGCGGCCGCCTCAGGCTTGACGCGGTGCTATCGTTTGCGTCGTTTGCAAATGAGGAGCCGCGCGATGCACCCGATCTGCCGGATTCTTTTCATCTTCGCGCTGGCCGCGCCGCTTGCATCCGTGGCGCGCGCCGTGGATGCGCCCCCTGACCTTGCCGCAAAAATCGACGAGATCGCCAGCGACGCGCTGAAACAGAGCGGCGTGCCCAGCGCTTCGATCGCGCTGGTGCGCGACGGCAAGCTGGTTTACGTGCACGCCTATGGCTACGCTCGATTGGAGCCGAAGACTCCGGCTACCCCGATGATGCGCTACAGCATCGGATCGATCAGCAAGGAATTCACCGCCGCGGCGATCCTGATGCTGCAAGAGCAGGGCAAGCTCAGTCTCGATGACAAGATCGCGAAGTTCTTTCCCGATCTCACCGACGCGAACAAGATCACGTTGCGGCAGATTCTTTCGCACACGTCCGGCTATCAGGATTACTGGCCGCAGGATTACCTGATGCCGGAAATGCGCAAGGCGACCACGCCGCAACAGATCATGGACGGCTGGGCGAAGAAGCCGCTGGATTTCGCGCCGGGATCGCAGTGGCAATACAGCAACACCGGGTACGTGATCGCCGGCGCGATCGTGCAGAAGGTGAGCGGCAAGACGCCGTTCGAATTCCTGCAGGCGAACGTGTTTCCGCAGCTCGGCATCAGCGATGCGTACAACACCAATCTGAAAGCGCTGCCAGATTCCGACGCGCGCGGTTATTCGCGCAACGCGCTCGGCCCGCTGCGGCCTTCGCCCAAGGAGGGCGTCAACTGGATGTTCGGTGCGGGCGAACTCGCGATGACGCCGGGTGATCTGGCCAAGTGGGACATCGCCATGATCGATCAGCGCGTGCTGCAGCCGGCCTCGTGGCGCGCCATGGAGACCACCATCGTCTTGAACGACGGCGTTGCGGCCAACTACGGCCTCGGCGTGTTCGTCGGCCGGTTGGACAGTCACCGCATGATTTCGCACGACGGCGAGGTGATGGGTTTCACCGCGACCAACCTGATCTTCCCGGACGACCGCGCGGCCGTCGTGGTTCTGACGAATCAGGATGCTGTGGACACCTCGGGCGAGATCGCCAAAAAGATCGCGCAGTCGCTGTTCGACGTGCAGGATTCCGCGGCGAACCGGGCATTGGTTGAGGCGAAGCAAATCTTTGCCGGCTTGCAGCAGGGCAAGCTCGATCGCGCGCTGCTCACCGCCAATTGCAACAGCTACTTCGACGACACCGCGCGCAAGGATTATCGGCAAAGCCTGGCACCCCTCGGCACGCCTTCTTCATTCGAGCAGAAAGCCTGGCGCCAGCGCGGCGGCATGACGATGCGCCGCTACGAAATCGATTTTCCCAAACGGAAGTTGGAACTGGTGACCTACACGATGCCCGATGGAAAACTCGAGCAATACATCGTGTCGGCGGCGGGAGATTGATGCGGCACTCGCTTCTCTCCTCTCTATTGAAAGGGAGTGTTTCGTCAGGATCAATCGTCCGCCAGCAGCCGCTCCATCTCCGCCTTTAGCGCCGCGCCGTGTTCCCGCAGCCAGTCGCGTTGCGCTTGGTAATCGGGGTAAAGCTTCTCGACCCAAGCCCAGAAGCGCTTGGAATGGCTGCGCACCTTCAGGTGACACAGCTCGTGCACCAGCACGTAACGCAGGGCAGCGGGCGGCGCCAAGGCCAGCGCGAGATCCAGCGTGACGCGGTCACGTGCATCGAGACTGCCCCACAGACTTTTCATCGGACGCATCCGCAATGCCGTGGGCGCAACACCCAACATCGGCGTGTAGTGCGACAGCCAGCGCGAGAGATCGCGGCGCATCTGGGTTTCCAGAAACGTTGCAAGCAACGTGTGTGCGATCGGCAGTGCATGCGAATAGGGACGCGGCACGTGCAGGCGCAATTCGTCGAGCCGGTGTTCGACATGCGGATAATCGCTTTCGCGCCAGGTGAGTTCGATGCTCTCGCCGCGCAGCGGAATCAACGTCGGAACGCCCACCTTCAACGGCGGTGGTCCACGCCGCGGCACGTGCAACTCGCTCAGCTTGCGTTCCAGCCAATCGGAATGCTCACGCAGAAATGCATACACCTGTGCCGGATGTGTGCCGCGCGGATAGGAAACGCGCGCGCCGCGCGGCGTGACGGTGAGGCGCAGGCGGCGCGCGCGCGGATGCACGGCTTTCAGCACCTTGATGGTGCCCGCGCGACCCGCCAGTTCGACCCACTCGCCCGTCATTTTCGCCTCGATCAATCGTCTGGTCTTTGCAGACCGAACCACTCCGACAAAGCTTGCAGCAACCGCTCGAGTTCGGCCGTCATCAGGGCAAACCGCGCGTCCAGTTCCGCCGCTGAGTCGTCGTCGGAGTGGCCCAGCGTATCGGAAACCACGTCAAGAAAACGCAACTTGCGCACGGTCAGGTCTTCACCCAGCAACAGCCCCAGCCGTTCCTCGAAAACCAGCCCGAGCTGATAGACCTGCTTGCCCCGCTTGAGATGCTCCCGCACCTCGCTGCTTTCAAGCTCCTGACGGCGGCAGCGCACCACCGCGCCGCCCGCCGGGTCCCGAAGCTCGCATTCGTCGGCGAGCTCCAGGCCCTTCGGCAGCTTGCCCTGCGCCAGCCAGCCGGTCAGAAGGGCGCGCGGCGCTTCCCGCGGCGCCAGCGGTAGCGCGGGGAAACTGCCCAGCGCCTGCCGCAGCGCGGTCAGCGCGCTTTCGGCGCCCTTGCGGCTGGCGGTATCCAGCACCAGCCAGCCATTTTTTGTGTCGGCATAGGCATCAAGCCGCGTAGGCCGCACGAACGCGCGCGGCAGCAGCGCGTCCAGCACTTCGGCCTTCAACCGTTTGCGTTCACGCCCCGACACCGGACGGTTGCGCTGCTCGGCAGTCTTGCGCAGCCGCTCGCCCAGCTCGGCATTGACCACTGCGGCGGGCAGCAGTTTTTCTTCCGCGCCCAAGGTGAACAGTGTGGTGTGGCCGATGGTGTGCGTGAGCACCTGCGACTCCGGCCCGAACGGCGAGACGAAACCGCGCGTCATCGATTCCAGCGGTCCGCACGGCCGCAGCGCGTGCTCGGCCAGCACGGATTCCAGATCGGCGAGGGTTTTGGCGACTTCGGACGAAAAGCGGAAGAGGGTGAGGTTGCGGAAGAACATGGGTCAACCGTGAGCGGGAATGGTGAGCGGTGAGCGGTGAGCGACAAAGAATGCGAGGGCCGACCCGCTCACGATTCATCGCTGACCGCTGAGGTATCTCTCAACCACGCATGCACATCCGCACTCGTCGCACCGCGCGCTCCCAACGAAGCGAAATCGAACAACTTCGCATCGGCCAGTTGCGACGGCGCGACATTCATCAGCGCGCGGAACATGATTTCGCTGCGGCCGGGATGTTCGCGTTCCCACTGATCCAGCATGCGCCGCACCTGCTTGCGTTGCAGGTTTTCCTGCGAGCCGCACAGGTTGCACGGAATGATCGGAAAGCCGCGCCACGCCGCGTACCGTGCGATTTCGTCCTCACGGCAATATGCCAGTGGCCGGATCACGATGTGCTTGCCGTCGTCGGACCGCAGTTTCGGCGGCATCGCCTTCAGCATGCCTTGATAAAACAAATTCAGCAAAAACGTCGCGAGGATGTCGTCGCGATGATGCCCGAGCGCGATCTTCGTGAAGCCCTCTTTTTCGGCGAACGCGTACAGCGCGCCGCGCCGCAGGCGCGAACAAAGACTGCACAGAGTCTTGCCCTCCGGGATTACGCGCTTCACAACGCTGTAGGTGTCCTGCTCCAGCACGTGGTACGGCACGCCACGCGATTTCAGATAATCCGGAATCACGTGCTCGGGAAAATCCGGCTGCTTCTGATCGAGATTGACCGCGACCAGTTCGAAACGCACAGGCGCTTTCGCTCGCAGCGACAACAGGATGTCCAGCAACGTCCAGGAATCCTTGCCGCCGGAGAGACACACCATCACCTTGTCGCCGTCCTCGATCATGTTGAAGTCGGCGATCGCCCGGCCGATCTGATGGCGCAGGCGCTTGGCCACGCGCGCGGTCTCGTGTTCGCGCTTGCGCAGATCGGCGGCGGGAAGGGCGTTCATCGATGAGCGAGCCGGAATGGGCAACGGACAATTCTAACGCGTGCGGCGCATGCGCCGGCGAGTCGCGCACGGCGCTACACTGCCGCCATGATTTCCTCGGACCCGGCCGTGCTGGCGCGGCAGTTGACCGAACTGCGCGAGGAGCATCGCGACCTGGATGCCGCGATCGAACGCATGTCCGCCGATCCGCTTTGCGACCAGTTGCAACTGACGCGATTGAAGAAGCGCAAGCTGAAATTGAAGGACATGATCGCGTATTTTGAGAGCAAGCTGATTCCCGATCTGGATGCGTGAATTCGGGATTCGGGAGCATAGCAACCTCTTCGTCATTCCGGGGCGCCCCCGAAGGGGTGAGCCCGTAATCTGCTTTTGGAACAGCGCATGCCGCTCGACCCACTCATCTTGCAAGACGAACACGCCGCGCTCGAACCTTTGAGCTTCGACCACGTCGAGCCGCTGGAGCGTGCGGCGGCAGATGGCGCATTGTGGAAATTGTGGTTCACGTCGGTGCCGGCGCCGGGCGGCATGCTGGCCTACGTCGATAAGGCCCTGGCGATGCAGGCGCAGGGCACGTCCTTGCCGTTCGTGGTGCGGGACAAGCGCGACAACGCGATCGTCGGCAGCACGCGCTTCTTCGATTTCGACGAAAATTTGCCACGCGTGGAGATCGGCTATACCTGGTACGCCAAATCGCGACAGCGCAGCCACGTCAACACCGCTTGCAAGCGCCTGCTGCTGGCGCATGCGTTCGAGACCTTGAAATGCGTGGCGGTGCAGTTCAGTACCGACCGCTACAACCATCATTCGCAGCGAGCGATCGAACGGTTGGGTGCGCGACGCGATGGCGTTCTGCGTTCGCATCGACTGCGCGCGGACGGCAGCGTTCGGGACAGCGTGGTGTACAGCATCGTCGCCGCCGAATGGGCGGACGTGCGGCGGTTGCTCACGTTGAAACTGGCGCGCTGACGTTCGCGACCACTTCGGGCGTGATTTTCATGATCGAATCGCGCACTTCGCGCGCCAGGATCACGCGCGCGTCGCGCGC